>JBNJFX010000004.1:0-138983 GCA_051747245.1 Bacteroidota bacterium
TCGTAGCCGAGCGCGCTGTGTGCCCGGATGGTGTGCACTTGCTCGGCAAGGTCGGCGGGCGCGTCGGTGGCCGGAGCGGCCACGCGGTTGTACAGCGGATTGTTCAGATAGAACTCGAAGAGGGTGGGGCGGGAGGGCCGTTGGCGCTGCAGCACGGCCAGGAGATTGTTGAACTCGGGTGCGGCTGTGGTTGTGGGCACGTCGGACTGCATGGGGCGTTGCCAGTTTTGGGGTTTGGGATGCGGGGTTATTCAGGGAAGCTCGTGTTCGGGACCGTCGTGGGAGCAGGTGGGTGGTTGGCCAAGGGGCTGAAGGGTGTAGTCGCCGCCCTCCGGGCACTCGGGCCTGTTCTTGTTTTTCAGATAGGGCATGATGTCCTCCCATTCGGGGGTGTCGCCCTGCGGGCGGTTGTTCTCCAGTGCCCACTGCTGTTTTATGCCACAAAAGTACAATATATTATTTAGGAATTTTGTTCACATTAAAGTAAAAATTTTAAATTAATTTACCTTAACCCCTTAATTATGAAGACTTTTTTCTCCACTCTATTTATGAGTTTATTAGCTGTTAGTTTACTATCAGCACAAGTAATGGAAAAGCAAGCCAGAAAGTATGCTAAAACCATTACCGATGATGATTTAACTAGACATTTAACCTTACTAGCATCTGATTCTTTAGAAGGCAGGGAAACTGGAAGGAAAGGACAAAAAATGGCTGCCGAATATATCAAAAATCATTTTGAATCATTGGACTTAACCGCTCCTGTTGATGGATCTTATTTCCAAAAGTTTAACTTATATCAAACTTTCAGGGGAAAATCTGAAATAAAAGTGAATGGGAAAACTATTCAAAATTTAGATCAAATGGTATATTGGTCAAATACTCCTTTCGAAAAAAGTGAAATTGACATTGTATTTGTAAACAAGGCTCAAGAAGAAGATTTGAAGGAAGTTGAAGCGCAAGGTAAGTTTTTAGCTTTTAAGGCAGATGGTCAATTTACTCCTACATTAAAGAATATAGAAGAAATGGGCGCTGAGGGTGCGATTGTTTTTGCTGAAGACAGTAGCAGAATGAACATGGTAATGCGTTATGGAAGATATTACGCTTCACATGGTTCACTATCAAGAACTGAGCCTTCCAAAGAAGGGTTAGCCAGTCTTGTAATTTATAAAGAATTGGCGGAAGAATTTTTTGGGAAGCCATTATCAGAATTAAAAATTGGTGATACTGCCTCTGCTGAGCTTTTTGCTGAGATTAATACTGAAATTATGGAAACTGAAAATGTATTAGGCTATTTGGAAGGCACTGAGAAAAAAGATGAGTTAATCGTATTAACAGCTCATTATGACCATATCGGTATACAAGAGGGTAAAGTATATAATGGTGCTGATGATGATGCGTCCGGAACTACGGCAATTATGGAAATAGCAGAAGCTTTTGTAAAAGCAAAAGAGAATGGTCACGGCCCCAAAAGAAGCATTTTATTTATGCCGGTAACAGGTGAAGAAAAAGGATTACTTGGATCTGCTCATTATGCTGAGAACCCTGTTTTTCCATTGGATAATACGGTGACCAACTTAAATATTGATATGATTGGAAGAGTAGATTCTGCTCATATAGATGATAGAGAATTCGTTTATTTAATTGGATCCAACAGAATTTCAACTGAATTGCATGAAATCAGTGAAGCTATGAATGATAATTATACGAAATTAGATTTGGATTACACCTATAATGCAGAAGATCATCCAGATAGAATTTATTATCGTTCAGATCATTGGAACTTTGCCAAAAATGGGGTTCCGATCATTTTCTACTTTAACGGTACTCATCCTGATTATCATCAGCATACGGACACAGTAGATAAGATAGAATTTGATTTATTAAAGAAAAGAACTGATTTAATATTTTATACCGCTTGGGAAATTGCAAACCGAGAAGAAAGACCTTCAATAGACCCTGAAAAGGAAAATGAAGATGAAGAATAAATAATTGTATTATGAGACAAAAACTATCAACCCTAGCTTTAATTCTTTTACTATTCTCATGTGGCTTAGTGGAAGTTTGTACTACTTGTACAGACCAAAATAATGGAGTGACTACTGAATTTTGTGGTTCTCCCACCGAGGTTCAAGAGCGTAAGGATGAATTAAAAGATCAAGGCCAAGCCTATGGACAGGATTGGACTTGCACGGACACTTAATTTTAATTGAAATCATTAAAAAGATAAGCTGATAAAATATCAGCTTATCTTTTTAATAAATTTTCTACTTCTATTCCTTTTTGAGAGGCAATGTCTTCAATTTCCCTTTTTATTTCTATCGAAGTTTCCTTGCGGGACCTGTAAGGAAAATACTGCAAACCTGTTCTATCTTTAATCCCTATTTTATAATAGCCCAATTCAATTTTCTTCACATCACCCCAATCAATAAATTCAGGTTTTTTGAAAACGCCTGTTTTGATTTTTAGTCCAGTTTCTGAGATTATAAAATGAGGAGCATATTTTGAGGTAGGTGATAATTCAAAATGAGCTTTAAAGAAAAACAAGAGCCCAGCGAAAAAATAGATGCCACTTGTAAAAAAGTGCCTGCCTACTTCAAATCCTTTTTCTAAAAAGTTAACAAAATATAAAATTGCAGTCAGCATAAACAATCCACCCAATAAATAATTAAGTTTCTTTATAGCATCATCTGAAAACTTTACATTTCCCGCCCCTAAATTTATTCTTTTCCCTTTAACTTCTAACTGTGCTTCCATCGGTTCTGGAGTATGGTTAATAGTTCTTCATATACTTCTGCAGAGCAAGATATTATTTCCATGCCAAAAATAAAATCATCATCCCCATTAAAACGGCTGACTTTTCCACCAGCTTGTTGTACGATAAAAGCTCCTGCAGCTACATCCCAGGCATTAAGATTGTATTCAAAGTAGCCTTCGTATCTTCCGCAGGCTACATAAGCCAAATCAACTGCAGCACTGCCAAACCTTCTTAATCCGTGGCTGTTTTGCATTAAATGTTTTAGTATGGATAAATAATCATCCATTTTATCAAAATCATTATAAGGAAATCCTGTAGCTATTAAACTTTGAGATAGGTCAATGTTTTTTGAAACGGAAATTGGCTTCCCATTTAACTTAGAAGTTTCACCTTTTACAGCCTCAAAACATTCATTTCTATTTATTTCTAATACTATCCCTGATACTATCTCACCATTCTGCTGTAGGGCAACACTTATGGAAAAAACGGGAAGACCATGAACAAAATTGGTGGTGCCATCCAAAGGATCAATAATCCAATTATATTCCTCCCCTTTTTTGCTAGAGGTACCTTCTTCTGCAATAAATCCTGAGTCAGGTATAATCTCACCTAAACCTTCTACCAATCTTTTCTCAGCTTCCTTATCCACATAACTGACCAAATCATTAAATCCTTTATGCTCTATTTTATCGGTATTGAAATTCTCAGATTCATGCCTGATAAATTCGCCTACTTCTTTAACTAATTTGATGGCTTCTTGGTGGATAGTATTTAATTTCATCTTAAATTTTATTATTGATACTAATTTTCAAATTAAAGGTAAAAGCTTTTTAGTGAAATATGCTTTTGGGTAATTTAACGCTATTAAATTAAAATTCTACTAATAAATTTTTACACCAACATTTTCCCACCACAAAGAGACAAAAGAACACAAAAGAAAATAACCAAGGTTATTTTCAGATAGCCAAATTTCTTAATAAGGTAAAAGCTAAGACATATAAATTATGTAAGGTGCAGGTTATAAGAATTTGGAGGTTTAGTTTAAAAATATGTGATTGATTCAATTTTATATTTATATAAAATCTATTGTGTTCTTTTTATTCTTTTGTGGTTAAAATATAGCTTGAAAAGCAAGCTTCTATATTAGCTCAAATAATAAGACGGTCTTAGACCGTTATACATTCATTTTTTTGGTTCTGTAAAGCAAGTTAAATGACTTAAAGGCAAAATATAAAACGATTGGCAATACTGCTATATGCATAGCTTGTGGTAAAGTATAGAAAAAGCCCAAAAGCATGAATTGAACAATACCAAATATTGCATAAAAAACGGTATGCCATTTTTTAGCTGGTTTTTTGAAAAGCAAAAAGGCTAAAATCACATTTAAGGGAAATGCCCAAATCATATTCCAGTTATTTACAGTGGCTACATGATCGGATAAAAACCACAAAAAGAAAATAAGACATCCAAGCAAACCTGTTATTACAAATAGGACTCTATTGAACCAAACATCACTTAATTTAGCTTTATGATGCCTAACGCTTAAAAATATCCCTAATATGCAAATAAACCAGGTTAGATATTGTGGCAGGATTTGAAAACCAACTGATGCTTCCTGTTCTTTAGCTTCATAAATTATAATTTTATCTTCCACAATTGGTTTATCATTATAAGTGGCTTCATCAAAGTGCATCATCAATAAATCAGGCAGAAACATTTCATTTCTTTTATCTGCCAATTCATCAGTGGGTTGCCCTAATACTAAATCAATGCCGAAATCTTGCCATGGCTTATCCTCTAAATAGATATCCAAAAACTCCCTGAATGTATAGCCTTCAGCTTCCTTTTCCCATACTAGACCTTCTCCAAGAACATCCTCCAGTAAATCCCGAAAACGGGTAGAGCAATTATCAAAGAAAAAGTCGTATTGATAAAATCTATTTTCGGGTTTTATATTTTCCAATAAAAAGCTGTAGATTTCATTTTTTTGTTCGGTGCTCAAATTAAGTTTTTGCTGAATAACGCTTCTTTTTTCTGCTTTAGCAGAATTAACAAGATATGATAATCTGCCTGCGGAGAGCATATAATCGAGCTTTCCCCTCACAAACTTCATGTAAAAGCCCGGTGTTTCAAAGTCGAAAGTGCCGTAGTTAAATACTACGCTCAAGCCTTTATCTTCTACTAGTAAAGCAGAATGTCCAAAACCTGAATAGAGTTCATCACCCGGGGCAACCGTTATCAAACTCATTTCAGCCTTTTCAGAAAGTTTATTTTGGGCAAAAACTTCAAATGAAGTGAATATCAGTAATCCTAATAGTAGTTTTTTAGTCATGATTTAGCATTTAGTACCAATACAATTTCTCCTTTTGGGGCTGTATTTTCAAAATGTGTTATCAGCCCTTCTAATGTATCTGTTATGGTTTCTTCAAATAGTTTAGTGAGTTCTCTGGAAACAGACGCCATACGGTCTTTTCCCATTGCTTCTGCAAGTTGCTTTAAAGTTTTGAGTAAGCGATGAGGCGATTCATAAAAAATAATAGTGCGATCCTCATCTTTTAAATTTTCAATTCGTGTTTTTCGACCTTTTTTATGAGGTAAAAATCCTTCAAATATAAATCTGTCATTGGGGAAGCCTGATTTGATGAGGGCAGGAATTAAAGCAGTAGCTCCTGGGAGGGATTCTAACTTAATATCATTTTTTAAGGCTTCTCTAGCCAATAAAAAACCCGGATCTGAGATTCCGGGTGTTCCGGCATCGGAAATCAATGCCATTATTTTTCCTGCCTTTAAATCCTCAATTACTTGCTCTACTTTTTTATGTTCATTATGAATATGAAAACTCTGAAGAGGTTTTTTGATGTTATAATGTTTAAGCAACTTTCCTGAGGTTCTAGTGTCTTCTGCTAATATCACATCTACACTATTGAGGATATTGACAGCTCGATATGTCATATCTTCCAAATTGCCGATGGGAGTGGGCACCAAGTAAAGTTGCGTTTCTGATTGCTCCATTCCCAAAATTAAAGATTTTCTAAACTAATTTATCAATTTCTTCGGCTAGCTTTTTATCTTTTTCAGTGATCTTATTGCCCTCGTCATGAGTCGTTAACTCAAAACTTACCTTATTGTATACATTAGACCAATTTGGATGATGACCCATTTTTTCTGCAACAATGGCAACTTTAGCCATAAATCCGAAAGCTTCGGTAAAATCTTTAAATTCAAATGTTCTTTTTAGCGTATTATTTTCTTCTTTCCACATAATTTTTTCTTTTATGTTTGTAACCGCTTAGAATTTGAATTGTTACATTGGAGTTATTATAAAGCAATAACTCCTTTGATTTTATTAGTTTCCAAATATTTTTCAATAATCTGCTCGGCAGAATTGGCCAGCATTTTAATAGTCAGACTTACATATTTCCCCTTACTTGAAGGTTTTACAATTACTTCATGATTTTCAAATATATCTTTTATCTGATCTTGTTTATCAGCCTCAACTATAAATTTGAACATATAAAGGCTCGGCCATTCTGAAACTGCCTCCAGTTTTTCTTTAAATGATTCTATATCTTTTTCCGTACTCATAATATTCTTACTCTTTTCCACAAAAAAAGGGGCTTTAAAGCCCCCTTAAGATTTTAATTTTATTACAGATTAATAGAACTTATATCTCTCATCTACTATATCTGCTTTTTCTTCAATAGCAGACTTAATTTCAAAAGAAACATTGTTTTTTCTGCTTTGCGCCAACTGGTCTTTATAAGTGTTGTAATCAGCAACTTCAGGGGCAGCACTTTTACTCAACACTTTTACGATTACTATACCATTTTTAGCCTCCAAAGGTTGTGATTGAGTATTAGGTTCCATTCCGAAAATAGTACCCACAACTTTAGGAGCCTGACCAACATTTGGTAGTGAATTAGATCCAATGTTCAAATCAGATGTAGTGAATACTCTTGCGTCATCACCATAAGCTGCTGCTATTTCCTCTAAAGAACCAGATAAACTTGCTAATTTATCTTTGATTTTCTCGCCTTGAAGTTCTTTCTTCAATTCTCTTCTAACTATAGCTTTTACTTCATTAAAATCTGAAGTCCCTTTTTCAGTTTTATTGGTTAAAACTGCCACAACAAAATGAGAGTCTGTTTCAAATACGTCAGATACTTTGCCAACAGAGGCATCAGTAAAGGCCCATCTCACAATTGGTCTAGCAGAGCCCAAAGCTCCAATCGATCTTTGGTTAGGACTCATTTTACCAGAACTCCTTACTTCAAAACCTTCTTCTTTTGCAGCATCTGAAAAATCTGCATAATTACTATTTGAAGCAGCAAATAAGTCAGCTTTTCTATATAATTTATCTCTAGTTGATTCTGAAGGCAATATATCCCTTTGAATTGTGGCTACCTTGTATGTTTTTGAAGATTTCTCTTCCGTAACATTAATAATGTGATATCCATATTGGGTTTTCACTAATTTATTAATGATTCCAGTACCATTTTTGGCAAATACGGCTTCATTAAATTCATCGACCATTTGCCCTTCTTTAAACCAACCTAAATCACCACCTTTTGTGGCAGAAGGGCCGTCACTATAATCTTTCGCTAACTCAGCGAAATCTTGACCACTTCTGGCTTTTTGCAATACTTCTTGAGCCTCTTTTCTAGCCGCTTCATCAGTGCCTTCTTCAGTTTCAATTAAAATATGAGAAGCTTTTACAGATGAAATAGTATCATCATATATTTTAGATGTTTTATATAAAATGTAGGCACCATCTTCTATAAACGGACCGATTACATCTCCTTCTTTCAGAATATTAGTATTAGAGGCTAATATCTTTGGTAATTCTGAGATATGAAATGTTTTAAATGCTTCACTTCTATCAGAATTTAATCTAGCATAAGCAGAATCATCTTTTATATTTTCAAATTCCGATTTTAGTGCTGTAATTTCTTCTTGAATGAAAGTAGAATCTTCACCTGATGGCAACAATTCAAACCCAACATAGCTTATTGTTCTGCTGGCATCTGACTCATATTTTTCTTGATGTTCATTGTAATAACTTTTCAATTCGGAATCAGAGGGGGAAACCACTGAATCAGGTATTACACTGTAATTAACATATAAATATTCAACCTCAGCTTTTTCATTTTCCTTTTGATAAGCTCGTTCAGCTTCTGCATTAGTAACATATACTGATTCACTCATCAAGGCATCATATTTTGTTCTTGCCCTTGAAGGCACCAAAGAAGATTCAAATGAATACCATTGTGCTTGTTGCTCGGCAGGAGCTTGAGCAATATTTCTGATGATATTCACTACTTGTTCTTTATTAAACTCACCAGTTTCAGGATTAGTAAAGTTTTGTTTTACAATAGGACTAATATTATCACCCTGAACCATATCTACCAGTTCTTCATTAGTGACTTCAAGTCCTAATTCATCATACTCTTTTTGAAAAGCTTTTTCAACAATAAGGAAATCCCAAGCTTGTTGGCGGATAGAATTCATTTCTTGATCGGAAGGTGCCCTGCCATTTCCGGTTCTAAAATTATTCTTGAATTCCTCAACCTTACGCTGATATTCAGGTAGGTTGATGGTTTCTCCTGCTATTTCACCAACATCATTAGATTGTCCGCCACCTAAAAGCATTGAGTCAGGCCCAAGCAAATCAGTTAGCAAGAAAGCTAATATGGATAATCCTATTAGGGCGATCAATACCGACCCCATCTTCACTCTTAATGTATTAAATACTCCCATGTTTTTTTATTTCAAAGATTCGCAAAATAATAGTATAAATGATTAATATCAAAGTGATTCCATTTATTACTTTAAGCTAATTTGGGTTAGCGACAATTAGTTTCACAAGATTGATTCTGTTTTCCTCCATACTTTCTATCTCAAATCGAAAAGGAGGACTACTCACTTCTTCTTTTAACTGTGGAAAATTTTCTGTTATGGAGAGGATAAAACCTCCTAATGTATCATAATCGCCTTCCGGTAGATTTAAAAAATATTTATCATTTATGTAATCTATTTCCAATCTGGCGCTAAATATAAATGTATTGGCGGAAACTTTTTCCTCCACAAGATCCTCATCATCATGTTCATCTTGAATTTCGCCAAATATTTCTTCAATAATATCTTCTAAGCTGACAATTCCTGAAGTACCTCCAAATTCATCCACCACTAATGCCAAACTTTTATGCTCTTGTATAAACTGAATCATCAGCTCATTAGCAGGCATGGTTTCAGGGACAATAATGATGGGCGTCAGGATTTCTTTGATGGATGCAGGTTTTTTGAATAAGGCTAAAGAATGGCAATAACCTATGACATCATCAATAGTGTCTTTATAAATCAAAACCTTTGAGTGACCACTATCATTAAAAGCATCTTTCAACTCCTCAATATTATCTTCAACATCTACTGCTACCACCTCAGTCCTGGGAATCATACATTCCCTGACCTTAATAGTTTTGAATTCGAGTGCATTATTGAAGATTTTTTTATCCAATTCTATTTTGCTTTCCTGATGGTCAAGTTGAACAGTGTTTTTAACAAAATGATCCAAGTCAGTTAAGCCGAATACCGGTTTATCTTCTTCATATTTCAATCTCAACACATATTTTAGAAATATTTTTGATAAACCCACTATAAAAAATACTATAGGATAGGTGATATAATAAATAAGCCAAAGCGGTAAGGCAAAAAAGGATAATAAGCCATTGGGGTTAAGCAAAAATATACTTTTAGGGGTGAATTCAGCTATAAACAGTACAAAAATGGTGGAGATAAAAGTTTGGGCAAGTAAAATGAAAATATCATTTTGAAAGAATAAAGGTAGGTTTTCTATCAAAATGGGTTCAATCATTTTTGCCATATAAATACCATATACCACTAATGAAATGGTATTCCCAATCAAGGTTGTACCAATGAATGAAGACGGTTTTTCTAAAAATTTAGAAAGAATTTTACCTGAGATAATCCCTTGTTGGCTTTGAAGCTCAATATGTAATTTATTGGATGATATGAAAGCAATTTCTATTCCTGAAAAGAATGCAGAAAATAGAAGTGACATTATAATATAAATTAAATAACTGCTTTCCATTATTTTTTAGAATCCTGTTTATGCTGCTTCTTTTGTTTGAGGTATCTATGTAAAAGTAAGAGACTTATGGATAACATAAAAATCCAGTAAGAATATTCAAAGCCAACAGTAATGGATTGATGTATACCTATAACGAACAAAGCAAAAGCCAATCCTATTATTATAAAATTTGGTTTTGGGCTTTCGGGAGTATTGTTTTTATTTTTGTTCTTGGAGGCCATTTGTTTTTTTAACAGTCTTTTTAACAGGCTTGTTCTTTTTTTGAGCCGTATCTTTTTTTATTTCTTTTTTTTGTTCTTCCTGTGAAGTGGAATCGTCATTCAAATAAATAGTGCCACTCGGATTTAAAATTCTATAACTAGAAAAGTCTTGCTTAGCTACAAGCCCTGTACCCGTTGATATTTGATCTTCAGATTGTATACGCACAAATTTATCTGTATAAATTTCTTCTTTTTCTGGTTCCCAGAACAATTCCTCAGAATTCATTTTTCTGGGATCTATATAGCCTATCACCTCTACATCACCTTCTGCTTTGTATAGGTTATCTTCTTTTGTATAGTAAGCGGAATTTGCCTCAAGAGTAGAAGACATTGTTCCGTCTGGCTCATAAAACTCTATGAAGATGTCATTTGGGAATTCTCTATCCCCATTTTCAAAATCTAATTGCTTGGAAGCTTTCAAAATCACTCTAACTACTGCTGAATCTGAGTATATAATTTCAACAGTATCAGCCTCCATTACGGGACCGTCATATTCTTCAAATTTCTTTTTGGATTCTAATCCAGAAGAACATGCGAAAAATAATAATGCGATTAATGAAAGGCAGAAATGTTTCATAATACAAAAATAAAAAAAGCGGTCAAGATATTATAAAATCAAGACCGCTTATATTTTAAATGATGGTGATTAGTCCCTAGTTTGAACTTGAACAGTTTCTCCTATCCAACATCCAACTTCTACCTCATCTCCTTTTTCATAATCATAGTTGAAGATATCCTCTTTTGAAGGGAATTGTTCTTTAGCTACTTCCATTCTATTTGAAGCGCCTCCTTTTTGATACATATTGTAGGCTGCAATATAAACTGCTCTATCTTTCACAACATCTTCTCCTCCTTTACAATCTGAAAAACTATTTAAATAGAGGTCTCCAATTATAGTATAAGCTTCTTTTCTAGACGGATCCTCATCTAAAGCTTCATATGCATATGTTCGAGATTGTGACTTATTGCCCTGTTTGGAAGCGACATCAGCTAATTCGATGTGAACATCCGCTTTTTTGATGTTATCTTCAGTTAATTTTAAGGCTTCTTTGAAATACTTTTCAGCTCCTTCTAAATCTCCATTTGCTTTCAACCTTATAGCAAGCATTCTAGCTAAACCGAATTCAGGAGAATCTTCCTGTACAACCTTAGCAGCATCTATAAAAGAATCAGAACTAGTACATCCACCGGCTAAGGCAAACTTAACAATTCTTTCGGCATCTTCTAATTCCTTGCCATCCTCTACAAATTTAGGATATAATTTTTCGTCAATAATGTTACAATCAATGGTTACAGTTGAATTGAATAATTTCTCAATATATTCTCTGGCCTTTTCGATTTTCTGTTCACTTTCTCCATTTTCCAACATTTCGTCCAAAATATCTTGAACTTGGTCATAAATGGCAATAATGTCCAAATCGGTAAGTGACCCGCCAGTTAACTTATATCTTCTGGCAGCATCCATATAGTAAATGGTATTAGAAGAAAAGCTTTTAGCACCTAGCATTTCAATAGCTTCTTTCTCAATTTCATACAAATCTTTGTACTTATCTTTTCTGTTCTTCCAAACATTATAAGCATCATTTGCCTTTCTATTGGTCACATTTTCAACATCATTAAAATATTTCATTCTCAGGTCGTACAAAAGCACAACTGAATCCTGAATATTTTTTTGAGTTTGACCAGTGGTAGTTTCTGCTAAATTCTCATAAACTTTCACCCCTTGGATATAAATAGAAGGATTAAGGTCCGGGGTTTCTTTTAGAAGCCAATCTAATGGAGGTTTTGCTTCTTCATAGTTTTCTGCGGTTAACATATCCGAATAAAGTGCATTTTTCTCCACTGCAATTGCTTTCTTTTCCGGGTCTTCCGGCCAGTTCCAGCTACTTTGCCCAAACATTACTGCTTGAACACCTATTAAAACTGTTAATGTTAATAGAATCTTTTTCATCTTTCTTAAAATTTAATCAAACTGTCTTCGTAAAAACCATCTATCGTTAAAAGTAAAACTTAAATTAAAATTCAAATAATTTTCTTGTACTAAACTATTTAACAAGGTTCCTCTTTGACCAACTTCAAATGCTAAATTAATATTTGAAATTTTAGTTATTGGTAATGTAGTACCAAAAGTAATGCCAAAAGAGTTTATTGAATTTTCATTTATAACAATCGGGCCATTAGAAATATTAAGACCTGCCCTATAAGTTACCCTTTCGAAGTAACGAGTACCAGATTGCATGTTCGGTGTATATTCTGCACCTATATTCAATTTTGTTTGTTCTGAATAACTGCTTTCTGAATTTCCAAAGCTTTGATACTCCCTCCAATCTTGATACGAAAAATCTGCCATGATGGCCCATTTATTCGGTTTCATATAAGAAAAACCTCCGCTAAATTTTTGAGGCAAAGTAGTAGTGCCCTTTAATCCGGCAGTTATGAAGTTTGAAGAATCAGCTTGTCTGGTAACTGGGTTTTCAGTAGTGGATAGAAGTTGTAAAAATGTATTCCTGGTGGTATTTAAATTTGCTTGTAAGTCGTATGTTAAACCAAGTGACAAGTAATTCTCCCCAAGCTTCTTTGTCAATTTTGTGCCTAAAATAAAGGAGAAATCTGAAAAATTATCAGTGTTTTCTGCCGACACTAAGTAAGGAATTGACACTGTATCCTCACCATTGATAATATTTTGATAGATCGTTTTGTCAGTTAAGTTGCCAAAATTGTAGTTGGCTTCAGCTCCAATTGCAATGTTTTCAGTTATGTTCCAGCCATTTGCTAAGCTAAACTGAGAAATTGTGCCACTTCCTTGAAAGCGGGTGATTTCTGCTTGAGGATCATCATCTGCAGAATTTCTCCTACTTAAAATTTCATAATTTTTAGTGCTTAAAGGTCTTAATGAGATGGATATTCCATATTTTCCAGGCACTACCGGAAAAGCCAATGAAACATATTTCAAGCCTCCGTTTAACTGCGTAAACCTTGTGACTTCATCATTTATATTATTTTGGGAAACACTGAGGCCGCTCTCAAATGAACTAAATCTTTGACTGCCCAATAAAGCAGGGTTCAAAACAGGAATAAACCATGGGCTTTGGTAAGCCAATCCTGCGTTCCCCATTCCGTTATTTGAAACATATCCTTTTTCCGACATCAAACCCATTCCATAAGCTGAATATGGAGAGATCAGCTCTTGTGAATAAGATGATGAAATAAATATGATTGATACTAGACTGGCTATTAAGCCCGTTTTAAACTGATACATTATATCTTAAAATCGCATTTAAACCCATTAAAACTAATTCAGGGATTGCAAAGATGGTAGCTTTTATTTTAGATTCAAAGAATTTTGCGTCTCCACCTGTGATTATTACCGTGAGCGGTGCATATTTGCTTTCAACTTCTTGAATATAAGCTTCAATCTCAGCTTGAATCCCATGGACTACACCACTTAGCATAGCCCCTTCAGTGGTATTGGAAATCCAATTATCCACAGACTCAGGTTTTACCAACGGTAAACGAGCTGTAAAATTATGCATTGACTTAAAACGCATATACATGCCAGGAGAGATAGCGCCACCATAATAAACTTTACCTTTTTCAAGAAATTCATAGGTGATACAAGTTCCCAAGTCAATAACCAAAATATTTTTATTTGAATATAAGGATTGAGCCCCAGCCACAGCTGCTAACCTATCTAAACCAATGGTTTTAGATTTATACTGACTCTTAAAGGGTAAAGTAGTCTCATTATTTAATAATATTGGGTTGTGAAGGCTTGATAATTCAGTTAAAATATTTTCATAAGGAATTTTAACACTTGAAATAATCACGGATTTTGTCTCTTTTGATGCTAAAAACTGATTAAGATCAGCAAGTGATTCAAAAGTTTTGGTAGATACTAAGCGGTCTTCTTCAAAAAAACCTATTTTAGTTTTAGTATTACCTACATCTATGGCTAAGTTCATATTTCCTTTATTCAAATTTAAAATTAAATAAAATTATGCAAAAGCTCAGCTTTAATGTTATTGGCTTAATGTCAGGCACTTCCCTAGATGGGCTGGATATCGCATTTTGCAGTTTTAAATTAAAACACAAAAAATGGGATTGGGAGGTGATGGATTGCGAAACCAAAACTTATCCCAAAGATTTAAGATTAAAGCTGAGAGATGCCATTAAACTTGGTGGGCTAGATTTACAGCAGTTGGATGTTGAATTAGGAAAGTGGATTGGTCATGCCGTAAAGGATTTTATTGCTGAAAATCAATTGAAGGTTGATTTTATAGCGTCTCATGGCCATACCGTTTTTCATTTACCTGAAAACCAATTGACATTACAGATTGGGAATGCAAATTTTATCCATGCAATAACTAATTGTCCCGTAATTACAGATTTCCGAACGCTTGATATGGCAAAAGGTGGGCAGGGAGCTCCACTAGTTCCCATTGGCGATGCATTATTATTCAGCAATTATGACTTCTGCATCAATCTGGGAGGTATAGCAAACTTGTCTTATGAAAATAAAGGTGGGAAAAGAATTGCTTACGATATATGTGCTTGCAATATCCTATTAAATGCTTTGGCTAATTTAAAAGAAATGGAATATGATGATAAAGGTAATTTAGCTAAATCAGGAAATATTATTACGTCACTTTTAGAAGAATGGGATAATTTCTCCTTTTTGAAAAAGAAGTTTCCTAAAAGCCTGGGAATAGAACAAATTGAACCGGAAATTTTGAACAGAATTGATACTAATAAATTTAATGTTGAAGATATGATGGCTACAGCTGTGGAACATATAGCAACACAAATTTGCCATTCTTTAGTCTCATCAGAAAAAAGCGGGAAAATATTATTGACGGGCGGAGGAGCCTTTAATGATTTCTTAATTGAAACAATTCAATCCAAGTTGGGTGAAAATTATGAGCTTATTGTAGCTGATCAGAAAATTGTGAATTACAAAGAAGCTTTGATTTTTGCATTTTTAGGAGTTTTAAATGTCAGAAACGAATGCAACACTTTGGCCTCGGTTACCGGTGCTCATTCCAATAGCGTATCTGGTCAAAAGCTAGGCGATATTTGAAATATATTTTTGTAGTTTTGGCGCTTTGGAAACTTAGATGAAGAATTTTCATCAAAAATTTTTACGAACCGACTAAATTGAATAAAAATGAAAGAACTCTTAGAGAAATTTGAGAATAAACGACCTGAAATAGTATTTGAATGGAAAGATTCTGAAACAGAAGCAGAAGGATGGGTGGTCATTAATTCACTAAGAGGAGGTGCAGCTGGAGGGGGAACCCGTATGAGGCCCGGGCTTGACAAACACGAGGTTGAATCATTAGCTAAAACAATGGAGGTGAAATTTACCGTTTCAGGCCCTGAAATTGGGGGTGCTAAGTCCGGAATAAATTTTGACCCGAATGACCCTAGGAAAAAAGGAGTACTGGAAAGATGGTATAAAGCAGTTATTCCTTTATTGAAAAACTATTACGGTACTGGAGGTGATTTGAATGTGGATGAGATTCACGAAGTAATCCCCATCACCGAGCAATATGGCTTATGGCATCCGCAAGAAGGTGTTGTAAATGGTCACTATAATGCAACTGAGCCTGAAAAGATTAAAAAACTTGGTCAATTGCGACAAGGAGTGATCAAGGTAATTGAGGCACCAAATTATAGCCCTGATATTAAAAGAAAATATACTATAGCAGATATGATCACTGGTTATGGAGTGGCAAAGTCTGTAGAACATTATTATCATATTTGGGGTGGTAATTTAAACGAAAAGAGGGCTATAGTTCAAGGATGGGGCAATGTTGGAGCTTCGGCTGCTTATTTTTTGGCACAAGCTGGGGTTAAAATAGTTGGCATCATTGACAGAAACGGGGGCTTAATTAATAAAAAAGGCTTTAGCTTAGAAGAACTGACTGAATTATTCTTAAATAGAAAAGGCAATGAATTAATTTCTGATGATTTAATTCCTTTTGATGAGATTAATGAAAAGATATGGTCTTTGGAGGCTGAGGTATTTATTCCGGCAGCCGCTTCTAGACTGATCACAAAACAACATTTAGAAGAGATGATAGCTTCAAAACTGGAGGTAATTTCAGCAGGGGCAAATGTCCCTTTTGCGGATAAAGGAATATTTTTCGGCCCTATTGCTGATTTTGCAGACAATAGAGTAGCTGTTATCCCTGATTTTATTGCAAATTGTGGTATGGCAAGGGTTTTTGCTTATTTGATGACCACCAATGCAGAAATTACGGATGAAGCAATTTTTGAAGATACTTCCAGAACAATTGAAAAGGCTCTCCGTAAAACTTTTGAAGCTAATAATTCTAATGTTAATATTTCAAAAACTTCTTTTGAAATCGCATTAAGTCAGTTAATTTAACATTTAATTAAGTAACTCCTCTTAAGTATATTTATAGGAAACTTCCTAACTTGAGGACACTTGAAAAATCATTTGCATGAGAACATCATTATTTTCTATTTCAGCAATATTTTTGACCTTATTATTTACCACTATCTTTGTTCCAAAGACTTATTCAGCGGAACCTAATTCTTCTACCGAACTGGTGGAAAAAGATAATCAGGATGAAGTTTCTGAAGAAGTAGAAAATGAAGAGGAAGGGCATCATTCGGCTCCAGCTTGGACTGTAATCCCATTTGTGTTATTACTATTGATGATAGCCACGGGACCACTCTTTTACGAGCATTTCTGGCATAAAAATTACCCTAAAATTGCCGTCATTTTGGCAGTATTAGTAGTGAGTTATTATTTATTCGTGATTCACAATTTTCATAGTCCAGTCCATGCAGCTTTTGAATATTTTCAATTTATCTCATTATTAGCTTCCTTATATATTGCCTCTGGGGGTATAGTTATCAAGGTGAATAAAAAGTCAACACCAATAGTGAATATCATCATGCTATTGATTGGATCGGTTGTAGCCAATTTAATTGGAACGACAGGAGCCTCAATGCTTTTAATCCGACCTTTTATTCGCTTGAATAAGAATAGAATTAAAGCTTATCATATCATATTCTTTATTTTTATGGTAAGTAATATTGGAGGTTCGTTAACTCCTATTGGTGATCCGCCACTTTTCTTAGGATTCTTGAAAGGGGTTCCATTTTTCTGGACACTTGAACATAATTGGCCAGCTTGGATATTTGCACTGATTTTACTTTCAGTAGCTTTCTATTTTATTGACAGAAGAAATAAATCAGGAGTTGAAGAGGATGAACAAGAGGTTTTTGATAATAAAATAACTGTAACTGGTAAAAGAAACTTTATTTGGTTAGCAGTTATTATTGTGTCTGTTTTTATTGATCCTAATGTGTTCTCTTGGGTTCCGGGCATAACTTATGATGGACAACAATTCTCGTACATTCGTGAGGTTATTATGCTAAGCGTAACCTATCTCTCCTATAAATTTGCCAAAGATAAAGTTCATGAGCTTAATGAATTCAGCTTTGAACCCATTCGAGAAGTTGCATTTATTTTCGTTGGAATATTTGGTACGATGATGCCAGCTTTAGATTTGGTAGGTGATTTTGCAAAATCTGAAACTGGGGCTGCTTTAATTACACATAATACACTTTATTGGGGAACAGGGATACTTTCAGGATTTTTAGATAATGCACCTACCTACTTAAATTTCTTAGCAGCTGCTATGGCTTCACAAGGAGGAAGTATTTCTGTGCTAACAGAAGTGACTCAATTTGCGAATGGAGGAGTATTTACTGATTCGATAATTGATTTAACCGCAATTTCGATTGCTGCTGTATTCTTTGGAGCTATGACCTATATTGGAAATGGGCCTAATTTTATGGTGAAATCTATAGCTGAGCAAGTGGGTATTAAAATGCCATCATTCTTTGGTTACATTATTCGATTTTCAATTCCTTTCTTGTTGCCTTTATTACTATTGGTTTGGTTGTTATTTATTAGAT
This sequence comes from Bacteroidota bacterium, assembly GCA_051747245.1. Lineage (GTDB taxonomy): Bacteria > Bacteroidota > Bacteroidia > Cytophagales > Cyclobacteriaceae > Marivirga. The sequence continues at coordinate 18,080 of JBNJFX010000004.1, forward strand.
AAGAATTACTGCTTTTATATTAAAAGGAAATTAAATTTCTGATGTTAGTGAAAAAGATTTATAAATTTCATTCTAACTGGATAGAATTTAAACCCTCTTAAAGAATGAGTCCACAAATTCCATTTTGTTGAAAACCTGTAAATCTTCTACTTTTTCTCCTACGCCAATGTATTTCACAGGGATTTTAAATTCTTCAGATATTCCAATTACTACTCCACCTTTGGCAGTTCCATCTAATTTTGTGATGGCTAAGGCGGTCACTTCAGTTGCCTTAGTAAATTCCCTGGCTTGAATCATGGCGTTTTGACCAGTTGATCCGTCCAGTACTAGTAATACCTCATGAGGAGCCTCATTTACAAACTTCTGAATTACCCTTTTTATTTTAGATAACTCATTCATCAAATTCACCTTGGTGTGTAATCTTCCAGCCGTATCAATAATAACGATATCTGCCTCTTCTGCAACACCTTGTTTTACGGCATCAAAAGCTACTGAGGCAGGATCGGTATTCATTCCATGAGAAACCACAGGAACGTCTATTCTTTCGCCCCACATTTTCAATTGGTCAACAGCAGCGGCACGGAAAGTATCTGCAGCACCTAAAATTACTTTTTTGCCTTGTTTTTTGTATTGAGCCGCTAATTTACCAATGGTAGTCGTTTTGCCCACTCCATTTACACCAACCACTAATAAAACATAAGGCTTTTTGATATTATCAGGTAGGGAGAAATCTTTTAGATCTTCAGTGTTGTTTTCAGATAAGAGCCCTGCAATTTCCTCTCTAAGAATTTTATCTAATTCGCTTGTTCCTAAATATTTATCACGAGCTACTCTTTCTTCTATCCTGTCAATAATTTTGACAGTAGTATTTACCCCTAAATCAGAACTGATTAAAATTTCCTCCAATTCGTCTAAAACATCCTCATCAACTTGGGATTTACCCACTACGGTTCTTCCTAGTTTAGAGAAAAAGCTTTCTTTGGTTTTTTCCAGACCCTTGTCTAGTGATTCTTTTTTTTCTTTGGAGAAAATCTTAAAAATACTCATTCTATTATGGTTTAAAGGTAATTATGGTTTGAGGCTAATAATAATACGTAAATAAAGCACTAAAGTAATTGAGAAAAGAAAAAAGCAGAAGTGTATAAACAAAAAAAGTCCCAAAAGAGGGACTTAATTCAATTTAAACCTTAAAAACTATAATTATTTTTTAAGTGCCTCTTTGGCCATATCCAAAGGTACCATCTCCTCACGGAAAGTATAACCTCCGTTTTTTGATTTCACTGCCTTGATTACTTTAGCGTAACCTTTAGCATCTTTATCTTTTAAACTTGCTACTACTTTCTTAGCCATGATTACTTAATTTCTTTGTGAACAGTATTTTTCTTCAAAATCGGGTTATACTTTTTCAACTCCAATCTTTCTGTAGTGTTTTTTCTGTTTTTAGTAGTGATATAACGAGATGTACCCGGAGCACCACTTTCTTTATGTTCAGTACATTCTAAAATTACCTGAACTCTATTTCCTTTCTTAGCCATTGTGCTTTATATTTTTGAGCAATAGAAACTTATACTAATACATTACCGTTTTCACGTGCCTTCTTCAAAACTGAAGTGATACCATTTTTGTTTATGGTTCTGATTGCGCTAGCAGACACCTTTAAAGTAATCCACTTATCCTCATCAGGAAGGTAAAACCTCTTTTTTTGCAAATTTGGCAAAAACCTTCTTCTGGTTTTATTATTAGAGTGAGAAACATTATTCCCCACCTGAGGTCTTTTTCCGGTAATTTGACAAACTCGTGCCATATCTATTTAAATTATTTTTGTTGTCGATTTCAAATTGGTCTGCAAATATCGGCAATATTTTGATAATCACAAACCTTAGCCTAAAAATACCTCCTAATTTTTTTGGAATTACAAGGGATTGCCGTCCTGTTTTGTTAGATTTACATTTTAAGAGAGTGCAATTTACTAATTTTTAAACTTTAAAGCTATGATTGAAGAAATCAAAAACAGTCAACAAGCCATTGACATGGAGAATAAGCACGGAGCTCATAATTATCATCCCCTACCTGCTGTATTGGCCAAAGGTGATGGTGTTTTCCTTTGGGATGTAGAAGGAAAAAAATATTATGACTTTTTATCTTCATACAGTGCCGTCAACCAAGGGCACAGCCACCCAAGAATTTTAGAAACCCTTAAAAAGCAAGCAGAGACTTTAACTTTAACCTCTAGGGCTTTCCATAATAATGTTTTAGGGCCATTTGAAAAGTATATCACCGAGTATTTCGGTTTTGATAAAGTATTAGCCATGAATTCCGGTGCCGAAGCTGTTGAATCAGCTTTGAAAATTGCCAGAAAATGGGCGACTGAAAAAAATGGAGTTGCTGCTAATGCAGGGAAAGTAATTGTAGCTGAACAAAACTTCCACGGAAGAACTACTACTGTTATTTCATTCTCAAGTGATGAAACTGCCAAAAAGAACTTTGGACCTTATACGCCCGGATTTATAAAAATACCTTATAACGATACTGAGGCTTTAGATAAAATTCTACAAGGAGAAGATAACATAGTTGGATTCTTGGTAGAGCCAATCCAAGGTGAGGCTGGCGTTTACAGACCAGACACTGATTATCTAAAAAAATGTAAAGAAATCTGCCATAAGCATAATGTTTTATTCATAGCGGATGAAATCCAAACTGGTATTGCCAGAACGGGTAGTTTACTGGCTGTTTGTGGTGATTGTACTTGCGAAGGGCATTGCGAAAAGCAATCTACTTATGTGGAGCCTGATATTTTGATCTTAGGAAAAGCACTTTCCGGTGGTTTTTATCCTGTTTCTGCAGTATTGGCAAATGATCCAATCATGGAAGTTTTAACTCCAGGAACTCACGGTTCTACTTTTGGTGGTAATCCATTAGGTGCTGCTGTTGCATTGACCGCTTTAGAGGTTGTAAAAGATGAAAAATTAGCTCAAAATGCACGTAAACTAGGTCAGCTCTTCAGGGACAGAATGCAGAAATTTGTTGATAAATCTGAATTCGTAAGCTTAGTAAGAGGAAAAGGTTTATTAAATGCCATAGTAGTCAATGATTCTCCTGACAGCTCAACAGCTTGGGATATTTGCATGGCATTAAAGGAAAACGGCTTATTGGCTAAACCAACTCACGGAAATATCATCCGATTTGCTCCGCCTTTGGTAATAACTGAAGAGCAGATCAATGAATGTTGTGATATTATTGAGAAAACCATTACGGAGTTTAAGAAGAAGTAAATTCAACTTGATCAATATTATAAAAGCTCGGATGATTCATTCGGGCTTTTTTTGTTTTGTTTATATAATCTAAAGATTTGATAAGAGCCTATTCATAAAAAACTCAAATGAATTAGTTTCCTTTCCTCAATCCCCTTAATTTTGGATAAAATATAGAATCATGTCCGATAGATATAACCAACGTGGGGTTTCTGCCTCCAAAGAAGATGTTCACAATGCCATCAAAAATCTTGACAAAGGGCTTTTCCCACAGGCTTTCTGCAAGATTGTGCCCGATCATTTAACCGGAGATGAGGATTATTGCACCATCATGCATGCAGATGGAGCAGGAACAAAATCTTCATTGGCTTATATGTATTGGAAAGAAACCGGAGATATTTCGGTATGGAAAGGCATTGCACAAGATGCTATCATCATGAATATTGATGATTTGCTTTGTGTGGGTTGTACCGATAAAATATTGCTTTCCTCAACTATCGGTAGAAATAAAAACTTGATTCCGGGGGAGGTAATTTCCGCTATTATTAACGGAACAGAAGAAGTCTTGCAGATGCTAAGGGACAATAGCGTGAACATTATCAGCACTGGTGGTGAAACGGCTGATGTGGGAGATTTGGTGAGGACAATTATTGTGGATAGCACCGTTACCGCTCGCATGAAAAGAGCAGATGTGATTTCCAATGACAATATAAAAGCTGGACATGTGGTAGTAGGCTTGGCATCTTATGGGCAAGCTACTTATGAAAATGAATATAATGGTGGTATGGGCAGTAATGGATTAACTTCTGCTCGTCATGATGTATTCAGCAAAGAATTGATGGCGAAATATCCTGAAAGTTTTGACCCTTCAGTTCCTGATAATTTAATTTACACCGGCTCCAAAAAATTAACTGATAAAGTAGATAGGGTTGATTTGAATGCTGGTAAATTGGTTTTATCTCCAACTAGAACTTATGCCCCGGTTATCAAGAAAGTTTTAGAAGAATTGCCGGATAAAGTAGCCGGAATGGTGCATTGCAGTGGCGGTGCACAAACAAAAGTGCTTCATTTTGTAGAAAAGCTACATATTATCAAAGATAATTTATTCCCAACCCCTCCTCTTTTCAGAATGATACAGGAAGAATCCAGAACAGACTGGAAGGAAATGTACAAAGTTTTCAATATGGGGCACAGAATGGAGCTTTATGTAGAAGAAAAGGATGCTCAGAAAATAATTGACATCTCTAAATCCTTCAATATTGATGCTCAAATCATCGGAAGAGTAGAAGCTTCAGAACAAAAGCAAGTGACGGTGAAAAGTGAGCATGGAGAGTTTGTTTATAATTAAGAATTTCCCCTTCTAATCAAAATTAAAAACTCAAAATAAACCAAAACCCCTATCACTATTATTTCCCCAATAAAATAAAGAAGACCCAACAGAGTAAGTTGATGGAAAAATAAAATAATCAATACTGTGGTAATGATACAGTACACTAAATTAGCAATGACAATTACTTTCAGGAATGGCTTCCAGTTCTTTTTCAAAATTAAAAAACAACTCAAAGAGTAAATGAAAAATCCTAGGGCAATTATTGCTAAAGAAATCAATATTTCTCTAGGCATTCCGATGTATTCCTGAAAATTTGTAAATACTATTCCTATAATTAAAGTTGTTAGTAATGCGCCAACTCCATCAATTAAAAAAATTTTTCGATGAGAATGAAGTATTTTATTTCTCATTCTATTAAATGATTAGGCTCATACTCCTTTTTCATCCATTCAAAAATGGGTTCGTAAAGTTCTTCAATTTTAGGTTTATTCTGGCTATTGTAAAGCCTAATTAATTCTTGGTTGAATTCTCTAAATCGGTTAAATTTCCTATTATCAGTAATGAAGTCGGTTTGAAATTTAATTATAGCATCAGTATTCTCTTCACTGTAAGTATCCAATGCATATAAATTAAAAACTCCCCAAGTCATATATTCATTAAAAGTGTTATATTTTGACTGATAGGAACCTTTTTCTTGAGCATTCCAATCTTTATAGTCAATCATGGCGTTATCTAACTCCTCCAAAAATTGGTCAGTAACAGGATTCACATAATTATGATCTATCTCTGTAAAAACAATTCTAGATGAACGGCTTGATACAATTTCATACTCATTATGCGATATATTCGCTATATTTTCTCTGGGAGCACTTACAAACATAAAAGTTTGCTCCATGCTCCTATCCGCATTTTTGAATTTTGTTGTGCTGTGAAATCCATAGGTCAATGGTGAAAAAATAATACGATAAGATTGGTACTTAGAAGTAAACTTACTTTCTAACCAAGTTTGCATTCCCTTAAAATCGCAGAGCTCATAATAGTTCTCAACTAATTTATTATAGTAAACTTCATGCTCTTTATAAAAGTCCTTAAAGTTTGATTTTTTGGCAAAATCTTCAATTAAGTCAACATTTGCCGATGGAAAAAAAACAAATAAGTTGAGAAAGTAAGATGTTGCAGGATTAATATTTATAAACTCATTGTTAATCAGGGAATTATTATCATCAATATCGTGATTTAATGAAAGTAATCTAATTGAATGTTGATTATTTCCATAAGGAGTTTTCTTAAAAGCTTCGTTTAATTTCAGTACCAACTCATGATTTTCAAAACCTTTGAAATGGTCTCTGAAATCATCGTAATAGGGATTATTCCTTTTAATTAGATTGGGGTCATTTTGGAAAGTTTCAGTTAAACTGCTGGCAATTTGCATGAGCTCATAAACCTCTGGAACTTCCACTACTATTTTATTTTTATATTCCTCACTGATATTCACAGTAGGATATAATATGTTCATTGCCTTTTTTTCAACATATTTGGGCTTTATCAAATAGGTTATGACCGCAATGACCAATATAGATAAGAGCCCTAAAAATAGCCAGCCAGTATACTTAAGTAATTTTTTTTTCATTCTTTTTTTAATAAACTTAGTAACTCAAAATCGTCAAAAACACCATTCCGATCAAGGCTAAAATAGCATAAAGAGGCAACATAAATTTGAGGTATTTCTCATAGCCAATCTTCACTAAACCTAATGATGCCAAAACCAATCCAGTTGGGCTGATGCTATTAAACAAGCCATTTCCCAGTTGATAAGCATTAACAATTACTTCTCGACCGATATTCACATTGTCGGCAAGAGGCGAAAGGATTGGCATAGTCAGTACTGCCATTCCAGAGCTGGACGGGATGAAAAAGGTCAAGCCTTGATAAATAAAGAAAAGTACATTCACAAAAACTCCTTTATTCATGCCCGTTGTAAATTCACTGGCATAAAATAAGATACTATCGCTTATCAATCCATCATTCATAAGGATTGTGATACCTCTTGCCAAACCAATGATAAAAGCCACGCCAAGCAAGTCACCAGCACCTTGAATGAAAGAATTGATGAATTCACTTTCTTTCATTTTGGCTATAAAGCCGATCACAATAGAGCCTGTAAAGAAGACTGTAGTCATTTCTACAAACCACCAATCCCATTGCGATACGCCCATAATCATAATGACAAAACAAGCAGTAAATATTAGAAGAATTGCACGTAATCTTAATGTTAAGGGAATTTCATTTTCCTTGCTTGCTTCATTAATATAACTCAAAGATTTTGTAGCCTTGGCATCCACTAATGATTTCTCTGGATTCTTTTTTACTTTTCTAGCATAAATAAGGATATAAATAATAGTTACCGCCATGCAAATCACATAAATGATCATGCGCCCTTCCAAACCGCTAGTCCAGCTAATGCCCGCTGCATCTGATGCGATGATAGTGGCGAATGGATTTACAGTGCTGCACATCACACCTATAGCCGAGCCTAAAAAAATACTTGCAAGCCCAACCATAGAATCATAGCCTGCTGCTATGAAAATGGGAATTAATATAGGGTAAAAAGCCAAGGTTTCTTCTGCTAATCCAAATGTACTACCTCCCAAAGAAATGAGTAGAGTAGTAAAAATGATCAATAAAAATTCCCTGCCTTTTAATGCTTTTGATAACCAACTCATTCCTGCATTAAAAGCTCCTGTCACATTCATAATACCGATCATTCCACCGATAATCAAGACCAGAAAAATAATATCCGCAGCTTCTATAATTCCTTTAATTGGAGCAGATAGAAAATTAATCACGCCTTGAGGTCGGGGAGCTAATTCTTGGTAAGTATTAGGAATGCTGATGGGTTTATAGATTGCCCCACTTGTAAATTTCTCTAAAGGGATTTTAATGTTTAATTGCTCCAAACTCGCTTGGCTGGCAGGCAAATTATAACTGGAATCTTGACTTTGAATGCTGAATTGATCTGAAGCTGTATCATAACTCAATGAATTATAACTACCAGCTGGAATCAGCCAGGTTGAAATTGTGACTAAAGCTGCAATGATTAAAAGAATACTTTGTGCCGCAGGAAATTTCATGTGTATTTTATTGTTTTTAGTTTACCACAACTTGTCCCGTATTTATCGGGATGGAAACTTTGATTAAAAATTCCTGCCTGCCGGCAGGCAGGCATCTTCGGTTGGTGTAAAATTCGAAGCTGAATTTTTAATGTCGATTTCATGGAGCTTTTCAATTAGTGAAGGCACAAATATAAGAGTATTCGTAATAATTCAACCTTTAGTATTTAATATTCAAATTCTCCATTAAGCTTTTCTTAAAATCTTCTCCATCTTCTTCCCTTTTGCTAATTCATCCACTATTTTATCCAAATAGCGAACTTTTTGGGTCAACTTATTTTCAATTTCCTCCACTCTGTAGCCGCAAATTACCCCTGTAATCAGTTCAGTATTTGGGTTTAAAGTAGCTCTTTGAAAAAATTCTTCAAAAGTAACTTTCTCATCAATAAGTTTTTGCTGCTTACTTTCGTCAAATCCTGTTAACCACTCAATGACCTGATGTAATTCTGCTTTGGTTCTGCCCTTTTTCTCCAATTTTGTGACATAATGCGGATATACTGAAGCAAAGGTCATTTGAGCCATTCGTTCATCGTGTTTGGGTGTGGTTTTCATGGCATTTATTTTAATCTTTCTAATTTGCCTTTTCTTTTTACAATATTTTTATAATCCCACTGAATTTCTTTTGATTTATTCAACCAACGCTTAAGATCTGTTTTGTTAATTTGTTCAACTGCACTAAAGAAAACAGAAGCATCTTTAAATTTTTTGCCCAATACATTCAACTTTTCTTCATCAAAACTAGCCCCACTCCAAAACATCAATCTTATGCCAGGTTTTTGTTTACTGTAGCCAACTATGGGGTTGCCTTCTAGAAACCAAACGGGATGAGCATGCCAAATTTTGTTTTCAGCTTCGGTCAACTCATTGTCAATTACTTCTGCAAGTAAGTCGCAGATTTCTTTGTCAACCTTTGTTTGACTGTCATTATAAGTTTGGATTTCAGAGTTCATCTATTTGTCTTTAAATTTTTATGAATATTCAATCATAGCAACAAACATTTAGTGTGATGACACTTTAGGAACATATAATGCAATGTCATTTAATACATCCCCCTTCTCTAAATTCTACAATTCTGTGGATTAAATCAAATTGAATAGAAAAATTTCTTACCGCTCCATTTACAATAAAGCCTATTTGATTACAAATTGATTGTTCGGCTACAAAATAATTACCCTTTTTGAGTTTAGTCGGTACAAATAAAGGTATGGAAAATCCATTTCCTCTTGATTCAAAATGTTGAGTTTTGATAAATATTTATGAAATACCTGACTAATTTTTTAAATATGCAAACTAATATAGTTAACCCCTGATGACTAAATATACTTTATGTCAGGCAATCTAATGCATTCGTATTTTTTTAAAAAGCCTGCTATTCATATTAAAACCATTTTTTGTATCATTTGTGCTATTGAGATTGGCATGTTTCATCCATCAAAAATAAATATGATAGTCTAATTTACTTCTGTATACCTTAAACCAAAAACTCTTTCAAATCATTAATTTTGATGGTTCCTTCATAGTATGCTTTACCAAAAATTACAGCAAAGATTCCCATATCATTTAACTTTCGGATGTCATCCACATTGCGGACACCGCCACTGGCTAAAACACAGATGTCAGGAAACTCATCTAAAATGTTTTGGTATAATTCAAAGGCTGGGCCAGACAATGAACCTTCTTTGCTGATATCAGTTGTCTTCACATATTTTAAGCCTCTATCATAGAAATATCGGATGTGTTCTATGATGTCGATATCCGTATTTTGCATCCAGCCTTTGTAAGCAATTTTTCCATTTAATGCATCTGCTCCCAAGGTAATTTTCTCTCTTCCATAAGATACAATCCAAGAAGCAAAAAGCTCTTTTCTTTCTACGGCTATACTGGCTGCTGTAATATAGTCCGCACCGTATTCATAAGCTTTGCTTATATCACCATCTGTGTTAATACCGCCTGTGAAATCAAGTTCCAAATCGGTATAGCCATGAATAGCTTCCAAAATGTGATAGTTCACAGGAGAGCCTCTGTGGGCGCCATCTAAATCTACTATGTGAACTACCTTAATTCCGCTGTCTTCCAGTTTTCGTGCCACATCTATGGGCGAATCATCATACACTTTAGCACCTGCAATATCTGCGCCTTCAACTCTAATAATTTTACCGTCTTTGATGGCGATGGATGGAATAATTTGAATCATAGTTAAATGGTTTTAAGAGTATGATACTATAAAAAGTTGGCGATTATACAAGCCTTATCCCCGTTAATAATAAGTTAAGCTTTAAAGGGCTTTGAAATTACAGCTTAAAATGGAATTTACAAAAGAAATAAGAAGAGAAAAATTCATCTGTATGAAATTGAAATCATGGATTAGAGGGACTAAAAGCTAATTTTACAAGATTTTCTGCTTAATTTTAAGCACTTTATGACGCATTACGAAAAACAAATACATCATAGAATAAGCCGTTTTGTCCCTGATAATTCTGTGGATTTAGCTTTTAATTTATGGAAAGAGAAACCTTTTCGTTTTGTAATAGCTAAAGCCAGAAACAGTAAACTTGGAGATTTCAGAAAAAAACCGAATGAAGATTGGGCGGTAATCACGGTCAATGAAAACTTAAATCCTTATTCATTTTTGATCACTTTTGTGCATGAAGTAGCGCATCATTGGGTGTATGAAAAACATAAAGGCAGAGTCTCCCCTCACGGAGGGGAATGGAAAAATGCATTTAAAGAATTGATGTTGCCATTTCAAACACCCCATATTTTCCCTGAAGGAATTTTAAGAGCCTTAAATATTTATATGATGAATCCTAAGGCAGCTTCTCTTTCAGACATCCGTTTGGCAAAAGCATTAAAAGCTTATGATCCAATAAATCCTGATGAGATTAGTTTGATTGAATTAGGTCAGGGCAAAAAGTTCTTGCTCGAAAACCGACTTTTCGAAAAGCAAGAAACAAGAAGGACGAGAGTGAGATGTAAAGAAATAAAATCAGGAAAATACTATTTAGTCCATAAAATGGCGATGATTATTCCTGAGTAATACAGCCTAAGGCTGGTGAATTACTCTCGCCAAGACGCTAAGCCGCAAAGTTTTACGCAATGATAAAATTATTAGAGAAATATTTGTTGTTCAAAAATGATATCTTAAAAAATGACCTCTTTTTTATTCTCTTTGCGAGGTCTTAGCGTCTTTGCGAGATTCCATTTTGGCTTTAGCCAAAGCACCTTTCAGCTTGATTCTTCATGAGAAGGAAAATCTTATCTACTAAAAGACATTAGAAATCCAACCTTTTCATCACATGCTCTTCCACTCTTTCACAGAACACCTGAGGTTTTAGTGTTCTCCAATTTAAGTGCTCAAACTGTCCACCGCAATTGATATAATTATCCACATTGAACTGAGCCCATTCTTCCAGCACAAAATCACGGAAATTCACACCTACTATCCAGCCATCTTCCACTTCATCAAACCATTCTTCATAATATTCATCGTCAGAACCATGAAAATTCAGGATGTTTTCACCTATCAAAATATATTTGTTGATACCCTGCAAAAGCATATGCTCAATGATATTTCTTTTTAAATGCATAATGTCATTATGCAAAGTATCATTCCACTCGCCTATCATTTCAATCACTGCAATTCCATCATCATAATTAGCATAAAGGATTTTTATATAAAGTGTTTCAGAGCCAATTGCATCCCAAGCAGGATCTATATAATAGCCATAGATGGTATCAGTATAAAGCTCATAATTATATTCTTTTCCATGGAATGGAGAAAGCTCATCAGCAGAGGAGTCATAATATTTTAGCCAGTTGTAGTAGGGCTCAATATGATGCATTTGGCATTATTAATTTATGAGTTTTAGATGATTAAATTTAAGAATGCGATTTAATCTAAAAAAGTTTCTGAAAATGTGAATTCAGGAAAAATCAGGTGCTCACCCCATCCATCTTGGTGAATTTTTTACCTCTAAGATTAAATCTTTCCCTAGCTTCCATATAATAGTTATTTAACTCTAAGCTTTCGAAATAATCTCAATCCCCATTTTTCTCATTAGCGGCACGGCATTAAAAGTATGGCAAGGAGCATTATGCAATTTGTAATCGAATAATATTTCCTCACCGCTTACATCACTGTTGAAGCTGTAGTTTTGGAAATCATTTAACTCATCCTCCAATTTAGCCAGGGACAAATCATGGGTAGAAATCAGTCCCATGCTATTGGTTTTCATAAGCTGCCTAATCAAACTTTCTGCTCCGATGTTTCTGTCTTCTGAATTGGTACCTTTTAAGATTTCATCTAGTAAGTAGAAAATTGGACGCTCTTGTGGTACTTTTGTCATATCCACCAATTGTTTTAATCTTTTCAATTCTGCATAGAAAGAAGAAGTGTTTTCTTCCAGGTTATCCTGGGTTCGCATGCTGGTAAATAATTGAAGTGGACTTAATTCGAAGCTTTCGACACAACAGACCGCACCCATTTGCGTTAAGACCATATTCACGCCAAGTGATCGCTCAAAAGTACTTTTCCCACTCATGTTAGCACCAGTGATTAAAGTTACGGCACCTGGCCCTGTCATTTCAAAATCATTACACACTCTTTCATCATGAGCCAATAAAGGATGTCCCAAATCTTTGGCTTTTAACTCACATTTTGTGTCTAATATTTCTGCATTTTTATAGTTCTCATGGGCAAAAGCAAAATCCGCCATGCTCATGATGGCTTCCCAATCGCCAATAGCATTAAACCAGCCTTGAATTGATTTTCCGTACTGGTTTTTCCAATTGACTACATTATTCAATACCCAATAGTCAATCAGTAAAAATGGATTAATGATCCAATACATCATGCCGGCACGAGAATGCATCCAATTTAAGATTTTGGATAGTTTATTGATTTTCTGCGAAGCTTTAGGGTTTTGAAAATGGCTCTGCAAATTCTTAAATAAAGAGGCTTCCACTTTCTTTTCCTCCGCCATTTTAAAAAGATTTTTATGCTGCTCTAGGTGGACTGCAATCTGCTCCGTTTCAGACTGAAGTCGCATAATGGTTTTCTGAATGGGGATTAATAGCAGTATGTTGATTAGAAAGCCTAAGCCCACAAATGACCAAGGTAAAAAACCAGTCAGTGATAAAAGGAAAAAAATCAACAATTGAGCGATTGCTATAAAAGGGATGAATTTGAATATAGGTTTGATTTTCTCTTCTTCCGATTTGGAGAAAAATTTAAAAAGACCTTTTAAATCCTCATCTTCTCCTTTTCCTTCTTTTAAGCGACTTTCTGCCCACCATTCCAATCGCCATTCAAATTCATTTTTGATTTCTTCTACTGCTTCTTGTCTTTCTATGATCTCTTCCTTTTTAGCAGGACTTTTAAGCCAAGTCGCTAAGCTATCCTGACCAAAAGTTAAAGCACTTCTATTGACCAATGAAAATACAGAATGACTTCCGAATATATCCATGTCTGGGGCGTATTCATGAAGACTTTCATTAAATCGGTCACCACTCGGAAGTTTATCTAATTTTAGATTTAATCGGTCAATTTCTTCATTTAGAATTATTATTCTATTTCGACTAAGCTCCAATAATCTTTTTTTCGATTTATGACGGTTAACAAGCCACCCAAAAATTAAAGGAAAGGGAATAAGCACTAAAGAAGTAGCCAATCCATCTCTTTCGTTGATGAAATAAACAGATAAAACAATTGTGGCTAAAAAATATAATACTCGAAAAGTCCCGAATCGATTGGTAAGCTTTCGGTATTTTTCAACTTCACTTTTGAAAAGATTTATTTTGTTGCTGTAGAATGCAGATTTATCAGCTATAGTCATTTTTATGGCTTTTACTTTAAACCGTAAAGGTAGGGGATATCATATTTATAACAGCTTTATTTAGCTAAGAAAAGTGAGAGCATAACAGAAAGTACTATAAGAAATCTGATTGGTTTTAAACAGAGGTTTAAATGGTTGGTGTGCCACCAACCATGGATTCTACCCCGGTCGGTGGCACACCGACCGGAAACTATAATTATAAACCTGACAGGTTTTATTACTTTCTATCAATTACTTCATTATATCTGAAACAAGAAGTTAGGTGGTCATTCACCAAACCGCAAGCCTGCATGTGGGCATAAATAATCGTGCTTCCCACAAACTTAAAGCCTCTCTTCTTTAAATCTTTGCTGAGTGCATCCGATTCAGGGGAAGTGGCGGGTGCATCTTTCATGGATTTTAGTTTATTGATGATGGGTTTGTGATTCACAAATGACCAAATATATTGATCAAAACTTCCAAATTCCTGTTGCACTTCCAGGAACTTTTGTGCATTGATAACAGCAGCATTTACTTTTAATTTATTTCTGATTATCCCCGGATTTTGAAGTAATTCTTCAATTTTAGATTGGTCAAATTCAGCTACTTTTTTAGCATCAAAATTGGCAAAGTGTTTTCTGTAATTTTCTCTTTTCTTTAAAACGGTTGCCCAGCTTAAGCCTGCCTGAGCACCTTCCAGAATTAAAAATTCAAAGTGGGTTTGATCATCATGAACGGGCACTCCCCATTCTTCATCATGATATTGGATATATTGCTCAAAACCCAAGCACCATGGGCATCTTTCCTGGTTTTTTGAATAATCAGTGGACATAACTTCCAGCATTAATATCGATAGTTGTACCAGTGGCATGATCCATTAAGCCAGACATCAGCATGGCAATAGTGGGAGAAACATCTTCCGTTTCAGTTAATTTTGTAAGTGCAATATCATCCAAGGCAAATCCTTCTCCATATTGATCTATGAATTGTTGTGCCATATCCGTTCTTACAAAGCCTGGGGCAACGGTAAAGGCTTTTATATTTTGCTTTCCGAAAGCTCTGGCGATGGATTTGGTTAAAGAAACCACCGCTCCTTTTGAAGTGGCATAAGCCAAATAATCAGCAGTATCGCCTCTAAAAGCAGCTCTTGATGAAATATTTACAATTCTACCTCCATTTCCCTGTTTTTGGAACTGCACCACACTTCTTTTGCACAATAAGCCAACGGCATTTACATTAACATCCATGGTTTTGAGCCAATCATCTGTCCATTCCACGGCATTTTTATGAATATCGGATGACAGGGCAATTCCAGCATTATTCACTATTCCATCTAATCTTCCTTCAAAATATTCTAAAGTTTCACTGAACAATTGAGCTACTTCCATAGCTCCTGATAAATCTGCTTTTATAAGATGGATGCTAGAACCTAATTCCTTCTTAAGTTTTTGGGCAGATTCTTCATTTCTATTGTAATGAGCCACTACGGTAGCGCCACATTCCACTAATGTTCTGGTGATGGCAGCACCAATTCCTCTGGTTCCGCCTGTTACTAATATATGCTGATGCGAGCAATCAATTTTCATAATTTTAGGGAGTAGGGTTATTTCATTTCAATTTAGTAAAAATTATAATCTATCGAAGCCTTAAAACCTGAATTCGATTATTAATTTAGGATTCAGACCGTTTGTAAATAGTGAGTTTCAACTAAAAATTTTGAAGCAATAGCGGGCTATTGTAAGAAATTTTTAGGAAGAAAATCGCTGTTTACAAGCGGAATCAGAAAAACTTTCCCATAAAATCCAATATACTGCGTTGTCTTTCTTCGATATAGCTCGCTATATCTTCAAAAAGACGCCTTGTCTATTGAATTTTATGAAAATCTGAATTTCCAAATTAATGTCGAACTCAGGTTTAAAACTAAAATCATTGAGCAGGATTAGCTTCAAAGTATGCTATTTCGCCCTCTTCAATTTCTAAATTGATTTGTAAAGGATTGCAGCACACTTCGCAATCTTCAATATAAGATTGTTTTGAAACGCTTAAATCAACTAGCATACTGATTTCCTGAAAACAATGTGGACAATGAAAGTAATGTTCTAGCATAGATTTTATTTTCTAAATGATAAAAGGACTCTTTGTATAGGTAATTCCAAAAATTTATAAATCAAAACGGCTAAAATATTCAAACAGATAAAACGGATGAGTAAATTACTGGAGATTTGAAAATATATAAATTCATAGAAATAGCCTACATGAATTAGGTAAAAAGCGTAGGCAGCATTACCCAATATAATCATAGCTGGCATAGAAAGAATTTTAGAGAAATAGGTTCTTTCTGAACAAAGCCCAATTAAAAGCAGTCCGATTGAAAAAGGAAGAAAAATATGGTTTAGCAATAATCCAATTGGATGATTTATACCATAAGATATTTCAGGGCTTTGAAAGCTTGAAAGTATAAATATCAGGAATAAATAGCTGATGCCTCCGGTGATTGTAGGTTTGAATTTAAGAATCTTATCCGAACTTCTATTATACCATAGTTGAGCTACTAAAGCACCGATTGTAAATTCAAAAACCCGTCCGAAAAAGGTATAAATCAATATAAAATCTAGATCAGCAAGAAATCCATGGAAGGAAATAGTTGAAAAAGAATACATTAAAATTAAACCAAAAAACAGGAATGAAAGTGGCAATAAAACAAACCAGTATTTGGATTTCTTTATCCAGGCAAAAAACAAGGGTACGCTGATATAAAACATTAATTGGACTGGTATAGTCCAAGATTGTTGAACAAATGAAAATTTAAAATCTTCAAAATAGCTTTGAAGTAATAAAAAGGAAAGGATAAATGATCTTAAAGATTCCCACTGCCATACTGCAGCAATTATCAGCATTATCCAATATAGTGGTAATAGCCTTGCTAAGCGGTTTTGCAGAAATCTTCTAAATGAAAATTGCCCTTCTTCATATTTTTTATAATAAAGGACGTAAGTCAAAAACCCGCTAATTGTAAAGAAAACACCAACCCCTACATAGAATTCTCGAAAAAATGAATTTAGCCAGCCAATTTTTACCTCATTGGAAATATGATGCAAAAATATCATCCATGCTGCAATAATCCTTATTCCTGCTAATGCTGGAAAGAAAATCTTATTTTCTGCTTTTTCCATTATTGCAGCAATTTAAGACTAAAAGGATATTATCAAAAAATGCAATGTGAGATGAAGAGGAATTTTGTAGTTTTGAATAAAACAGAATTCAATAACCATCGTTTCGAATTGTATGAAAAAATTAAGCTTAACACTCGCAGCCTTATTTGTTATAATTAATGTTTCAAACGCTCAAGTTGGAGAGTCTTTTCCAGAAATGACCGGAACCAGCTTGACAGATGAAGAAATTACAGTCCCCTCTGCCACTCAGGATAAAATGACCTTAATTGGCATTGCATTCAGCAAAAAAGCTGAAGACGATTTGAAAACTTGGTTTCAGCCTGTTTGGGAGAAATTCATTAGAGAGGCAGATCCTGATGCGCTAATTCCTGAAATGAAGCCCGATGTAAATGTAGTTTTCATTCCGATGTTTACGGGTTTAAAAAGAGGTGCTTCAGGTTCTGCTATGAGAAAAATGCAGAAAGATGTGGATAAAAAACTGCACCCGCATGTTATAATTTATAGTGGGAAAATGGGAGATTATGAAGACCAATTGAATATGACAGAAAAGGATCAGCCTTATTTTTATGTTGTGAATAAAGAAGGTGAAATAATTTATGCAACTGCTGGCAGATCTTCCATGAAGAAATTAAATGAGGTGGAAGAGTTAGTTACGGATTATTGAATAAAATCTAGATATTCAAGAAGGCTAAGTATAAGGCTATAGATACCATAGAGTGCAATTGCTAATACAATAATTGCAATACAGCCTTTTTTACTTGGTTTCCTTTCTTTTTCGGGATTTTCATATTCCATTTATTGATTTTCTTTAAGTGCTTGCCTTCGCTTGTACAATACTACCAAAAAATCGCCAGCATTTGTGCCTGCTTGCTCAGGCAAGTCTTCACAAATGCATGTGATAAAGAATCATAACATTCTGATAAATCTGCACATCTAACTGGTTGTGGAGGCCTGTCTGCACAGACAGGCACATCAACATGCGTTGGCAAAATGAAATTATCAAAACCCTGTGTCTGACGGTTGCAACCGTCTGACGCATTTATCATTTAGAGCCATTACAAGTCCTTAATCTAGCCTAAAAAACGGCCAGACGGGAGTTATGCTTTGTTCAGGGTGTTTTATAGAGAGCTTAATTTGTTTTTAGGATCTGACATACTACCCGTCAGACCGAGGCTGAAATTACCTTGAGTGCTCCTTTAAGGACCTCGGCCTTTATTTCTTTATTTTTCCCGATTAGTTCACCATCAACCTGCAATAACTCTGCTTCCTGACAATAAATTTTGGCTTTCTCTACCTTATAAATTTCCACATATGGAGAATTTTTAATGTCTCCCAAAAAGGATTCTAAAGTTAATGAAAGCAAATCTTTTAAAGGAATAGGTTTGAATATAACCAACTCAAAAGATCCATCATCCAATCTGCTTCCAGGGTTAATTACTGCGCCAGTTCCGTAGCTGGAAGCATTTGCCAGCACTATCATTTCAGCTTTTACTGTTTTTTCTGTCCCATTAAATTCAATTCTGAATTCAGTGGTCTTTTTCTCCATCAAAGAGCCAAAAAATGATTTGGCATAAGATAGCATTCCCCTTTCACCGCTTTCTTCAAAATCTTTAATCATTTGTGCATTGAAGCCAAGATCGCTTAAATGTAAGCAGATGAACTCATCATTAATCTGAATTACATCCATTGAAATTAAATTTCCATTCATGAGTAATTCTAGGCTTTCCTCAACATCATCTTCTATGTCCAATTCATAAGCCAATCCATTGGCTGAGCCTAAAGGTATAATGCCCAATTGTGATTGAGAATTTAATAAAAGCTGTGCAACCATATTCACAGTACCGTCACCACCACAAGCCACTAGCGTATCAGCCTGATATTCTGACTGCTTTTCTTTGATCTTTTCTTTATCATTTTTGCCCGTAGTATAGAAAAGCGCATATTCCTTCTTATTTTTATCACAAACTCTAGAGATTTGCTTTTCCAGAGTGGATTTGTCATTATTTCCTGACTTAGGATTAATGATGAAAAGAAGCTTTTTGGGTTGCATAAAAAATTAAATATCAGAAATTATTCTACGTACTCTAAATATACGATTTGCCCTTTATTTAAAACGATTATTAGGTATTATTTCTCCACCTAAAATTGTTCCTTTCATGGGCTATGGGAATCAAAACCTGATTTACCTCAAAGGCGGAGTGCTTGAAAACAGGCCTGAATTTGATTCCAAAGCTACCGATAAAAGAAGAAAGAATTTCAGAATCATGCTATCACGTTATTTAAGCTCCCCAATTCCTGAAATGAAAGTACTAATTACTTTAGGAGAAGAAAAATTCACAACTCAAACCGATGAATACGGCTATTTTAGTGCTTGGGTAGAACCTAAACAAGCTTTTACACCTGGTTGGCATCAGGTTATATTCAGTATAAATGATGAAGAGGAAGAAATCTGTAGAGTTACAGGGGAATTTTTGATTGTGGGAAAGGATGCTGAATTTGGCACTATTTCAGATATAGATGATACCATTTTAGTTTCCCATGCCACTCAGCTTTTCAAGAAATTTCGCCTCATCATGACCAAAAATGCCAAGACAAGACTTCCCTTTGAGGGCGTTGCTGAATTTTATCAAAAATTAAAGGCAAAAGAAAATCCTTTTTTTTACGTCAGTAGCAGTGAATGGAATTTATATGACTTTCTTCAGGATTTTTTCATAGTCAGAAAAATCCCCAAAGGGCCATTTCTTTTGCAAGAGTATAAATCTGGTTTGCGCGATTTGCTTTTTACAGGAGGGGGCAGCCACCAACATAAGCAGGATAAAATTAAGCGATTAATGACGCTCTTTCCCAAGCTTAAATTTATTTTAATCGGGGACAGCGGACAAAGAGATACTGAGATTTATCGACAGGCATTGCATGAATTTCCAGATAGAATTTTAGCGGTTTACATCCGAAAAATTGGAAAGAAGGATGATTTTGATGAAAAAACCACTCAAGAATTTAAGGAAAAGGGAGTGCCTTTGTTGCTATTGGAAAACACTGAGGAAGCTATGGTTCATGCAAAGAAAATGGGATTTGTTAAAAATTGATTATCAGCTAGGTAACTTTTATTACATAAATTCATTTCCAGACAAACACATGCCTAAACAAAGCGTTATACACCTATAATTTAAAAAATAAACAGAAAAATTATGGGACTTAGAATAGGAGATACCGCACCCAATTTTCAGGCGGATACAACAGAAGGTAAAATAGATTTTCATGAATGGTTAGGAGACAGCTGGGGAATTCTATATTCTCATCCTGCTGATTTTACACCAGTTTGTACTACTGAGATTGGAAGAACAGCGCAACTAAAAGATGAATTTGCGAAACGAAATACTAAGGTGGCTGTAGTAAGTGTAGATGATGTGAAATCGCACAATGAATGGAAAAAAGATGTAAATGAAACGCAAAACACTTCAGTAGAATTTCCAATAATTGGAGATGAGGATAGAAAAGTTGCTAATTTATACGATATGATTCATGAAAATGCATCTGAAACGGCAACGGTTAGGTCTGTATTTTTCATTGGACCTGATAAAAAAATAAAAGCAAGTATTGTTTATCCAGCAAGTACAGGTAGAAATTTTACCGAGATTTTAAGGGTGATTGATTCATTACAACTTTCAGCTAAACATCCAGTGGCAACACCTGCAGACTGGGTTCCAGGAAATGATGTGATTATTGGACTTGGAGTAAAAGATGAGGAGATAGAGGAGAGATTCCCTAAAGGACATAAAATCATTAAGCCTTATTTAAGAACTACTCCGCAACCAGAATAGATATTTATGAAATGCATAAAAAAACCGAAGCCTAAACTTCGGTTTTTTTTATTGAAAATATTTTAAAGACTATCCTTTATCGGACAGCTCTTTATTCCTTCATGCAGAATTCTGAACATATTGATTTTCCTGAACTAATTCAAAATATTCATCAAAAAGTGACTTTGAAATCAATTTACTTTCAGTTCCAGAGCCCCATTTGGCATTTAGTTCAAATAATCCGTTGTAAGCTCGTCCTTCGTAATTTTCACCTACTTTAAAGCCCCTCAATCCAGTTTTTTGGTCAGGCAATTTATTGCAAACAAAATTAATTCTATACCTATCCATGTCTAAAAGTTTATGTAAAACTATACACTAAAGACCAAGATGTGTGCCAAAAGGTTGTGATTTCTAAATTATTTATCGATTAATAGGGTGATTTTTAGGATGAGTGAGGAAACTAAAAGTGTAAAGGAGCTAAAAAATATGAATGCATGAAGTGTAGAATTTCAAAAGACAGATTGAAAACCGAGCAACCGATTCGCATCAATGTATGTAGTAAATTACATTTATTTAAAGCTTGTATAGCTTCATAATTATTTACCTTTGCATTTATGAAATTTAAAGGGCTCTTGCTTAAGTTTCTTATTTGGCGTGTTAAGCATGTCAGCACCACTAATTTTGTAATTATTACTAGTGGGATAATTGGCGTTATAGCTGGCTTGGCTGCTGTAACGCTTAAGGAAAGTGTACATATACTTCAGAACTTTTTAACACGTGATTTCCAACAAGAATTTGGGAACTATCTTTACCTCAGCTATCCTTTAATCGGGATAGTTTTAACCCTTCTTTTATCCAAATATATTTTAAAGGAAAAGCTTGGACATGGAATTACCGATATTTTATATTCAATTTCAAAAAAGTCAAGTATTGTAAAGCGTACTAAAACCTTTTCCAGGATGCTTACCAGTACGCTTACTGTTGGCTTTGGTGGCTCAGTAGGTTTGGAGGCACCCATTGTGGTAACTGGATCAGCTATTGGTTCTAATATAGGTCGTTTAGTTCATCTGAATTATAAGCAGCGGACTTTATTAATAGGATGCGGATCAGCGGGAGCTATTTCTGCTATTTTTAATTCGCCTATAGCTGGCGTGATTTTTAGTATTGAGGTTATATTGGCGGAAGTCACCATAAGCTCTTTCATTCCGCTCTTGATTGCCTCGGTATTTGGAGCATTGGTTTCCTTAACTCTATTAGGAGATGATGTTTTGTTCTCTTTTAATCTAACGGATGAATTTATAGCTGCAGACACTCCTTTTTACATTTTCTTAGGAATATTTACAGGCTTGGTAGCTTTATATTTTACTAAAATAGTAGGAAAGGTAGAAGGTTTAATTAAAAATGTAAAAGGTGATCTTAACAGGGCAATTTTAGGGGGTGTTTCTTTAGGATTTTTGATTTTTCTTTTACCTCCTCTTTATGGTGAAGGTTATGATACAATCACCAAATTGTTAGAAGGCAATGCTCAGAACATCTTAAATAACAGTTTGTTTTTTGATGAAATCGAGTCCTTTTATATAATTGCCCTCTTCGCAGCAGGAATTATTTTAGTAAAACCAGTAGCTACTGCCTTGACCATAGGCTCTGGCGGTAGTGGAGGAATTTTCGCCCCTTCTCTATTTTTAGGTGGTGTAACAGGCTTTTTATTTGCATACCTAATCAACAAAATTGGAATTACAGACCCTATTAGTCTCAGTAATTTTACTTTAGTCGGGATGAGCGGAGTAATGAGTGCAGTATTGCATGCGCCTTTAACCGCTATATTCTTAATAGCTGAAATTACTAGTGGATACACACTTTTTGTACCGCTTATGCTGGTGTCCGCTATTTCTTATAGCACTATTTCCTATTTTGAAAAGTATTCAATATACACCAAGCCTTTGGTTGAAAAAGGTGATTTGATTTACCATGATAAAGATCGACAAGTATTGAGCTTGATTGACTTGAAAAAAGTTATAGAAACAGACCTACTCACTATTGATCCTGATGCCACACTTGGGGAGCTGGTAGATCTGGTTAGGTTCTCAAAAAGAAACATTTTCCCTGTAGTGAACCAAGAGAGAGAACTAATGGGGATTGTGACCTTGGATGATATTCGAGAGATTATGTTTGATGAAGAATCCCGAAAAAATATTATTGTGAATACTTTGATGCACAGCCCTCCCACTTTCGTTACAGGCAAAGAGAATATGCGCTCTGTTATGATGAAATTTGAAAAGACAGGTGCTTGGAACCTTCCTGTATTAGAAGATGGCAAATATGAAGGATTTGTTTCCAAGTCTAGAATATTCAATGCATACCGTAAAAAGCTCATTAGGCAACAAATAGACTAATCCTGAATTATAAATATTACATCTATTATCTTGGTAGTTGTTATAAGCACTCTGTTTAGCTAAGTGGTTGGCTTACTGGGGCTTGTCCACATTATTTGATTAACTCAAAATCATATAAGTATCTAATAAACAGCGTGTTGTAATTTAAGTGTGGATAAGTGTGGATAACTTGTTCTTTTTGTGGATAAAAAATTCTTTGATTACTTGAATCTTTTTTTTGTTAAAAATAGACGGTTTTTTAATATCTAAATGTAAGGTTTTGTTGCCATAGTAAAATGTTGTACTAAATTAAAAATTACTTAAACAAAATGCTGCTAAGTAAAAATACTTAGGTTAACATTACGGCATTTTTAAGAGTATGAATTAAATGTTTACTTTAAGTTAACTTTAGAGGTAGTCTTTATAGTTGAATATTGATAAGAATTAATCATGATAAGAAGTGATAATGGATTTATAGCAATATTAGAAAAGTACAATTTATTTATTATTGATAAAATTAATTGCTTCTTCAATCATTTTGTCTTTTCCTTCCGCTAGGTCTGCAGAATCCAATTCTACCTCAATGTCTGGACTCACACCGAATTCAATGTTGTTGCCATTGGCATCTAGTGTTTTAGTAGATGAAAATCTATAACGCCATCCATTAGGTAGTTCATTGTTAATGGGCAGTCCCCCGCCTCCGCCTGTTTGATCGCCCATAAGGGTTACATTTGGTAAAAAGCTCATCATACTGGCGAAAAAATTTGCTGAACTGTAGCTGCTTCTGTTTATAAGCACTACAATAGGTTTAGTAAATTTATAATCTTGATCGCCATCAAATTCCAGAAATTTTTCTTCTGCTTGTGAAAAGGCATCATGTTCTGATCCAATTTTATAAAACCAGTCGGCAATTTTTATTTTATCATCAGCAAAACGATTCGCTATTGTAAAGGCATTGCTAATGCTTCCTCCTCCATTATTTCTCACATCTATTATCAAACCTGCAACTGGCCCCTCCAAACTATTAATCTCAAAACTTCCTTCCTTTTCATTAATCAAAAACTTTAAGATCAGATAGTCCATTAAGGAGGTACTCACATTATCTGAAAAACTCTCATAATACATATAACCAACTGAATCGATAATGGTGTTATGAATTGGCCCTGAGATCTGATAATCTTCGCTTGGCACTAAATAATTTCTTTCGATTACGTCAAAATTGAAATTTGAAGGAAATTTTAAAAACCAATCCCAATTACGAGATAAATCAATGCCAGCAGAAATATTTACATGACCATCCTCTAAAATGAACAGCATATCAGCCAGTACATTAAATAACTCAATACTATTTCTGGCTTTTATCGCTTTGGGCCTAAAAACATCTCTAGCTGAATCCCAATCAATATTTTTATCGGTGAAAAAAGAATACTTCTCATCTACTGTTTTCCATAAGTGGTCAAAAATAGCTCCATTTTCAGGCTCAGGTTCTTCTTTCATGAAAAGTCTTTCGCAGGATGAAAACCCTAGAAAGATAAACAGCAATATAAGGATGTATCTTAATTTCATATCTTAAAAAAAGTGCTAATCATGATAGAATGTTCTCCCGTTTTGATGGGATTTTGAGCTTTATAACTTTCATAACTCCAAAAATAATCAAGCCTTAATCCATTGCCATTTTTTAATGGATAATATAGATAATACTGAGCTGACCATTTGAAATAACTCCCAAAGCTGATAATTTCGCCTTCCTTTACATAATCAAAAAACTTTACTTCCTCCTTGTTTACAGATGCAGGAAATCGAGTGGAAGCAAATAAAGGACGTGTGGCGTATGTCAATAAAGGCATACTGGTGAAAACACCTAATTCAAAATCCTTGTTCCAAAGTTGAAAAGGCCTAGCAACCATTAATGCTGGGGCTACTGAAAACCTGGTTTCAATGTGTTGGCTGTTGTTACTAAAATTTTGGTGTTGCCTTAATGCCCATTTAGCTGAAAAGTCAAATCCTGGCCTTATTTTCCAATCTTTATTCGCATCATCGGCTAACTTCCAATACCGTTGGTAGTGTCCCTCCAATCGAAAGGTGTACATCTCTGCATTGTTGACACTACTTGATGGGTTATTGAAGTCAAATTTTGCGGAGCTGGTATTAATGCTGTTTCCCTTCTCCTGCATGTGACCTAAAATTACGCCTCCACCTATTCCCTTATAAAGTAGTGGAGATATACCTTCATCCATAACATTCACATAACTTCCTCCAATTCCTGTGATGAAATGGGCTTGATTTTGAAATTCACCAGTAGTTTTATCTTGCCCTAATCCAGGAAAACAAATGACGAAAGCTATTAAGCTCAGGCATAAAATATGTAGCTTATTCAAAGTCAATAATTACTTGGTTCCTTAATAGATCATCTAAAGACTCTCTTTTTCTAACGAGCTGATCTTTTCCGTTATGCACTAATACTTCAGCTGGTCTATATCGAGAGTTATAATTGGAAGCCATGGAAAATCCATAAGCCCCAGCATTTTTTATGGCTATAATATCCCCCTGCCTTACCTCTGACAACCTTCTGTCGGTTCCAAAAGTATCGGTTTCACAAATATATCCCACTACAGTATACACCCGCTGGGTATCGGATGGATTAGAAATATTTTCAATATGATGATAGGCATCATACATCATAGGCCTCAATAAATGGTTCATACCAGTATCTAAACCAACAAAAACAGTGGCGGGTGTAGTTTTGATTACGTTTACTTTAGACAGAAAATAACCTGCTTCAGAAACCAAGAATTTACCCGGCTCGAACCAAAGTTCTAAATCCTTTCCTCTTTTTTTACAGAACTCTTTAAATCTCTTGCTGACCTCTTTTCCTAGTTCTTCAATATCTGTGGTAACATCACCATCTTTATAAGCTACTTTAAACCCACTTCCGAAATCAATAAAATCAATATCTGGAAAATCATCAGCTGCTTCAAAAATAATTTCAGTTCCCCTTAAAAAGACTTCAGAATCTAAAATATCAGAACCTGTGTGAATGTGTAAGCCAATTACATTGATATTATAGTTATTGATAACTCGCAACAAGTGACGCATTTGTAAAATAGAAATGCCGAATTTTGAGTCAATATGACCGGTAGATATCTTTGAATTACCACCTGCCATAATATGTGGGTTTAACCGAACACAAACCGGAACAGTATCATGGTAACGATGGCCAAATTGCTCCAAAATAGAGATATTGTCGATATTGATTATCAATCCTAAATCCACTGCCTCCACTATTTCATCCATTGAAACACAGTTTGGAGTGTAAAGAATATCTTTTGGTTCAAAACCTGCCTTTAAACCTAAATAGGCTTCTTGAATGGACACAACATCCAAGCCTGTGCCATGTTTTTTCATCCATTTTAATACCGAAACATTGCTTAAGGCCTTCATGGCATATTTTAGCTTCAGATTTATACCTGAAAAGGCATCATTTAATCTTTTGATCTGTGACGCAATTTTATCGGCATCATAAACATATAATGGTGTGCCGTATTTTTTAGTAAGTGATGTTAAAACTGTGTTCTCCACTGATTAATATAATTTTATAATTGATTCTCAAGCAATTCTTTTAGATGCTGATTTTGTCGTAAAATTGTTCTAATTCTTCGGGTTTACCAAATACAAATATTGTATCCCCCTTTTTTGGTGTTGTTTCAGGGCCGATTTGTGTAGTCAATTCCCCATCTCTTTTGATTCCAATCACGGTAACACCGAACTTATGCCTAATGTTAGTTTCCGCTATCGGCCTATCCGTAATTTCGCTATTGTCTTTTTCGATTTCATAGCAGGCCGTAGTCAAATTAGGAAATTCCTCAGTTAATTTTTGAAGGGGATTTCTTTTGATTACACCTCTTAGCATTTCATAATTATCAGCTCTTATATTTCGGACAAAATCTTTAATTTTCTTCTGAGGAATAAAATATTGGTTCAATACCCTGGTGAAAATTTCTACTGAAGTTTCAAATTCTTCTGGTATTACTTCATCAGCCCCAAGGCGTAGATTTTCTTCTGTTTCTGTTATAAATCTTGTCCTAACTATGATGTGAATAGTATTGCTGATTGTCCTGATTTGGGTTACAATTCTCTTAGTAGCCAGTGGATCTGAAATGGCTATAACTACTACTTTTGCTTTGTAAACACCCAATCCTTTTAAAACTTCCAGTTGAATTGCATCTCCATAGTGAATTGGCTCCCCTAACATTTTATATTTTTTGATAGTGTCAGGGTTCATTTCACAAATCACATAAGGGATTCCTGCACTTTTAGCTGCTTTAGCCACGTTTTGACCATTCAGTCCAAATCCTATGATAACAATATGATTGTCCAGTTCTTCTTCAGGAATTTCGCTTCCGTCTTCTGGGGCATCAGGAAAAGAAAAGAACATTTTTTGAGTTCTACTCCCGATTTTGGAGGCTAATTTACTTGAAGCTAATTTATCAGCCAATTTGGGGGAAATACTCATCATAAAGGGAGTAATCCCCATTGTAAATAAAGACACCGATAAAAAATATTGATAAGTTAGGTCTGAAATTACGGCATAAGTAATTCCAACTGTTGATAAGATAAAAGCAAACTCACCGACTTGAAAAATTGAAAAACCTATGCGATAGGATGTCCTGCCAGGATAGCCTAGCATAGCACCCGCTAATGTAGCAATTAATGATTTTCCAACAACAGTAGCTACCATCAATCCTAATATTATAAAAAAGTGATCTGCCACGAAAAAGACATCCAATAGCATTCCTATCGAAACAAAGAAGAAGGATGTAAACAGCTCGTGAAATGGTAAGATGTTACTTGCTGCCTGATGACTGTATTCAGATTCAGAAACTATCAAGCCAGCTAAAAAAGCGCCCAAAGCAAGTGAAAGCCCCAAAGCTGAACTCAACCAGGCTATGGAAAAGCAAATCAAGACAATCACTAATATGAATAACTCTTTACTTCTAGTTTTTGCAATTTGATAGAATAACCAAGGGACAATATAACGTGCACTCACCAATACAAAGGCAATTAATAATGCCGCTTTCAACAACATCATCAGGATTTCCATCCAGATGTTTTGTGATTCCCCTGCTAAAAGTGGTGTAAATAACATCATAGGTACTACTATGATATCCTGGAAAATTAAGATTGCTAAAATGGTTTTGCCATGTGGAGTAGTGGTCTCCCCTTTATCCTGAATGATTTTGAGGACAATGGCTGTACTACTTAAAGAGAAAAGAAAACCAAGGAAAACAGCAGCACTCCAATCGAAACCAGTATTCAATGCAATAAGCATTACCAATAATATAGTACCTACAACCTGCACGGTTCCACCAATGAAAACGGCCCTTTTAATAGATATTAAACTTCTGATGGAAAATTCAATACCGATAATGAAAAGAAGGAGGATTACACCAATTTCAGCAAAAACTTTAACACCTTCTGTAGCATCAATCAGTTGAAATCCATAAGGGCCTGCAATTATACCTGTTATCAGGAATCCTATAATTGGAGGTACTTTTAACTTACGGAAAAGTAGAATTACAAAGATAGAAAGTCCTAGAATGACTACAATGTCACTTAAGATGGGGATATCTACGCTGGCAGCTAAAATCATTGGGTAAAAATTTAACCTTAAAATTAAGCATATATATTAAACTTAATAGGTAAATACACAACTCAATTGGAAAATAATATGACGGATACTTTATCTGGCAAGTTTGTTAGTTATGGATTGATGGCTCGGAGAGATGAATTCTAGCCAGCCTTAGTTTAGAGGACCAAATAAGAATATTCTTCAAAATGTTGAATTATTCCGTAGCCAAAGCATTTAAAACGGATCCTTCAAGTGGGAAAACCATATTAAAAGTAACTCCATCGCCTGGTTTGCTTTCAATTTCTATTAATCCCCCCATTTTTTCTATTTGATTCTTAACAATATATAAACCAACCCCTTTTCCTTCTTTCGAAATATTGAATTTTTTATACAATCCAAATATTTGGTGACCAAATTTATTAAGGTCAATACCCAGACCATTATCCTTATAGACAATTGTTACATTATGAGAATCTACTTTTGAGTAAATCTTAATTAAACATTTTTTCTTCTTGTTTCTGAATTTTAAGGAGTTGCTTATTAATTGTTTGAAAATCTCTTCAAAGTAATTCCCCAGTGCAAGAATTGATGCTGCTTGAGATAAATTTTGAGTGATTGAAGCATTGGCTTCAGAAATTTCACTGCTCAATTCTTTTTTCGCTTTATCCAACTGCTCTTCCAGATTTACTTCTTCATGAGCTTGTTCATTGGAAGTTTTAATTTCCAGAATATTATGTAGATCGTTTATGACATCATCTAAATCTTCAGAACTCTGCTTGACCATACTTATAACATAAGATTTTTCCTTGTCATCGCTCAATTTTCCAAAAATCTGTGTTAAACCTAGCAACCTAGCAATAGGGGCTCTTATGTTATGAGAAATTGCATAAGTAAATTGTTCCAATTGAGTATTGTATTGAAGTAATTGCTTATTGGAGTCTCTTAATTCTTTAGTCTGTTTTTCAACTTCAATTTCCAAATCATGGTTATAGGATTTGAGTTTTTCATTTTGTACCCTAATAGTGTTTTGGGCTTCGGTTAGTTTTTTATTGTGTTTGTCAAGTTCGTTTGTTTTGTGATTTAACTGATCATTGATGGCAGAGAGCTCATCGTTCTGAGCCATTATCTCTGTGTTCATATTGTTTATAATTGAATTTTGTATAGTGAGCTCCCGACTTTTCTTAATTCTATATCGAATAATGAATAGTACAAAAATTAAAATAACAGCTAACAGGCTGACAATAAACCAAGCTAGCATCATGTTTTTTGTGCCCAGCTCCTTTTCCTTTTCCAATAACTCTATTTCATTTTTTCTTTTGGCAATTTGTAAATCCTGAAGTTCTTTATCTTTTTGCAGCATGTCAATAAGTTGCTTCTGCTCAAATTTTTCTGCTTTTTGCCTCGTAAGAGCAAGTCGTTGTTCTATTTTTTCTTTCTCTAATTGTTGGTTTCTGTAGCTGATGTTTTGAAGCTCTTTTTCCTGTTTTAACATTTCAATTTCATTAAGCTTGATTTGAAGTTCATTTTCACTTCGCTCTTGTTCAAGTTGCGTTTGGCGTAGCTCAAATTCTTGTCTTTCTTTCTCTTTTCTTTTTTCAGTCAACAATTCGTTTACTTCATTTACTTTCCTCTCTACATTTAATTGGTATTCCAAAAGTAAGCTGTTGCTCTTTCTTTCTCTTTCAATTATATCTTCCTGTAGGTTACTGTACAATCTATAATAATTTTTAAATTCATCTATGTCATTTTTTTTCAACATAACCTCAGTCATTACCTTGTAAGTGGTAACTAAAACATTATCGATCTCTTCGTTGGGTTCTAATTCAGAAAGTAAATCAACAGCCTCTTTGGCGTTTTTTAACGCATTGTTCGTTTTATTACTAATCAATTCATAGGCAGCTAGGTAATTTAATGTTTGAGCGATCTTTATTGGGTCTTTACTTTTCCTTCTTAATTCCAAGGCTTCATTTAAAAATTTCTGAGCTAATGACATTTTACTAATACTAGCATTTGAAACCCCCATGTTGATCAAAATAGCTGCTTTGTTCTCATCGCTCATTGCTATGTCTTTCTGCATAATAAGATTATACCCTTTATTGAAAAATATTGAGGAAGAATCAGGTTTTCCCATTGCATTGTAAATAAACCCCAAGTTGTTATAGGCCAATGTTCCCCATAAGTGGTTTTTCTCATTATTAGCGATTTCTATAATCTTTAGGTTTGAGGCAATCGCTTTCTCGTATAAATTTAAATGAATATAACCATCAGAAATGCTTTTTAAAATTTTTATATATTCCGCTCTATTGTTAACTAAAGATCTGTTTTTCAATAGTTTATTGTAAATATTCACTTCGTTTTCATAATCTTTAAGTTGGTTATAGCAGAATGCCAGGTTTTTTAAGATGGATATTTCGTCAAATCTATCCTCATTATTTCCTAATTCAATAGCATCATTATAATATTCAATTGCCTTGGAATAAGCCTGTTCTGATTGAAATACCGAGGCGAGGTTAATCAACAGGCTTAAGCGATCATCATCATTCTGGGCTTTTTCATATTCGGATAAAAGGGAGTCTAATGATTGGGCATGTAAAGAAGTTATAGTGATTAATGTCACTACCAATGATATAATTATAGGCTTTATATTGTTTTTATAACCTCTCATTAATGAAGAATGAATAGTTAAATTACTAATTATTTTTGAGCGAACGGAATAATAGTTTTTTTAGGTCTTTTTAGTCTTTTGCTATTCTTGTCTTTTTTTAGTTTCTACGTCTGTTTTTATAATAGTCAGACAATATTTTTAAACAAATGATAATCAACTACTTACAACTCTTTAAGACATAGCTGAAATCTCTTTGCTATATTATCTTACCGTTTACTTATTCAAATAAATTCCGATCTATAAAATTGAAGTTTTTCATCTTTAAAATTTGTACTTTATATAGTTTTCTAATCTAAGCATTTTTGAAAACATTATGAATTTATGAATAAAATTTTTATATTCAATTATACCTTTAAACAATATATATTCATCGTAATTGACGTATAACTAGTATAAAATGCTATATTTTCGATAAACAACAAAATATAATACATGAACGATAAGATTTAATCTATGTAGATAGATGCAGTTAGAATATTAATGTATATACATGTAATTCATAATTTTTTCAATATGTTTCAAACTTAAATCTAAGAGCTATGAGAAAACTAATCAGTATTACCCTAAGTATGTTATTATTCTCTAATTTTCTTTACGCACAAGAAGAGACGGAGAAGAAAGATGATGAAGAACCACCACATGTTTTATCTCTTGAAGAGTTAATGGATATTAATGTGGTAACTGCATCCAATAAGGATGAACAATTGAGTAAGGCACCTGCTACAATTATAGTTATCACTGATGATGATATTCAGGAAAGAGGATATCTGGAATTATACGATGTACTTAATGATCTGCCAGGCTTTGATCTTTCACGTGCTTTTGGGGATGATGATCATTATGCTTATGTAAGAGGCTACCGCAAAACAACCAGTGATCAAATGCTCTTGATGATTGATGGGATTATCATGAATCACCTCTACAATAACAATATGAATGCCTATGCACAATACCCGCTAGCAAACATTAAGCAAATTGAAGTTGTTTACGGACCTGCCTCTGCCATATATGGCCCTAATGCTTTTTCTGG
Source organism: Bacteroidota bacterium (assembly GCA_051747245.1). Lineage (GTDB taxonomy): Bacteria > Bacteroidota > Bacteroidia > Cytophagales > Cyclobacteriaceae > Marivirga. The sequence continues at coordinate 50,313 of JBNJFX010000004.1, forward strand.
TGTAGTTAACATTATCACCAAAAAAGATGGAGAAAGTGATGTGAGGATTTCGATGGGACAAAATAACACCAATATCATTGACATGCACTTGTCAAAGAAAACCGATGACTTATTAATAAATTTCACCGGAAGAATTTTTCAAAGTGACGGCCCTGATTTTTCAGGTAGAACACCAATGATGGAAGAGGATTTGTTTACCGACCCCTATTTATGGGGAGCATTTTCCCAAACCAATTTTACAGGAAATAATAGTCCTACTGCCAGTAATTTTATTCATCCCTCTATTTCTTTCAAGGGACTTACAGTGGGGCACATAAGCTTTTTTCATGAGTCAGGTCTGGGATCTGAATTTGCAGGAGGGACTTCACTTAATGCGGGCACCTGGCAATTCAAGGAAAATACTACCTATGCAAAATATGAAACAGGAACCGATAACCTGACAAGTAAAACGTTGATAAAATTCAGGAGAAGCGATATTCCGGGAAGTTCTACCTTCCTGTGGAGGTGGTTGGGTCAGGATGTAGACTCCTTTACATTGGATCCAGGTGAACAATATGTAGTAAACGGAAGTGATACTGTAACAAATACCTCAGGTAATAGCCAGGATTATACCACTGATGTTAATTATCAGTATGCAGACTACTGGCAAGCTAACAATGCCAGCTATTCTTTGTTCCAGGATTTTACCTATACGCCCAATAGTAAACTTACCATTAACTTTGGATTGAAATATGAAAGAAGGGTACTAAATCGGGATTATGTAATTAATTCAAATGAAGTGGCTCATACCTATGTGTATTTAGCTGAAGATACTGATAGAAATAATCCTTTAAATCCTGCTGTAACGGGTTCTTTCCCATTTCCTGATAGGCCAGATGATGCAACCATTGACCAACACAACCATAATACTTTGGTGGATAGAGGAGCGTATATTCAAGCCCGCTGGGATATAGTGAACGATCTGACTTTTTTTGGCGGATTACGTTATGATCATAATTCTGTCTGGAAAGAAGTAGTTAGCCCAAGAGTTGGTTTGGTTTATAAACCTACTCCAGGCTTGGTCACCAAAGCTTTCTACGGAACTGCTTTTCTTGAACCCTCTGCAAGAATTCTATATGGCGGGTGGCAAGGTAGTTTATCAAATGATAACCTAGTACCTGAAAAAATGCGAACTTTTGAAGTTAGCGGGTCATATACTAAAGGGAACTTCTCCGGAGGCTTAAATGCCTTTTATAATACAGCTCCAGATGCCATTGGACAGAATGATGCAAGTGTTCCAGTAAATTTAGGTGAAAGAAGAATGGTAGGAGCAGAATTGAATGGTAAATTTTTGATTAGAAATTACAGCAATTTTTTATCAAGGTTTAGATCTGATCTTTATGTTTCTTATATCAAGTCTGAAGAGGATTTCATTGGGGATGGAGGCTTTGTTGAAACAGGTAACATGGCTCCTGTTAAAGTTCGGTTAATTTTAACAGCCTACTTAATGGATGACTTAGTGGTTAGTTTCCAAAACAGATATAACAGTGAATTAAAAACTGTTTCAACTAACCCGTTGGGAACGATTGATGCACACTTTGTTAGTGATATTAACATCCGATACAAAAATCTATTGACGGATGGCCTTTCTTTAGGTGTGAAGATATACAATTGGTTGGATGTGGATTACTTCCATCCAGGTTACCGTGAAGGAGATGCAGGCGAACAAGGTGTAAACTATGCTTTACTGAATACAAGCTGGTATAATTCAAGATTACCACAACCTGAACGAACCATTATGTTTAATTTAGGATATAAATTCTAGCGGGTTTATATTTTATGATTACAAAAGCCAGAAGGTAAATCTCTTTCTGGCTTTTTTTAACTACTTTTTGACAAGCTAGTGTATATACATTTAATCATGAAATACTGGCTAGTATCCTGAGTGATTACCATTAATAAAACTAACTATAAGTTCTAAATCGCCTTTAAAGTGCAAATTTTTTGACCAGAACATCTTCATTTTGAAATTTAATACCTGTAAAAGTACAAATGGCTTAATGCTAGTGAATTGAAAGATGGTTTTTAGATAAATGGAGCAGACATATTTTTATTATGTGTTGTCCTATTCAAGAACTTTCTCTTAATCTTTTCCAATATGCCATTCTTCACCCTTTTCCTTATCAAAGCCTTTTTTGGTATTAATCCTGTAGCTAACTCTTAAATTGATTAAGTAATCTGCAAAAGCTGCATCACCATGTCTATTATTAGCTTTGTCCCATGTGCTTTTGATTCTGTTTCTATATACCGCAGTAGGAAGACTCAGGTTGAAGTTAAACCCATTAGACATAAAGCCCAAAGAAGGCTCTACTGATACTACATAACCCGGACGCCTATAGCCATCACTTCCACTGATTAAATCAGTTGCAGGAACGCCCTCTATTAGATTTCCTAAACCAACAGACCATTTTGGATTTACGAAATAATTCAATCCATAGCGCAAACCATATTGGTCTGGTGCTGCAAAATAATTCCATGGGTCAGATGGATCAGCACCAGGATTTCGGAGTGTATTATTTGTGTTTTTAGTATTCATCATATAAAAACCATTGTAATATAATGCAGCCTTAGCATCAAAAATGGTTTTATAACCCTGACTTTGGATAGTTATACCCCAACCACCATCTCCCAATTGAATGGATTGATCTACAGGTTTTTCTAAAGTATATGGATTTCCATCATCATCTCGCTTGTGAAATATGTCTTTTGCATGAGGATTACCCGTAGGAGCCTTTACTCCTACACCGAATGCTAAATTCTGCCTAGCCTTTAGTGGGTCATTCAGCCAATACAATGCTGAAATCCTTATATCTCCAATGCCTGAAGAGGAAGTATGAAATCGCTCCTGATTAGGATTGGCTTCAAGTGAATTTCCATAATGCTCATAAAGCGATGAGCGGTCATTCTTTAATAATGGAATGTTCAAAGAAATTAAAAGTTTATCAGTTAAGCCAAAGCCAATCCCTAAATCAACAATATGAGATTTGTTGATAACCTCAGTATTATTTTCTAATCTATTAGCTTCTTCATGGTCACCGCGAAAATGCCTGAATGATTTAAAATATCTATAATCGGTAGAAACCACCCAACTGCCTTTTGACGAAATGGCACTGTTAGAGCTCCCTAAATGTGCGTTTGAACATCCTGTCCCCTGAATTGCCACACAGCCTTGGGAGTGGAGTTGAAGTGATGATGCCAGAAAAAACAATAAACTACAAGCAGTAAAAAATTTTATCATATTTAAAAAACAATAGTTCGATACTAATGTAACAATGTATAATTTTAATTCCTATTTGAACAAGAAAAAATATTAACTGACTTTATTAAAGTACCATTTATATTCCGCTATAGCTTAACACGAATTCATCCTGAAATCTTACGAGTTGAGTAGGATTTATTATTTCAATTGAATTGTCTCAACTTAATTTGTCAGCATAAATCAACAGAAATTATGCGAGCCATGAGAAAATTTTTAATGACAATTTTAATTTCTATGACAGTTTTCATCGGTTTTGGTCAAAAAGAAAAAAAGGAAGTAGAGCATACGCAAAATTTAAGAGGTACAATTGTAGATCAGATAACCCAATCACCTCTACCGGGTGCAAGTGTTAAAATTATAGATAGTGATCCATTAAAAGGAACTACCACTGATGCAAATGGGCAATTTCTGCTTGAAGATGTACCCATAGGAAGAATTAACCTGGAGGTATCTTATATCGGTTATGAAACAATTTTCATCAACCAACTTCAAGTCACAAGTGGAAAGGAAGTAGTACTTGAATTGGAATTGCAGGAAAGTATTGAGGAATTATCAGAAGTAAAAGTCAAAGCAAAGCAAAATCCTCAAAACGCTTCGAATGATTTAGCTTTAGTTAGTGCAAGAGGATTTGATATGGAAGAAACCAACCGTTATGCGGGAGCAAGAAATGACCCGGCTAGAATGGCACAAAACTTTGCTGGAGTAAGCGGTGCAAATGATTCAAGAAATGACATTATCATCAGAGGAAATTCTCCAAGTGGTGTTTTATGGAGACTGGAAGGAATCGATATACCTAATCCCAATCACTTTGGTGCATTAGGAACTACTGGTGGGCCAGTGAGTATTTTAAATAATAACCTTTTAGCAAAGAGCGACTTTATGACCAGTGCATTCCCAGCTGAATATGGCAATGCTACTGCAGGGGTTTTTGACTTAAAAATGAGAAAAGGGAATTCTTATAAGCGAGAACATATTTTTCAAGTAGGGTTTAACGGATTTGAGCTAGGTACAGAAGGTCCGATTGGAAAAGAAAACGGAGCTTCTTATTTGCTTAATTACAGATACTCCACTTTGGCTTTGATGGATGAAGTTGGTTTGTCTCCCGGCACTGGAAATGCAGTTCCTAACTATCAGGATTTCTCGGCTAAAGTAGATGTTCCGACCGAGAAACTAGGAAAATTCAGTCTTTTCGCGATAGGAGGCAAAAGTAATATTGATTTATTGGGGACGGAAACAGATACTACTGAAACCGATTTATATTCTGAAGTATCTCAAAACATTTATAACTCAGCTAAAATGGGAGTAGTGGGGCTATCCAATACGCAATATTACAATGAAGATACTTATGGAATCCTAAGTTTTTCTGCTGACTACACTTATACAGGAAATATTGTAGACTCATTAAGCACTGAAAATAGAAACCCGCAACCCTTTTACAGAAGTAATTATGGATTGACCAAATATAGAGCGCAATATCATTTTCACCAAAAGATTAATGCAAAGCATAATTATGTAGCTGGATTCAATTATGATATTTTGTCATTCAATTTGCAAGACAGTATTTATAGAGCTTCAAATGATGATTTTAGAAATTTAAGAAATGAACAAGGCGTTTCAGGACTTGCACAGGGATTTTTTCAATGGCAATTCAGGCTGAGTGAAAAACTGGATGCAACAGCAGGATTACATTATCAGTATTTTGAATTTAACGGTTCGCAACAAATCGAACCTAGATTAGGGGTAAATTATCAACTCAACAACCGAAATAGCTTGAAGTTTGGCTATGGATTGCATAGTCAGTTACAAGTGATGCCAATTTATTTTCTGGAATCTCAAACTGCTGAAGGGAAACTCAGAACAAATGAAAATCTTGATTTTACTAAATCTCATCATTTTGTTGCAGGCTTTAACCATCAATTCAATAGAGATTTCAAATTGAAAGCAGAAGCATATTATCAGCACTTATATGATGTAGCAGTTGAAAGAAATAGCAGTTCATTTTCAATGTTGAATGCAGGTGCAGATTTCGGGGTTCCTGATGTTGACAGCTTGGTCAATTCTGGGATTGGCAGAAATTACGGAATAGAAATGACTCTGGAAAAGAGCTTCAGTGATAACTATTATTTCTTAGTCACCGCATCAGTTTTTGAGTCAAAATATCAAGGAAGTGATAAGAAATGGAGAAATACAGCTTTTAATAGTGAGTACGTACTAAACGGATTATTCGGAAGAGAATTTGAATTGGGTTCTAAGAATAGAGTTTTGTCAATTGACCTTAAAAGTACTTATGCCGGTGGACAATACGTAACCCCCATTGATTTAGAAGCTTCAAGACAAGCAAAAGAAGCAGTTTATGATAATGAAAATGCTTATTCGATGAAAAATCCTGACTATTTCAGAACAGATTTTAAGATAAGCTTTAGAATGAATAGCAAAAAATTGACTCATGAATGGGCTTTGGATATTCAAAATGTATTCAACACACAGAATTTGTTTAGGAGAACTTATAATCCTGAAACTGAACAAATAGTGAAAAACAATCAATTAGGGATATATCCAATACCACAATATAGATTAACTTTTTAAGTAAGATTCCGGTCGGTGTGCCACCGACCGGGGTACAGTTGTCCATGGTTGGTGGCACACCAACCATTTTGAAATCAATAAAGGGATAGTCATTAGTGAATTAATCTAAAAAAACACAATCAAACAAATAGCAAGTCAAATTATGTCAAATCACAAAAATTTAGAAGAAATGGTAAGGAAGAAATGGAATAATCTAAACAAATTAGAAGTAGTAATTTTAAAAATACTTATTATAATGGTGTTAGGACTTTTTATATTCACAATGGGGATAGATGCAGGAAATGCAATTTCCAAAGCAATCAACTAAACTGTATTAGGAATGAAAATTAGAGAGCCATACGATCGATATTTGATGATGCTAGGATTAACAACTGTACTAACAGTCACTAATCCTGAAGGCTCTACTTGGATAGTATTTATCATCACTTTAGCCTTTACTTTTGCTTACTGGGAAGGAAATTACCACATCGTTGGCTGGGTGAGAACAAAATATCCTGCATTAAAAGAGACAAAGAAAAGGATTTTCACTCAAGTAAGCTGGTCATTTTTATACACTATAGCAGTGGCTAGTTTCCTAGTGTTGCTTTTACATTTGTTTGGATTAGTAGAATATAGCAGGAAGTACCATATTTATAATGTTGCATTAGGGTTAGGAATTACTGTTATTATATCCATAATCTATGAAACTGTATGTTATTTCCAGCTCTGGAAAGAAGCACTTTTGGAAAGCGAAAGGTTGAAAAAGGTGGAGGCCCGTTTGCAGTACGAGAGTTTGAAAAACCAGGTTAATCCTCATTTTCTATTTAATAGTTTGAATACGCTTTCTTCATTGATTCCGGTCAATCCTGAAAAAGCAGAATTATTCGTACAAGAGTTTTCAAAAATCTACCGCTATGTGTTGGATGTAAGGGATAAAAGTTTTATGCCGCTCAGTCAAGAGATTGATTTCGTGGAGTCTTATGTCTATTTGCAAAAGATAAGATTCGATAATAATTTACACTTTGAAACACATTTTAATATTCAGATTGATAATTATTTTATTCCTCCCTTAATTCTCCAAAATTTGGTGGAAAACTGCATTAAGCATAATACAATCAATGAAAAACATCCTCTTAAGATTGAGATAAAAATAGAAAGAGATAGATTAAAAGTTATCAATAATTTACAAGAAAGAAAGGAAGATTATCCTTCCACCAAAACTGGTTTGTATAATATTGAACAAAGGTTCAAGCTATTAAATGGGGAAGCACCAAAATTTTACAAAGAGAAAGGTCAATTTATTGCCGAAGTCAAACTACAAACTTTAAAAGAAGAAAACTAAGATTAATTAAATGAAAGCAGTTATAATAGAGGATGAAAAATTGGCAGCTCAAAAGCTGAGGGCAATGCTTTCCAAAGTTCAGCCAAGCTTAGAAATTGTAGCTGAAATTGGTAGCATTGAAGAGGCAGTTAAATTTTTTCAAAATGAGAATGATGTAGAATTAGTGTTTTTGGATATCCATCTTTCGGATGGTAGTAGCTTTAATATTTTTGATAAAGTAGAAATAAAAGCGCCCATAATTTTTACAACTGCTTATGATGAATATGTACTTAAAGCCTTTAAAGTAAACAGTATTGATTATCTGTTAAAACCAATTGCCGAAGCAGACTTGGTAAAAGCTTTGGAAAAATTAAAAAACATAACGGAGAAGGAAGGAAAAATTAATGTTGAAAAATTTCTTTCTACTTTCAAGGAAAACAAACCAGCTTATAAGCAAAGATTTTTAGTTTCTTACGGCAGTCAAATTAAATCCATTAAAGTAGAAGATTCAGCCTATTTCTATGCAGACAATAAAATGGTGTTTTTAGTCAGTCATTCGGGTCATAAATATGTTACGGATGAAACTTTAGACCAACTAGAACAATCCCTTGACCCCATGGAATTTTTTAGGGTTAACCGAACATTCATCATTGGAATCAATTCAATTAAGCAGATGCATACCTATTCACGAAGTAGAATAAAAATTAATTTACTGCCAGAATGTGAAAAGGAATGCATTGTCAGCACGGAAAAATGTGGAGGTTTTAAAAAATGGTTGGGGAAATAAAAAGCTATTCTAATCAAGTATAGAATAGCTTTCTAAAATCAAGCAGTCATTCCCCCATCAACAGGGTTGACAGTCCCTGTGATAAAACTACTATCATCACTTCCTAAAAACAACATAAGTTTCGCTACATCTTCATTTGTAGCATAGCGTTGTAATGGGATACTTTGTTCAAAGCCTTTTTTAGCTTCTGCGCCAGCTCCAGGAGCAAAGCCTTCTTCTAAAGATCGCATCATTCTATTATCAACAGGTGATGGATTTACAGTATTCACCCTAATTTTATGAGGGGCTCCTTCAAGAGCGGCTGTTTTCATCATACCGATTACAGCATGCTTACTGGTTACATAAGGCAATACATTTGGCGTACCCATCAAACCAGCTACTGAAGAGGTGATAATGATACTTCCACCTTCTTTATTTTCTTTCATTACTGGAAATACATGTCTCAATCCATAGTAAACACCCTTAATATTTACGTTTATAAGCTGATCAAATACTTCTAAAGGATATTCATCTAATGGTGCCACTTTGCCTTCAACACCAGCGTTATTGTAGAAAATATCTATGCCTCCCAATTTTTCTTTTGCATAAGCAACATATTTTGCTACTTCTTTTTCTTTGCTTACATCGGCTTTAAAAATAAAAAGCCTGTCAGAATTTAATTCTTCTTTAGCATTCTTTAAATCTTCATCTTTTAAATCGGTAATTAGGACCGAGGCACCTTTAGCTAATAACTCTTTGGCAAGAGCCCTTCCAATTGCCCCGCTACCTCCTGAAATTACTACTCTTTTATTTTTCATGATTAATGTATTTTGGCTCTAATAATCAAAACGTTAGGGTGCTTTTATTGTTGATGACACTAGTCATGATAATGGATGATTATTATCAGTTTAATTGAATTATAATTGAAGATGAAATTAAAGTTGGGCTATGTTTTTATTTACTTAATTTTGCAGCATTAATATTCTATTTAGCCAAGAGCATTACAATCATCCATTTATTTTATGCAGGATCCATTTTTCATAGCTTTTAAATCAGACATTTCTAAGATTCCACTTCCTGAAAAATTTACTTTTCCATTTTCTTATGAGCCTCACCCCCTTACTAAGTTTGCAGCCCAAGAATTACAAGTAAGCTTACGAACTGCAAATATTAAAAATGAGATTAGCGGAAAAATGTATGGGGTATTAGTAGCTCAAAATAAGGATGGACAATTTGGTTATTTAGCATCTTTTTCTGGGCAAGATTATGAGGGAGAACCACCAGTCAATTTTGTTCCTCCCATTTATAATAGATTAGAAATAGAAGGGTTTTATAAAAGAGGAGAGGAGGATTTGGATAAAACTAACAAAAAAATCAAAGCGCTTGAAGAAAATCAACAGTTCAAGAAATTGATGAATGAGCTCAAAGAGCAAAGCAAACAATCTAATTTGGAATTAAAATCCGAGCAGGAAAAAAAGCAAAAGGCAAAGGCTTTAAGAAAAGAAAAACGAGAGGAAGGAATGGTCAATTTAAGTCCTGAAGCTTTTGATAAATTGGATGACAAGCTGAGAAAAGAGAGCATTAATGAAGATTACAACTACAAGAAGTTAAATAAAGCTTGGAAAAAGAAAATTGCTTCCATTCAATCGAAAGTAGCGGTTTATGAATCTCAAATCCAGCATTTAAAGAAAGAAAGGAAACAAAAGTCAACACAACTTCAAAAGCAAATTTTTGACCAATACCAATTTTTAAATGTAAAGGGGAAAAGGAAAGGATTGGAAGAGATTTTTGAGCCAATTGGTTATCCTCCATCGGGTGCAGGTGATTGTGCTTTGCCCAAATTATTGCAATATGCTTTTACACATCAATATAAACCGATAGCAATGGGGGAGTTTTGGTGGGGGAAAGCTCCAAAATCCGAATTAAGGAAAGAAGGAAGGTTTTATCCAGCTTGCAGTGGAAAGTGTAAACCTATTTTAGGACATATGTTGAAAGGCTTAAAACTGGAAGAAGATCCTTTGCTACAATACACAGCTGAAGACAAAGTAATTGAAACGCTTTATGAAGATGAACAATTGGCAGTTATAGTGAAACCGACAGGCTTGCTCAGTATTCCTTCCAAAGAAATAAAGGATTCTGTTTTGACCCGTATGCAGAAAAAGTATCCCAAAGCTACGGGCCCATTGCTAGCACACCGATTAGATAAACTGACATCAGGCATCATGTTGATTAGCAAAGATTTGGAAAGCCATAAATATTTGCAACAGCAATTTATGGATAAGACTATCCGTAAAAGATATTGTGCTGTTTTGGAGGGGAAATTAAAGGATAGTGGAGGCGAAGTAAATTTACCACTTGCAGTGGATGAGGATAATCGACCCATGCAAAAAGTGGATTTTGAATCAGGTCGAAAAGCTTTAACCCAATGGAAATTAATCAAGCAAAATGATGAAAGAAGTATGGTGACCTTCATTCCAGTTACAGGCAGAACTCATCAGTTGCGAGTTCATGCAGCTCATCCCGAAGGATTGGATTCCCCCATTGTTGGTGATACACTTTATGGAAATAAGGCCGAAAGGTTGATGTTGCATGCGGAATATATTCAATTCAAGCATCCCAAAAATCAGGAAATGATGGAATTTGAAAATAGTGCTCCTTTCGGATTTTAGATAGGAATAAGATTGGAATATAAAAGTTCATTATTTATAGGGCTAAATTTTGCGTAAATGCATAATTATATGCTGTGAAGTAATTTTAACCGCAATCTGAAGCTAAACAATTTTAATTCCTGACCCTTGAGGAGCAATTTTCTTAATTCAAAATTGTAACCTATTAGGATATATTTTGGTTGTAAAATATATCCATGTTAAAAAATCATCTTATGTATAGATTCTCATTTTTAATTATATTAATTTTTTCATTTGCAATTATTTCTTGTCAAAGCAATAAAAATATGACCTCTGAAAATGCAGAGGTAGTTTTTAGCTTAAAAACCACACCTTGTATTGGAGAATGCCCAGTTTATGAACTGAATTTATATGGCGATAAGACATTGGTATTTGAAGGGAAGGAGCACACTTCTTTGGAGGGATCTCATAAAAAAGAATTATCAGATGAACAATTTGATAAATTAATGGGTATAGTGGAAACTGCGAATTGGGATAATTTAGAGCCTTCTTATAAATCTAATATGAATAATTCACCAACTCAGAATTTTAGTTATAATAGAAATGGTTTGAGTAAAAATGTATCTAAAGAAGGTAATGAACCAGAGGAATTATCAAACATGTCCAAATTAATTTTAACTTTTATAGAAGAAGATGTTTTTAATTAAAATAAAAATATTTCTTTTGAGCAGGAAAATTGGCTAGATCAACATCAGATTATTTTTTTAAATATTTATCAGGAAGTATCACATCCTCTGATTCATTGCTCCAAAAAACATTCATAATATACCATCTATCTTTTCCCTTAAGTAATTGAATGCTATTTATACCGCGTCTTTGGATTACACCATTTATCTCTGTACGAACAGCATAAGTGCTAAAGCAATGAGCTATGTTTCCAAAAGATTCGGTTATCCTGTAAAGCTCTTGTTCATAAAAGGCTGTGCCTCCCCTATTCTCCTTATACATTTCAATATATTCCTGTGGAGTCCAATAATTATATTCCACTTCACCTGATTGAGTTTTTTGGGTCGGTATAAGTTTTGCGTCTTCTGAAAAAAGGTATTTAAACCTTTCCCAATCTCTTTCTTTGTTAGCAGGCCCAGAAATAACCTCAGTTAAAGCTGACATGATGGATTCAATAGATTGAACGTCTTTCTGATAATCTTGAGCTGATAATGAATTAGTAAAAAGAAGAGCTAAAATAAAAAATGTTACTTTCAGTGATTTATTCATGATTTTTATCTATTATTTTAATTAAATCGGTATTGCTTTTCAAAACGGTTTGTAGTATTTCTAACAAATTCTCATAATCAGCAGATAGTTTTTTATTAAGTTCATTTGAATCATCAGTTGAGTTCATCCTCATTTTATGAAAAGCTCTAAAGCCATCAACCATTTTCTGGATGTCCTTGTTTTGTCCTTTTAACTTTTTGATTTTATCTTCTGAATGGAAATTACCTTTTAAAGCATTCACTCTGTCTTTTAGCCCTTGAACCGGGAAGCTTTCTTCAAAAATTTTAAAGGGGTTTCTTTCATTCGAAATTTTTTTGGAGGAATACTGTATATCTTCATTTACCATCTGATGAATATCAACCCCAAAATAATCTGCTATTTTCACCAAATTTTCAATACTGGGCTGAGCCAATTCCTTTTCATAAGAGGCAATATTCCCTCTTTTAAGCCCAACTGCTTCTGCCATAGCGGTTTGGCTTAATCCTTTCTGGGTTCTTAGGTATTTTATGTTGTCTGATATTTTTGTCATTTGTCAACAATATTAACATTTATTCGCTAAAGTTGTTAATATATGTAACATTTTTCGATAAAAAGGGTTCTATAGTATAAAGAATTATTAAAAATCTTAAAACATTAAAGCTATGAATAACGGAGTAAAAATTTTGACAGGATTTAGTTTAGGTTTGCTTACAGGAGCAGTTGCAGGTTTATTGTATGCGCCTGAAAAAGGAGATAAAACCAGAAAGAAATTGAAAAAGAATGTTGATAAGTCATACAAAGATTCAATGAAGAAAATCGATGAGTTAAAATCAACATTAAATAAGGAAATTGATACCGTTTCTAGTAAAGGAAAAGAAACGATTGATCAATTGAAAGATTCAGTCAATTATAAAAATTAATTAACAGACTGATTTTTTTGAGTTTTTTAAGTTTAGGTTAACAGATTATAAAATAACATGAGTACTACAACAGATAAAAGATACAGAAAATTAGGTTTTGACAAATCAGAAACAGAAAGATTGGTTGAAGTAATGAATGCCCTTTTGGCCAATTACCATATGCACTATCAGAAATTGAGAAATTTCCACTGGAATGTTAAGGGTGCTGATTTCTTTGACTTGCATGAGCAGTTTGAAGAAAGATATGATATTGCAAAAGAAAGCATAGATGAAATAGCGGAAAGAATCAGAGTGTTTGGCCATACTCCGCTCAGTAATTTGAGTGATTATATCGAGAATTCAAATATTAAAGAATCTCCTACGGATTTACCAGCTGAAGAGATGGTGCAGGAAATATTAAATGATTACCAAATACTACTTTCTTATTTAACAGATGCTATGAATGCAGCTATTGATATAGGAGATGTGGGGACGGAAGATATGTTGAATACTTTTATTCAAGATATGGAGAAACATCACTGGATGTTAAGCTCATTCTTAGGTAAATAATCTAACAAGCAATATAAATGAACTAAGGCTGAATCTGTAAAAAGGTTCGGCTTTTTTTATGTTTTGATTTTTTAGAAGTTAATCCTTTAATTTTCCTGTCTTAAAATGGCAAAAACACACAAGTTTTAATATGCTTTTTATAGCTTTGTAGCCGATAATGAAAACTCTAGAATTGGACATAGCGGCAGAAAAGAAAATATATTTTGCATCTGATTTTCATTTGGGCGCACCAAATTTAAAAGAGAGTCATCTAAGAGAGCAAAGGATTGTCCAATGGATGGATCAAATTCAAAATGATGCAGCAGCTTTATTTTTGGTTGGCGACATATTTGACTTTTGGCATGAATATAAAAAAGTTATTCCAAAAGGATTTATTCGTTTTCAGGGCAAATTGGCAGAATTAGCTGATTCGGGATTACCTATCTATTTATTTACCGGCAACCATGACATGTGGATGTTTGGTTATTTTAAGGAAGAATTAGGTATAGAGGTGTTCAGGGAACCTATAACTTTATTGGCTAATGGTAAGAAAATTATGATTGGTCACGGAGATGGTTTAGGGCCGGGAGATCGAAAATATAAAATACTAAAGAAAATATTTGCCAATAAACTATGTCAATGGTTGTTCAGGCAAGTTCACCCCGATTTAGGCATAAGCATAGCAAATAAATGGTCGGCAAGTAGCAGAATTAGCAGTAGTACAAATGAAACGGACAAATTTTTAGGTGACGGAGAATGGCTTTGGGCTTATGCTAAAGAAAACCAAAAGCATAATCACCATGATTACTATGTGTTTGGGCACAGGCATTTACCTCTTGATTTGGAGGTAGGTGAAAAATCTCGCTACATAAATTTAGGGGAATGGGTAAATTATAATACTTTTGCATCTTTTAATGGCAAAGATTTTGTACTAGATAAATTTGATAAGAAATAATTACCGCCTTAAAATATGACAAGAGTTTTACTTATACTTTCTTTATTTTTTTGCTTTATGCTATCATATTCCTATGCTCAAGAAAGTTCGCAGGATAGTGTTGAAGTAGAAAGTGTAGATAAAGATGGGAGTGTTAAATACCCTAAAAAATTACTAGTCAATCCTGAATTCGATTTCAAATTAAAAAAAACAGAAACCGGAAAGTTTACTGTTAGTTTTTATAAGGACAATGGCAAATCTGTTACTATTAAAATTTACGATCTTATTGGCAATTTAATTAAACAGGAGACGGTATCTGAATCTGGACTATTTACCAAAGAATACGATTTAAGTTATTATAACCCCAAGTTTTTCATAGTTGAGGCGGGTAGTTCTGAATATAACAAAACTAAATCTGTGATAGTGGAATAGTAAATTTCAACTATTTTTTCATTGAATTTAAGTAATGCTTTAATGGAACAGTTATTTATGCATTTCTCAAAAACAAAAAATTTTACCAAGACTTAGGACTGACCAACTGATCGACAACTCTTACCCCACGGCTGGCTTGTCTGCAAATAAGCACGCTGTATTTTCCTTCTCACTCTGAACAAAACCTATCCCAAAGCAGGGTTTTATTTGGCTTAGAGATTTCGGGGTATATATCAAGAGATACCTAATCTAAAAAAACACAATCGATTTTACACTCTTTTTAAGCACTCTAATTCAACCAAGCAGGGATCTTAGAGAAATGTCCCAAACATTTACATTTTATTAACCTCTCCTTTCATGATTTGGGATATACGTTCCAAATCTTCTTTATAAAGCTGAGTATATCGGTGCTCTTCACCTAGATATTTATTTGCCAAATCATAGGATTCTTGATAATACATTTGAGCCATAGTATAATTCTTCTGCTCCTCGAACAGCATACCAAACTTGTTGTATAAATATGATGTCTTTTGATGGCTTTCATCAAATTTAGCCTCAATTATTTGTTCGGCTTTTTTTAGGTAATCATAAGCTTTATCAGTTTGTTTCAATTCTCTATAGCAATTAGATATTGAAATATAATCATCTGCCACGTATGGATGCTGTGTACCAAAATTGACAGTATCAGCAGATAATATCTCCCTATATTCAGAAAGCGCTTTTTCAAATTTCTTTTGATTGTAATATATGTTTGCTAAACTGTATCGGGTAGAAACAATAAAATTATTGTCAGGCTTTAGTTGAGAAGCAAAAATATCAAGCGCCCTATTTAATATTACAATAGCACTATCATAATTCTCCATTTTATAATAAGTACCTCCCAAATTACTTAAAGTGATAGCTATATCTAAATTTGCCTTGGAATCTATTTTCCTCTTTAAACTGATTGATTTTTCAAAAGAAACAATTGCAGAATCATAAAAAGCCCTGTCTCTGTACAAATTCCCTTGATTATTATAATATATCGACAAAGCTTGTTGGTGCTCGGGGCTCTCCTTTGATTTAAGTATATTGATTGCTTTGGATTGATAATAAGATGCAGTATCATATTTGGATAGATCTTTATAAACTGAGGCAAAATGATTGAAAATATCAGCCCTGTCTTTATCCAAAACTTTAGCGCTGGTCAAACTTTCTGCTTTTTTAATAATTTGTAACGCAGTATCATAATTACCTTGTATTTGTTGCGACTTTGCAAATGCCAGGATATTTTCGATTTTAAAATCTAAAGGTAAAGCCCCTTCAGAACTTTCAATTCTTTTTAGAATTAAAGCAAATACTGAATCTGCTTTCTGATATTCAGAAAGCTCTCGGTAATTACCCGCAAGCGTACTCATAATATTTAGCTTGCTCCTATTATCAAGCTCATCATAACGACTGAGCACATCCTCAGAAAGTCCCCTTGAATCTTCCCACAAATAAACATTAGTGTAAATATTAATCAATCTGTCATAAAGGCTTAATTTAAATTCCTTATCATCAAATTTTGACTCAATACTATTAACACTATTATCCAAAATTTCCTTTACAGTTAGGTTTCCTTTCGTCTTGTTAGGATCCGCATTTTTAAAAATATCTAACAGAAATTCATTTGTCCTCACTGCCTTCAATTCATTTTCCTTAGCTTTTTCAGCCTGATGATAAGTAAATAAAATGCCAAATGTCATAGATAGAATTAATAAGACAGATAGTGATATCTTGATTCTATTTCTCCTAATAAATTTACCTGCAAAATAAGACCAATTATGACTATGAACTGTTACAGGTCTTGAGTTTAATAAATTTACTATATCATGAATTAATGATGAAATTGATACATACCTATCCTCGGGAGCTTCATTTAAACATCCCTGGATTATAGACAAGAGCTCGGCATTAATTTGGTCTTTTGCTAAAAGTAATTCCCTATTTAAATCAGTAGGAAAATTATCTTTATCGAAAGGAAACTTTCCGGATAAAATTAAGTGCAATAAAATGCCTAATTGGTAAATGTCTGTAGCAACACTCACCTGCTTTTGTTTTAACTGCTCGGGTGCAGCATAAAAGGGCGATACAATTAAATGCTTTTGTTGTATAGGTTCCCCCATTTTTTGGGCAATGCCAAAATCCAACAACTTAACTTGCCCCTCTTCATTTACTAAAATATTAGAGGGTTTAATATCCAAGTGCAGAATTAATCGATTGTGGGCATAATTAATGGCATCACAAATTTTTAAGAACAGCTGAAGCTTTTCTTGAGTATTGAATTGGTTTTTCTTCAAATACTCATCTATGGGCAGACCATCCACATATTCCATGATAATATAATGGATGCCTTTATCTGTAATACCTCCGTCTAAAATATGGGCTATGCCCGAATGATTAAGATTGGCCAGGAACTGTTGCTCATTTCTGAAATTTTCAAAGACTCCCTCTTTTACCTCATCAGGCGAAAAGCATTTTATGGCTACTTTTTGTTCAAATTGTTGGTCATTCCTTTCGGCCAAATAGACTTGCCCCATACCGCCCCGACCCAATGGCTCAATTATCTTATATTTATCAATTTCATCACCCGACTGATAAATATCTTCTTTTTTCTCTTCTAGCCCATCGGCTATCCCTTCTTGAAGCTTATCAAAATATTGATCTGCATTTTCAGCGTCTCTAAGCATCATTAGAACGGTCTGTTCTAATCTTTGATTATCATTTGCTTGATTTTTTACATAGATTTCCCGCTCAGAGGCAGGCATTTTTAATGCATTTTGGAAGATCTCTTCCAACTCACTCCAAGAATATCCCATTTCAATTTAAGCCGTTTTCCTAGCTTGAATCTGACTGTAAATCCAAGCTTTAATTACTTGCCAATTTCTTTTTACAGTGGAAGGTGATACATCGAGTACTGTTGCTGTTTCTTCAATAGTCATATTGGCAAAAAACCTACACTCCACTATTTTCACTTGTTTGCTGTCTTTTCTTTCCAGTTCATTTAGAACTTCATCAAGTCTTAGCAGTTCATTCGAACATTCATCAGACAAATTAATCTTTTCTTCCCACTCTTCAAAACAAAGGTGTTGAGCATCCCTTCCTCTTTTGATGGCATTTTTTCTTCTTGCCGCATTCAGCAATATATGGCGCATGGCTTTTCCGGCAACTCCATAAAAATGAGCTCGGCTCGTCCAATTAGCTTCTGAATTAATTATTTTTAAATAGGCTTCATGCACTATGGCAGTAGTGTTCAATGTTTCAATTCCAAAATATTGAAAACGTATCCGATGTGCAATGTGACGCAACTCACTATAAATTACAGGGAATATCTTATTATAGGCATTAATATCCCCATTATTCACATTTACCAATAATTGTGTTATCTCTCCTTGATTTATCATAATATTCGATAAATATACTGAATAAACTGTATAAATCTACTATTTTTTAAGATAAAATAAAGATATATAAGAAATACTTAATTAAAATGATAAATTAAACATTATCAAAAATAGAAAAAGTTTCCTTAATTGACATTAGTAGATTTCATAACTTCTTTAACCTTTACTCCAATGAGAAATTATCACAGAGTTGATAAGCTAAGAATAGAAAAACGAATTGAAACGAGGGATAGAACATTTTATTATATGAATTCCAACCTTTTTCACATTTCTGCTGTCACTATAAAATAAATCGAAAAATATTTTTGTGATTCAAAATCATTTGAATACTTTCGAAGCTATAAAAGAATGTTTCACCTCTAAAATATAACGCTATAGAATAAACTTTTACCAAACTAAACAAGGTGTTTTAAGATGAATAATCAAAAAACAATGCTGGACGACAGCCAATTGGTCGGTCAGTATATCAATGGTAATGAAGTAGCGTTTGAAGAATTAGTAAACCGCCACAAGTCTAGAATTTTCACGACTATCTACATGATTGTTAAAGATCAGTACGTAGCGGAAGATTTAATGCAAGAAGTTTTCATTAAGGCTATACGAACTTTAAAATCCGGTCGTTATAATGAGGAAGGTAAATTTTTGCCCTGGATTTTAAGAATTGCACATAATTTAGCAATTGATAAGTTCAGGAAAAATAAAAGGTACCCTACCATCGTTATGGATGATGGAAATAGTGTATTCGAAACCCTCGAATTTGCAGAAGGCACTTTTGAGGATGCACAAATGAAGAAAGATGTACATAAATCGCTTCGAAAACTGATAGCGGAATTACCGGAAGCACAAAAGCAAGTGCTGATCATGCGCCATTATATGGACATGAGCTTCAAGGAAATTTCGGATCAAACGGGCGTGAGCATCAATACTGCATTAGGCCGAATGCGCTATGCCCTCATTAATTTGAGGAAAAAGATGCAACAATATAATATAGCCTATGACCAAAATTTTTACTCATGACGATTTAATCCGATATGTTTACGAAGAAACAGAGCCGGAGGAAAATCGGCAAATCGAACTGGCCTTAAGTGAGGACATGGAACTTTTAGAACAGTACCATGAGCTCCTTTGGCTGAGAAAGCAAATGGATGGGGGAATGATGGAGCCCTCAGAAAAAACCATCAATACTATTTTAGGATATTCAAAAGCTGTTAATTTGCATCCTGTAAAGGAATAGCAAATGACAAGAAAAGAACGCTACGAAGCATTTTTAGAATATTTTTCTAAAAACCAGCCACAGGCAGAAACGGAATTACATTATGAAAATCCGTACCAACTGCTTGTGGCTGTTATTTTATCTGCCCAATGCACGGATAAAAGAGTAAATATGGTTACCCCTGCACTCTTTGAGGCCTTTCCCACTCCTGAACATCTTGCCAACTCTCACTTTGATGAGGTATTGCCTTATATCAAAAGCATTTCCTTTATGAACAATAAAACCAAGCATTTGATAGGCATGGCCAAAATATTGGTGGAAGAATTTAATTCTGTAGTGCCCGAATCCGTTGAGGATTTACAAAAAATGCCAGGTGTAGGCAGGAAAACAGCCAATGTTATAGCTTCTGTTGTTTACAATCAACCCACTATGGCAGTGGATACACATGTTTTCAGGGTTTCTAAAAGACTGGGCTTGGTTAATCAAAATGCGAAGACACCTCTGGAAGTAGAAAAGACATTAATTAAACACATTCCTTCAGAATATGTGCATGTAGCTCATCATTGGTTGATTTTGCATGGGAGATATGTTTGCGTGGCAAGAAGACCAAAATGCGAAGAATGCAAAATCACGCATTTCTGTAAGTATTTTGAGAAGAATAAGCCTCTGGAAAATCAGCTGTAAGTATGCATCAAAAATCAATTTTGAAATATTCGGAATTTTGAGAAGTTCATTTTTTATATTCCTCTGGGTATTGAGTAATCAGAATAATACAGGGCATGATCAGAAATCTAATGAAATACCACCGCCTAAGTTTAAAGGTGAATAAGGGATATTCCTTTCCTTATCAGTCAAGTTTTTCATGTAAAGACCTCCAACTTTTATATTAAATTTAAAATTTTTAAAGCCGAATTTAATAATAGCCGTTGGCTCAAACAAAAAATAATCGTCTCTAAACCTTTCTCCGTAATACTGAATATAATTACCTCTGTTTACATATTCACCAAAAAAGAAGCTTGATTGCATAAATCCACTCTTTAGGGCTAATCCACCTTCAAGATGTTCTCCTAATGCGCCAATGTTAAACTGACTAAAAACTTTTTGATAATTTCCCTTATAATGCCCATCAAATTGCTGTAAACTATTTCGAGTAAACCCATGCCCATAACCAGCACCTCCATAAATCTCAAACACCATATTATGAGGAATATTACGGTAATACCCTACAGCCAGCTGCCCATAATCGTGTCTTCCAGTTGTCAATGTTGCTAAATTACCACCGAGCTGTATGGCCAATTCATCTGTAACTCCATAGGCAACATTTCCTCCAATGTTTCCTTTCACAATAGAAGCACCTCCATCTATTTTTAAATCTTTTTTTTCATGGATTAAAGGTATATCCAATAATTGCGGTTGAATGGTGACACAACTTAGAGTTAGGAGGGGAAATAGAATTAAAGTAAAATAAGATTGATAGATTCTTTTCATTTTCTATGTGGCTGTATACTAACTTTAGGTTCAAACTTAAATAATCGACACACCCTAATCATAAAGAGTTGGAAGGGAAACTTTTATTAGGATTAATACGAATTTTCTAGACTTGCTAAACTAATCAAGTTCAATCAAAAAAACTCTAATCTTTTACTTTGAAAAAAATTTCTACTAGCTAATTTTTTTATAATTTCGGCATTGAATAAAATATTCATTGAAAGTAAAACTTCAATATATCGCTTTGGCTTTAGGCCCTTTGGTTTTTATAATTATCCAATGGGCTAATCCCCAATTCTGGTTTCCTGAAATTGGGTGGGACGTATTTTCCATTGCCCTTTGGATGATTATTTGGTGGATACTTGAGGCTATCCCCATATTTGCCACGGCCCTTTTACCTATGGTTTTGTTTCCCAGTACTGGGGTTTTTAATTTGACAGATGCCACTGCACCCTATGCTAGTCCCATTATATTCCTTTTTATGGGTGGATTTATGTTGGCTTTGGCAATGGAAAAACATCAACTCCACCGAAGAATTGCACTTAATTTAATCCGCCTAACGGGCACCAATGCCAATGGAATAATTATGGGTTTTATGCTGGCTACTGCTGTTCTCAGTATGTGGATTAGCAATACTGCCACCGCAGTTATGATGTTACCAATAGCACTTTCTGTAGTGAAATTATTGGAAGTCCATGAAAATACATTTTCAGGATTTAACCGCTTTAAAACAGCGCTTTTTTTAGGAATTGCTTATTCTGCCAATGTAGGAGGAATGGGCACCATAATCGGCACCCCACCCAATGTGGTTTTAGTTGGATTAGTGAAAAGCATCTTAGGAATAGAAATTAGCTTTGTCAGCTGGTTGATTATCGGAATTCCAACTGTAGCTGTTATGCTTTTTATTGTTTACCAAATGCTGACCAAAGTTTTATTCCGCCATGGCATCACTAAAATTGAGAAAGCTGAATTATATATAGGACAGGAATTAAATAATCTAGGCAGATGGAGCAAAGAAGAAAAATGGGTGGCTGTAATTTTTGGACTTACTGCCTTTTGCTGGATAGGGAAGTCACAAATCAATGCACTTATAGGAATTGATATTTTAAATGATACGGTAACTGCCATGTCAGGTGGTTTGGCCACTTTTTTAGTCCCCCTAAATAAAGAGGGCGAAATGTTGATGAATTGGGATGACATGAAAAATCTTCCTTGGGGAATATTAATATTATTTGGTGGTGGAATGACCTTGGCAAAAGCCATGGAAACAGCCGGATTTGTGGATATGATAGGTGAAGCCATTAGTCAATATCAAAACATACCAGTTTGGGCATTAGTTCTTATTTTAACTGCACTGGCATTATTCTTAACGGAAGTGATGAGTAATGTGGCATTAACTACTATAGCGATCCCAATGGTATTGAGTATAGCTAATGGTTTGGACATAGACCCTCTTTTACTTGCGATCCCTGTCGCTATGGCTACCAGCTGTGCTTTTATGATGCCTATCAGTACTCCACCCAATGCAATAGTATTTTCCAGTGGATATATCAATATGAAGCAAATGGTGAGAGCGGGGATATTATTGAATATTATAGCGGTGCTTGTTCTGGTGATAGCTGGATATTTTCTCGCTCCTTTTGTGGGAGGCTAACATCTAATGGAAACAGCCGAAGGCTGCTTTTATTTTACCACAAAGCCACAAAAGATTAACACAAAGTTTCTCTAAGAATTTCACAACTTGTACCGTATTTATCTGGAAAGAACACAAGATAACAGCTAAAGCTGTTGATGAGCACTCAACCTACACGATAGTTCAAATAAAATACTTAATTTATTAATTACTGTATACATACCAGTTTCACTAAGATCGCAAAGTAACTGCCTTTAGTTGGTCATTTGTGTTCACTTGATTCTTATGGGATTGAAAATAATCAGCTTTAGCTGTGCATTTCTTAGTGTCCATAGTGAAATCCTCAGTGAAACTCAGCGGTTAAATCATTTCAGCTAAAGCTGAAATTATCATTTTTTATCTTCCTATTTGTTTTTCACGCCAAAAAGCCTTTAAACTCCTTCACCAATTCTTTTTCTTGTTTTAAGATTTGGGGTTTTCTGAACAGAGTAAAAGCATTTTTCAATTTTTTGAAATGATATTCCGTTTCGTACATTACTACCGAGATTAGCGGGAAAGTAAAAACGATGATCCCAGCTAAAATCCAACCAAGGCTAAAACCTAAAACAATAAAGATCAAAAGGTAATAAATAGGGTAAGCAAACATTGAAATGCCTGTTCTCAACGAAATATGCCAAGTGATATCCTTGACACCTGCAATTACCTTTTTTTCAATAATGTATTCCGGAATGAAATTAATGATTTTGGCTATGAACCAAAATGGCAAGCCAATCAAAACTCCAATAGCTTTAAAAAACAATCCAACTATATTCGTTTTTTTTGCCATAAAATCCTCCGAAAGCCCATTTTTCTTTACTTCTTCAAAATAAGTTCCTATTTTACTTTTCATCAAAGCAGTTTTTTCTTCATTTTCCTGAAGTCGGATTGCTAGAGTATTAACCACCTCATTTTCTGCATGAACTAAGGATTTTTTATTATCCGCCCATTCCATGGTATATGGTTTCAGTAAAACCCTTACTTGCTCCATAAATTCATATTCTGAGTGCCATTTGATATCTAGCATTTCAGCTGAAATATCCTCCCTGATTTTATCAGTAAACTGTTTTTGGGCTTTTGCAGGGCTTTCTTCAAATGCTGTTTGAAAATCCTTTACTTGAAAAGCATCTCCAAAATGTAGATGTAAATCATACCACCTTTTAGGGTGGTTTTCATAATGGATACCAAATGGAGCAACATTTAAGCCTAATTGAAAATTGTTTTCCTCTTCAGCTTGAATAGCTATTCGAGCAGGGCCTTTTTGCATGGGCCGCAGAAACCTTCTGATTGCATGATTCCCCTCAGGAAAAATCAATAAGGTTTTACCTCGTCTAAATAAATCAATACACTTTTTAAAAATCTCATTGTTTTGGGCTACACTGCCCATATTATCTTTCTTTCTATAAATAGGAATAAGGTGAATAATATCCAATGCAATTGCAGCCCATTTAGATTTGAATATATCTGCACGAACCAAGATATTCGGATTAATATTTTTGGCTACCTTTACCAATACCAATCCATCCATGAAAGTATTTTGATGATTACTTACAAATAAAACAGGTTTGTGATTTTTTATTTTACCATAACCAGTGACTATTATATTACGATAACTAAAAGAAATACTAGCATTTAAAAAAATGCGGAGAAAAGCATATATAGAGGACTTGACAATTTTATACATTAGGCAAATTAAAACTTAAAGCCACAAATATAATAATTTTGAACAGTGTTCAATATAGCAAAAAATAATGTTCGATAACGGACAGGGCAAAAGTCAAAGAAGGCTAAAAAAGCTGAATAAGCTGCTTTTAAAATTTGGCATCCAACTTGGAATACATTTTATAAAATAAAAAAATGGAAAAGAGATTAGAAAGAACAAGAGAAAGAGTATTCGCAGGAGTTTGCGGAGGAATTGCAAAATATTTTGGCTGGGATGCTAGTAAAGTAAGATTACTATATGTTTTAATTTCCATCCTTAGTGCTGCATTTCCTGGGATATTGGTTTACATTATTCTATGGTTTGTGATGCCTGAAGAAAATTTGAGCTGGAAAAGGTGAATTAATTTACTCTTCAGAGAAGTCTATTATGTAAATTTTCTCTTTACCATCAATTTTCTTGGCCCGGATGAGAACTAAATATGTGCCTTCGGAATGAACATAATTCCCAATGGCGTATTTTAATCCTTCATTGGAACTACCTTGATGTGCATATTCAAAGCTGATGGGTTCGTGCTTTTTAAAAAACTCTTTTAGGTATATTTCTGCATGTACATTGCTGTAATTACCTGATTCTCCCTTTATATTGAGCTCAATATTATCATGAAAATGTTGAGACAATTCCTTTGAACTGCCTGCCTTTAATGCAGAGCGAACCTCAGCAAAAAGCGACTCATTTTGAGCTTGACCAAAGTTTAAACTAAAGCCTGATACTAATATCAAAAAGAAAAATTTTATAGCAATTCCCTTCATTAGGATATATGATTCAATTTAAATATGTGAATAAGCTAAAATTATGCCACATTTTAATTAAAGTCTGTTTTACTTTACATTAAAACTGGCAGAAACTTAATTATAAACCTAATATTATATCTACAAATTAGTATAATGGATTAGAGTATGCAAAAGCATGCATTTATTTTTAAAATAAATTTCCATTTTCCAATTTTATTTACTGCGGATATCTAACATTTTTCCAATAAGTATTCCTTTATTTTCTTTAAAGGAGACTTCCTCATCACTTACTCTTTTCACTCCTTCAATAGTGAAAAATGCTTTAGGATTATATTCCTTAATTTTTGGTATCAACTCTTTCAATGTATTTCGTTTTACTACAGTGAAAATAATATTCACTTTCCCGTCATTCCCCGTGGCATCAATATTTGAATATCTATGATTTTTCTTCTCCAAATATTCAATCAAATCATTTGCCGGCAATGCTGTAATCACCCTCACCACCACTCTTCCTATGGCCATCTTTTCTTCTAGAATTATACCCACATAAGTGCCAAAAGCATAGCCAGAGGCATAAGAAATATAGCTGATAGGATTATCAATATGTTGGAAGATTTGACCTATGGCCAACAACCAAATGATAGATTCAAAAAAGCCCAATATTGGAGCCAGGCCTTTTTTGCCTTGCATTACTAAAATCACTCTAATAGTACCAATGGAAACATCCGCAACCCTAGCTATGAAAATAAGGAATGGTAAAATAACAAAGGCAAATAGGTTATTAGAAAAACCTAAATCTTGAAAAAACTCTTGCATAAAAATCTGTTTTGGAGAGATAGCCCAAATATCTGAAAATTAATTCAGTTGGGAAAATGGATTAATTTGAATTGAGGCTATAGTAAATAGATATCTAATTTATGTCTGGTTTATCTGTAATAAGGAATCCGTGCTTATGTCAGACATTGAAAATGTCGGACATTTATCTCCAATGTAGCACTATCTCAAATAGTAGCCCAATGTCTGACATGAAAAATGTCCGACATTTCTGTTCTGCGGTTCGGCCCAACTATCAGACTGAAATCCAACATCTTTAGTCTAAAATCACCTATCTTATACATAAATTATCATCCAAACAAATAGCTTACTACTTCACCCAGCTGACTAAAGGTTTTAATTTCAATATTGTAGCGAGAATTATCTACTCCTTTCATGCTAAATTTGGATACCAAAATCTCGGTAAAGCCTAATTTCTCTGCTTCTGCAATTCGATTCTCTACTCTATTTACGGCTCTTATTTCTCCGCTAAGCCCTACTTCCGCTGCTACACATGTCTTGGAAGACAATGGAATTTCCTCCAAAGAAGAAATAATGGCCACACATACCGCTAAATCAATAGCAGGATCTTCCACCCTTACTCCTCCTGCAATATTTAGAAACACGTCCTGGATTCCTAAGCGGAAGCCACCTCTTTTTTCTAACACAGCTAGCAACATGTTCAATCTTTTGTTGTCATAGCCTGTAGCAGATCGCTGAGGAGTACCATAAGTAGCAGGGCTAACCAATGCCTGAATTTCAATCAGAAGAGGGCGATTACCTTCCAATGTGGCACCAATTGCCGTGCCGCTACTGTCTTTGTCTTTTTGTGAAATTAATATTTCAGATGGATTGCTAACCTGACGCAAACCGTTTTGCATCATTTCGTAAATGCCCAATTCATTGGTAGAACCAAATCTGTTTTTAGTAGTCCTTAGAATTCTATAAGTTAAGTGGCGATCACCTTCAAATTGCAATACCGCATCCACCATATGTTCTAAAACCTTTGGTCCAGCAATTGCACCGTCTTTTGTGATATGTCCGATTAGAAATACTGGAATTTTATTTTCTTTGGCAAAGCGCATCAATTCGGCTGTACATTCTTTCACCTGCCCCACACTACCTGCTGCAGATTCAATTTTTGGGGAATGTAAAGTCTGAATGGAATCAATCACTAATAAATCAGGTCCCAAAGCTTCCACTTCCCTGAAAATATCAGCAGTATGGGTTTCGGTGAGGATAAAGCAGTTTTTGGAATCATGCTCCATTCTGTCTGCTCGCATTTTAATTTGCTGAGCACTTTCTTCACCACTTACATATAATACTTTAAGATTAGAAAGTTGAAGGGCAATCTGCAACATTAAAGTAGATTTCCCAATACCAGGCTCTCCGCCAATTAAAACCAATGAACCAGGTACAATTCCACCTCCTAGTACTCTACTAAGTTCCCGATCGGCTACTTTGATTCTGGCTTCACTCGTGCTTTCTACCTCTTGAATCGCAACGGGCTTATTGGCTCTTTTACTAGATGATTGATAACCGCTTGAGGATTTTTCTTTTGTTACTACCTCCTCCACGAAAGTATTCCACTGACCGCAAGAAGGGCATTTCCCAACCCATTTAGGTGATTCGTGTCCGCATTCCTGACAGAAATATGCTGATTTAACTTTAGCCAATTTTGTATTTTAGATTAAATATTAGGTAATGTTTTTTGCTATGTAGTTTTAAACAAAGCTACAAGATTTTAATTGAGCGACTGAATTTATTTCTTTAAAATATATTGAGCAATTGATTATAAATTTTAGACGCCTCAATATTGAATCACCCAATAAGAGCAGGAAAAGACAGAATAATAAAACTCCATGGCATGTTTCACTAATCGCCATGGCTGTTGAGAATAACCCTATTGAAATAAAGATATTAGTTCAAAATAAACAATGACAAAAATCCAATATGATGGCTACACCAGTCATTCATTTTCTTTTTCTAGCATACTACATTTAGATTAATTTCAAAGATTTCACTTTTAATAAGTATCATCATGGGAAATCAATTTAAAGATAAAGTAGCCATAGTTACAGGTGGATCTTTTGGCATAGGAAGAGCAACTGCTGTGCTATTTGCAAAACATGGTGCAAAAGTGACCATTGCAGATGTAGTAGAAGACTCGGAAACGCTCAATATCATCAAAAAATCAGGTGGTACGGCAATTTTTGTAAAGTGTGACGTATCCAAAGAATCCGATGTTATCAATATGGTAGAGCAAACAATAAAGAAATTTGGAAGGATTGATTTTGCTTTCAATAATGCCGGAATTGAAGGATTGGCCGCTCCAGCGCATGAATGCAGCAATAATAATTGGACGAATGTGATGAATGTAAATATAGACGGGGTTTGGCTGTGCATGAAACATCAAATCCCGCATATGATCAAGCAAGGAAGAGGTGCCATTGTCAATAATGCCTCTGTCGCAGGTCTTGTAGGTTTTGCAGGAATTCCTGCCTATGTAGCTTCTAAACATGCGGTTATTGGATTGACAAAGAATGCGGCTTTGGATTATGCCAAATTAGGTATCAGAGTAAATGTGGTTTGTCCAGGTATTATTAAAACTCCAATGATAGACCGATTTACTGGCAAGGATAAGAAAATAGAAAAACAGTTCATTGATATGGAGCCTATAGGTCGATTAGGAGAACCAGAAGAAGTTGCTGAAGCAGTCATGTGGCTATGTTCTGATGCATCTTCATTTGTAACAGGTCAAGCACTAGCAGTAGATGGGGGCTGGGTTAGTCAATAGATTAATCTCCATACCATTATTTATCTAAAATTAACTTCAATGCATGATTCAAATCAAATAGCAGTATACCTTAACTTCTCAAAAGCACAATTTATAGGAAGAAGAAATGGGAGAGTCAATTTTATGGAAGAATTAATATCTCCATATAAAAGAATCAGAAGGTTTGAAGGTGAAGGAAGTAATAAAACCAAATTTGGTTCTCCTCCACAATTTGCATCCAATAATGAGAGAAGCAAACACAACATTTCTCAAAATGAGAAAAATGTATTCATTAAAATGTTGGAAGAAAAATTATTAGGCTTTGATGAAATTCTGATTTTTGGTGGGGGAAAAGCTAAAGAACAATTGAACAACCATTTACTGCATAATAAGCAATTTAATAATAAAAAAATCACCTTACTGAAGGTAGATAGGATGACTGAAAATCAGAAAATAGCCTTGATCAGGGATTATTGGAACAAGGTCAAAAAGAAATGATTAACTGTTATTTGAATACATAAACATGAGCGATGAGAATATCCAACTTTATGCTTAAATCTCATAGTTTAAAAATGATAAAAATCTGTTGAATCAACCATAAAGGTCATTTTTCAGCAGCCTACTTCAACCTAAATTTACTTCATAAAATTATTATAAACCCTTAAATATAAAAATCATGGAATTACTAACAAAAAGAAGAAACGGGGATTTTTTCCCCTCAGTATTGTCAGATTTTTTTGACAATGACCGTGCATTCAGCCCAAGGTGGCTAAATTTTGATTTTGATAAAAATGTTCCTGCAGTGAACATCAAGGAAAATGGAAAAGAATTCATTATCGATTTATCTGCACCTGGTTTCAAGAAAAAAGATTTCCATGTGACTATTGATAATGATGTTATGACCATAAGTGCTGAGAAAGAAGAGGAGAAAATTGATGAGTCAGGTCATTTTACCAGAAAGGAATTCAGCAGCAATTCATTCAGCAGATCTTTTACACTTCCAAAAAGTGTTAATTTTGACAAATCAGACGCTTCTTATGTGGATGGCATTTTGAAAATCAAAGTTCCAAAAAAAGAAGTGGAAAAAGCACTTCCTAAAAAGGAAATTAAAGTAGCCTAAGCTTTAAAAACATAATGAATCAGGGCTTTCTTAAATGCAAAGAGAAAGCCCTATTTATTTTATAAATATCACCAGAGTATAGTTACTGATACTCTGATTTAGATTAATAACCTACAATATTGGAATATTGAACTCTAGAGAAATTGCAATGAATACACTCTTACTGAAAATTACTATTGTATGATGTCTTCTAAAGAATACACAAAAATACCTGAGCTCGGTAAGCAAAAAATATAAAGATCGAAGATGAGTTTCTATCCTTCAAGCCTTATTTATTAACACTTAAACGCAAATAAGGCTTGTTCATATAGTGCACTATCCAAAGCACAATACCACTTAAAACTGCAGCAAAAAAGCACCAAATGGATATAATAAATTCATGGAAAAACACGGTGGTAACCAGATAGGAAATCAATATACTTAAACCAAGATAAATCATTTGTTTAACACTTGAGATGAAGGGCGAGAATACAGTAGGCATAAAATAAATCACCCCTGCAAGTAAGCTTAGTTGAAATGGAAAATCGAGTGAATAACTAATATGATGATTCACGATTGTGGCACTTACATCATATACCGCAATGCAGTAAGCAAGATAGCTACCAATTGCCAAGCCGATAATTAATAAAAAATAGAGTATTTTTCTTCTTTGTTCATCTCGTTCAATCAATAAAATGGATAATGGTACCCATATCGGCCAAAAAACCTGTGCAAAAATCAAAAAAACATAGGTTGAGGTGCTTTCTACAAATGCCCAATCTGTTTGCTCCAAAGATAGCCAAAGAAAGCCCTCGCTAATCTGCTGGATTGCAAATAATAATGGAATACTTGCAAAAAGGACTTGTTTGGGTGAATTGGTTTTCTTTATGGAGGCTATGCCTGTTATGGTTAAAACCGCCCCTACCCCAAAACTAGCCTCAGCTGAAAAGCACATATAATTATTGATTATGTGAAAAAGATTAAACTATTGAGTTCATGACATCCCCTATTGGTTTATTCACCTAATCAAGAATAACAAAAATCCAAGATGATTATACTAAAATAAGGTATTTTCTAAATTGAATATCTAAGCTTAATTAACATGCTCCTTTTTACGTTGGTCATCTTTGGCATTGGCTAATGGAGTGATTTTTACTGTAAGATCCTTCACCATTTCATCCAGCTTACTTTCGTATTCCTCGAATTTGGATTCAATTCTTTCGTCTATGGCATCACTCAAGTCTGTACTCCTTTTGATCATTTTTTTTCGAGTATCCCTACCCTTTTCAGGGGCAAACAAAACACCTATAACTGCACCTGTGGCCATTCCTGCCATTATTCCTAAAACTGCTTTTATTGTATTCATGACTTTATTGGTTATTTTACTTATGCAAATTATTGCATAAGTCCATCAATTACCATGACTTCTATCGTCTCTAATAAGTACATTTGTTATGGTATTTATCCTGTACAAACTTTACAATTTGTGCGTTCTGCAGAAGGAAAAGCTAAACCACTATTAAGTACCTGTTTTCTTTTAGAGCCATCTCGATATAATGTAATTCCTTTGGCTTTACCCAACCACGCCATTTTAAATGCCTTATCAATATCATATTTGCTTGCAGAGGAAGACAGGTTGATGGTTTTTGAAATGGCATTATCAGTGTACATCTGGAAGGCAAGTTGGTGTTTTAAATGGTCTGAAAAATTAATTTCTAAAGCTGTTTTAAAGAGTTCTTTTGCTTCTTTAGTCAGTCCATTGGTTTCTTCCAGCTTTCCTTTGGAATTTATGCTATTTAATAATCCTTGTGTATAAATGTCATTTGCCTTCAAGGATTCTATCAGGGAAATGTTAATGTGCCTTAGGCTTTTTTTGTCAAGCACGTTTCGCTGTTCGTAAGCTAACGCAAACAAAGGTTCAATAGAAGAAGAAACACCTGCTATTATAGAGATGGATCCTGTTGGCGCAATGGCAGTGCAAGTGGCATTGCGCAAGGGGAAATCTGGAAAATGCGTGCTTTTTTCCCAATTTGGAAAAACTCCTCTGGATGTGGCCAAAGTTTGAGATGCCGCCCATGCGTGTTCTTTTATGAACTTCATTAACTTTTTAGCCAATTCTGAAGCTTCTTCACTGGCATAAGGAATCCCCAACTGAATCAACATGTCCGCCCAACCCATTACGCCCAAGCCTATTTTTCGATTTCCTTTGGTGATTTTTTCGACTTCTGGCACTACATAAGTATTGACATCAATTACATTATCCAAAAACCTGATGGCGGTACTTACGGTCTTCTCTAATAAATCCCACTTTATCTTAGCTGATATCTTAAAACTTGAGGCTACCATTTTCGCTAAATTGATAGAACCCAGATTACAGGCTTCATATGGAAGCAAAGGCACTTCTCCACAAGGATTAGTACAACTAATTATGCCAATTTTGGGTGTAGGATTCCATCTGTTGATTTCATCCAAGAATAACAAACCAGGATCTCCATGATTTTTGGCATTTCTAATAATGGACTGCCATAAGCTTCTTGCGGATAGATCTTTTACTTTCTCTCCAGTATTTGGATGAATCAAATCCCATGAAGAATCATGTTTTATCGCATGCATAAAAGCATCTGTGACCCCTACTGAAATATTAAAGTTTTGCAAAATCCCTTCTGAATTTTTGCATTGGACAAATTCTTCAATATCAGGATGATTAATATGCAAGACCCCCATATTAGCGCCCCTTCTTTTACCCGATTGCCGAATATTTTCGGTCATGGCATCAAATATTTTCATAAATGCCACAGGACCTGCTGCTTTACCACCATTGGCAACATTATCTCCTTTTGGTCGGATTTTTGAAAAATCAAAGCCTGTACCCCCTCCACTTTTTTGAATTAAAGCAGCTGTTTTTAGACATGAAAAAATTGCCTCCGTGTTGTCTTCAACCGGCAGTACAAAACATGCACTTAATTGTTGTTTAGGTGTACCGGCATTCATTAAGGTGGGGGAGTTGGGTAAGAAAAGTAGCTTATCCATTAAGTTAAAAAACTTATCCGACCATAGCAACTTTTGTTTTTCATCCCCATAATTTAATTCAGCTAAGGCAACTGCATTGGCTACACGCCTGAACATTTCTTCAGGGCTTTCCATTCTTTTCATTTCCACATGCTTTAATAAGTATCTTTCTCTCAATACTTCCATGCCGTTCTCACTGATTATTGCCATTTCAATAGCTTTTATGCCTGATTTAAGTATAACTTCAATATACTACCATAGATGTATTTATATTATGACTTTTGTTATGGACTTTATATGATTTTGTCATTATAATGATAAATATCATGAAAAACGGAAATGCTTGTCATCACATATACCAACTGTAAAAAATACTTTTGTTATAGCTAGTTAAAAAAGTCGTAAGTTAGTAAGGTCATTCGAATGTATCATGAGGGGAATATCATATCAATCATACCGCCAATCCCTATTATTTTTAGCCGCTGTAATTCTGCTCTTTAGCATATTTATATATGAGCTAAGACCAGGTCATGGTCTTATCACAATAGCCTATATAATTGTCCTTCCACTTATATTATTATTATCGGAAAGTAAAAGATATGCTGTTTCCATAGGTGTATTAACCACCATATTCATTATTGCTGGCTATTTGCTTTCTGATTTTAACGGAAAACCAATCCTGACCAATAACAGAATATTGGCAGGAGTTGCTGTATGGATGATAATATGCTTTAGTGTATGGTACAGGCATACCTTAAAAAATGAACGTAAAGCCAAAAAACATTTAAACGCAATTTTTGAAAATGCCACCGAAGGCATTATAGTGACCAATATGGAGGGTAAAATTTTATTGACTAACCCACATGCTTTACATTTATTCGGATATGAAAAAGATGAATTGAAGGGCAAAAAGATAGAAACGCTAATACCTGAGCGTTTCACAAAATTACACCAAAACCATAGAAAAAGGTATTACATTTCACCAAAGAACCGACCAGCTGGGAAAAGCCTGGAATTATTTGGCAAAAGAAAAGACGGTAAAGAATTTACAGCAGAAATCAGCTTAGGCAATTTCAGAGAAGATAATGAAATGATGGTAATCGCTTTTATCACGGATATAACTGAGCGACAACAAAATATTGATAAAATCCATCGCTTAAATGAAGAATTAGAAGCAAGGGTGCAAGACAGAACCAAAAAACTTTCTGAAGCTTACAGAATAATGGAAGATTCAAATGCGGAACTTCAAAATGAAATAACAGCTAGAGAAATAGCAGAGAAAAATTTAGTGGATAGCCAGCGATTATATGAAGCCATGGCACGCCACTTTCCAAACGGTATTATTGGCATTATGAACAAAGATCTGAATTATTTGCTGGTAAATGGGACTGGTTTATATGAAGAAGGGCTTGATAAAGCAATTTTTTTGGAAGGGAAAGTATTTGATAATCTCCATACTTCAGAAAAAATTGCTGTTGATACAGAGCTTAAAAAGAGTTTTAGAGGTGAAACAGTCACTTTTGAAGTGTTAATCAAAAATAATTTTTATAATGTTAAAGCTGTTCCGCTACCAGAAGTTAATAATTCCATTGACAAAATTTTAATCGTTATTACCAACATCACTTCTGCAAAAAGAAATGAACTTACTTTAATCAAAAATCTTGAACGAGAAAAGGAATTGGGTAAATTGAAATCGAGATTTGTCTCAACCGCTTCACATGAATTCCGCACACCGCTCAGCACTATACAGACCTCAGCCTATTTACTCAAGAATTATAAAGGTAATGATTACGAAAAAGTTAAGGATTCGCATATACTTCGAATCAAAAAATCGGTCAATGATTTAACCGATATTTTAAATGATTTCCTTTCTTTAAGTAAACTGGAAGAAGGCAAAGTAGAAACAAACTATTCTTTAATAGACGTTCAATCCTATTTGCTCGACATTAAAAATGAAATGAGTCTTCAAAAACAAATTTCTCAGGTTTTGGAATATGAGCATAATGGTGTTAAAACTATAGAGACCGATAAAAAAATACTTAGAAATATAGTGCTCAATGTACTTTCAAATGCGTTAAAATACTCAAAAGAGGATGGTTTAATCCAAATTAGTTCTACTGTGGAATCAGAAAAATTAATTATTAAAGTGAAAGATTATGGAATTGGTATCCCTGAAGAGGATTTACCCTATATCTTCAAACGTTTTTTTAGGGCAAATAATGCTTCCTACATTCAAGGTACAGGCCTGGGACTTAATATTGTTAAAAAATATGTCAGCCTATTAGATGGGGTTATTCACTGCAAAAGTAAATTAAATGAGGGCAGTATTTTTATAATAGAGCTTCCCATAGTTGCTGTTTCAAATGATGATCCATTATTAAAAAATTAAATATTAATAAAATGAGTCAAAAAATCCTTGTAATCGAAGACAATATTGAAATGAGAGAAAACATTTCCGATATTTTGAAACTTGCCAACTACGAAATTTTAGCCGCATCAAACGGAAAAGAAGGGGTGGTATTGGCTCAGCAAAATATTCCTGACCTCATTTTGTGTGATATTATCATGCCCGAACTAGATGGATATGGAGTATTACATATCCTCAGTATAGATAAAAAGACATCCGATATCCCTTTCATTTTTCTAACTGCAAAAGCTGAAAAATCTGATTTTAGGACTGGAATGAACCTCGGAGCAGATGATTATATTACCAAACCTTTCGAAGGACTTGATTTGCTTAAAGTCATTGAAAAGCGCCTTTACAAAAACAATGTATTGAAAACTTCCTTTCAAGAAGGTTCATTTGGAATGGAAAATATCACTAATAGTGGTCGTCAGCTTAAAGAGTTATTAAAATTAACAGAGAATAAAGCCAGCAAACTATTCAAGAAAAAAGAATTGATCTATGTGGAAGACCGACAGCCTCATGAACTTTACTATTTAAAACAAGGATTGGTAAAAACATATAAATCTACCAGAGATGGTAAAGAACTGGTGACTGGATTTGTCCAAGCAGGCAGCTTTTTGGGATATGTCTGTTTGCTTGAAGACGTAACCTATACGGAAAGTGCTATTGTCATGGAAGATGCAGAAATTGTCCTCATTCCCAAGCAGGAATTCTTGAATGCCTTATTCAACAACAAAGAAATAGCAGTTGAGTTTATGAAGATTCTTTCAAATAGTCTTATGAAAACTGAAGAGCGAATGTTGGAACTAGCGTATTTTTCCATCAGACAACGCACAGCAAGTGCTTTGCTTCAATTGTATGAACAGTTTCAAGATCAAAATAAAGAGGATATCCTGATCACGATCTCTCGTAAAGATATAGCTGATTTAGTGGGAACTGCCACCGAATCGCTTAACAGAACATTGGCTGATTTCAAAGAGGAGGGGGTAATTGAAATCCATCATCATGGAATTAGTATTAGGGAAATGCAGAAATTAAAGAAGGCGATTATCTGAATAATTTTAACCTAAATGCAAAGTAGATGAATCAGTAAATTTATTTTATAAAAAAAATCACCAAGTTTTAAATAACCTGGTGATTTTTCAATTTAAGCCCTTACCGAAGTTTGCTCCATTACTTCATTTATTTTGTCAAGAAGCTCTTCGGCCATTGGTTTTAATAAAGGACCTACTACTAAGTTTACAACTGGGGTGGCTAACCCTCTTCCTTGTAATTGTAAGAGGAAAGATACATTAGTAAGTCTACTTCCTGCTTCTTTTAAAGTTACTGTACCGCTTCCTTTAACAGGGTGAGTAAGACCTTTTAATTCAAAGCCTACCTTTTTGCCTTCTTCCCATTCCGTAATGAGTACTTCCATTTCAAATGAATAAGTAACTCCTGCTATTGATGACTTTAATTTCCAGATGGATTCTTTATCATTAAGTATCTCATGGTTTTGATACCCCATAAGAAAAGGTGCCCAATTGTTTTGGTCTTTTACAAAATCCCAAACTTCTTGCACTCGGGCCCTCATTTGTTTTTCATGAACTAACTCAGGCATAACTTTCTATTTTTTCGTCTTTATGATCAGATTTCTGCATGGCAGCATCCATTGCTGCCAAATAAGCATAGGTCATAGCCGGCCCAATTGTGCCTCCAGGACCACCATATCCAGGACCTGTTACTCCCATAGCTGCATTTCCAACTGCATACAATCCATGTATCACTTCATCATGAACATTTAGCACCCTGCCCTTTACATCGATTTTAGGACCGCCTTTAGTGCCAAGGTTACTTTTATGCATTTGAATAGCGTAGTAAGGACCCTTTTCAATTTTACCTAAGTTTGGATTAGGTTGATGATCCGGATCCCCTTGAAATCTATCATAGGTATTACCACCTCTATGGAAATCTGGATCTTCACCTTTGATTGCATACTGGTTAAATTGATTTACAGTTTCTTTAAACCCATCGGGTTCAACACCTATTATTTCTGCTAATTCCCTTAATGTATTGCCACGTTTCACCCAATTTGGTGGGGTATCTCCCGGCATGGAGGTCACAAATAGATATTTTCGGAAAAATTTACTATCCAATATTAGCCATGCGGGTACATTAGGATATTCTCCTTTTACGGGATCATATACATTAAAAGTTTTACCAACATCATGGTAATTATGCGCTTCATTGACAAAACGTTTACCATATTTATTAACAATGATTGTATGAGGTAAAGAGCGTTCCGCTAAGCATAAGCGCATTAAAGGCTTTCCATCATATTCTTCATTTGGAACTTGCAATCCTGGGAACCACCAAGCTTCACTCATATTGGCTAAGTTGGCACCAATTTCCATTGACATGCTGATTGCTTCACCTTCATTATGTGGAGGGCAAGTAGAAATACCCATTGGAGGGCCAGGTAGAAATTGTTTTACCATAGCCTCATTCCATTCATAGCCTCCTGAGGCCATGATAACCCCACGGCTTACTTTAATAAAAATACTTTCGCCAAGGTGTTCTGCTCGCAATCCAATCACTCTGTTTTCATCATCAGTAATTAATTGTTTAGCCGCGGTTTTCAGTATTGGTTCTACTCCACGTTTTAAGCAAGCTGATAAAAGCTTTCCAATCAATGCCTCCCCGTAACCTACTTTCCCTTTTTGCAATCGCTCTGAAACCAATTCCATGTCCATATCTTTAGGGTTACTAAAAACTTTCCACTTCATGGCTTCTTCAAATGTGATAGGTGTAAAGCCAAAAATTGGGCTTTTTCGCAATTTATCTTTCCATTCACCAAGTTCATTGGTATCAAATAAACCTGACTCTAAAGATCTGCCTCCCTTTGGTTTCCCTCCTTCCCAATCAGGATGGTAATCAGGATAGTCCTTAATAAGTTTAAACTTTAAAGGTGTCTTCTCTTCTATATATTTGACCATTTTTGGTCCGTTATCGATCAAGCTTTCAATAATACTGTCATCAACTCTGTCCTCTGCCAGTTTTTTGATATAGGTCATTGCTTCTGCTTGGCTGTCTTTTATGCCTGCTTTTTCCATATAATGGTTGATAGGCACCCAAATTACACCACCTGATACGGCCGTGGTTCCTCCCACCTTATCAGATTTCTCGATTATCATCGTATTTGCACCTTGATCATGGGCAACTATGGCTGCCGTTAGACCAGCACCGCCTGTACCAACTACTAATACATCGGTCTCAAAATCCCATTTTTTAGGGTGTTTTTCTGTTTTCATGATTTCCAGGGTTTAAATTGGTAAGTGTATGCAAATTAGACACTTACAAGGGAAGGTGAAATGACAGGGGTCGGCAGGTACAATGATTTTAGTCAGCAGGTATTTTTCTTAGTTGAGTCCTAAGGATTTGTGAGGGAAGTATCCAATCTTGTAACTACTAACCTACCAAATGAACAGTAATGATGTTTCCATCTGTGAAAGTCCTATTCATTGTTTGAAGAAAGAAAATCAAGAAAAAGCTATTACAATTCGTGCTCATAAATTCATTTAAGCCTAAACTTATTTAGCCCTCACCCCACCGTTTGGGTGTTTTCACCCAAACTTAAGCATTGAACCTCCCATGAAATCTCACAGAATCTTGAAGGTGAAAACACCTTCAAGGGTGGGGTATGAGAAATGGTAAGGATTATATTATATATGTAGTTGAGTAGTTACCCAATCTTTAACTCATTATCAATTAATGTACACTTTTGAAGGAAGGTAGGTTTTTAACAGTCTAAGGTAGGTTTTGGCTTTGGAAAGTGCTTCCTTAAATTTAGAAGAATTTTGTTGTTGCTCTGCGTTAATAATTGAGACTCTTGCCCTGATAGTTGCTCTAAAGCATTTATAATAATGTAGTATTTCAAAGTCCTCTTGAGTCTGAATAACATTAAATAATTTGTTGTATTTTTCTACAAAATAATCACTCAAATTAGGTTCATCATGTGCTTCAATATCCATACACAGAAAGCCAATTTCACTTAATATATCAATCTGTCTTAAGTTATCGTCAAATTCTATGCAATCAAAAATTACGGGGGGATTCGAAATGAATACATTCCCACAATGGAGATCCCCATGGAGTAATCTTATGAAGCCTTCCTCTGTTCTTTGTTTCATTCTTACTTTATGGGATTCCAAGAATTTATTGCTCCATGCTATTGACCTATCAATTATGTTAAAATATTTTTTATCTAAATATTTCAATGCAAATGGCTTAATATCACTAAACCCATTGAACAAATCTCTTAGATTATCCAGATTAAAGTTTGAATTTACAATTTCAGCCTCCCGATGGATTTTTGAAATTGTATTAGCCAGTTCTTCAATATGTATTTTGCTTATCTTACCATCATCGAGCCTAACA
This sequence comes from Bacteroidota bacterium, assembly GCA_051747245.1. Taxonomy (GTDB): domain Bacteria; phylum Bacteroidota; class Bacteroidia; order Cytophagales; family Cyclobacteriaceae; genus Marivirga. The sequence goes on from JBNJFX010000004.1 coordinate 89,727, forward strand.
TCCATCTTCTTTTCATTCTGAATACGTTTCATCCTTACCGCATAATCTATGATGTCACCATTTCCATTCCCAATAGTCCAATTATCATTTTCTTTACGGATAGGTAAAACATCCAAATAAATATCTGAGTATGATTGGTTCAAGAATATTTCACGCATACAATAATGTCTTCTTAAATTCAGTGAAGAAAAATTGAGGAAATTAAGTTTAACGGGTTTCTTAATTTTAAAGACAAAATCCTCACTCATCAGCACCCATGAAATATGGGTTTCGATTATAGAAGCCTTAATTGGTTTTTTCCCAAAGCTTCCTTTTGTTGCCAATTGTTTTACCTCAGACAGATTCATTTTTTTCAGTTTCAATAAATTCTTGTGCTAATTCTAACATTAAATCAATATTATCAGATTTAGAAGTAAGCCGGAGACAGGGAATATCGATATTCTCATACTCTTTTTTGATTTTCTTGTACACTTTATAATCAGCTTCACTTTCTTTTCGGGGCTTTTCCAGACGTTTTTTAATTACTGTTTCAGAAGCCTGAATCATAATACATTTTATATCTATATTTCGTCTTTTAGCAATTTCCAAAAAAAGTTCTCTGGTTTGCTGCAAATAGAAGGTGGCATCTACTACTACATTTGCTTTTCTATTTATTGCTCCTTCTGTAAGATTAGCCAACCATTCATATACATATAGCTTATCTTCTAAGCTATATTTGCCACTCATTTTTAGTGTGCTCCTAACACGGTCACTGCTTAAGTATTCAGCATCTAAGGCTTCAGCTAAACGTTTTGAAAAATAACTTTTACCTGAACCTGGCAAACCCATTACTATTATAATCATCACTTTTTCAATCTTTAATCGTAACCAAATTTGATAAATAAATTAAAATAATTTTATGACCCACATTCTTAATCCTACAGATTTTTGTCACGCATAAGGCAGCGTGAAATCCCTTCTATAATTAACATTACACAAATTATAATCATTTCGTTTGCCCGTAATTAACCGAAAACAAACATCAGCTCATTTTTATGACAAAAGTCTCGGCTTCAACATAGAATTGTCATGGAATTAAATAGTGGTTTATGCCTAGCTTTGATTTAACATAATGAAAGTCTTAATCCCGTATAGATTTATTAGCATTAATATGTAAATATTAAAAACCAATAGTGACATGGGTCTTATTAAAAACCATAACTAAACCATGACATTATTAAATATTAACCCTCTAAAAACAATATCATGGAACAAAATCAAGAAAATGAGATAGTTAGTATGCCAAGAATTGGTGATGCTGCACCAGAATTTAAAGCTGTAACAACACAAGGAGACATTAATTTCCCTACAGATTATGAAGGTGATTGGGTAATTCTATTTAGTCATCCTGCAGATTTCACACCTGTTTGTACTTCTGAGTTTATCACTTTCGCTACTATGGAGGAAAAATTTGCAAAAGCAAATTGTAAATTGGTAGGTCTTTCTATTGATGGACTGTACAGTCATATTGCATGGTTACGGACCATAAAAGAAAAGATTGAATACAAAGAAATGAAAGATGTTGAAGTAAATTTCCCTTTGATTGAAGACATCAAAATGGATATTGCCAAAAAATATGGAATGATTCAACCCAATGAAGATACAACAAAAGCAGTTCGGGCAGTATTCTTTATCGATCCTAAAGGAATAATCAGAGCGATTATCTATTACCCATTAAGTTTAGGTAGAAACTTTGATGAATTATACCGAGTAATTATTGCACTACAAGCGGCCGATGCGTTTGGAGTTGCAACTCCTGCTGATTGGTACCCAGGTGATGATGTTATTGTTAGTCCCGCTGGATCTTGTGGCACAGCGAAAGACAGAATGAAAGACACTGAAATTGATTGTAAAGATTGGTTCTTCTGTACAAAAAAGTTAGATAAAGCTACTGTGCTTGATAAGATTTTTAAGAAATGATTATACTTTAAGAGACCAAAACAATGAAAAAGATTCTATGCACTACTGACTTCTCTGAAAATTCAAAGAAAGCATTAATATACGCTCACCACTTATCTAAACTATTTAATAGTAAATTAGTAGTCCTTCACGTTTATGACATCCCGACTATTTTAAGTGGCCCAGCTAATGCTTCAACTGCAGATGAAATATCCAATGGAGTTATTAAAGAAAATCTAGAAAAACTATGCTCAATTTGTGAGAAAGAATTAGGATTTAATAATGACAACCTACGATATGAGGTAAAAGAAAATAATTCTAGTGTAAAAGGAATCATTACTATGATAGATGAAACTCAAGCAGACCTAGTTGTAATGGGAGTAAAAGGAGCTAGTAATTTGAGGGAAGTAGTTATGGGAAGTACATCAATGGGTGTTATTCGAAAAGCTTCATGTCCTGTTATAACCATTCCAACAGATGCGGTTACTGAACCTATTATTAAAAAAATTGCATACGCTACAGATCTTAACGAGAACAACTTTAATATCATCAATGGATTAAAAGAGATTGCAATCTACTTTGATGCCGAATTATCAGTTGTACATATTTCGACTGACTCCGAACAAATTACTGAGAATAAACTTGATGATTTTCAAAAAAAACTCAGCGAGCAAGTAAGCTATAATAAGTTACATTTTGAGGTGTTACATTCTAATAACATAACTAAACGTTTGTACAGTTATGTATCTGAAGAAAACATATCCATAATTGCAATGTTTGAACATGAAAATAAGAGCATTTTCGACAAATGGTTTAAAACTGATTTGGTTAAAGCAGTAGAACTACACACAAAAATCCCCATGATTAGTTTTAATCAACATTTTTTAAATCTATTACTCACAACTAAAAAATCATAAAATCATGTCAAAACGAATTTATTGGATTATCTTAATTCTTTCTTTTGCATCAGGAGCTGCATTATATTTTGGCAAAGATTCATTCTCACCAAATACACTGCTCACATTATTCTTCATATCTTCAATGATTATGATAATGAGTGTGCATGGCATAATTGCACATTCTATCAGTCTTAAATTAAAAGGTGGATTGATTGTATATCCAGTATTGATGGGTGTTTTATTTGCTGTACTTTTCTTTATTTGTGTCTTTTTTATTCTGCCACTTTTTTGCAATAACATTCCTACTTTTTGATATGAAAGACCTACATAAATTATTGAATGAAGTAGCAAATATAACGTTGAACATTGAGACTAATTATCCTGAGTTATACAAATTCTTAGATGAAATTCCTGTTACTATTCCTTCAGATTCGCACCCACATATTGACACAAAAGTCATGACTGAATATTTGGACTCTTTAAAGGAGCTTCTATACGAACATATTGAAACTCATAAAAAGAAATAATAAGTAAATATAATATTATCCAACAAACCCTTATAACATAACAGCATTTTCATTAGCAATTAGAAAGCGTAGAATAAAATAAATTGAAAAATTAAGACTAGACAGTATCATTAAATGACAAAAATCTCTCTCATCGCAATGTTTTATCATCGTTTAGAATATAGATTATATCTAGCTTTGATTTAACATAATGAAAGTCTTAATCCCGTATAGGCATATAGAAAATAATGCTTTAAAAGGCTATAAAACTGTAATGTCGAACAACAGAAAATATCTGAAAATGGGAAATAGCCCCTAGTTATGCAAATCAAGACAGAATAATAATTGTAAAAGGTAATAAACTGTCTTTGGTTCTTAAGCGGGAAAATAACTTCCCGCTTTTGTTTTTTAAAAGTCTCTATGCAATGCTTGGTGAACTAACAGAAAGACAAATAAATGATGTGCTACAAACCCAATTCATTGGAAGAATTGGCTGCTACGCCAATGATAGGCCCTATATTGTACCTATAGGATATGCATACGAATCACCCTATTTATTTCTACGCTCTAAGGAGGGTTTGAAAATTGACATGCTACGTGAAAATAAAGAAGTATGCTTTCAGGTGGATATAATAGAAAATATGGTGAATTGGCGAAGTGTGATTTTATGGGGTATTTATGAGGAGATTACAGATGAAATCGAACAGGAAAAAGCAATGAGTATTATTATGGATACAATGGATCCCATAATGACAAGCGAAACATTAAAACCCCAAGATCTACCGGTGGCTCCTATCAGTATAAAAAAAGAAAGAAGAGCCATTGTATTTAGAATTAAAATAGTTGAAAAAAGTGGCAGATTTGAAAAACAATAAATTAATTCAATTATAAGAATATTTGACTTCCTTAATCCCATTAAAATGAAAAGGCTTATTTTAATTATTCTAGCTCAATTGTTCATTATTACACTTGGCAATTCTCAAGATATGAACAAGCAATCCTTTAATTTGCTTATCGAAAGGCAGGAGGCTGTTGAAGCCCTTTCACTTTACCCTGAACCGATAAGAAGCGCTATATTAGAAAGCACCCTTCAGCCTGGTATATTGATAAAGTTAAATAATATACAAAATTCAATAGGAGACTCCTTCAATTCAATTATCGAAAATTTTTCGGAAGAAGAGCAAAGAAAATTCTGGGAACTAACAAAATATGACAGCTTAATTGAAAAAATAGTAGAATTAAAGCCAAAAAGAAAGGAAGAGATCTCAGAGATTATAATGAACTATCCTAAATCTATTCATAACACAGCTTTAGAATTAGGCACAAATCATTTTTCGGTATTGGAGAAAGTAAATTCCCTCTCAATGGAAGCACAGGAAAGTATTGATAAAGTTTTGGAAGAATACCCAATAAAAAGTCAAGAGTCCTTTAGGATATTGCTAAAGAATCCGGAAATCATTCATTTGCTATCGGATAATCTAGAATTAACTATTTTAGTAGGGGAGTATTACAGTAAAAATCCTGGTTTAGTCCATGAAATTGCAGATTCCATTCAAATTGAGGCATCGAAGAGATATGCGGAAGAAGTAGCGGAATGGGAAAAAGGCTTATCTGAAAATCCAGAAGCATTGCAGGAGTTTGAAAAAATATCAAATGAATTTGTGGGTGAGAATGCCGATATTGAAGATGATCCTTTGTATTCTGGTGTAAACCAAACTTCAGAAGAATTAGATAATACTCCTCAAAAATCTGAAGAAAGAGTAGATATTTATCATCATTATCCATTTTGGTTTGGCTATCCTATGTGGTATCCTAACAGTTACTGGTATTGGTACCCCTATTGGTATCATTGGGGCTACTATTATGGAACGGGTAATTCAATTATAATCGTGGGAATGCCTTCTTATTTCTTTATGAACTGGTATTTTGCATATCCTTACCATCATCATTTATACCCACATTTTAGTGATTATGTAATTCGTCATTATACGCGAGCCCCCAGAATTGATAGAACTGGTTTTAGAACTGCAGTTCGGGAATGGGAAAATAGAAGTTCAAGCCGGGTGGTCAGGGAATTGATAGCTGATGACACCAGACGAGTTGAAAGATTTAAAGAATATGGACGCTTCGAACAAGATTATCAAAGAAGATTAGAAAATAGACCTAATACAACTGCCGATCGAGATGTATATCTCAGAAATAGTAGCCGAAGATATCCTAATCTTAACGGTGGAACAAGAAATACCATTTCAAACAGAAACTCATTTTACGATAGAACTATTAGTAGACCCGCTAGTCCCACACGAAGTTATGAAATTAATCGTGCTAGAGACTTACACCAACGTACTTGGGAAAGGTCAAATTTGAGAACGCAACCTACTTTGCCAAGGACTAGAACCTCTACGCCTGTTCCAAGAAGCCGGTCAAATACGAACTCAAGATCAAGGTCAGGAGGATGATTATTTTTTATTACTGCTTTTGAAATCAATTTCTAGCATGGTCAAACTATGCCAGAAATGCCCACACAATTGAAATGTAGAGTCAGAGTAAAAATTTTTTATAATAGAATAAACTATTGAAAATCAACTTACTGCATAGTGGTTTTCAATGATAAAATACATTATAGGTTAAGAATTAAATCATATTTATTGATACTGTTTTTAGCGTCATTTGTGGGTGAGAAATAAAGCCACTTTTTTAAAACCAAATCACAGTGAATAGAAAATAATAAAGCAGTTGGCTATGAAAGTGGATTAAGAAAGAGGGTTTAATAAATGATTAATTATAATAAAAACAGTTATGAAAAAAATAATTCAATTAACAGCAATCATGATAATGTTTGCTGTTTCATTGCTCGCTCAAGATCGTGATCAAACCCGACTTCAGGAACATCTTATGATGCAAGATGGCAAAATGTATCAAATTAAAGATCAGGAACAGATTCAACTTCAAGAACAGCTTAAGCTAAAAAATGGGGGAATCGTAAATCCTGATGGCAGTTTTCAATTGCAAAATCAAAAGCAAATGAGGCTAAAAAATGGTGAATGTTTGGACATGGAAGGTATCCGTTATGCTTCTCAAATGGAGTTTCGTCAGCAAATGCAAAACAGAGAAAAAGCAATGGCTCAAGAACACCTAATGTTTCAAAATGGTCAAATGTACCGAGTTCAGAATAATCAACAAATGCAACTTCGAGAACAACTCACTCTTGAAAATGGGACTGTTGTAAAGCCTGATGGAAGTATAGAACTAAGAGACCGAAAACGACTTCAATTGAAGGATGGCGAATGTTTGGACATGGAAGGTAAACGCTATGAATCACAAGATCGATTCAGAGACAAAATGATGAAACACAATATGGATAGGTCAAATAGAGAAAATATGAAAGGTAAAATGGGAACTAGAAAAGGAAAAAAGTATAACTAAGTCCCATTCAACAAAAACTGTAACACGACTACATTAATAGTGTAGATCGTGCTACAGTTTTTCAAGTTATCTAGGCTCTAATGAATATTAAAACCTTTTGGTTTACTGTCATGAAACTTTCCAATGTTATTTTCTTGATCACCTTATTGAATTCGTTTCTTTGTTTAAATGAGATTCACTCCCAATCTGAGAAATCTCTCGTAAAAGACTCAATATCCGAAAAATCTGAATTAAGGATTGGAATTTTATATACGAGCGATTATTATTTCATGGGCAGATCTGATTCAGCAAAGGCCCCCTATTTATCACCATCGGTAGGATATTATCATAAGTCTGGTCTTTCTATCCGTTCAGCTCTTTCATACTTAACCACTTCGGGAGAAGGTAGGGTTGATTTGTATACTTTTACCGGGGGCTATGATTATTATGGAAGGAAATTCGCTGCTGGCATTTCTATTTCTCAGTACTTTTTCAATGACTTAAGTTATGTTGTCCAAGCTGAAATGAGCACTTTTGTGAATGTACATGGAGGTTATGATTTTTCAGCCTTTATGATTTTTGCAGATGTTAGTTTAGGCTTTAGCGAAGGCACCGATGTATTTTTGGGCGCAGAGATTAATAGAACTTTCTATGCCATAAGAAATAAATTACGAATAACTCCTGCAGTTTATATCAATGCTGGTTCACAAAAATATTATAATGAGTATTATACCATGAGAAACGAACAAACAGGAGCTGGAAAGGGTAAAGGAAAGGGTGGAACTCCACAACCGATCCAAAATTCCCAAATTTTAGAATCAGAGAAATTTCAAATATTAGATTATGAAGCCGATGTGCAGGTAAGTTATAAAATGGGTAAAATCCGTTTATTTGCTGCCACAACATGGACGTTTCCTAAAAATCCTTCCACTATTGTTACAGACCAAGGTAATTATGAAGAAGAACTTAAAAATGGGTTCTATTGGAATTCTGGTATAAGACTTACATTTTAAAAAGTGTGAATTATTATAGCTAAAAAAAAAGTAAAAGGAAGCTAAATAAGTATATGTTTAATCCTCCAAATACAGTCTGGATTAATCCAATTCCAATAGATTAAGCTTATTTTTTGCAATCCTTAATTCCTCTTGTAAATCATCGATTTGTTTAAGTAAATGGTAAATAACATCAATGCCTTCAATATTAATATTAAGCCCATAGTAAAATTGTATTGCGCGCTCAAGTCTTTTTAAATGTTCATTAGAAATGTATTTTTCATCCTCCACCACAACCAATTCAATTAAACCATTCTCATTTAAGGAATTTATAAAAGAAACCTCAACATCTAAAATTGAGCAACATTTTTCAACAAGTATTAAATTATTTGTGTCCATTTCCCCTTATTTTTTTTAATTCTTTAAGTAGTTCTTTTTCCTTTTCTGATAGATTTGTAGGCAATTTTACTTGATAGGTAACAAACAAATCTCCGAACTCATTTTCCTTTTTATATACTGGAAAACCTTTTCCTTTCAGTTTTACCTTTGTGCCTGACTGAGTTCCTGGGGCAACTTTCAGTTTCACTTTTCCATCAAATGTATTAATCAAAGCTTCACCACCCAGCAATGCGGTATATAGGTCAAGTTCAGCAGTTGTATATAAATTACTTCCTTCTCTTTTAAATTGGGTATTATTCTTTATTGAAAAGGTAATGTATAAATCTCCATTAGGACCGCCATTAACGCCTGGTGAACCGTAACCGTTTATTTTTATGGTTTGACCATTTTCAATGCCTGCAGGAATTGTCAAACGAATATTCTTTCCATTAATGGTTAGTGTTTGCTTCTGCGATTTATAAACATCTGTTAAATTTAATTGTAGTTCAGCTTTTAAGTCCTGACCTCTGAATTTCGTTTGGCCGGTTCTTCTTCCTCCTCCGCCAAACATCGACTCAAAGAAATCGGAAAAATCTCCTGAAAATCCACCAAAATCTGATTGAGTACCTCTGTTGAAATGAGATTGTTGCTGCTGTTGCTGTTGAGCTTTTTTAAACTCATCTGCATGTTTCCAATCCTTTCCGAACTCATCGTACTTCTTTCGTTTTTCAGGATCACTCAATACCTCATTAGCTTCATTTATTGCTTTAAATTTCTTTTCTGCTTCCTTATTATTAGGATTTAAATCTGGATGGTTTTTTCTGGCAAGCTTACGATAAGCCGCTTTAATTTCATTTTTAGTTGCTGTTTTGGGTAGTCCTAAAACTTTATAGTAATCAATAAATTCCATATATCAATTATTAGATTCTTCACTATTAATTTATGCCACCAGCCTTCAAGTAGATCTATTGTTCTATTATTACCTCTTATTTTTCTAATACCAATAATTATTACTCAAGTAGTCTAGTTATATAGTTTATACGTGAAAAATCAATACAGGTATTTGAAGATGATTGATAATAGCTTCAGTTAAACTTAATGAAAAAAAGTGTGAAAAATTTGACTTCCTTTCAGTGGCTATAGCAAAAAGATCTGCATCGGTTTTTTCCATAAAAAATTGAATACCTCTTTCCTCATTAAATGCATCTACGTGATGTTTATTGCACATATTGTCAGGACAATCTTTATCAAATAAAGAAAGCATATCCTCTATTTCTTTTGTTTCCTTAAAATGATATGGCGTATTGATATATAGTAAGTCGATTTTTGCTTCTAAATCCGATGCATATCCCCTTATGTGATCAAAGTAAGCTTTCTGCTTTTCTTCAAAGGTTGAGGACATGACTATGCGTCTAAATAAAGCTCGTTTTAGTGGTGTTTTTACAACTAAAACCGGAATTTTTGTATTTCTAATAACATTAGTGACATTTGATCCGACTGCAAAATCTATAATTCCTTTGTAGCCATGGGAACCCATAACAATCAAATCATATTTATCTTCTTTTATAAATTGCGAAATATTCTGTGTCCCCACATTATAGACTATTGTTTTTGTTGCTTTTATTCCTTGATCTGTGAACTGTTTTAATAATTCAGTCAATTTAGATTTAGCAATTCCAATTTCAGCCTTTGTTTCAGGGTATATCTTCTCTTTATCTAATGTAAGCTTAACCCAATCCACAGGAGTAGAAATAAGGTGTAAAATCTCTATTTCTGCTTTTACTTTTTTAGCTATTTGTAATGCATATTCAACGGCATTATTGGCGATATCTGAAAAGTCAGTGAGGAGCAATATTTTATTAATCGTTTTCATATTTTGGAATTTTTAATTTCAGTCAATCAATATCTCCAGTAAAAACTTATATATCTTAATTTATATATTGAATATAAATCAGACTTCATGAACCATTATATTTCATCCTAATTACTTTGCTTCTACATTCTGCTTCCATTCTTTTGTTTGTTTGCCGTTTTGAGATAGCAGGTAATTATTTAATTGTAATTCGCTCTCAAATAGTCGCTTGTTAGGGGCAACTTTTGTTTTGTGAGCAGATTGTTTGTTTAAATATTTTTCCATGATCATTTGAGCATTGAAAAAACATAAAGTGGATTCTGCCCCTTGATTTATATTGACTTCTTTACTTTCAAGTCCATCGTATGAGGCACCATTTTTTGTGTTGTACATAATCTGATTAAGATGATTATTTCCCAAGAACCAACTAAAGGCTACTTCAAGTTGATTTTTATATTTTTGCTTTCCAGTTACTTCGTAGAATAGATCAAGTGTCACTATGGTGGAAACGACTTCAATTGGTTGCTCACCATAGAATTCTCTTTCGTTTTTCTTTTTGAACCATCCTTTTTTGGAAACTACCTTGATCTGTCCTTTCATAAAATAATGTGACAGAAGAAAATCAAATGTTACCTCAGCTATTTTTTTATATTCTTTATTGGTGGTTACCAAATAGCCATACATCATGGCCTCTGGTAAAATATTATTGGCATAGGATAGATAGTCCTCATACCAATGCCAATTTGCTTTGGCACTTACATGGTAATAATTCAGTAGTTTGTCAGATAACTCTACAGTAAGTTCTTTTATATGCTCTTCGGGATTTATCTTATGATATTTGTAAAGTCCCTTCAGAATATAGGCAATTGCTCTTGGAGAATTTATCTCTCGAATCCAACTGATGGATTTCTCCCAAAGAATTTCCGCTCTTAGAACAAAATCTATAGGAAGTATTTTCCTTTTGCTTAAAACATAGCCTAAGCTCCAAAATACACGCCCATATGCATCATCAAGATTTGATTCTTCATTTTGTGAGGTAAAATTTCCATCATAATCTATATAATTTTTAAAATCTGCATCTCCGCTTTGCATATTTTCAATAAATGCCAAATAGGTATAGGCTAATTTAAGGGAAGTGCAATCTCTGTTAAAACAGTGGTATTTAACTATATAGACTAAAGCTCTTGCATTATCGTCCAAAGTATAGCCAAACTCCACATCAGGTTCGCTTAGTTTTGAAAATTGAAGCATGCCAACTTTGGTGGTCATATTGATTATATGATCTAACTTGATTGGGGGGAAGTTGAATCGCAATTCTTCCATTTTATTAGTTAGCTCTCCAAAAATCAAAGCATATTGAATAGCTATGTTTTCCCAAGTAGAGGCATGTGTAGCAATATAGCCTCTTCTTCCCATTTCAATTCTTAGCTCTTTGTTTTCTATGAGTTGCAATAATGCATCCCTAAATTCTTTTGGCTCATCAAATTTCTCCAACAATATTCCAGAATCATCAATACATTCCACAGCATGCGGAATAGGGGTTGAAATTATTGGACAACCTCCGCTCATTGCATAGGCAAAAGTTCCACTTACAGCCTGGTTTGGATCTTTTGAAGAAAATAAATAGATGTCCGAAAGGGAAATATATTTTAACAATTGATCCAAGGCTAAATATTAAACTATAAAAACCACATGATTTTCAACCTTATATTCCTTTATGATATTTTTGAGCTTATTTCGGTATTTTTCTCCCTCTCTTTTGACTACCTCAGGATGTGTTTTCCCAATGACCAAAAAGATTACTTCAGGATATTTTTCAACGATATCCGGCAATGCGTATAAAACAGTTTCTATACCTTTATTTTCACTTAACAGACCAAAATTGGATAATATGATATTGTCTTTATACCCAAATTGATATTTATTTAATTCCTTTTCTTCCCACAATACAATATGAGTTCCATGAGGAATCACCCCTATTTTGGAATTTTGATAGGCGTATTGATCAACTAATAATTCTTTCGATCTGTTAGTGAGTACAATTATCCGATTGGATAAATCACCAATAGCTTGCACGTTTTTAAGCCTTTTTTCATCGGGAAAGGGCAAAACAGTATGGAAAACTGTTATGATAGGCTTACTTAATGCCAACAAAAAAGAAAGTAGATAGTCTCCGTATTCTCCACCAAACAACCCAAATTCGTGCTGTATGCAAACTAATCCGATATCTGTGCGGGCATTTATTTTATCTGCAAGAATGCGATATTCGTCTAATTCGGAAGTTTGCAACACATAACTCACTTCATTCGGATAATTAAAATGATTATGGTTAGATTCTAAGGCGCAGACTTCAATTGGAAGACTATCGCCAAAAACTGTGGATATTGAATTGATAATATCTTCTGTAAAAGTTGCTATTCCACATTGGCGTGGCGGATAGGAACTTATTAACAACATTTTCTTTCTTGAATTTAAGTTTTCCATGATTTTTCAGTTTAGGGTTGTTTTCTGAGCTCACACAGCAAATCAGTTATATCCAGTTTTGCCACCGCAATATGCTTATCTGCCGCACCATAGTATAGGTAAAGCTCGTTTCCAAAACGAGCATGACCAGTAGGGAAAACAACATTGTTTACAACACCTTCCATCTCCCATTCTTTTGTTGGAGAGAAAAGTGGATAAGGCAGCCGAGCTATTTCAATTTCTGGTTTATCAACATGAAGCAAGGCGGCTTTGGCATGGTAAATCTTTCCTTTTGGAGATTCTTGTACACCATGATAAATCATAAGCCATCCATCGTCTGTTTCAATAGGCGGACCACCTCCCCCTATATAGTTTACTTCAAATTCATCTTTCGGATCGATAACAATAAAATCGGTAAGATTTTTAAAATACTGCTCCCAAAATGATGGCGTTAAATCTTTCCAATCTTCAAAATAGACTACTTGTATCCCGGGCCAGACTCGGTGTAGCATTGCAAATTTTCCGTTTATTTTTCTGGGGAATAAGACTACATCTTTATCTCTAAGGTATCTGAACTCATCATCGACTAGTCCGATTTCGGCAAAAAGATTGAAAAAATAATAATATTTGGGACTTAGTTTATTCTGATCACAATGTTGGATAAATCGCACGTATTCTTGATAATTAATTTGAGGAGTAATTAGCCCTTTCTTTTCAAAATGAATAAGGTCTTTAGAGATGGCTAATGCCCCTAAGGTATTTACCCCATCATATGCAGTATAGGTCATATAATAGGAATCTTCAATTTTAACAATTCTGGCATCTTCAACCCCATGTTGCTCATACTCAAAATCTCGTTTGATAAGCGGTTGAGTGTATCTTTCGATAATTTTAGTAGGCCCATCGGTTTTGGCATAGCCAATAGTGGAAAAATTCCCCTCTTGAACAGCTCGATAATAAATATGGACTGTATTTCCATCCTGATAAACACCAGGATTGCATACGCCTGTATTTTCAAATTCATTATCGGTAGGGCTTAGTATTATGCCGTATTTTTCTACAGATATCATAATGAGATGGGTTTAAGTTTCTCCGCTTCAAGCATGTTTTCAATGCCCTTAATTAGAGCATCCGGATTAAAGGCAATGCTGTCAATACTCTCTTCAACCAAAAATTTGGCGAAATCAGGCATGTCACTGGGAGCTTGCCCACACAATCCCACTTTTATTCCATTCCGTTTGGCTGCACGAATACTTTCACGAATGAGTGCCTTTACTGCAGGATTTTCTTCTTTAAATAAATAGCTTACTAATTCAGAGTCTCTGTCAAGACCCAAAGTCAATTGTGTTAAATCATTAGAGCCAATTGAAAAACCATCAAATAATTGAGCAAATTCATCTGCCAATAAAACATTGCTGGGAATTTCTATCATAACATAGATTTCCAGTCCATTTTCTTTTTGCTTCAGGCCATTTATTTCCATTTCAGCAATCACAATTTCCCCTTCCTCTACCGTCCTACAAAATGGAATCATTAGCTTCACATTACTTAATCCCATTTCCGTACGAACTTTTTTCATGGCTTCACATTCCAATGCAAAGCCTTTTCGATAAAAACTACTGTAATACCTGGATGCACCTCTTAAACCTATCATGGGGTTCTCTTCTTCTGGTTCAAAATATTTTCCGCCTATCAAATTCGCATATTCATTACTTTTAAAATCACTCATGCGAATAATCACATCTTTAGGGTAGAAAGCAGCAGCCACCAAGGCAACTGCCTCTGAAAGTTTATCCACAAAATAGCTTTCACGGCTCTTATACCCTTTTGTCAGCTCGTCAATTTCTGCTTTAATTTCTTCATCCAAAATTTTTTCATAGTCTGTTAAAGCCAGTGGATGAATTCGTATGGTATTACTGATAGCGAATTCCAATCGCATTAACCCCACTCCATTGTTAGGGTAATGACTTAGGTCAAAAGCACGCTCAGGATCGGAAAGAATAAGCATTGGAGCTGTTTTTGGCATTCCCAATTGGCTTATATCCTGCTTAGAAACTTCCCATTTTAAAAGTCCATCATAAACTAGCCCCGTTTTACCTGAAGCACAAGAAACGGTCACTTGCTGCCCGTTTAAAATTGCTTCCGTTGCATTTTCACAACCAATAACAGCTATAGTTCCAAGTTCACGAGCCACAATTGCAGCATGGCTAGTTCGCCCACCTTTGTTGGTTATGATTGCGGAAGCCCTTTTCATTATGGGATCCCAATCAGGATTGGTAATATCTGTTACCAATATTTCTCCTTGTTGTAGTTGGTCGCCATCTTGAGGATCTAATATTATTCGGGCTTTTCCGGAAGTAATTTTATCACCTAGGGCAATACCTTGAGTAAGTAATTGGCCTTTATCTTTTAACGAATAGATTTCCCTTATTTTCTTGTTTTCTTTTCCCTGCACGGTTTCTGGTCTCGCCTGTACTATGTACAATTGGTCATTCAATCCATCTTTTGCCCATTCGATATCCATTGGTTTTCCATAATGTTTTTCAATCAGAAAAGACCACTGGGCCAGTTTAATTACTTCTCTTGAGGATAAAGAAAATGACTTTTGTTGCTGTTCTATTGTTTCAACATTTACTATGGTTTTTTCTGCTGGTGCATTCTCTGGATTCTCAGCATAACGCATTGTATATTCCTTTTTACCACAATGCTTCTTTAAAATTGGATTTAGATGGTTATCAAAAAGAGTTGGCTTGAATACGATCCATTCATCAGGAGTAACCCTGCCCTGCACTATATTTTCACCCAGCCCCCAACAGCTATTGATAATAATTGCCTCCTTAAACCCACTATCAGGGTCAATGGTAAATATTACTCCAGAAGCGGCTTTATCACTTCTTACCATTTGTTGTATTCCTACTGAAATGGCTACATCAATTTCAGTAAAACCCATTTCATAACGGTATTTGATTGCGCGATCAGTATATAAGGAAGCATAACAAGTATGAACAGCCTCCAATAATTGCATTTCTCCACTGATATTAAGAAAAGATTCCATTCTACCTGCAAAACTAGCCGAAGGCAGATCTTCAGCTGTAGCACTACTTCGAACTGCAACATCTAAGTTTTTAATTTCGCAATCTGTGGAGAGTTTTTGGTAGGCTTTATTTAAGCTTTCAATTATTTCTGGTGGAAATTTAGCTTCCATAATTAAATTTCGCGCTTCTTCTCCTACAGCTTTTATGTTTGAAAAGTTTTTAGTGTCAAGCGAAAGCAATAGATCATGAAGTGGTTTATCAAGCTTGTTGACTTTGCAGAATAAGCGATAGGCATCGGCTGTTAATGCAAATCCATTAGGAATACCAATTCCTTTAGGTGTAAGCTGATTGTACATTTCACCGAGTGAGGCATTTTTACCGCCCACTTTGGCAATATCTTTAATGTTTATTTCATCAAAAAATAATATAAATGCTGGATTTAACATCTTTTTGTTTTTTAAGTAGGCATTCAAACATATTTAAGTGGGTGTAATTTAGAAATCTGACTTTTTAAAAGGAATGACAATTGTTTAGTGATTGGAAGATACTTGTCGTCATAATTAGGGATTTAATAGATTTCCATTTTTTAATTATAAAAAAAATGCTTCCAACACTTTAATCAGTTGATCTCTTGATTTTTATCATCATATATGAAAAAATAAAGTTTTAAATTCATGCTTATTGAGTTATCAAACTGGGCCATCCATGGCAAGTAATATGCAGAAAAATAAAACTTTAAATCCACATGCCTTAAGTATAGAGGAAACATTGAATTTGTTTGGATGCAAATTGGATGGGCTTTCAGATCAAGAAGTAAAAGAATTTCGTGCCTTGCATGGATGGAACGAATTGCCAGAGATCAGTGTGATGCCTTGGTGGAAAATAATGTTCAAGCAATTTAAGAACCTCATGTTCTTAATTTTGCTGGTTGCTGCGGCCATTGCTTATTTTACAGGGCATAGCATAGATACCTACGTTATCGTTGCAGTAGTTTTAATCAATGCCATAATAGGTTTCATTCAAGAACTTAAAGCGGAGAAAACCATCTCATCGCTCAAGAAAATGATTGTGCAAAAGGCAAGGGTAGTTAGGGATGGAGAAACGTTCATGATTCCGTCACGTGATTTGGTGCCAGGTGACATCATTATTTTGGAAGAAGGGGAAAGCATACCTGCTGATGCACGTTTAATAGAGGCTAAAAACCTAAAGTGTATGGAAGCCTCACTAACGGGCGAGTCAGTTCCAATAAGCAAGAATTGCGAAGAATTGCCAAAAAACGTAGTGCTTGCAGATAAAAAAAACATGCTTTGGAAAGGTACTTTTATTTCGGGCGGATATGCCAAAGCATTAGTGACAGGTACAGGATTGAATACAGCCATAGGAGAAATAGCCAGTTCACTGAGCGGTATCAAAAAGGAAAAGACTAATTTTCAACAAAAGACTGATACCCTAGCACGTCAAATGGCCTATATAGCTATTATAAGCACTGTTTCATTATTTTTGGCAGGCTACTTTTCTGGTAATTATGGAATGGATGAACTGATTCTGGTTAGCATGGCAGCATTGGTTTCAGCTATACCTGAAGGATTACCTGCAGTTTTAGCCATTGTTTTAGCCATCGGCTCGAGACGTATGGCCAAGAGAAATGCTATTATACGTGATTTTACAAGCGTTGAAACTTTAGGGGCTGTCACTACTATTATCACAGATAAAACAGGAACACTCACCCAAAATACATTGACAGTTAAAAAAATAGGAGGGCTCGGGAATTCAGATTATGATGTAAGTGGTGAAGGATGGTCTCCTAATGGTAATTTTACGAAAAATGAAAAAGCCATAGACCCAAATAATGATTTGATTTTATCAAAAATGATTAAAATTGCCGCTATTTCAAATAATTCAGAAATAAAGCACAACACCCAAAAAAATCAGTACGAGTTGATGGGCGATCCTACCGAAGGGGCACTTTTATGCATGTCAAGAAAAGCACTTTCAAATGCTAAAAATGAGTACAGCTACCAAAAATTGGATGACTTGCCCTTTAATTCAAAACTAAAATTAAGAGCAACATTAATTGGCAAGAATGAAGAGAAGGAGCTTTTGATTTTAGGTGCTCCAGAAAAAATACTGCAGTTATCTTCTATGATTTTAACTGAGAAAGGTGAAAAGAAAATGAAAGAAGAGGATCTTGAAGCAATTAAGGATAAAATAGAATCTTGGTCAAATGATGCCATGCGGGTAATTGGTCTCGCTTATAAAAAAGTAAATTCAAATACAGTAAAAATAGAGGAGCAAGACTTGGATGAATTGGTTTTTGCAGGTATAATCGGAATGATAGATCCACCTCGACCCGATACTAGGGAGTCAGTTGAAAATTGTAAGAAAGCAGGTATTAGAGTAATTATGGCTACAGGCGACCACATCAATACGGCTATTGCAATAGCCAAGTTGGTTTCTATAATAGATTCAACTGACAATAGTAAAATCTTAGCGCTAAGCGAAAACCAATTGCTGGAAATGAATGATCAGGAATTTGATGACGCTATTAAAAATGTGAATGTATTCGCAAGGTTAACGCCTAATGTCAAGCTTAAAATAGCAGAAAGGCTACAAGCCATGGGCGAGCTGATTGCAATGACCGGGGATGGAGTAAATGATGCCCCTGCTTTAAAAAGGGCAGATGTAGGTGTGGCAATGGGGATAATGGGCACTGATGTGGCGAGAGATGCCTCACAAGTTGTATTAGCGGACGATAATTTTTCTACTATAGTAGCAGCAGTTGAAGAAGGGCGGATAGTATTTAAAAATGCTCGTCAAACCAGTTTCTTTTTAGTAACAACCAGTTTTGCCGAAATCACCACACTAATCACTTTGGTATTTTTAGGTTTACCTATGGCGCTTACCGCAACACAAATACTTTGGCTCAATTTAGTCACAGACGGAGTGTGTGATATCGCTTTGGCTACAGAAGGAGGTCAAAAGGATGTTTTGAAAAACAAGCCTGTCCGTAAGAAGGAAAAAATACTCAATGCCTCTGTATTGCCTTTTATACTTATCATGACGGTCATCATGACTATTCTTTCATTAATCGTTTACTTCTATTATTTACCTGAAGGTATAGAAAAGGCTCGCACAACAGTTTTTATTATAATGGCATTCACTCAATTATTCAATCTATACAATATGCGTTCTTTGAAAAAGTCTGTTTTTAATATTGGCTTTTTTAGTAATAAATACATCAATATTGCCATTTTAGTCTCAATCTTAATTCAAATCATTATTATTGAAGTGCCGTTTTTTGAAAAAATATTCTCATTCCAACCAGTAAGTGCATTAGAATTCATAGTACTAGTGGCAATGGCATCTTTGGTATTATGGAGTGGTGAACTCTATAAGTTTATAAGAATGAATTTGCATTCTAATGTTGGCTAATTTTCTATTTGAATTAGGAAGGTGAATAATTCATACTAATAAATAAAAGAGTAATTACAGAGTTATTTCTGTAAATGACTCCTTTCAAAGTATTATGAAAACAAAAAAGAGCCCATTTAGGCTCTTTTTTAATGTTTTGATTAATATGTTTTTACTCCACAGTCACAGACTTAGCTAAATTCCTAGGTTGATCTACATTACAGCCTCTCATCACTGCTATATGGTAAGACAACAATTGAAGTGGAATGGTAGAAACCATAGGCATTAATGATTCATGAGTGCCCGGTACTTCGATCGTATGATCTACCATGCCCGGAATCAAGGAATCGCCTTCTGAAACAACCGCTATTACTTTTCCTTTTCTGGCTTTAACTTCCTGAATATTGGAAACAATTTTATCGTAAGAACTATCTCTAGTTGCAATTACTACTACCGGCATCTCCTCATCAATTAAGGCAATTGGCCCGTGCTTCATTTCTGCAGCAGGATAACCTTCCGCATGGATATATGATATCTCTTTTAATTTTAAAGCACCTTCCAATGCTACAGGGAAGTTGTAACCTCTTCCTAAATACAAGAAGTTTCTAGCGTCCTTATAATTTTCAGCAATCTTTTTAACTTGATCATCGGTTTTTAATGCTTTCTCAACTTTTTTCGGGATATTTTCTAAGTCAACCAAAATTTCTCTATAACGCTGTTCAGCTATAGTTCCTTTCCTTAAAGCTGTCTTTAAAGCAATCATAGTCAACACCGTCAACTGAGCTGTAAAGGCTTTAGTACTGGCAACCCCAATTTCAGGCCCAGCGTGGGTGTAAACACCTTCATGGGAAACCCTAGAAATTGATGAACCTACTACATTACAAACTCCAAGGACAATAGCTCCTTTAGATTTTGCCAATTCCATAGCCGCTAAAGTATCCGCAGTTTCACCAGATTGCGAAATAGCAAATACGATATCGCCTTCTTTAATCACAGGGTTTCTATAACGGAACTCAGAAGCATATTCTACTTCAACTGGAATTCTGCAAAATTCTTCAAAAATGTATTCAGCAACCAACCCAGCATGCCATGAGGTTCCACAGGCAACAATCACTATTCTTTCTGCATTAATTAGAGCAGTGGCATAATCTCTGATTCCACCTAAAACCAATTTAGCTTCATCAGCAATCAATCTACCTCTAAAGCAATCCTTAATGGATTTAGGCTGCTCAAAAATTTCTTTCAACATGAAATGGTCAAACCCACCTTTTTCAATGGCTTCCAATTCCATATCTACTTTTTGAATATACGGAGTTGTTTTAACATCCTTGGTATCCCTTATACTTATTTCACCATCTCTGATGACTGCAATCTCGTAGTCATTTACATAGATTACTTCATTGGTATATTCCACTATAGGAGTTGCATCAGATGCTAAGAAATACTCATCTTTGCCTACTCCAATTACTAAAGGGCTACCTTTACGAGCTGCAATTAATTGATTAGGATGTTTAGTGGACATGATCACAATGGCATAAGCACCAATCACTTTAGTCAAAGCTAATCTAACAGCCTCTTCTAATGAACCTTCGTTATGCTTATAGATGTCTTCTATGAAATTGATGAATACTTCAGAATCTGTTTCACTTTTGAATTTATATCCTTTATTCTCCAAATCTGTTTTCAATGAAGAATAATTTTCTATGATTCCATTATGAATTATAGCTAAATCACCACTTTCTGAATAATGAGGGTGAGCGTTTAAATCACTTGGTGCGCCATGAGTTGCCCATCTGGTATGACCAATTCCAATCGTGCTTTTAGTATTTTTATCTTTAAGATGTGCTTCAAGTTCGCTTACCTTTCCTTGCTTTTTATAAACTTTTAGCCCATCTTCCATCAATGCAATGCCAGCACTGTCGTAACCTCTGTATTCTAATCTTTTTAAGCCTTTTATGATTATCTCAGAAGCATTCTGATGACCTACATATGCTACAATTCCACACATATTGTAAATTATTTAAAAGTAGTATAATAAATTTTTAACCTAATATTTTCCTTGTCAACCAAGAAATTATCGAAATTTCCAATATTAATTTTTGGAACCTCGTTAAAAGGAGTTTCATTCCTTCTAATAAATTGTCCTGTGAACATGAAGTTATTTTCTTCGTCCCAAAGGTCAGGATTATTATATATCTCTTGTAAGAAGAAACTAATATCACCATTAATTTCTTTTTTATCACTATTATAAGTCAAATTGATAGGAGATGTAGCTTGGTTAGGGTTTGCTGGAGCTCCGTTAGAATTGAAATTTGACTGAAACGCCCAAAAATCCTCTCCTATTTTACCTACATTCCCATCTTCTTTCAAGATATAAGGGATTATATTGTCTGAGGGTCTAATTTGACTAGCATTATTATCAGTTGAGGTAAATTCATTGCTACTAATTACTAATTCCGCCTTATTAATTTGCATGAAATCGACCGTATCTATAAAATTCAAGTAGCCCTTTAAATCTACTCTTGGGGATATCCCCATCAAATTATTAAAATATGCTTTTGATGGATCTGTTAAATTAAAAATCTTTTTCCCCGAATAATCGGATGGCACTAATGAGCCAGGGCTATAGTCCACATTTGTAAAACTAGATCCGGACAAATCAAAAGTGACACTTTTAAGGGTGTCTTGGTTTGGAGAATCATAAATCACCTCAATAAAGGATTCATCACTAGCTAAACTCAGAGCCTGTAAATTATTACTTCCAGGTTCAACTTCAAGCTTAAAGCCTCTTAATGAATTATAAATATCCACTATATCCAAATCCTCATCATTAACTCTATCTAGTAATGTATTACCAAAATTATTGTTTAAATGTACATATTTTGGGATAGTATCTACGGGATTTATAACAACCGTTCCATCCAATGAAACCTTATTGTCTGATGGAATTTCATCATAAATAGAATAAAGCTCGCCAGTTAAAGCCAGTGTATCAGTCAATTGGGTAACAATGAAATTTTGAGCTTGATTAAATTCATCTCCATAATAGTAATTTAAGCCTAATTTCAATCTAGTTTCAATTGCCGTTGCGTTTTCAGGCACACTATCTCTTATTACATCACTATTTAGCAATGCTCCAAAATAAGCTTCAGCTGTAAATTCACCTATTTCAGGACTATTTTGGTGCCCCACGAAAATTTGCCCCCTTGAACCCTGTATACCATTTGTACTAATTATTAGAGAATCATAAGCTGTATGATTCATCTCAAGAGGAATTTCCACAAACCGAATTTCAGTATTATTCCCTCCGGGAACTAAATCACTCTCTACTTCTATAGGCTCTTCACATGAGGCGAAAAAAAAGGCCAGCAGGATAGCTGGCCCTGTAATAATTGAGGCAGCAATATTAGCCTGCCAATTCTGTATATAAGTTGAAATAGGATTCTTCAAAATCCTCTCCTTTTTCAATGGTGTCAACTTTCTTTTCTTTTTCGAATGTTGAAAATAATTCATCAAGGTTTCCTTTAAACTCATCACCTGCTTTAATAACTGCGTCTGCATATTCTGCACCGATTTTTATGAACCCTTCATAATCGGCTGATTCTAGATTGGACAACATGCTATCATCAATATCCAGCATTTTTACCTTATCCACTAAATCTGTCCCAAATTTATGAGAGAATTCTGTATTATACACAGTAAATACAGATTTTGCATCTTTAAATATTGGGTCGTTTTTATAAGTGGTCTTTAAGTACATTGGAATCAAGCTGGTCATCCAGTCATTACAATGCACTACATCAGGCGCCCAGCCTAGTTTCTTAACTGTTTCCAACGCTCCCTTGCAGAAAAATATTGCTCTTTCATCATTGTCAGGATAAAAATTGTTCTCCTTATCATGGAATACAAATTTACGCTGGAAGTAATCTTCATTGTCTATAAAATACACCTGAAGTTTAGCGTTTGGAATGGAAGCTACTTTAATAATTAAAGGTTTTTCTTCTTCTCCCACTGAGATATTAATACCTGAAAGGCGTACTACCTCATGTAATCTGTTCTTCCGCTCGTTAATTAATCCGAAGCGGGGTACTAAAATACGAATCTCCATTCCTCTTTCCTGCATGGCTTGAGGGAGCTTTCGTACAAATTCTGCTACTTCTGATGTTTTTAAAAATGGATTGATTTCATTGGCTACGTAAAGAATTCGAAGCTTTGACATATGCTTATTGGATTTGATTAATTCATAAACGAAGCACAAAAATACAAAAAAATACTCACTTTCCATTATTTTTTTGATTAAACAGCTAGATTTGTTCCAAAACTTTCTAATTTAGCGCATTTTTTATGATATCAACTGGCTCAATTGCTGAAATTCAAGCTCTTATCTCTAAATTTAAATCTGAAGGTAAAAAAATCGGATTTGTGCCTACCATGGGCGCATTGCACCAAGGACATTTGAGTTTAGTTGCTGCCGCTAAAGAAAAAGCTGATATCGTAGTTTGCAGCATTTATGTAAACCCTACTCAATTTAACAATCAGGACGACCTAAAACAGTATCCCCGAAATATTGAGATGGATAAAGATTTATTAGGCGAAAATGGTTGTGATGTTCTTTTCTTGCCTTCCGATGAAGTGATGTATGCAGGAAGAAACACCATTAAATTTAATTTTGGGGATTTGGATAAGGTAATGGAAGGAAAGTATCGCCCTGGTCATTTTAGCGGAGTAGCCTTAATAGTCTCCAAGTTTTTTAATATCGTGCTTCCAAACTTTGCGTTTTTTGGTCAAAAGGATTTACAACAATTGACCATCATCAAAAAACTGGTAGAGGAATTATTTTTCAACTTAGAAATTATTACTGTCCCTATTAAGAGGGAGCCTCATGGTTTGGCAATGTCCTCAAGGAATGAACGCTTAAGTAAAATCGACCGGGAAGAAGCTAAAATATTTTATGAAGCATTAACGGAAGCAAAGATAATATTAAAAGAAAGCCAATCAGGAGAAGCAGCAAAAGAAAAAGTAAAGTCACTCTTTAACAATCATAAAGCACAATTAGAGTATTTTGAAATTGTAAGCGATAAAGATTTACTATCCAAAACAGAGAACTACTTTGAACCGGATACCGTTCTGTGCATTGCAGGGTTTATGGGAAGTGTAAGATTAATAGATAACATGTATTTAGGTGGAATCTAAAAATTAAGGATTTATAAATTAATTATTTGGTACTGGATATCACGCAGATATAAATTTATATCATGTATTTGCCTTATAGGCTCTATTTAATTTCATAACTTTGCACCCCAATTTGAAGAGTATAGTATGTTAATTGAAGTTTGTAAATCAAAAATTCACAGAGTAAAGGTTACTCAAGCAGAATTACACTATGTTGGAAGCATCACCATCGATGAAGATTTGATGGAGGCCTCTAATTTAATAGAGAACGAAAAAGTCCAGATTGTGAACATCAACAATGGTGAGCGACTGGAAACTTACGTTATAAAAGGAGAGCGAGGCTCTGGCATGGTATGCTTAAATGGACCTGCTGCAAGAAAAGTGCAAGTAGGTGATATCATTATTATAATTGGTTATGCGCATATGGATTTTGAAGAAGCAAAGACATTCAAACCTTCCTTAATATTTCCTGATGCTAACAATAAACTTCCCTAATCATTGAGAAAAGGACTTCAATCATTTCTTAAATATATAATTTCTTTAGCAATAGCAGCTTTACTGTTTTGGTACCTCTATAAAGATATAGATTTCAATGAAATGATGGTACGGTTCAGAGAAGCTAATCTGAATTGGATATATCTTTCTATAGCATTGGCAATGTTCAGTCATCTATTGAGAGCTTGGCGCTGGAATATGTTATTAGAGCCTATAGGATACCATCTCAAAACCTCAAGAACTTTCTTGGCCGTTATGGTAGGCTATTTAGCCAATTTTGTGGTGCCAAGAATGGGTGAAGTTTCAAGATGTGGCATCCTGAAGAAAACTGATAATGTATCTGTAAGTAGAGGTTTTGGCAGCGTGGTGACGGAGCGAATTTTCGATATGATTTGTCTGCTTGTTATAATTGCTGTTACGCTTGTGTTTGAGTTCCGAAGGTTAAATGATTTCTTTCTAGAATTGTTTCTAGATAAAGCAACTGGATTGGAAGAAAATTATCTCACTTTAACCGCCATAGGAATTACCTGTTTATTGGGGGCAATTGTGGTTTTCTTTCTCCTTAAAAGAAATCAGGCTTTTTTAAGAAAAAATAAGTACTATAATAAATTAACTGCATTTCTTCGCCAGTTAGTTGAAGGAATAACATCAGTAAAAAAGCTGAAAAATCCAGCCCTATTTTGGGTTGCTACAATCGGAATTTGGATTTGTTATTACTTTATGACCTATGTTATGTTTTTTAGTATGGAGCCAACTGCTAATCTTGGGTTTTCAGCAGGTTTTATCTTATTAGTATTAGGCGGAATTGGAATGGCCACCCCGGTTCAAGGAGGAATAGGTGCTTTCCATTATTTAGTAGGCGCAGGTCTATTATTATATGGAGTGGCGGAAAAGGAAGGAATTATTTTTGCTTTCGTTCTGCACACCACTAATTCTATAGCCATTATAGCAGTAGGTTCTGTATCTTTGTTCTTAAGTATGATTATTCCGAAAAGAAACTCAAACCAAGCCTATGCCGACAGCTGATAAAATTTATTCATTAGAAACCTTGATTAAAAAAAGGGAAGAATGGAATGGCCAAAAAGTGGTATTCACTAATGGTTGCTTTGATATTTTGCACTTAGGCCATGTAGATTATTTAGAAAAGGCAGCAGCTAAAGGCGATAAATTAATTGTTGCCTTAAACACGGATGCTTCAGTGAGCAAATTAAAAGGGCCTGCTAGACCTGTCAATAATCAAGAAGCAAGAGCGAGAATTATAGCCGCCTTAACATTTGTAGATGCTGTTGTGTTTTTCTCGGAAGACACTCCATTATCCTTAATAAAACAACTTAAACCCGATGTTTTAGTAAAAGGAAGCGACTACAAAACCAGCAACATTGTGGGAGCAGATGTCGTAATGGAAAACGGTGGAAAAGTGGAGACAATCGAATTAGTAGAAGGATATTCCACCACCAATATTATTAATAAAATAAACCAATAATAAAATGTTTTTAATCGTAATTATTATCGGATTCGCCATCATTAGTTATGCTGTGCAATCCCGCTTGAAGAGTAAATTCAAGAAATATTCAAAAATAACTTTAAGTTCAGGTATTTCAGGTAGGGAAGCTGCTGAAAAAATGCTAAAGGATAATGGTATTTATGATGTAAAAGTAATGTCAGTTGAAGGACAGCTTACCGACCATTATAATCCAGCCAATAAAACAGTAAATTTAAGTTCTGAAGTTTATAACAACCGCTCTGCTGCTGCAGTAGCTGTAGCAGCACACGAGGTAGGCCATGCCGTGCAACATGCAAAAGCTTATGCATTTTTAGAATTACGCTCCGCATTAGTGCCACTTCAAAATGTAAGTGCGAAAATTATTAACTTCGTTTTCATGGCTATGCTTTTTGGCGCATTTTTTCTACAAGGTCTAATTAGTTTTGATTTAGCTATGATGGTCATCATTGGATGCTATACTGTATTTACTCTCTTTGCATTTATCACTTTACCGGTAGAATATGATGCAAGTAAAAGAGGACTGGCCTGGATGACCACATCTGGCGTAACTACTCCACAAGAACACGATATGGCTAAGGATTCATTAAAGTGGGCTGCTAGAACTTATTTAGTTGCAGCAATAGCTTCATTAGTTACATTGTTGTACTATGTGATGATGTTCCTAGGCAGTCGGGATTAAATGGATTTTTCCTATATTTGCAAAACTTTTGCAGGAACATTCTGTTTTTGCACCGAAACGACTAAAATATAATTAATAGATGGATTTTCAACTCACGGAAGAGCAGTTAGCCGTTCAAGCAGCTGCAAGAGATTTTGCACAAACCGAATTATTACCTGGAGTTATCGAAAGAGATACTCACGAAAAATTTCCTGCCGAGCAGGTAAAAAAAATGGGGGAATTAGGATTCATGGGAATGATGGTGGATCCTAAATATAATGGTGGTGGAATGGACACTATTTCCTATGTGTTGGCAATGGAAGAAATCTCCAAAATTGACAGTTCTTCCTCTGTTGCCATGTCAGTAAACAACTCTTTAGTTTGCTGGGGATTGGAAAAATACGGTACTGAAGAGCAAAAAGAAAAATATTTAAAAAGATTGGCTACAGGAGAAATTCTTGGAGCATTCTGTCTTTCAGAGCCAGAAGCAGGTTCCGATGCTACTTCTCAAAGAACTACGGCAGAAGATAAGGGCGATCATTATATAGTAAATGGAACTAAAAACTGGATTACTAACGGAAACAGTGCTTCTGTTTATTTGGTAATCGCTCAAACTGACAAAGAAAAAGGCCATAAAGGAATCAATGCTTTAATAGTTGAAAGAGAAATGGAAGGCTTTGTTGTAGGTAAAAAAGAAGAGAAATTAGGCATTAGAGGCTCAGATACTCATTCTTTGATGTTCCAAGATGTAAAAGTTCCGAAAGAGAATAGAATTGGTGAAGATGGCTTCGGTTTCAACTTTGCTATGGCTACTTTAAATGGCGGCAGAATTGGAATTGCATCACAAGCCTTGGGAATTGCATCAGGAGCTTATGAATTAGCCTTGAAATATTCTAAAGAAAGAAAAGCATTTGGTAAGGAAATAAGCCAGCATCAAGCTATTGCTTTCAAATTAGCAGATATGGCAACTCAAATAGAGACTGCTCGTTTACTTTGTTTGAAAGCAGCTTGGTTGAAGGACCAAAAGCAGGATTTCTCTCAAGCGAGTGCCATGGCGAAATTATATGCTTCTCAAGTTGCAATGGATACAACAGTGGAAGCAGTACAAGTTCATGGTGGATATGGTTTCGTAAAAGAATATCATGTGGAGCGATTAATGCGTGATGCAAAAATCACCCAGATTTATGAAGGAACATCAGAAATACAGAAAATTGTTATTTCAAGAAATATATTGAAGTAAACAATCTTATTTTGAGAAATAAAGGTTTTATATAGCACCAATCTTAAAATAATTCAATAAAAACTTCGTTATCACGCACAACCTTACATTTACATAAAGGTTGTGCGTTTTTTATTTTCTTTGATATAAAGCTATTATTCATTAGATTTATACAATTAAACAAAACAATACTTTTACTTTTTATAGTTAATCCATTCATAAAACAAGAAAATGGAAGATTACAACAAAATCATTGAGTCTTTGGGCGTTAAATTCGTCAAAGCAAAGAACATCAAAATTCAAAAGCCTGTAACCGTAAAAAATCTTTACGAAGTAGAGAACAAAGTAATTTGGGTCAATAAGGGAGAAGTGCTGTTAGGAGAGGATAAATTACTGGCAAAGGAAGGTGATTTTGCTTTTATTCCTGGTGGAAAAGCACATCAAATCACTTATGGACGAGGTAGTCAGATTGAGACCATCACCAATGACAAATTCATAACCGGAAAATCAGAATACTTCAATTCAATTTCTCACGATGAATTGTTAGTGGAAGGTGGAGATAGTTTCAGCTATATTTCATTTGAAGCCAAGGTATTCGATTCTGTAAACTTTTTCGCTTCACTTGACATCCCTCCATTTATTTTCAGTAATGACATCATAAAATCATTGCACGACAAGGTTTTTGAGGAATTAAAAACTGATGAACCGGGTGCTGATCGCATGGTAAAGGTTTTAACGGAGTATTTATTAGTTGAATTATTCAGGCATATTGTTCGAAACAAACTATTTGTTGAGCAATTGGCTACTAATAGTACATATTTCAAAGACCCTAGGTTGATTGATATTTTTAACTATATCAATGAACATCTGGGAGGAGATTTATCTAATAAGAAGCTTGCTGAGGTTGCCAATGTATCTGAAGATTATGTTGGACAATATTTTAAAATGCTGACCGGTATAAATCCTCAAGATTACATTGAATATCAGCGAATGGAAGAGGCCGTTACTCTGTTGAGAACTTCTAAGAAGAGTATTAGAGATATAGGACATGAAGTAGGCTATAAAGATACCGCTTACTTCTGCCGTAGGTTTAAAATGATGTTCGGAATTCCTGCCGGAAAAATGAGAAGAAGGGAATCTCTAATGAATGTTTAATTACAGCCTATATACCTAATTTTAAATTTAACTTTTCCAAAGTTGCGCCAATTCAAAATAACTATGGTTTGAGAATGGTCTTTTAATTGATGAGATAAAACTTTGGAAAAGTTATTATTTTCAATTGAGCAAAATCGGATTCACTAAATTCTATGCAATTGCTGATTGAGCAAAATTTTTGCTTCAGTCATTTCTATCAATAATTGTGGGTTTTGCTCTATGGCATTACCCACAACTACCACATCAGCGCCTGACTTCCAGGCGTTTTTTGCTTTAGCCACAGAATTTATTCCTCCACCAATAATTAATGGAATATCAATAGCTCTTTTCACGGAAGCAATCATCTTTTCACTTATCATTTTATCTGCTCCACTACCCGCATCCATATAGATTAGCTGCAGACCTAATAATTCTCCTGCTATGGCTGTACTTACGGCTATGTCACTCTTATCATAAGGTATAGGATTGGTATTGCTCATATAGGAAACAGAAGTTCTATTTCCCCCATCAATTAGCATATAGCCTGTTGGCCATACTTCCATTTTACTTCTTTTTAAAATTGGTGCAGATAAAACATGTTGACCAATCAACAAATCAGGATTTCTTCCTGATATCAAGGAAAGGTAAAGGATAGCATCAGATTGTAAGTCTATATATTGGTTGTTGCCTGGAAATAATATGATGGGTATATCGGTTGCTGATTTTATATCTGAAATGCAGCTACTTAGAAAATCAGAAACGATCAAACTTCCTCCCACAAAGAAGAAGTCCACTTCATTTTCAATTGCCATATTGACCAATCTTTGTAATGAAGCCCTATCATGAACTTTATCCGGATCGATTAGCAAGGCAAAAAATTTCTGCCCATTTTCTTTTTGAGCTATAAGATGATTAAGCTTCTTCTTCTCTATCATCTGATTTCTGATTTTCTAGCTGACTTAAAAACTCCATTATTTTCTCTCTGGCTATGGCCACTAATATTCCTCCTACTTCAGCCTTTAGCGAATCCAAAATGCCACTACTACTTTCTTCTCTTTTTATTATCAAGCGAGGTGAGTCATCATGCTCGCTTTCATCTTCATTTACTTCTTTATAAACTTTGGTTTTTCGGCTTTTTTTGCCTCCTCCAGTTATTAATCTCACAGCTTGGTAAGCTAAAAAAACGCCACCAGCAATCATCAAAGCATTTTTTCCAATCTTCTCAGCTTTGCCTGAATATTCACTTAATTGCTCCGATAAATCTTGTTCGTATTTTTTACTTCTCTCCAATAGCTTTTCCTGATTACTCATGCTTTTTGATTTTAAAAATTAAAATTACTCCTCTTTGGTTTGCTTAATGAAAGTTTCGCTAAATACTTT
Source organism: Bacteroidota bacterium (assembly GCA_051747245.1). Taxonomy (GTDB): domain Bacteria; phylum Bacteroidota; class Bacteroidia; order Cytophagales; family Cyclobacteriaceae; genus Marivirga. Next base: position 120,168 of record JBNJFX010000004.1, read on the forward strand.
TTTCAGAATTTTACTGTCTTTCAACATATAGAAGATAACAGTCAACAATAAATACCCTAAGGCTACTATTCCAAAACCATAAATATAACTACCTACTACATCGGTTAAATAAAATGCTAAAGTCAAACTTCCAAAAAGAACCAGCAACGTCAATGATATCAGCACCAAAAAAAGTGGTAAAATCTTAGCCAAAGTCTCTGCAACTTTTTCTTCTATTTCTTCTTTTACCATTGCTATGCGTACTTCCAGCAATTTTTGTAAAGATTCTATAATTTTATCTAGTCCCAAAAGCCCTAACAGTTTACTATTTTTCACAACTTTAAGTATTATTTGATTCCTAAGTTATATAAATTTCAGTTGATGTTAAATTTACACGTTAAAATAATTATAAAGATTAATGCAGCTTATAGCAGATAGTGGTTCTAGCAAGACGGATTGGCGCTTTTTAAAAGAGGATAATTCCATCGAACAACTGAAAACAAGTGGGATAAATCCTTATTTAATTTCGAAAAAAGCACTTTTTGATAGCCTGAAGGCTGATTTTAAAGATATATCCGTTCAAGATATAGAGGAGATCAATTTTTATGGTGCAGGTTGCGGCCAAAAAAAGAATAGAGAAAAAATAAAATCTGTTTTTTCGGATTTTTTTAATTGTAAGCAAATTTTTGTGGAAGATGACATGCTTGCCGCTGCAAGGGCAAGTTGCGGAAATGAAGAAGGAATAGTTTGTATTTTGGGTACAGGAGCAAATGCTTGCCATTATGATGGAGAAAATATTACCGAAAGAATGATTTCCTTAGGCTATGCCTTGGGAGATGAAGGAAGTGGGGCATATATTGGAAAAATAACCCTTAAGGCTTTTTTAGAGGATGAAATGCCTAATAATCTAGCTAAAAAATTCAGAAGTACATTTCCTGAAATTACTTTAGATTATGCGCTGGAACAAATTTATCAAAAGCCTTATCCCAATAGATTTTTCGCTCAGTTTTTTCAGTTTGCTTTACAGCATCAAAAGGAAAAGTTCTTTTTTGAATTAATTTCAAATTCCTTTCAGTTATTTCTGGAAAAATCCGTACTGAAATTTCAAAAGCATCAAAATTTGCCCATTCATTTTGTTGGTGGCGTTGCGTTCAATGCAAATACCATCATGCGGATGGTTTTAACAAAAAATAATTTAACAGCGGGCAATTTTATGGAAAGCCCAATAGCGGGTTTAACACTTTATCATAAAAATAAGCATTCATGAGCATCACAGAATCAGAATCAAATTTCAATAATTTAGAAAATCTTTCCATTGGCGAATTGCTTCAAGGTATCAATCAGGAAGACCAATCCGTTGCTCAATCAGTGCAAAAGGCACTTCCGCAAATTGAAAAAGCCCTCGGACAAATAGTGGAAAATATGAAATCGGGTGGCCGCTTATTTTACATCGGAGCTGGCACAAGCGGGCGATTGGGGATTTTGGATGCATCAGAATGCCCTCCTACTTTTGGTGTAGGTCATGATAAAGTAATTGGTTTAATTGCAGGTGGTGATAGTGCAATCCGAAAAGCAGTTGAATTTGCTGAAGATGATCAAGCACAAGCTTGGGAGGATTTGCAAGAATATAACATCTCTGAAAAAGATTTTCTAATAGGTATAGCAGCATCTGGAAGAACGCCTTATGTGATTGGTGGCCTAAAGATAGCACAAGAAAATAGAATTAAGACGGCTTGCATTACCTGTAATCCTGATTCTGAAGTTGTAAAGGTTTCTGATTATTCCATTGAAGTTCCAGTTGGGCCTGAATTCGTTACGGGCAGTACCAGAATGAAAGCAGGAACCGCTCAAAAAATGGTCTTGAATATGATTTCTACTACTGCCATGATTCAATTGGGACATGTAAAAGGTAATAGAATGGTGGATATGCAATTAAGCAATGACAAACTGGTCGACAGGGGCACCAAAATGATTATGCATGAGCTTCATATTGAATATGAAGAGGCTAAAAAACTATTATTGGAAAATGGTTCCGTAAGGAAAGCTGTTAAGGCTGGTAAAATGTAAATTATAAAAACACCCAAAAACTCAATATCAATATCGCCCACAAAATCCCTAAAAAGTGCCAACCTTTAGTGAGCAATTTATATTTTAAATGCCAATACGGATTGGTTTCTGCTATCAGATATTGAACAGGGTCTTTTGATATACTTTGAGTTTGAAGTATTAGAAAGCCTAAGTAAGTATGGGCTGCTAAAAAGTGAAGAGCGTGCAAACCAGTCAAAACATAGAAAAAGGAGGAAGAAACTTCAGTAGAAAATAATATTTCTGATTCTTTTAAAGCTTTCCAGCCTAAGAATTGACACAATGCAAATCCTAAACCTAAAAAGAAAGTAAATCTTAAAGCTGTCAGTAAGGATGAAATCTCTTCAGCTTTAAAAAGCCCATGAATCGGATGAATCATAAAACTGGAAGCTCCAATCAAAACAGTGCTCAAAGCAAATACTGCAGGAATTTCAATGTCTTTTTGCCCTTCATTTCCCAAGCTCATGAAAAATGAAAAAAGAAGAAATAAAAAGATTAATGAGCTTCCCAATATGCTCAAAATAAAAATCATTTTGTAAGGATGCATTCTCTCTACCCTCTCAAAAAATGATAAATCTTCTTTTTTCGTATTCTTATCCATTTCTTTAAAGCAATTTGCCTATTTATCCAATTTTTAATCCATTTTTAGCGTCTTTATCCACGCTTAGCAGACTAATTTCATCTCCATCCACTGCCCCTAAAACCAAACATTCACTCATGAAGTTCGCAATTTGCTTAGGTGAAAAATTCAACACCGCCACTATCTTTTTGCCAGGTAAATCTTCCAAATCATAGAGATTGGTAATCTGAGCAGAAGTTTTTCTAATTCCGTACTCACCAAAATCAATTTGCAATTTGTAAGCAGGCTTTTTGGCTTCGGGGAATTCCTCTGCTTTAACTACTGTACCAACGCGCATTTCAATCTTAGAAAAATCGCTCCAGTTGATTTCTTTAGTCTCTTCATTCATAACTCTTTATAATGCGTTTAGTTATAAGGATTCTTCTTTTTACTAAAACCTGTCAAGATTTAAATGGTTGGTGTGCCACCAACCATGGATTCGTTAAAAGTTTTGGTGAAAACACCAAAACGGAGGATGGTAGTTCTTACTGTGACATTTGCTTAACCAAATCTATCCCCCTTTCAGGTGTTTTCACCTGAAAGAATCAAAGAAATGAAATAAGTCAAGATTATCACATGCTTTTAATGTAATACACACTAAACTCGCTTAATTTTTTGACTGCATATTTGAACTATGCGCCATTCCCATTAGTTTGTTTTACCTTTGCATGGTGTTTACGAAATAAGAACGAAAAAGTGAGCACAAAATTTAAATAGCACATAAATTGAAGATTAAAGACTTTCTAAAATTATATAAAGATGATACCATCTTGCAAACGATGGTGGCTTCCCTAAAACCCAATGAAGACCAGACCATCCAATTCAAAGGTTTGGTGGGCAGTTTGGATGCCATAGCCGTAGCGGTTTCGCATCTTTTAAATCATCAAAACCAACTCATCATTTTGCATGATAAGGAGGAAGCGGCTTATTTTCAAAATGACTTGCAAAACCTTTTAGATTTTAAAGAGCCTCTGCTTTTCCCCACCTCTTACAAAAGAGCTTATCAATTTGATGAAACGGAAAATGCCAATGTCTTGATGAGAGCGGAAATCCTAAACCGCATCAATAACAAATCCTCCACAGGAGAAATTATTGTCACTTATCCTGAGGCACTATCCGAAAAAGTAATCAATAAAAAGTCTTTAAAGTCGAATACCTTCACTGCTAAAGTAGGCGAAAGCCTTGATGTAGAATTCATAGCAGAATTATTGCAAACTTATGATTTTGAGCCTACTGATTTTGTTTACGAACCTGGGCAATATGCCATTCGTGGAGGTATTATCGATATCTTTTCTTATGCCAGCGATGAGCCTTACAGAATAGAATTATTCGGGAATGAAATTGACAGCCTCCGAACTTTTGATGTGGCTACTCAGCTTTCCACCGAAACAGTGAAGCAAATCAATATTATCCCCAATGTGCAGACCAAATTATTGGAAGAAAGCAGGGAGTCTCTTTTGGAATACATTCCCAAAAACACCAAAATCTGGTTTAAGGATTATAAACAAACGCTGGATGTGCTTCAGCAATATTTCGATAGAGCTTCACATTCTTTTCAGGAAATTTTAGACAGCACGCATCAAACGAAAGTAGTTTTAGAGCCTGAAATGTTATTTGAAACCCCTGAAAGTTTCAAAAAAGGACTTGAAAAATACTTAAAAATAGAATTTGGCAATCGTTTTTATTTAAAAGCCAATCAGGAATTTGAATATCAAGCCAAGCCACAGCCTTCTTTCAACAAAAACTTTGATTTAATAGCCGAGAATTTATCCAGCAATCAGGAAGCCGATTTGGTCAATATTATTTCTTCGGAATCAATAACGCAAACTGCACGCTTAAAAAATATATTTGAAGAAATTGATCCTTTCATCAAATTCCAATCTTTAGCGGTCAGTTTAAGAGCTGGATTTGTTGATGAACAATTAAAATTAGCCTGCTATACCGACCACCAAATATTCGAGCGTTTCCACCGATACAAAACCAAGGACAAGCAAAGTAAATCCAAAGCCATCACCATTCGGGAGTTGAAAAACCTTCAACCAGGGGATTTTGTGACACATATTGATTATGGTGTGGGACGTTTTGCCGGAATGGATAAGGTGGACAATAACGGCAAAAAGCAGGAAGTCATCCGCTTAATTTATAGAGATAATGATTTGCTTTATGTCAGTATTCATGCGCTCCACAAAATATCAAAATACAGCGGAAAAGAAGGGAGCACTCCTACCATCAGTAAATTAGGCTCGCCTGAATGGGAAAACAAAAAGAAGAAAGCCAAGAAGCAGGTAAAAGACATCGCCAAAGATTTAATTGAGCTTTACGCCAAAAGAAAATCTGCTCCTGGATTTGCCTGCAATACCGATAGTTTTTTGCAAGCAGAGCTGGAATCCTCCTTTATTTATGAAGATACACCCGATCAGGCAAAATCCACTGCGGATGTAAAATTAGACATGGAGCAAGCGCATCCTATGGATAGATTGGTTTGCGGAGATGTGGGATTTGGAAAAACAGAAGTTGCCATCCGAGCGGCTTTCAAAGCGGTGGATAACAATAAGCAAGTGGCGGTTTTAGTGCCAACCACTATTTTAGCCATGCAACATTTCAGGACTTTCTCTGAAAGACTCGAAAAAATGCCTGTTACGGTGGAATACATCAACAGATTTAAATCCACCAAACAGATAAAAGATATTTTAAAGCGCACCACTGAAGGCAAAGTTGATATTCTCATCGGAACGCACCGCATCGTGAATAAAGATGTGCAGTTTAAGGATTTGGGCTTATTGGTGATTGATGAAGAGCAAAAATTTGGGGTTTCGGTAAAAGATAAATTGAAGCAATTCCGTGTGAATGTGGATGTTCTGACCCTAACCGCCACGCCAATTCCTCGGACTTTGCATTTTAGTTTGATGGGTGCAAGGGATTTAAGTGTGATTCAAACGCCTCCTCCCAACCGTCAGCCCGTGACCACTCAATTAAACACCTTCAATGAAGAAGTTTTGCGTGATGCAATCGCCTTTGAATTGCAAAGAGGCGGTCAGGTCTTTTTTGTGCATAATCGAATTGGGGATATTGAACAAGTCGGTAATATCATTCTCAAATTAGTGCCCGATGCCCGAATTGGCGTTGCCCACGGACAAATGGATGGCGCAAAATTAGAGAAAGTGATGATGCGCTTTATCGAAGGCGAATATGATGTACTGGTTTCCACCAATATCATCGAATCAGGATTGGATATTCCAAATGCCAATACCATTATCATCAATCATGCGCACATGTTTGGCATGTCCGATTTGCATCAAATGAGAGGTCGAGTTGGGCGTTCCAATAAAAAAGCTTTTTGCTACTTGCTGACTCCGCCTACCATCGGATTGAGTTCCGATTCTCGAAAAAGATTGACCACTTTGGAAGAATTTTCCGACTTGGGAGATGGCTTTAAAGTCGCCATGCGAGATTTGGATATTCGAGGTGCAGGAAATATGCTGGGAGCCGAGCAAAGCGGATTTATCACCGATTTAGGCTTCGATATGTATCATAAAATTTTGGATGATGCCGTTGCCGAATTGAAGGAAAGTCATTTTGCCGATTTATTTAAAGATGAATTAGCTAAAAAGGCAAAAATCATCGCTCAGGATTGCACCATAGAAACTGATTTGGAAATCCTGATTCCTGAGGATTATGTGGGCAATATCACCGAAAGATTGAGCCTTTATTCTCAATTGGATAATATTAAAAATGAGGAAGAATTGGGCATATTTGAAAAATCATTGGAAGACCGTTTCGGAAAAATCCCTGAGCCCGTTTACGATTTAATAGAAACCGTGCGCATCCGCTGGAAAGCCGAAAGCCTTGGTTTTGAGAAATTGTTAATTAAAAATGGTAGTTTAAAAGCTTATTTTGTATCAGCGGATAATGAGAAATACTTCAATTCAGATGTTTTCGGCAGGATTTTAACTTTCGTTCAAACGCATCCTAAAAAATGCAAAATGAAAGACTATAAAGGCAAACCGATATTGAAAATTGAGGATATAGAAAACATAGAACAAGCCAAAGTCATTATATTTGATATGGCAGGTGAAGAAGTGGGGGCGGTTTAGGAATTTATGGACGATTGCATTTCTTCTTTCTAGCACATATCGTTTAACAATTCTACAATAAAACAAATTCTGAAATTTTTAAATTAGTAACTTTTAAGTTACATTTGCGTTATGGATAAAGTCAGGGAAGTTATAGCCTACCAAGACCATTTTGAAAACTTTCTCAAAAAGCAGACAAAGAAAGTTCAAGACAAAATCTATAAAGTGATAGAGGCTATAGAAATTCTCGAAAGAGTTCCAGAAACCTATTTGAAACCTATCAAGACCAAGAAAGGACTTTATGAAGCTCGCATTCAGTTAGGTTCAAATATCTGGAGAGTGTTTTGCTTCTTCGACAAAGGACAATTGGTGATTTTACTAAATGGTTTTCAAAAAAAATCACAAAAAACACCTCAAAAAGAAATCGAAAAGGCAAGCAAATTGATGGATGCCTATTTTGAAGAGAAAGAAAATAAAAAGACGAAAAAGAAAAAGCCATGAACACAAAAAGCTGGAAGGATATAAAAAATGATGTGTACGGAAAAAAGGGTGCACCTCGAAGAGATGAATTGGACAGAGACTTTCAATCATTCAAAATTGGCTTACTATTAAAAAAAGCCCGAGAAGATAAACACTTAACACAAGAGCAACTGGCTGAGCTTGTAGACAAAAAAAGAACCTATATTTCTCGAATAGAAAACAATGGGAGTAACTTGACACTAAAAACCCTTTTTGATATAGTAGAAAAGGGTCTTGGCGGTAAGGTCAATATTTCGATAGAAGTCTAAACTGAAAATAGCCACTTGCCTTCCTTATGGCTTAAAGCAATTAAAATACTAGTTTTGATATTGCAGTAGAAGAAAAGGATGAGACTTAGAATATCTTTTAGCATCGGTATCTTCGTTAAGAATTAACAATGGGACATATTAAAGTACCAAAAAAACGTAGATTTTATAGTTAAAAGTCCTCCCCTTTCTAATAAAGAAAGATTAGAGATAAGTAACTTTATAAAGAAATTTAAAACAAAGAAAAAACCTACAACATGAACAAAAAAGTAATCTTAATGATATTGGATGGCTGGGGTTTAGCCACCAACAAAGAAGTTTCCGCTATAGACAAAGCCAACACCCCTTTTGTGGACAGCCTTTATGGAAAATACAAAAACAGCAAACTAGATGCCTCTGGTTTGGCAGTGGGTTTGCCCGAAGGACAAATGGGAAATTCCGAGGTCGGTCACATGAACATAGGTGCAGGTAGAGTGGTCTATCAGGATTTAGTGAAAATCAATAAGGCGATAGAGGAAAAATCCATCAAGGAAAACCCTGTTTGGGCAGAAGCCATGGATTATGCCAAAAAGAACAATAAAAAAGTGCATTTCATCGGATTGGTTTCTGATGGTGGTGTACATTCCCATATTGGGCATTTGAAAGGTTTATTGAGCCTTGCTCATGATGAGGGCGTTCAAAATTTATTCGTTCATGCCTTTACGGATGGGCGTGATACTGACCCAAATGGCGGAAAAGCTTATTTGAAGGATGTCGAAGAACATGCTGAAAAAACAGGAGCTAAAATTGCTTCCGTTACGGGTAGATACTACGCCATGGATCGAGATAACCGCTGGGAAAGAGTGAAATTGGCTTATGATGCCATGATTCATGGTGAAGGAAAGCAAACTGAGTCCATTTCAGATGCTATTCAAGCTTCCTATGATGAAGACATAACGGATGAATTTATCAAGCCAATTATTCATACTGAAAATGGAAAGCCTGTTGCCAAAATTGAAGAAGGCGATGTAGTTATCTCTTTTAATTTCAGAACTGATAGAGGTAGAGAGATAACCCAAGCTTTAACTCAAAAAGCATTCCATGAGCAAAACATGCATCCTTTAGATTTGCATTACATTACGATGACCAAATATGATGATACTTTTAAAGGCGTGAAAGTGCTTTTCGAAAAGGATAATTTGGTCAACACTTTAGGAGAGGTTTTAGAAAAACATGGTAAGAAACAAATTCGAATTGCAGAGACTGAAAAATATCCGCATGTAACTTTCTTTTTCTCTGGCGGAAGGGAAACGGAATTTGAAGGAGAGAAACGCTTGATGTGCCCTTCTCCAAAAGTAGCCACTTATGATTTAAAACCAGAAATGAGTGCCTATGACATCCGCGATAAAATCATTCCTGAATTGAAAGCAGGAGAAACGGATTTCGTATGCTTGAATTTTGCCAATCCTGATATGGTGGGGCATACTGGTGTATTCGAAGCGGCAGTAAAAGCTTGTGAAACGGTGGACAGTTGTGCCCAGTCAGTGACCGAAGCAGCAAAGGAAAATGGCTATGCCACCATCATCATTGCTGACCACGGAAATTCCGATTATATGGTCAATGAAGATGGAAGTCCGAACACTGCTCACACCACCAACTTAGTGCCTTGCATTTTGGTTGATGATGAGTTTAACGGTAGTATTAAAGACGGAAAATTAGGAGATTTAGCACCTACTATTTTGAAGATTATGGATGTTGAAATCCCTAAAGAAATGACAGGGGATATTTTAATTAATTAATATTTTTATTTCAACTTTGTCAATTTAATTAGTGAGATAAAACCTGTCAGGTTTCCTTGAGTTTATAGAGTAAAAATGTTTGTCTTTTCATCATTCATTTAATTTTAAAAACCTGACAGGTTTGCTGACTTATATTATATTTAGCTAAATTATGAAAAATCTCAACAGCATTCTTTTTGCGATTATAGTAGTTTCCTTTTTTGCTTGCGAAACTGCTGTAAGGGAAAAACCCATCAATGAATATTATGATGTGGACGCCTTAATTGACAAACAGTCCAAATTACTGACGGAACTACAACCCAAAATTGAGAAATCCATTGAAGTAGATGGCAAAAAGGAAAAAGATACCATGGAATTTGATTCCTTAGGCTGGAAAAACGAATTGGAAGTCTTCAAACTGGCAGACATCAATAAACCTACTTTATATGATGCCTATGAAGCCACCGAGGAGCAAACGAATGAAGGAAAAATCTGGCGCTACACTACTGAAAAGCCATCGCTTGGCATAGAATATTTATATGTCTATTTCGATAATGACAGTTCAGTAACCAAACTGGAAGCCCGTTACCATGAAAATAATGCGCTTTATGTTTCAGAAAGGAATTTCGAAATCAACTTCAAAAAATCTGAAGATTATAGTGTTTTAGACTCATACAAAATCTTCGGCAGACAAAAAATGGCAATGAAAGATGAGGTTACTTTTTCTATTGAGAGTGAGGTGGTGGATTAGGGATACGTGGTAGTTACTTGCTAGCTTTAGATTGCTTCGTGTCTCGCAATAGCCTGTCCCGCATTTTAGATCGGGAACGGAAATTACTAACGGTATTAGTACCCAACTTCACTATTCGCTCGGAGCGTCATTGCGAAGGAGGAACGACTGAAGCAATCTACAGTTAGCTTATCAAGCTCTAAAGATTGCTACATGTACTAGCGATGATAGCTATTATTAACCCTCCAATTTTTTACATTCTCTATCTGTTCAAACACACATTGCAAACCAGCCTGCCTCTCAGCAAAAATAAGATGGCAATGAAACTCTATTTCACAACTTGCCATCTTTATTAGATTGCTTCGTTCCTCGCAATGACGGATATTACGAACAATATCAGTTAACAACTAACCCTATCGGTTCGAAGCGTCATTGCGTACCTGTCTGCCTTAAGCAGAGGAGGAGCGACCGAAGCAATCTAACATCAGCAAAAAAATAATGTTAGTTCAACTATGAATTTTGTTGAACTATTATTTACTTTATAATCATGGTAAAAGGAGGTGCCATATATATCATGACAAACAAAACCCATACAACACTCTATGTAGGTGTAACCTCCGAATTGTATAACAGAGTTTATCAGCACAAAACCAATTATTACCCAAATAGCTTTACAGCTAAATACAACTGCCACAAACTAGTCCATTTTGAAACTTTCCATTCCATCGAAGAAGCTATCGATAGAGAAAAACAAATTAAAGCGGGTTCAAGAAAAAATAAAATTGAATTGATTAACTCCAATAATCCTGATTGGAAGGATTTATTCGAAGAAATAAAAGAATGGTAGTTAAAAATTCTTTTCCTGAAAAATTATTCTGATTATCCTAGGAGTTACGAGCAATTCGATGTGATATTTAACTAATTTAAGATTGCTTCACCCTGAAGGGATTCGAAATGACGGTGATTAATGTCATTGTCAGTTACCATCATTCGCTCTTATTTCCGAGCGTCATTGCGAAGGAGGAACGACTGAAGCAATCTCCAGTCAGCTATTAAGAACTACAGGCTACTACATGGCTCTTGCCATGATGGCTATTACTAACATGGAAATTGATAACAATCTCTGCATACTCATGCATCCATTGCAAACCTGCCTGCCTCTGAACAAAAATAAAAGGACAATGAAATTATTTTTCACAACTTGCCATCTTTAGATTGCTTCGTTCCTCGCAATGACGGATATTACGCCCAGCATCAATTAACAACTCACGATATCGGCTCGAAGCGTCATTGCGAGGGAGGAACGACTGAAGCAATCTCCAGTCAACTATCAAGAAATACAGACTGCAACAGTGCTCCTGCAATTGCGGATATTACTACCATATCAGAAATGAACGTACTTCATTAGCTCAAAACCCCACAGCCACCCGTTCCTTAACCACCCTCGTATTTCCTTCAGCAGTAAAAAGCTCAAAGTAAATAATATAATAGCCAGTCCTTACTTTTTTGCCATTGGAATCCACTCCGTCCCAGCGAAAAAAGCCAGTATTGCTAAGTGTTTCATTATTGGCTAAGGTGTTGACCTTGGTGCCTTTCATATCGAATATTTTCACCGTGGCTTTTGTACCTGCATCATCCAATCTATAGTTGATTAAAGTGAAATTCCTTCCAGGCTGATTATGCGCAAAAGTTTTCGGATTGGCTTCTATATTCCCAAAGCTAGTATTTTCTTTGGTCAGTTGAGAGTTAGGCTTGCCAGGCGTGGCATAACCAACTGCTGAGGCAGCTGAACTCCAAGAATCTGCTTCATTAATAGGTGCTTCAGGATTGATCCTTTCCAATGAAACGCCATCCACTTTTCTCAAAAAGGGCAAATGCATATCATCTGAATATTCTAAATATTCTTTCAATGACTTATTGTCTGAAACTACTCTTACAATTCCTTCTCCATTAGTTAAAGTGGGCAAATTTGCTTCCACAATATTTTCTTCATTATGCGAAGTAGGATAATCTCTAATCGTGCTTTCTTTATCGGGAGTTAATGCTAAATACTGACCTGGTGCAATGATTACATTTTCATTCTCCAAAATGACATTTTCATCACTATTACCTTCTATCGTCCAACCGCTTAGGTTAATATATTTATACGAAATATTCAGCAACTCAATAAAATCTGCTCCTCCTGATTTTTGGTCGTAGAGCACTTCATTTAAAACTACATCGCCTTGTTGAGGAGGTTCTGCTAAGGCGAAATTCACTTGATTTGCATCTGAATTTATGAGATTTCCTACACAGTCAGTTAAATTTTTAGCATTTAAACTATAGTGAACTTTCACTTTTAATTCATCTGCCAAGGTGAGTTTTACTGAACTCAAATCCAGCATTTCTACAGTTTCAATTTGAATTTCGGGACTGATGCTGAATTGATTCCTGCGAATTTCTGTGATATCTATAACCTCATTAAAATAGGCAATAACTTCTGTTGACTTCGGAGCAAAAGCTTTTTCCATTTCAGGGCCGCTTTGGTCTATATTTTCTTCGGAAACCGAATTTTCTGCTCCTGGTGTTCCTTGTGCATCGGCTATTGAAGCTCTCCAATTGGAAATTCCCAAACAAGGGTTTCGGACATCAATCATTTCCAATGACCATCCGCCTTCATCATATTTAAAGTTTTCTTTGTACCAACTATCTCGGTAAAAAGCCTGATTGATAATGGCTTCATCCGTTATTAATTGCAAATCATCACCTCTGTTATTGAGATTGGGCCATGGACTCAAACCAATCACTCTAGCATAAGGACTTAAATCTTCTTGAGCCGAAGTAGGAGCCAACAACAAATATTCACCCGCATTAATATAATTCAAACCCAATTCAACCGTGTCTCGCTCATCCATAAGTTTTAAATCTGTTAATGAAAATAGCTTATCAGTAGGGTTGTAAATTTCCACATATTGTCGGTTGGGCAATTGCTGGTCTGCATTCGGGTTTGCCATAATTTCTGTGATTATAAGGTCATTAAATCCCGGCTTGGCAGGACTGGTCAAAATGATTTGCTGCTGGAAATCTACTAAAGCATTTTCAGATAAATCGGATACGCCATCTATTTTTAAAGTATAAGGAAAACCTGCTATCCAATCATTTTCCCAAATCAAAACTATTTGCTTTTCGCTCCATAGCCGAACTTCTTGCAAATTTATTTGAGGGGATAAATCATAATTTTCCATATCCTCGGCACTTGCTGTGTCTAAAGGCTCATCAAAAGTCAAAAGCAAAATAGAATCCGATAGAAATAATAGAGAATCGAAATGTGGAGGAATTATATCATATAAAAGGCTTGAAGTTAAATTCTGAGAAATATTTCCATTGCAATCTTCTACTTCATTTATGGTGATTTCATAAGTAATCTCGTTTACTAACTCATTTTCCAGATTTAATTTTAAAGAATTATCAGCCTCTTCCTCTACTAATATTTCTGTAATTTCTATCTCAGGTGTGATAGAATAATCCGCATTCAATAAAGAATTTAAATTCATGCTTTTACCAAATCGGACTTCCAATTGAGTGGGAGAAGCAGCTTTAAAGGAAAGAATTTCAGGAGAATTGCCTGTAAATTCTAAATCCATAATACTGTTTTCATTTCCGGGAGTTCCACCAGTGTAAGCTTCTGATGCCCGCCAATTATTTTTGTCTAAACAAGGCAAATTCGGATTGATAATTTCCAAGGAATAACCTCCCTCTGCTTTTTCTTCATTTTGGTACCAACTCAAATCATAACCCAATCCATCCATTTGTATTCCTTCAGGATTTTTGATAGTCACACTGTCTCCTCCATTGTTAAGTGCCCGCCATGAAGAAGGAATAAGAACTTCTCCAAATTCCGTATAGCTTTCTTCAGCTGATGAGGGTGCTAAAATGAGGTATTCTCCAGGATATAAAATATAGGAAGGCAATGTCCCTGAAGAGGAAGTATTGTCTGAAATCTCCCAGTTTTCTAAATCAATAAATTTATCAGAACGATTGTAGATTTCCACAAATTCTTCATCGGGCAAGCCCAAAACGGGTGTTGGGTCAGGAAAAAATTCGGTAATAATCACATCGCCAACTTCTGCTTTCTCTACTTCAAAATAGAAAAATTCGATGGTCTCACTTTCAGTTAAATTCCCTTCTAAATCACTTATATTTTCAACTGCTAAAGTATAATCCGTCCCATTTTCGAAAGAATTTTCAAAACTTAACCAAACGGTATCTTCATTATGTTGAATTGTTGAAGGCAAGATCTCCCCAGGATTTATTACATAATGATTTATATCAGTGGCTGAAGTAGAGGTAACTTCTTCTGAAAACACAATTTGAATCTTATCTTCACTTAAAATTTCATATTCCAATATCTGCGGGGGAATGGTATCAAAAACATAATCTCCCAAATAAACATTATCAAAATAGAAGCTATCGCCACGGCTTGAAGTAAAATAACAGATAAATCCTGTATAAGCTGTTTCATTGAAACTAGCTTCATTTCCAGTGGCAATAGTAGTGAAATTATCTCCTTTGTTTGGATCAACGGCAATTTCCCAATTCGCTTCAGCATCCCTTCTGACTCGAATACGAACATCAAAAGCTGAAGCAAATTCACCATCTCCTCCTCTGGCTATCAATTTCGTATTCTCTTCATTTCTGTAAAAAAGACTGATGCCATCTTCACTTCCGTTTTCTCCAATTTCCAAATAATATCCTTTCTGGATACTAGCGGTATCTACAAAATCAAGTAAATCAGAAGTGGTACTAGCTAAGTAAATTTCAACTTTATTCGAATTGGAAGGACTGAAATCTAAATTCACATCAAATCGCCATTCTTTTTCATCGAGATTTCCGTCTTCTGCTATAGTGGATAAATATGCAGGACGTAAGGAATCTTCTTCAAAATTGAGTTGTAATTGAAAAGCTTCATTTACAATAAAATCCTTGGTATCTCCTGCCCATTCAGGATTATTGTTAAAATCGCCATCTGAAAAATCGTCTTGTAGGTTTTGAGAGTTCAGGTTGAAAAATGAACAGAAAAATAAAAGACTCAGGGTCAGTAAGTTTTTTATCATCAGGTTTTGGCTTGGTTCTGTTTCAAATATACTATTTTTGCGACTAAATCATAAAACGAAACAAATTTCTGAGCTAATTTGTAATTGGGATTAAAAAAATATAGAAAATGAAATCAACATTAAAAATTTAAATTCGAATTTAAATGGAGCCGAATTTAGATTTTTAATCAAAGATTCCATGTGACCATTAAAAATTAAATAAAATACACATGAAAATAGCTGTTGTAGGCGCCACTGGATTAGTGGGTGGTGAAATGTTAAAGGTTTTGGACGAAAGAAATGTCCAATTTGATGAATTACTTTTGGTTGCTTCTGCTCGTTCTGCGGGCAAGAAAATGAGCTTTAAGGGTAAGGAATATACCGTTATCACATTGGAAGAAGCCGTGGAAGCCAAACCTGACTTAGCTTTATTTTCTGCAGGAGGCGATACTTCTTTGGAATGGGCTCCAAAATTCGAAGAAATTGGGACTGTAGTGATTGACAACAGCTCCGCCTGGAGAATGAATGACCGCATTAAATTGATTGTCCCGGAAATCAATGGCCATGAAATAAAAATTGATCACCGCATTATTGCCAATCCTAATTGTTCTACCATTCAGATGGTATTGGCTTTGGCTCCTTTGCATAAAAAATACAAAATGCAGCGCATTGTAGTTTCCACCTATCAATCGGTTACGGGAACTGGAAAAGCGGCAGTTGACCAGTTGATGGATGAAAGAGCAGGAAAAGAAGGCGATAAAGTTTATCCTCATCCAATTGATATGAACGCATTGCCTCATATAGATGTGTTTTTGGAAAATGATTACACCAAAGAAGAGATGAAAATGGTGAATGAAACCAAGAAAATCTTTAGTGATAATTCCATTGGACTTTCTGCAACCTGCGTTCGTTTGCCTGTTATGGGCGGACATTCAGAATCTGTTAATGTTACTTTCGAAAATGATTTTGATGTAGCAGAAGTAAAAGAAATTTTAGCGAATACGCCAGGAGTAGTTTTGCAAGATGACCCTAAAAATAATGTTTATCCATTGCCATTAAATGCGCATGGGAAAGATGAAGTTTTTGTAGGTAGAATTAGAAGAGATGAATCGGCTAAAAACACTTTAAATATGTGGATAGTAGCGGATAACTTGCGAAAAGGCGCAGCTACCAATGCGGTTCAGATTGCAGAATATATGATTGAGCACAGCTTAGTTCATCCTTATGGAATTGAACGATAAAAATGATAAAATCTGGGAATTTATAAAAAACCATGAGCAGGATAATCCTGCTCAATTGGTTTTAAAGCAAAAGCAATTCCCAGATATACCTTTAAAGGAAATTGCATCACAAATTGCTTCACGCCAAAAAGCAAAGATTAAATTACCCGAATGGTATGCTGAAAAAGTTTGGTTCCCGCCAAAGCTATCTTTAGAGCAATGCAGTTCTGAGGCTACGGCAAAATTCAAAAGCAGTCTAATCTCTGGAAACAGCTTTGCAGATTTAACAGGTGGCTTCGGAATTGATACTTATTATCTCTCTCAAAATTTCTCGGAAAGTCACTATGTAGAACAACAAGAGGAGCTATGTGAATTGGCTCATTATAATTTCAAAGTGCTGAAAAGTGAAATAGACATTCAGCATTCGCAATCCGAAGAGTTTTTAAATTCTATCCAAAAGCCCTTAGACTGGATTTATCTTGACCCTGCCAGAAGAGGAGATCGCATGCAGAAAGTCTTCTTATGGGCAGATTGTAGCCCAAATTTAGTAGAGCTTTTGCCGCTACTTTTTGAAAAAGCACAAAACATCTTGGTGAAAGCGGCTCCTATGCAAGATATAAGTCGTGCTATAGCAGAACTGAAAAACAAAGTTAAACTAGTTTATATTGTAGAGTGGCAGGGAGAGGTGAAAGAATTACTTTATATTTTAAGTAAAGAAGTGGTTGAGAATCCGAAAATTCATACAGTTCAGATATCAGAAAATGGGACTCCGTTATTCTCATTTTCAGGAAATAAAGTTAAAGAAACTGAGAGTTCCATTGATTATGAAATGCCTGAGCAATATTTATATGAACCATCACCAGCCATGATGAAAGCAGGACTATTCAAGCAATTGGCTCAAAAATTTCAGCTTTCGAAGCTTCATCCCAATACTCATCTTTTTACATCAAATGAAATCAAAGAAGATTTTCCTGGTAGGGTATTTAAAATAATTGGGCAAACCCCAGTTCAAAAGAAGGAATTGAAAAAATACATCCCTGAAATGAAAGCGAATTTAGCAAACCGAAATTTCCCAATGCCGATTGCACAATTGAAGAAGAAATTGGACTTGAAGGATGGGAGCAATCACTATTT
Organism: Bacteroidota bacterium; assembly: GCA_051747245.1. GTDB lineage: Bacteria > Bacteroidota > Bacteroidia > Cytophagales > Cyclobacteriaceae > Marivirga. Next base: position 137,622 of record JBNJFX010000004.1, read on the forward strand.
ATTTGCAACTACTTTGAAAGGAGAAGAGAAAGCTTTGTTGATATGTGAGAAGATAAAATAAACACGAGCTGGGAAGCTTGTGCAAAATGCGTCAGACGGTTAGAACCGTCAGACACTGGGCGGAGGGTTTGCTTTCACATGGTCTGACGGGTCATGAAAGCTCATTTGGGAGAGGTAAATTCTTCTTATAAAGCGATAATATTTCATCTATGCTCTAGTCCCGTCTGACCGTTTTGATATCAAAGTGAGAGCATAAGAGTGATGGTTAGCTTGTGTAAAATGCGTCAGACGGTTGGAACCGTCAGACACTGGGCTGAGGGTTTGCGTTCCCACGGTCTGACGGGTCATGAAAGCTTTTTTGGGAAAGGTAAATTTTTCATATAAAGCAATAATATTTCATCTATGCTCTACTCCCGTCTGACCGTTTTGATATCAAAGTGAGAGCATAAGAGTGATGGTTATCCTGTGTTTTATGTGTCATACGGTTGGAACCGTCAGACACTGGGCAAGGGGTTTGCTCACCATTAACTTCATCTATTGAAATTTTATTTTCTCAAGTGTGAAATTTACCACTCACTGTACAGCTTTTTCCCTTGTCTCATTGCTTGAAATTGAGTGCGGTCATATACCTTTTCATTTTCATCAACTAATTCTAGAATAAAGGATTGATTGGGGTCATAATAATGATTGAAGGTGATTTTTACATTATGATAGGCAACAGAAAGTTCATCATAATTTTTGAGTTGGCTCACCAGCTCTCCTTCTTCCGTTTTAAGTAGGATTTTCATGTTATTCAATTTTTCACGAACAGTAAATTTATAATTGAATTTCACTTCATAAATCTCTTTTTCTTCATACGGAGTATCTTCTGTCACCTCCATCTCTTGATAAATTGCTCCATTTTGATCGATCAATTGAACTCTAAATACCGTTTCTTTCGGATAAAAATCAGAAAATCCGATCACTATGCTGTGGGCTCCTGCAGAGTAGGTTTTATTTTCAAAATACTTTCTGACAATTTCACCTTCCTCATCAATCACCTGTAAGCTAAGAGCTATATCTTCATCATTCCGAAACAATAATTGTGTTGCAATACTTGCTACCTCTTCCTCCACTGTCAAAACTTCCATTTCAGGTTTTAATGGTGAGTAAGTGTTGTATGTAGCATGAACTTTTTCAATTTGAAAATTATTCTCAGGTCGATTTGACTTTAATAATTGATTCCAATTCTCTTCTGATCCTTCATGATTATATATGTAAATTCAATACCGTCCTAAATAAAAGAGAGGGGTTAAAGTTTTATCCCAAAATATTAATTTTGGGTTGACACAAAAACAAAATAACCCCTCATGAGCAATATTA
>JBNJFX010000005.1:0-30049 GCA_051747245.1 Bacteroidota bacterium
AAGCTTAGCAACATTCTGCAAACTGGTTGTGAAGACACAACCATGGGCAAAAGCACACAGTATACTGTCCTTTAGCTGTAAAGAAGGATGAGGCTTAATAAAAAGCTTAACTTAACGACATTGCGCGTGCGCCAACCACTAATTACTAAATATATCTAAGCTAGCGCATGCGTGTCGTGTGTGCTATTTATACTTCATAGCCTGGCTAATTTTAATAAATTATAATCCGTTCTTATGCACTTGACCATACAACCCAAGCTAGCGCACGCATTTCGCGTGTGTCTTGTGTACTTCATAAGCTGAAAGCTTTTCAAGCTCAAGTTAAAATCCTTCCTTATCCTTTTATCCGTATTACCAAATCAAATATCGCATACAGTCAATTAATCAATTCAACATTTTCTTTTATTAATTATTTCCATTTACCAATCATCCCTCTATATTTGCAGCGTTTCAAAAAATAAATAAAACTTATGAGCAATATTATCTGGATTGTCCCGATTCTCGGGATTGTGGGACTGATTGTTATGGCTATAAAATCTGCTTGGGTATCAAAGCAGGATGCCGGAGACGAAAGGATGACGGAATTAGCCGGCTACATAGCCAAGGGCGCTATGGCTTTTTTAAGAGCTGAATGGAAAGTGATGTTCTACTTTGTGATAATAGCTGGTATATTACTGGCTTATTCCGGAACTCTAGTGGAAACTTCTTCCCCTGTCATTGCAATTTCATTTATTATAGGTGCAGTATTCTCTGCATTTGCAGGATATGTTGGGATGAACATCGCAACTAAAGCAAATGTAAGAACTACACAAGCTGCTAAATCAAGTTTGTCAAAAGCTTTGAGAGTATCTTTCTCTGGTGGTACTGTAATGGGATTAGGCGTTGCAGGTCTTGCCGTTTTCGGAATGGGAATATTGTTTATTTTCTTATATAATATGTATGTAATCCAAACAGGCGGTGATGTAAACGGCTTGGAAATGGAGAAAGCTTTGGAAGTATTGGCTGGTTTCTCTTTAGGAGCTGAGTCCATTGCCCTATTTGCTCGTGTTGGTGGTGGTATTTATACTAAAGCGGCCGATGTTGGAGCTGATTTAGTTGGAAAAGTAGAAGCTGGAATTCCAGAGGATGATCCAAGAAACCCTGCAACAATTGCAGATAATGTTGGCGATAACGTAGGTGATGTTGCTGGTATGGGAGCCGATTTATTTGGTTCTTATGTGGCTACAATTTTAGCTTCCATGGTTTTAGGTAGAGAAATTATCTCTGAAGACCAATTTGGCGGTATCGCTCCTATCCTATTACCTATGATTATTGCAGGTTTAGGATTAGTATTTTCAATAGTAGGGACATTATTCGTAAAAGTTAAAAACGAAACTGACAGTGTTCAAAAAGCACTAAACTGGGGTAACTGGTCATCCATCATTTTGACCGTAGTGGCTTCATTCTTCTTGGTAGAATATATGCTTCCTGAAACCATGATCATCAGAGATTTTTCATTTACAAGTATGGATGTTTTCTGGGCAATCTTTACAGGTTTGATAGTTGGAGCATTGATGAGTATAATAACGGAATACTACACTGCAATGGGTAGAAAGCCTGTTTTATCTATTGTAAAACAATCTAGTACTGGTTCTGCCACTAACATTATTGGTGGTTTAGCAGTAGGTATGCAATCCACTGTATTACCTATTTTAGTTTTGGCTACAGGTATTGTAGTTTCCTATTCATTTGCCGGACTTTATGGTGTGGCAATTGCTGCAGCGGGTATGATGGCAACAACTGCTATGCAATTAGCAATTGATGCTTTTGGTCCAATTGCAGATAATGCAGGTGGTATTGCTGAAATGAGCAGTTTACCAGAAGAAGTAAGAGATAGAACAGATAATTTGGATGCAGTAGGGAATACAACTGCTGCAACGGGTAAAGGATTTGCCATTGCTTCTGCTGCTTTAACTGCATTAGCACTTTTTGCTGCTTTCGTTGGTATTTCGGGTATTGACTCAATCGATATTTATAAAGCACCAGTATTAGCCGCTTTATTTGTGGGTGGTATGATTCCATTTATCTTCTCTTCTTTAGCTATTGCAGCCGTTGGTAGAGCAGCAATGGATATGGTACAGGAAGTAAGAAGACAATTCAAAGAAATGCCTGGTATTATGGAAGGTACCACTAAGCCTGAATATGAAAAATGTGTTGACATTTCTACTAAAGCTTCTATTAGAGAAATGATTTTACCAGGTGCTATTGCTTTAATAACACCATTATTGGTAGGGTTTGGACTGAAAGGTGTTTTTGCTGATACTTCATCAGCTGAGATTTTAGGTGGTTTATTAGCGGGTGTTACCGTTTCAGGTGTTTTAATGGGAATTTTCCAAAACAATGCCGGTGGTGCTTGGGATAATGCTAAGAAATCATTCGAAAAAGGTGTAGAAATCAATGGGAAGATGGAGTATAAAGGTTCTGAAGCTCATAAAGCCTCTGTTACTGGTGATACAGTTGGTGATCCATTCAAAGATACCTCAGGTCCTTCTATGAATATCTTGATTAAATTAATGTCTATTGTGGCATTGGTTATCGCACCTCATATTTCTGTTAAAGATCACAGCACTGCAGAAGTGAAGAAAGAATCTAAAGAAATAGTAGTGGAAAAAAGCGAAGTAATCAAAGCTGAGAAATAAGCTTTAGGTAAATATAATTTATGAAAGGTTGGTCAGGATATTGGCTAACCTTTTTTGTTATATAAAGGTATCTAATATATTTGATAGTCAATTCATAAAGCTTTTATTGTATTTACAGCAAATCATTTATATTTTGCTGTTACTTTTAGAAGTATTACAAATCCGATCCTAATGGCAGAAAAAAATTCTCAAGAACACAGACAAAAGAAGAAATTCTCGCTTAAAAAATATATCCGTATAGATTTTAAAACTCTTCAGGGTAGAATTACTATTGGCTTTTTATTAATGGGGGCATTTGCCATCATTATGTTGATCAGCAGTAATTACTCATGGAACAAACAAATAAACAAGGGAAAGGAGTTAATTGCCTTAAATAAAAATAGTAGCACGCTTGCATCTGAAATTCAACAATTGGTGGATTTGACCACCGTTTCATCCTTTGGATACATAAGTACTGAGCAAGAATTCCTCAAAACTAATATGGAAAATAGTTGGTTTAATGAGGTTTATCCAAAAGTAGATGAACTAGATAGTTTATTAAGAGAATTTGGTAATGAAGACCTTATAACTTACACTGAAGAACTGAACGCTCATCTACCAAATATTAAAAGCAGACAAAAGGAAGCCATTTCTGATTTAAACAACGAAAAACTAGCTAATGAAGCGTTTATTGATGACCTATTACACTTGAGATTTCTAATAAATAATATCAAAGATGAATTGGCATCAACTGAAGAAAAAACACTTCAAAGTATAGAAGAAGCAGAAAACAACATCCCTGTAATGCTTACTATTGAATTTTTGGTTGCTTTTATTATTAGTGTGATAATTGCTTTGTATATAATCCGCTCTGTTCTTTTTAGAATAAAATATTTAAAGGTTAACATCAGGGAATTGGCACAGGGAAATCTGCCTGAAGAAATGAAAGAGTCGGAAGATGAACTCAATTCTATAATTAAAGCTATAAATGAATTAACCACAAACCTGAAAGGCATAACAAGATTTGCTGATGAAGTCGGGAAAGGTGACTTCAGCACTGACATTACAGTTTTTGACAATCAAGGTCATTTGGGTCAGTCATTGGCAGAAATGCGCAATAAGCTGCAAAATGTAGCTGAGCAAGATAAAAGAAGGGTTTGGTTTAACGAGGGTGTGGCCAAGTTTGGCGATATACTCCGTAAAAATGATGACAATATTGAGGATTTATCGGCTAAGCTTATTTCTGAGCTAGTTGAATACACAGAATCTATTCAAGGCTCACTTTTTATAGTGGATAAGGAAGATGAAAATAATATTAAAATTGTTTTAAAAGGAGCTTATGCTTATCACAGACAAAAATTTTTAGAAAAAGAATTAGCACCAGGACAAGGATTAGTAGGGCAGTGCTATTTAGAAAAAGAATACATTTACTTGTCTGAAATTCCAGAAAATTATGTCACTATCCGTTCGGGCTTAGGTGAAGCAAATCCAACTCATATTTTAATTAGCCCCATGAAATTGAATGAGGAAGTATTCGGTATTATCGAATTGGCTTCTTTCCAACCTTATGAAGAACACCATACAGAATTTATTGAAAAAGTTGGGGAAAGTATTGCTTCCACTATCCAAGGCTTACAAGTTTCAATGGAAACCAAAAAGCTATTGGAAGAGTCTCAGTTAAAAGCAGAACAACTGCAGGCTCAAGAAGAAGAAATGCGCCAAAATGCAGAAGAATTAGAAGCTACGCAAGAGGAAATGGAAAGACAAAGTCGTGAAATGGGTGCTTTCAATCAAGCGGTGAGTATTTCAACTATGGTAGCTGAGTTTGGTAAAAATGGTGAAATATTAGAAATAAACAGCCAATTAGAACTGCAAACTGGCTGGGATAGCGAAGATTTAGTCAATTTAGACAGAAAAAAATTACTCCTAGATGAAGAGGATGTAGATTGGAACCAAACATGGAATGAAATCACAGATAATATGTCTATGAGCAAATCAGCTAAACTGACCACTAAACAAGGTCAAGAAATGCCTGTGGTTGCACATTGCATGCCTGTCTCTGATGAACATGGAAATCCAGTGAAAATTGCTTGTATATTTATCAGGAAAGAGAATTTTTAATAACATAATAATTTAGGAGCTGTTATAGAATTCTTAAAGCTTCCAACTTGAAAGAATTTGCACAAATTATAACATCACTAGACCAAAGCAATAAAGCCGATGACAAGGTAAATGCTTTAAAAAGCTATTTTCTATCAGCTAATGACCAAGATGAAATTTGGACATTGGCACTATTCACTCATCGAAAGCCTAAAAGAACTGTTAATACAACATTGCTCAAAGAATGGATTACTGAATGGGCAGGCATACCAGATTGGCTTTTTCATGAATCCGAGATTTAGTAGGTAATTCTACCGAAACTATAGAAGAAAGAGTAGCAAAAATGCAGATACAATTAGAAAGTTTATAATTTTAATTTTACATTTGGAAGCAAAAAAATTAAGAACAGATGAAAAAAATAAGCTTATTAGTACTATTTATCGGAATTAGCTTTGGTGCTTTTTCACAATCTGACGTTACTGGAAAATGGAAAACCATTGATGACGAAACAGGCAAAGAAAAGAGCATTGTAGAGATATATAAAAAAGATGGGCAGGTTTATGGTAAAATCACCAAACTTTTCAGAGGACCTGACGAGGAGCAAGACCCGATTTGTGATGTTTGTCCGGGAGATCGAAAAAACAAAAAAATTATAGGAATGGAAATCATTCGCGAAATGGAATGGGATAACAGTGATGACCGTTATGAAGATGGGGAAATTCTAGATCCAAAAGATGGTAAAACTTATGATTGTGTTATCTGGAGAGAAGGAGATGAATTAAAAGTAAGAGGTTATATTGCCTTTTTCTACAGAACTCAAACTTGGAAAAAAGTAAATTGATCAATTGGAAATTGAATTAGCAGGAGAGAAATTACTGCTTTCAAAACATAAAATTGTTTATTGGTCAAAACTACAAACCGTTTTCATAGCCGATTTGCATTTAGGGAAAATAACCCGTCTCAGAAAATCTGGAATTGCCGTTCCAATGGCGATCATAAAAGCTGAAATTGACCGAATTGAAAATATCATATCAAAATTTCGCCCGAAAAGAATCTTCTTTTTGGGCGATTTATTTCATAGTGACCTGAATCATGAATGGAATATTTTCAATGATTTTCTACAACAATATCCTACTATAGAATTTATCCTTTTAAAATTAAATCATGGAGGATTAAATATTTGCGGGCATATTCATCCTGAAATCAGCATAAAAGGTAATGGCAGATCGTATTTAACACTTCCATGCTTTTATCTGAAAGATAACCAATTGATTCTACAGGCATTCGGTCGATTTACAGGATTAGCAAAAACAAAACCCAAAAAAGGAAGCAATTCTTTTGCAGTATTGAATGAATCTGTGAAAAAATTTGGGTGGAAAAGTGATTATCAAATCACCAATTCTATACTAGCGTGTAAGAAATACCAAGCTTTTACATTCGAATATTCATAAAAATTTACGTATTATTATAATAATTTTCATGGCAAGGGGTTACTTAACCCCTCCGAGCAGTATTAACCAATGAAATTAACAGACAGTCAAATCATACAACGCATCAAATTAGGTGATGAATCCGCTTTAGATTATCTCTACAAGCAACACTATAAGATGATGCTAAGAATGATTTTGAGAAATAACGGGACAGAGCAAGAGGCTTTGGACATATTTCAAGATGCTTTGATTGTATTTTGGCAAAAAGCGATGGATGTTAATTTCGAATTGTCTTCAAAAATCAGTACATATCTCTATAGTGTTTGTAAAAACCTTTGGAGAAAAGAACTGGAAAGAAAAAAGAAGTTTGAAGATAGTGATAAGGAAGAAAGCGAATATAACCAATTGGAAAATCAAGAGATGGTGAAAATCATCCATGAATGCATTGGAGAATTGGGCGATTCGTGCAAGAAAATATTAAGTTACCATTATTTTGACGGTCTTTCGATGGATCAAATAGCCAAAAAAATGGGGCTTGCAAATAGCGATACGGCTAAAACAAAAAGATATAAATGTAAAAAAAGGCTGGATGATTTGATTCGTTCAAGATACAAAGCCAGCGACTTTTTAGACTAAGAATTATGAGTGAAACCAATTATTTTCGCTTAATAGAAGCATATTTTGAGGGGAGCATCTCCCCTGCTGAAAAAGCTATGCTTGATGCTAAAATTAATTCAGATCCTTTAGTGAAAGCTGAATTTGATTTGCAGCAAAATATTGTTAAAGGTATTTCAAATGCAAGAAAACAGGAATTAAAATCAAGATTAGCTTCAATTGACCTACCAACTAACACAGGAATATTGACTGGTAGTGGCGTAAAATGGCTAGCAGGTACTGTTGCTGGTGTAACAATATTTGGAAGCATATTGTATTGGTCTCTTATTTCATTTGATGAAAACATAAAACCCCTTGACCTTAATGTCAATCATAAAATTGAATTTAAAAACGAATCATTAGCTCATTTCCCACACTTAGACAAAGAAACAGAGGAAGTTAAAGAAGAATTAACAGAAAAAACGTCTGAAGAACTAAAAGCTTCCAATACAAAACCTGAAAAGGATATAACAAAAAAGGATGCCACTGCTAAAGTTCAGCCTCAGGCGTTGTTGTCTTATGAAGACGATAAGATTTTCAGCAATCAAAATGAGGAAGAAGAATTAGAAAACACAGAAAGCCGTGAGATTGCTCACAATAGAGCTGATAAAACTGAAATTGAATTTCTTGATGCTGTAGAAAATGGGGATGATTTTCATTATCGCTATTATAATTCAAAATTATACCTATATGGTAATTTTAAGAATGTGCCTTACCAAATAATTGAATTGAATGATAAAGGCAAAAAACAATTGTTTTTAAGCCATAATGATGAAGTTTATACCATTAAAGATAATACCACTGAAGTAACTGAATTAAGAAAAATTCAAGACGAAATGTTGAAAATGGAAATTCAGCTTATAGTGGAAGAATAAAATCATACTTCTTAAGAATTTACAGAAAAGCTTTTCATGAAAATGGGAAGCTTTTTTTGGTTTTTTACCAATTTAATAAGCTAAGCATAAATAAATTCTTATTTTTGAGCTTTCAAATATGAGCAAAGAGAAAAAATATAGAAAGAAGAAGAAATTGGGGCATTATCCCTTTATCAGTGTCATATTGAGCATGACGCTAGCACTTTTTATATTAGGCCTTTTTGCCCTCTTAATTACCACTACTACTTCCTTAACAAAAGTCATTCAGCAAAATGTTGAAATGCAAGTTTACCTGCAATCCAATCTTTCTGAACCACAGCAATTACGCATTAGTAAATCATTGGCTTCAAGAGAATACGTTCTCAATGAGGAGAACATAGAGCCAATACGATTCATCTCTAAAAAAGAAGCTGCTGAAAAATTTATAGAAGAAACAGGGGAAGATTTCATGCAATTTCTGGGTGATAACCCTTTGAAGGATGCTTATATAGTGAAAATATCACCAGAATATCATTCTTCTGAAAAAATGAAGGCCGTTCAAGAAGATATTGAAAATATTAATGGTGTTTTTGAAGTGATTTATACTGACAATATGGTGCAAAGCATCAATGAAAATATTACTAAAATCAGCATAGTTCTTTTGAGTATATCAGTTTTACTATTTATTGTCATTGGTATTTTAATAAATAACACCATCAAATTAGCTCTTTTCTCGCAGAGGTTTTTAATCAGAAGTATGCAATTGGTAGGAGCTACAAAAGGATTCATCAGAAAACCATTTATTTATCGTTCCATATTCCATGGTATTATATCTGCTGTTATTGCAGGGGGATTACTTTTTGGTTTATTAACTTATGGCAGTCAAAAACTGGAAGGTTTAGCTGAATTACAAAATCAGGAAATGTTATTAATTATTTTAGGTGGCTTAATAATTACTGGAATTTTAATTGCAAGTTTTAGTACTTATAGAGCCATCCAAAAATATATGGCTATGTCTTTAGATGAATTATATTAATTAAAGACTATTAAAAGAATTGGAGTAATAAATTGATAATCAGTCCCACTATCTAGCGGGAAGTCAATATTTTGTGTAATTAAGTATTAGATACTATATAAAAACTGTTTATGTCAGAAAAAAAGAAATTAGCGTTCGGTAAAAGCAATTATATTTTAATGATTGCTGGAATTTTAACTCTTATCATTGGTTTCATTATTATGACCTTAGATTCTGAGCAATATGGCTTTGGATTTTTAGGATTAACCTTGGGACCTGTAATTGTATTTATAGGATTTATGATTGAAATATTTGCTATCCTAAAGAAGCCTAAGCATTAAAAATGGGTTTATTAGAAGCTATTATCCTTGGCATCATTCAAGGATTATCAGAATTTTTGCCCATTAGTAGTAGTGGACATCTTGAAATAGGTGCGGTATTATTAAATGCACATACTTCTGAAAGCCTTTTATTTTCAGTAATGGTGCATGCTGCCACTGCCCTATCCACCATAATTGTTTTTAGAAAAGACATAGCCAATATTTTTAAAGATATTTTCAAATTCAAATGGAATGAATCCTATGATTTTGCTGCTAAAATAATTCTTTCCATGATTCCAATTGGGGTAATTGGAATTCTCTTTGAAGATCAAATTGAAAGCCTTTTTACTGGAAATTTACTGCTGGTTGGGAGTATGCTGTTATTAACGGCTATTTTATTGGCGTTTACTCAAACTGTAAAAGATAAGCAAGGTGGGCCTGTGAAATATTGGCAAGCCATCATAATAGGGCTTGCTCAATCAATTGCCATTCTTCCTGGGATTTCACGTTCGGGCGCTACTATTGCCACTGCATTACTGATAGGGGTAAATAAAGAAAAAGCTGCTAGATTCTCATTTTTAATGGTTTTAATTCCAATTTTAGGCGCATCGCTATTAAAATTATTGGACTATATAAAAGAACCTGCAGCAGCAAATCAGACGGGTGGTTTTGTATTGTTTATGGGCTTTTTAATGGCATTTTTAGCTGGACTTTTTGCCTGTAAAGCAATGATAAAAATTGTAAAACAAGGTAAGCTGATCTATTTCGCCATCTATTGCGCTATTGTTGGGATTATCGCTATTATAAGTCAGTTAGTATGAGTGATGTAATTAACAGCTATAATGAGGGCAAGGTTTTATTGATCGATAAACCGCTTAATTGGACTTCCTTTGATGTAGTGAAAAAACTGAAATTTGCTCTAAAAGTAAAAAAAATTGGTCATGCCGGCACCTTAGATCCATTAGCTACCGGATTACTGATTTTGTGCACTGGAAAAATGACCAAATCTATTGAGAAATATCAAGCACAGGAAAAAGAATACACAGGGGAATTCACTTTAGGTTACACAACTCCTTCTTACGATCTGGAAACAGAACCTGAATTCCAAAGTGAAACTAAGCATCTTAATTTAGAGGATCTAAAGAAAGCAACGACTCCTTTTGTTGGAGAAATTGAACAAACGCCCCCTATTTTCTCAGCTGTAAAAACAGGTGGAAAAAGAGCCTATTCCTTGGCGAGAGAAGGAAAAGAAGTTAAATTAAAATCAAGAGTTGTAACCATAAGTGAATTTGAAATTACTGATTTTCAAGAAAATAAAGTTTCATTCCGGGTTCGCTGCTCAAAAGGAACATACATTAGGAGCTTAGCTCATGATTATGGAGAAAAATTAGGTATAGGTGCCTATTTATCAGCATTAAGAAGAACAAAAATTGGTGACTTTTCCGTTGAAGATGCTGAAAACTTAAATGAATTTGTGAAAAATAATAAAGTCAACACAAATGATCGTCCATAATGGATATGAAAATTTAGAAGGCATCAAAAATGCAGTGGTTACTATCGGAACTTTCGATGGGATTCACCTCGGTCATCAGGAAATCATCAGCCGAATAATTGAATTAGCAAAATCCGTCAATGGCGAAACTGCTTTGGTGACTTTCTGGCCACATCCACGTTATGTTTTGAGTCAAAATCATGACAATCTAAAATTGCTAACCACTTTTGATGAAAAAGCTGAAATTTTAGACCAGTTAGGATTAGATCATATCGTCAAGGTAAACTTTACTAAAGAGTTTTCTCAATGGACATCAGAACAATTTATTCAAAGGATTATTATTTCCGCTTTACACACCAAAAGATTAGTGATAGGCTATGACCACCGTTTCGGAAAAGACAGAGAAGGTAGCTTTGAGCATTTAAAAGAGCATTCCGGAAGGTATGGCTTTGAAGTGGAAGAAATATCCAAACAGACAATTGATGATGTGGGGATCAGTTCTACCAAAATTAGAAATGCTGTAGAAGCAGGACAAGTAGAATTTGCCCATGATTTCTTAGGTAGGTATTATGAAATCAATGGTGAAGTGGTAAGTGGGGATAAAATAGGGAAAACACTCGGTTTTGCCACTGCCAATATTCAAGTTGAAGAACCCTATAAATTAGTGCCAGCTGATGGTGCTTATGCAGTGACAGCCGAAATAAATGGACAGCAATACAAAGCAATGCTAAATATTGGTTACAGACCAACTGTAGATGGTGAGTCTAAGAAAATTGAAGCTAATATTTTTGATTTTAATGAAGATATTTATGGTGAAAAAATTAAAATCAACTTTATCAAAAGATTAAGGGATGAAATAAAATTTGATTCTAAGGAAGAATTAAGCAATCAGTTGCAAAAAGATAAAGAAAAAGCAATACAAATACTGAATCAACATCTTCGGAATCATTCAAAATAGTTAACTTTAAATAAGATTACATTTTATCAGCTTAGTATTAAACATAAAAATATGATTAATAAAGTAGTAAAAAATGCAAGCGAAGCAGTCAAAGATATTCCGGATAATGCAGTCTTAATGTTAGGCGGCTTTGGATTATGCGGAATACCTGAAAACAGTATCCAAGCACTTTTGGACACCAAAGTAAAAGGTTTGACCTGTATTTCCAATAATGCCGGAGTAGATGATTTCGGTATAGGTTTATTGCTTAAAACCCATCAGGTCAAAAAAATGATTTCTTCTTATGTAGGGGAAAATGCAGAATTCGAAAGACAATTATTGTCAGGGGAATTAGATGTTGAGCTTATTCCTCAGGGAACACTAGCAGAGAGAGTTCGGGCAGGAGGAGCAGGAATTCCGGCATTTTATACCCCAGCAGGTTATGGAACCGAAGTAGCTGAAGGAAAAGAAACCCGTGAATTTGACGGAAAAATGTATCTTTTGGAAAAAGGATTGGTTGCAGATTTTGCATTGGTGAAAGCTTGGAAAGGAGACACCGCAGGAAACTTGATTTTTAAGGGGACTGCAAGAAATTTCAATCCAATGATGGCTGCAGCAGGTAAAATTACCATTGCAGAGGTAGAGGAATTATTACCTGCCGGTGAACTTGATCCTAATGAAATTCACACTCCGGGAATTTACGTTCAGCGTATTTTTGAAGGAAAGAATTATGAAAAAAGAATTGAACAAAGAACTGTAAGATCTTAAGATATGGCACTTGATAAAATTGGAATAGCGAAAAGAATAGCACAGGAAGTTCAGGATGGCATGTATATCAATTTAGGTATTGGTATCCCTACCCTAGTGGCAAATTATATTCCTGATGCATTGGATGTTGTATTACAATCTGAAAATGGGCTTTTAGGAATTGGGCAATTCCCGACCGAAGAGGAAGTAGATGCAGATCTAATAAATGCCGGCAAGCAAACTATTACCATGCGAGATGGTTCAGTTTTATTTGATTCATCAGAGAGTTTCGGCATGATTAGAGGCGGTCATGTGGATTTAACCATTTTGGGCGCTATGGAAGTTTCTGAAAATGGAGATATAGCCAACTGGAAAATCCCGGGCAAAATGGTAAAAGGCATGGGTGGCGCTATGGATTTGGTAGCTTCAGCCAAAAACATCATTGTAGCCATGCAGCACACCAGCAGAAGTGGTGACTCAAAACTGTTAAAAGAATGTAGTTTACCCATCACTGGCTTACAGTGTGTACGGAAAATCGTGACCAATTTGGCAGTTTTGGAAGTGCATGAAGGTGGAGGTTTTAAATTAATGGAAAGAGCCCCTGGTGTTACAGTAGATGAAATTAAAAAAGCCACTGCTGGAAAATTAATAGTAGAGGGTGACGTTCCAGAAATGAATATTAATTAGGTATGAAAAACATGAAGATATTCAATGTTGTACTAATTGCCGGTATTTTAATTTTTAACTCCTGTAAGGATAAAAATGATAACTTTGTATTTCCTTCCATTGAGGAGGACGTTGAATTAGGTGCTCAGGTAGCCGAAGAAATTGAAAATGATCCAGATCAATTTCCAATTTTGGACGAAACAGAATATTCAGAAGCCTACACCTATTTGAATAATCTACTGGATTATATTTTAACTTCAGGTGAGGTACAATACAAGGATGAATTTGTCTGGGATATCCATATTATAGAAAATGATTCAGTTTTAAATGCTTTTGCAACTCCTGGAGGGTATCTATATGTTTACACTGGCTTAATAAAATACTTAGATCAGGAAGATGATTTAATGGGGGTATTAGGTCATGAAGTAGCTCATTCAGATTTAAGACACACCACTAGAAATATTCAAAGACAATACGGTATTAATATTTTATTGGAATTGATAACAGGCGAAGACCCAAGTCAGCTTGAACAAATTGCCGGTCAAATAGCAGGTACCGCTGCAGGATTAAGTTTCTCAAGAGAATTTGAAGAGGAAGCAGATGAAAGATCAGTTGAATATTTAGCCAATACTCCTTATGCATGTAATGGCGCTTATTCATTCTTTCAAAAATTATTGGATGAAGGTCAAACTGGAGGAACACCTGAGTTTTTGAGTACGCACCCTGATCCAGAAGATAGAGTGGAAGATATAAATGTAAAAGCAGAGGAAATAGATTGTGATACTACTCCACTTGCACCTGCTACTTATGAGGATTTCAAAAACATGTTGCCTCAATAAAAAAGAATTTTAAATAACAGATTGAAATAGTAAGAATGAAAAAATCGAACATTAATTTCGAAATAGACTTAGATAAAGATAACGTACCGGAAAAAATCCATTGGAGCGCTACTGATGCAGGTGAAGAATTAACAGAAACCAAAAGCATAAGTATTTCGCTTTGGGATCATGTTCAAAAAAATTCCATGAGAATTGACTTATGGACAAATGAGATGCCCGTTGACGAAATGAAAAGGTTTTATATAGATTGCCTTGGCGGGATGGCTCAGAGTGTCTTAAACTCAACTGGAGATGAGTTCATGGCAGAAGAAATGAATATGCTCTGTGAAAAACTAGTAAAACATCTTGAAAAAGAGATGAAGGAACAGAAATAAATAAAAGGTGGCCACGGTCACCTTTTTTTATCTTAACACATGACCGGCCAAAATTTTCTGTACTTCATAGACATCCACTGATTTACTGAATTCCTTTTCAAGTTGAGGCTCTTCTTGTCCATTAAGCCAAATTTTTAAAGTTGCTTTAGAACCAAAGGATTTTTTAGCCTGTACAGAAAAGTTAGAGATTCTTGAGTAAGGCAAGCTTAAGTACTCAATCCCACTCTCATCTCCCTTTTTCATATCCACCAAAACCAAGCGCATATTCGTAAATATAAAAGTATCTTCATTAAGCTTAAAGCCTACTTCAATTTGTTCATCTTGGAGAATTAGACGTCCGTATTCATCTACTATTTTAGAATTTTCTAAAATCCCCGAATTATTTATTAAATTAGAAAGGAAGTTCATATCAATTTTATTTAAAATAAGACACCAAATTCAAAGTTGAATTGATGGTAATTAAATATTTTACCACCACCCTGGACTCTACCAAAATTTGTATAAAAGTTATTAGTTTGGTAACGAATTCTATTATAAAAGGTGACCTTTTCTAAAAAATGATAATTTAATCCAAATAAAGCCCATAATCCATAATTATTATAGAAAATAATATCTCCATAAAAATCCGCGTAATTTTCTTGACTTTCTACACCTTCATCCAATGGTCTTCTCTTTATAGTGTAATTGTATTTCCCACCCCAAAATCGATTGAATACAATTCCTGAATTTATAAAAGGCTGAACCTTTTTATTGTTTAACACTAAGCCAAATCCTACAGGCAAGTCTGCTTGACTAAAGCTATAACTTAATTCATGATTAAAAAGCCCATAATCATTAACTGAAGAATTTTCATAAAAATATTCATTTCCAAAAGAAAATTGAGGTGAAAAAATCAAATAATAGTTATCAGTTTTATTGATCCTAAAAATAATTTCACCACCAAAAATAAAATTTTGATCACTTAATCCATTTACCATTGTTCTCTTATTTGTCTTAAGATTATGTGAAGCTAATGTGGTAAAGCCACCTAGAAATAAACCAAATTTAAAGTCTACTTCAAAATCAGATTTCGCTGATATAATCTTAAAATCAATGTTTTTACACTTATGATATTTTTCAAGCAGCGATACTAAATCTTTATAAATTAATTCCGACTCAGTTATATTATCATAAAGACCAAAACAGTCACCTAAAATAACACTGAGTGTAGATATATATTCTTTGTTGTGTTTTCTGATAAATTTACCTTTTTCATTTTTTTTATCAGTATAGGTATCTTTAAGCTTATATATTTTATGTTCTTTTTCAATATAAAATTCTGACTGAAAGCGATAAAGATTTATATCTCCTGAAAATAATATCTCCAAAAAATGAAACGCTGAATCTTTTACTTTTGGAATCCGCTTTTTAAAATAAACCCTACCCCTTTCGTCACTATATGCTAAAATGTCTTTTGTAGGATAAAAAATTTCCTTCTCATTATTAGAAGATTTGAAATACATACCTTGTTCAATATGTACAACATCAGAAGTTTTACGAAGAGAACCGTAAAGAGTATCTAGATTTTCAGTAACCAAAAATTCTTTGGTAATCTCATTTTGAGGATAAAGATTTGATATATTAAGAATTGAAAGAACGGAAATTATTAAGAAATACTTCATTTAATTATCTAATATATTTGAAAGCTCAATTGTCTATAAAACCATTATTTAAGTATCTAAAACCGGTTCTGATAATACTAAAAACAAATTACTTTTTAAAATAGGAAAAAAGCCATAATTGTGTCTCTTGTTCTTCATTAAAATTATCATCTGAGATAAACAACAAGCTTTTACTTCCATCCGAAAAATCCGGACCAAAAGCCATGCCTTCAATATTATCAATCCTTTGATTAAAATCAGTGAAATCAAGAATTAAATTTTTGCTTACTGATGTGTATTCCTTATCTGCTAATGAAGCAACATTTTTTATATCAGTTGCATTTGAGGAGTTAATTTCAAAAAGCCTTACAAAATTACCTATACCTGTAGCGTAAGACCTTTCCAATATCCAAAGTTTATTTTCTTCTATAAAAAGTATTTCAGGAACGGAATTTATATAAAACCCATCTTCAGGATCTGGCAGTTCTGTTAAAGCACTAATATGATATGCATATTGGTTGAGGACTTTATTATTCTTAATGTCTTGTCGTACAAGTCGAACAGGATATTTACCCTCTTTAAAACCTGGAACCTCACCGTCTTCTTTCAATGGTAATTCGTTGGCGTACCAGACAATAGTATCATTTTCAAAACTTAAGCTCTCAAAACCGCCATTTTCCCGTGTTCCTTTTTCATCATTAAAATTAAAGATTTCAGGTATATCAATACTTTTAACAAACTCCCCTTTTCTATTAACTTCCCAAATAAATGGGTTTATCCATTCATCTGTCCTTCCGCCTTCACTAGTATAAAAGTAGGTATTGCTGGAAGCCCTGTATCTAATTGATTCTGGATCTAATTCATTTTTCTCAAATGAATTCCCCTTCTCATTCTTTAAAAAGAAAGTTTTATTGAAAGAATAATTAAGAATTCCATCAGTATCAAAATCAACATCCACTTCATATATTCTTGCAGGAGAAAATTCTGAGCGATCGTCCGAAATGAAAATAAAGTCATTATCTCCTATATAGTCAATGGAAGAGAGCCCCCCTAAAATGGTGCTATCCACAAGTTTATCATTATTTATAGCTATTTTATCAATGTATTGAAGGGAAGTTTCTGAATCTGAAATTTCAGAACCAGGTTTTGTGCAAGCACTAAAAATCAGAAAGGGAATTAAACAATAACAACAGGGCTTTAGCATAAAATCGAAAAGTACAAAAATTATTTTTTGTAAAAATAAAAGAAAATAAATGCTTTAATGCTTTTTAAACAAGCTTTTAACAAAAATTAATCCATAATATTCATAATATCTATAAAATTAAACTTACAAAGCCATAGGTATTGAAGATAAAAGAAGTAACTTTGTGAAAATTAAAATTATTATAATGAATAAAGGAACAGTAAAATTCTTTAATGATTCAAAAGGATTTGGATTTATTATTGACGAAAGCACACAACAAGATTATTTCGTACATGTATCAGGTCTAATTGATGATATTAGAGAAAATGATGAAGTTGTTTATGAACTTCAAGACGGAAAAAAAGGTTTAAATGCAGTGAATGTGAAATTAGCTTAATTGATAAATATACATTTTAAGATCATTTAATTGAATGAAGGTTTCTCAAGTTTGGGAAACCTTTTTTTGTGTCCAATAATTGATAATCAAATTGAAATAATTAGATTCTTGCCTAAACATAGATCATAATTATGAGTTTAAATTATTAAATCAAGAATTTATTTATGAACTGGAACGATGTAATCAAATTTGCCAATAATGGTAGCCCTGAACCACCAAAAAGAGTTGAAAAAACCGATAATGAGTGGAAATCTATTTTAACGCAAGAAGAATTTCAGGTAACAAGAAAAAAAGGAACAGATAGAGCATTTTCAGGAGAATATTGTGAGGCACATGAGGCTGGACAATATGCCTGCAGATGCTGTGGCACAACCCTTTTTGACTCTACTCTTAAATTTGACTCAAGCTCTGGCTGGCCAAGTTTTACAGAGCCTTTTGAGAACAATGTAATCAAGTATGAGAAAGATGAAAGTTTTGGAATGGTGAGGGTTGAAGCCATGTGCAATGTCTGTGACGCCCACTTAGGTCATGTATTTCCTGATGGGCCTGAACCAACAGGCTTAAGGTATTGCATCAATTCTTCTTCTATTAAACTTGTTGAAAACTAATTAACGTATCATATTTACAAAAGAAGTACCCAAGTTATCCGCAACAATTTTTTTGTATTTAACACTTTCTTTAAAATCTGGCGTTAGAAATTCATTCCAAACTGATGACCAATCACTTCCTTTAGGAAAAATAAACCCAAGCTGATCCTCCAATTCATGTAATGGGACAGGATGTCTAGTAACATTCATTTTCTTTCTAACCGCATCAAAATACTCTGTAAAATCAATTAATGTGAAATAGTTAGTATCACTTTTTAATTTAGAATTGACTTCAGTTCCTGATTCTGCATACTCAATAGTTAGATCTGGAAAATATTGAGCACTTATTTTTTTCAAATACTTTTCATGAGTTGAGCCTTTTATAATGATTGCTTTATAACCTTTAAAGTTTTCGGGCAAATTAGATAAATCTCTTAGAACCGGTGCATCTTGATTAGAGAGTAAAACGGAAGGATTATTCATATAGGCAGGACTAAAATCCAAATATTTCTTGCGCTCAGTTGTGATGCTAGTGTTACAAACGCCCATTACATTTTCGCTATTCCTCACTATATTTATAAAATCAGTAAATACAGGGACTTTCTTTACAAATTTGTAATTGAGTGTGACATTATATTGTTCACTGACATAGGATTTAAATTCATCCATTATGTCAATACAAACGCCTTGCAATTTTCCATCTACCTCATATACTAAACCAGGGGTCTGATAATATACACATGTTAACTCGCCTTTTCCTGCTGATTTTACATTACTCCAACTACTACCATTCAGTTGGGAAAAGCCTTTTGAAACATTAAAAATAAAAACTAATGAAAGAAATAAATAAAAAATTCTCATATCCTTTGGATTTTCAAAAGGTTAAATATAATGAAATGATTATTTAAATTCAATAATTAATTTATGCATGCCTCACTCCCATCAAATCCAATTCAGGGATGTATTGTAGATTTTCCTTTTGGATGGATTCCGGAACGAAAACAAATTTCTTGTCGAAAATCTGATCTAGGATATAATAGCTTACCCAATATTCATTGTTGAGCTTAAATAATTCAGGTTGAATAGGTTCTATCCTGGCATAGCTTTGCTGCTCAACTTTTTCAATCATGTGGCGCAAAATAGAGGTCTCTTTCTCTTCACCTCCTATTTTTCCATAGCCTTTTGAGGTGATCATTATGGTTTCCAACTCAATCAAATTTTTATTGATGAGATAAACATCCCACTGTGCCTCTCCTTCTTTTTCTGATCGGGTTATTACCAATTCAACACCCGTGACTGGTGAAAAATCAATATCCTTTTTCATACCTCTTCTAATAATTTCATTTCAAACAAATTAGCTATATGCTGCTTTAATTTATTGCTAACTTCCTTCATGTCTAGCTTCTCCCCTAATTCTGCTTCCATAGAAGTCACCGCTTTATCATCAATTCCGCATGGAATAATATTCTTAAAATAGTTTAAATCAGTATTTACATTAAAAGCGAAGCCATGCATGGTGACCCATCTACTCGATTTTACTCCTAATGCACATATTTTCCTGGGATTTTTAGCACCCTCTTCATAATCAATCCAAACACCTGTCAAGCCTTTTATCCTGCCTGATTCTATTCCGTACTCCTTTAAAGTAAGGATTACAGCCTCCTCTAATAACCTTAAATATTTATGAATATCAGTGAAGAAATTATCTAAATCTATGATGGGATAACCCACTATCTGACCGGGACCGTGATAAGTAATATCTCCTCCTCTATTGATTTTATAATAAGTAGCCTTCTTTTCCTTTAGCCCATTTTCATCGAGCAAAAGATTCTCTTCCGAACCGCTTTTACCTAAAGTATAAACATGTGGGTGCTCCAAGAAAATAAGGTAATTAGGAGTTATTTGATGATCCTTATCCTCAATTTTTCTATTGGATGTTTTTATTTCGATGGTTTTTAAGAATAATTCCTCTTGATAATCCCAGGCTTCTTTATAATCCATCATGCCCAAAGAAAGGAAATGAGTATCTTTATTTATCCTAAAATTCACGACTTACTCTGCTAATTTATTTTTCAAAATATTTATGTTCTCAACAGGAAATGGATCAATTCCGTTTTCCTCTGCTAAATAAAAACTAATCCAGTCAATTAAGTGGATAAAATAATATAATTGCTGTGTAAAGCTATTGCCCTGAGCATTTAGTTCGATTACTCCCGCTTTTCCTTGTATAATTGACTTACTTACATCCATTCTTATTTGATTCCTATCGTGATCAAAATCTGATCTCAATAAAATAGCTTTGGATTTTTTAAGCTGATCTTCAGGAAACCTCCAGCCTACCAATTCATTATGGTTTAATTCTGGAAATACATGAGCATGGGATAATTGCTTACTATTTTCTGCCAATTGTTGTTGAAATCTTAAAACAGCAGGGTAAAACCTTTGATCTGAATACAGAAATGTAAAGTATCCTTGAATATTTTTAGCTGTGGATTTTGCTTCTGTTTGAATATGGTCTTGTTGATCTTTTAAGAGATTGAAACTTGACTTCAGCTCTTCTTCAAGATCAATTCCAGTGCAAAAACCTAACTTACTAATCAACATTAAAACTGCCACTGAAGGATACGCTAGCCCTGCTCGTGGACAAGCTGCTTCACCTGAAAAATTATATTGTGGAAAATTTTCCTTATCAGATATGGCTTTTAATTTCCCACCTGTTGTAACAGAAAATATATGATCTGTCTGCTTTTGGGCTAATTCCAATAAGATTAAAGTTTCTTCCGTATTTCCGCTATAGGAACAAGCAATAAATAAGGTTTTGTTATTTACCCAATGAGGCAGGTTATATCCTTGAATCAAGGTAATGGGCAATTTACAGTAATCTTCCAAAATACTTTTAACGAGATGAGCGCCAATTCCCGAGCCCCCCATTCCGCTTATAGCAATATGTTGGATTTCGTCTTTTGAAATGTCAGAAGCGTTAATTTGTTTTGTTAAATCCAGTGCTTCTTTCAGTTGCTCAGGAAAAGTTTTTATTAAATTTATCACAGTGAGGTTTAAGTTCGTTTTATTAATTTACAAATATAATATCTGATTGATACCAATAGAATGAATACGAAAAAAATAGGCGACAAAGGCGAAAATTTTGCCGTTAAAATTTTAGAAACTAAAGGCTATGAAATTTTAGAACGAAATTATCGCTTCAAAAGATGTGAAATTGATATCATTGCTTTGCATAATAATTTATTAATTTTTATTGAAGTTAAATCTTTACATTCTTTTAATCATGGTTATCCGGAAGAAAGGGTCAATCAGGCGAAAATAGACAAATTAATGGAAGCTGCAGAAAACTATATTTATGCTATTAACTGGCAAAAAGATATCCGCTTTGATATTCTTAGCATTAATTTAAATGAGCCAGATAAATACCTACACATTGAAGATGCATTTTATTAATAAATATCAGACATTAAACAATTTCCAAACTAAAACAGTGAACTAACACTTAATTCTCTCTGCAGGTCAATGGTGCTTAATATGCACAACCCTTTACAACTAACTGGAAAACTTGTCTACCTAAACACCTATTCACTTAAACACTTAAATACCTATACTAAGGCAACCAAAAATCAAAAACTATCTTATTCATACAATTAAAGTGCCCCTTCGGACATTTCTGATAGCCAATTTTTGAACAGGGCCTGCAGTTAACTTTTATGTTCTCCAAAATGGTAAACTTAGTTTTATAAGGATACATCCCAAACATTGGAATCGTATTTCCCCATATACAAAAAATATTCTTTTTAAAAGCTGCTGCAATGTGCATCAAACCTGTATCATGTGTGAAAACATAAGTAGCATTTTTCACCAATGAAGCCGATTGATTCAAATTGAATTTCCCACAAGCATTGAAAATTTTAGCCTTTTTACCCATTTCAGTTAGCTTTTCTTCATAGGGAGCAGAATTTTCAGTTTGCTCAAAAAACTTTTCTACCTTCTCCCCCATTTCAGCATCTTCTGGTCCGCCTATTAAAATGATAGACTTGTTGATTTTATCACATAATTCAACCATTCGCTTGAAAGGAAGCTTTTTAGTATTATGCTGAGCACCTATCACATAAGCCACATATTCTTTTTGATGTGTTTCCGGCAGCCACTCTTTTTCCACTTCATCCTTTTCAGGAATAAAATAATCGAGCCCAAACTGATCCTTTTTTACTCCTAGTTCTGATGCTGCTTCCATATAGCGATCTACTATATGCTGATTGGGCAATTTGTTGACTTTCATGTTCACCATCAGCCACTTCTCCCAATTCAATTTATCAAAAGATTTTGAAGGCACATTCAATCTTAATTTGATGATCTTAGTGCGCAAATTATTGTGAAGATCAACTATGTAATCAAATTTTTCCGCCTTTAAATCTGCCACCAAATCACTTAAACTATCCTCCAGCTGATGAACCTTATCCACATAAGGATTATTTTCCAACATATTAGCAAAGCCTTTTTTAGTGGCATAGTGCACTTCAACATCAGAAAGCTGTAATTTAATAGCCCTGATTACGGGAGTAGTCAAAACAATATCTCCAATAGAGGAAAATCTTAGGATGAGGACTTTTTTAACTTTTTTCAAATTTTAAATTTTTGATAGTGCTGACTTCTTACGGTCACTAAAATATTGTGATATTTCTTCTAAACTTTTGGCATTGAATGTTTCTTTCGCAGTTAAGCCTGCCTTTCTGCCAACGCAGAGTCCATAATACATATCGTGATAGCCATTTGTTTCGTGAGCATCGGGATTTATTGAAATTTGCACTCCTTTATCGAGCGCATATCGTACATATCTCCAATCTAAATCCAATCGCCAAGGATGTGCATTAATTTCAATTACCACACCGTATTCCGCACAAGCATCTATCACTGCTTTATGATTAATGGGATAGCCTTTTCTCTGCAACAATAGCCTCCCAGTTGGATGTCCTAAAATAGTGGTAAAGGGATTGGCAACTGCATTTAATAACCTATTAGTAGCTGTTTTTTCATCCATGCTTAAAGGAGAATGAATTGATGAAACCACAAAATCGAAGCTCTCCAATACATCATTAGCATAATCCAATGAGCCATCATTCAAAATATCAGATTCAATTCCTTTGAAGATTTTAAAAGGTGCTAATTTTTCATTTAGTGCATCTATTTCCTCATGCTGCTTTTTAATCCTGAATTCCTGCAATCCATTAGCATAAGAAGCCGTTTTACTGTGGTCACTTATTCCTAAATATTCGTACCCCAAATCTTTACAATATTGAGCCATTTCTTCCAAAGAATTTTTGCCATCACTATAAGTACTGTGATTATGCAAAATCCCTTTTAAATCATCCATTTCAAGCAATTTCGGAATAGCATTTTCCTTAGCCCAATCTAGCTCCCATAAGCCTTCTCTAAGTTCAGGTACTATATACGGAAAGCCAGCTGCTTCATAAATTTCTTCCTCAGAACTAAATTGCTTTTCTTTTAAAATATGACTGAAAGACTGCCCCTTTTCCAATTCAGCACTCAAATGCTTAGGATGCGCAGTCGTTTTAAATAGGTCGTTTACAAACTGATCCTTAGATGTGAATATAATATTGACTTCAGCTTTCAAAGCTTTGAATGTAAATTTCAAACTTAGTGGTCCGGAATTTTTCTTGTCAAGCACAAACTCATCATTTTTAGCTACATATTGAATGATTTTTGCTTTATTTTCAGCAACTACCAATAATTCCAGTGGCTTGATAACTTCCATTTTTCTTCTGGCATCAGAAGTTAAGGAGACTTCATTCACTCCTTCTATAGACTTTAAATCCTCAATGATTTTTTCAGCCAATTGTTCCGCTTCTCTATAATGAATATATCCTCTCCAGCTCAATTTAAATTCAACCGCTTCTTGCAATTTAACTTGCGTTTTATCCCCAAATCCTTTTAGAGCTGCTATTTTGTTTTCCTGACAAGCTACTAATAAATCCTCAAGATTATCAATATCTAATTTTTCCCAGATGAGTTTAATTTTCTTTGCACCAAAGCCGCTCAACTGCATCATTTCCAAAATTCCTTCAGGTGTTTTGGCACTTAAGTCATCAAAAAGCTCAAAAGAACCTTGTTCATTAATTTGATATATAGACTGCGCCAGGCTTTTTCCAACTCCATCAATTTTCTGAAGCTCATCTACGTCCATCACAGCCAAACTTTTATTATGACGTTCAAGACTATTAACTGCAGATTGGTAGCTTTTGACTTTAAAATCATTTTCACCATGCAGCTCCATCAGCTTGGCAGTATTCTTTAAAATTTTTATAATCTGTTTATTTTCCAAAGCTTATTGATTTTTTGTAAAATTAAAGGATATATTGAGAAGGATAATGGATAGAATATCTATTTTTTTGTGTTTAACAATAGAGCAATACTTATGTTATCATTATTGATTTAATAATCATGACTTTTTCTATGAAATTAAAATTTTTACTGACTCTTTATTTACTAATATTAGGATTCACCTCATTTGGTCAAATTTCGCAACCATTAAGATATGAAATTGAAATAGATAATTTCAATGATGATTACTATATAGTTTCTGCAAAAGAAAAAGGTCTGTACCTATTCAAAGAACTCGACAAAAAAACTGACAATAATGAATATATATGGGAAATCATAAGACTTGATACTACCCTACAAGAAGTGAGCAGAAATGAAGTCATAATAGATGAAAAATTCACCTTCAAGGGCTACAGTTATGATAATGGGAAATTTGTCATGCTATTTCAGGAAGGTCATGAATATGCAAAAGATTTATTGTTTTTAACATTTTCAACTGATAATGAATCCTTTAAATCTTATCTATATGAAAATTTAGTCCCTATTAAATTAACAGAATTTGAAATTAAGAATGATGCCGTTGTTTTTGGTGGTAATGTAAACATGAGAACTGTTGTCATGTTGTATAACTTCACTGCAAAAAAAGGAATTGTACTGCCAGGTTTTTATAATGATAGGAGCACCTTATTACAAATCGTAACCAAAACTGAAGATGATTGGGTTAGAATTATAACATCAGACAAATTACAAAGTAAAAGGTATGGAATTACGGTGAGGGCTTTCAATACCATGGGAGAATCCATCTTTACTGAAACATTGGAAGCTAAAGATGATTTAAGCCTCACTGATGGGAGAATTGTAAATAGTAGTGAAGGTGGGAATTTATTAGCTGGGACTTATTCTATAAAAAGAAGAACAGAAACCTCTAGAGGGATATTTGTTGCAGATTTTAAAAGAGAAAATAAAGACCAAATCCGATATTATAATTACGCCAATTTGGAAAACT
The DNA here is from genome assembly GCA_051747245.1 of Bacteroidota bacterium. Classification (GTDB taxonomy): domain Bacteria; phylum Bacteroidota; class Bacteroidia; order Cytophagales; family Cyclobacteriaceae; genus Marivirga. The sequence continues at coordinate 25,247 of JBNJFX010000005.1, forward strand.
TCTTCAACTATATGAAGGAAAGGCGTAAAAACAGGATTATGAAGCGAATAGCACGCAAAAAAATCAAAGGGAAAAAGCTTAAATTCAGTTACAGATTATTTGTTCAAGACATTGTAAAACAAGACAACCAAAACATATTAATCGGAGAAGCTTACTATCCTACATATTCCAATAGAACTAGTGGTTTTGGTTATTCAGCTTACAGTTACGACCCTTTTATGAGCAATAGATCATCGCAAGTTTTTGATGGGTATAAGTACACACATGCCGTTATTATTGCTTTTGATGATAATGGCGAATTAATTTGGGACAATAGCTTTGAAATAAATGACTTGAAAAGCTTCCAATTAGAGGAACACATTCATCTTGCCTTTTTGGAAAATGAAATTGTGATGCTTTATTTATATAATCAAGAACTGAAAATCAAAGTGATTAAGGAAAGTGAGATAATAGAAGGGAAATTTACGGAAGACTTGAAATTAATGTATGAAAGTGATGAAATGCAGGGAAATGATGAAGAGTTGGAAGGCTTAAAGCAATGGTATGGAAATAATTTTTATGCCTATGGGGTAAATAGAGTGAAAAATTTAAAGGACGAAAACATCAAATTGAACAGAAAAGTATTTTTTATCAATAAAATCGTGGTCGAATAATTCACTAGTTTACTATCTTTGCCCCAGCACCATGGAAAAACGTCTGATTTTAGATACCGACCTATTGCAAATTACCATTAACAGGTTAGTGGAAGAATTGATTGAAAACCACAAAGATTTTCAAGATACGGTTTTAATTGGTCTACAACCCAGAGGAGTATTTTTAGCTCAAAGAATACAAAAAAGATTAAATGAGCGATTAAATAAAGATCTTCCTTTAGGATTACTGGACACCACCTTTTACCGTGACGATTTCAGAAGAAGAGACACTCCTATTAAAGCAAATGCAACTAAAATCCCATTCATAATCGAGGACAAAAAAGTCATTCTCATAGATGATGTGCTTTTTACAGGAAGGACTGTAAGAGCCGCTTTGGATGCCATGATTGCATTTGGAAGACCTCGACTGGTTGAACTCCTCACTTTTATTGACAGAAAATATACTAGAGATTTACCTATTCAACCTGATTATGTAGGAAGAAGGGTAAATACTATTAAAACTCAGCGTGTATTGGTGGAATGGACAGACCAAGGTGCAGAAAAAGATAAAATCTGGTTAGTGACAAAAGAAGAATAATGACAAATTTAAGTGTAAATCATTTATTGGGTATCAAAGACTTAACAGCAGAAGATATTCAATTGATTTTTCAAACTGCCGACCATTTTAAAGAAGTTATTAATCGACCTATTAAAAAAGTCCCCTCCCTTAGAGATATCACCATTGCTAATATATTTTTCGAAAATTCCACTAGAACCAAATTATCATTTGAATTAGCAGAAAAAAGATTATCTGCTGATGTAGTGAATTTTTCATCCTCTAATAGCTCAGTAAAAAAGGGAGAAACACTCTTGGATACCGTTAATAATATCCTTTCCATGAAAGTAGATATGGTAGTCATGAGGCATTCAAGCCCTGGTGCTGCCCATTTTTTATCCAGGCATATTGATGCCAATATAGTAAATGCGGGCGATGGCACACATGAACATCCAACTCAGGCTCTTTTAGATACCTATTCTATAAGGGAGCAAATTCAGGAGCTTAAAGGAAAGAAAGTTGCAATCATTGGCGACATCTTACACTCAAGAGTTGCATTATCAAACATTTACGCCTTAAAAAAACTTGGTGCAGAGGTTATGGTTTGTGGTCCTGCAACCCTTTTACCAAAATATATTTCAGATTTAGGCGTCAAAATAAGCTGGGATGTGAAGGAAGCTTTAGAATGGTGCGATGTTGCCAATATCTTGAGAATTCAGTTAGAAAGACAACAACTTAAATATTTCCCTTCTTTAAGAGAATATTCTCTTTATTATGGTGTAAATAAGAAGTTATTAGACAGCATTGGAAAGAAAATCATCGTGATGCACCCAGGACCAATCAATAGAGGAGTGGAAATCAGCAGTGATGTAGCCGATTCAAAACAATCCATAATATTGAATCAGGTAGAGAATGGTGTAGCAATTAGAATGGCTGTACTTTATTTATTAGCACAAAAAAGGCAGAATTAGGATTCTGCCTGTAATAAAAATTCCGTTAATTCTTGATTAGCATTAGGACCAAAACCATCGGCTATGGTTCCTTTTTTGCCGGATTTAGTAGTGATTTGATATAATATTGATAAATCATCAGGATTTGATTTTCCCTCAAATCTATACTCATATATGTTTGTGATATCTTCCTTCTCAAAAGAATCGTCTTCTGTTTTTAATTTTCCTTCTTCAAAGAAAAAGTTCTCAGTAAAACCTTGTTTTTTTAATTCTTCAATCTTTTGAGCTATTGTGTTCATTGAATCCATAAACTTCCTATTTGTCCATACTAATTAACGAATTCAATTAAAGATTGTTAAACAAAATCAATCTTCTAGAGCTTCAAAATAATTTATTAAAGGAAATTCACCAGTTGCATCCATTGTGTCAATTGCATATCCCATTTCACCATCATTGGTCATAAATGTGATCACAGCAGAACCTTTATCTTCATATAAATATTCCGCTTCTACAGATATTTGCTCAGCAATATAATGTTTTTCAATTTGATGGTCGTCTTCTTCCCTTCTCAATACTAACTCACCATTTTCAAACTGAAAATTATTACTGTATCCATAATCGGACAGCTCATTGATTTTAAATGCAATTTGTGGGTTAAGGTTTTGCATAGCTTTCTTTATTTATTACAATACAAATAACGCCACTTTCTAACATACAGTTCTTCTTAAAAGAATATGAATATTACATAGGTCACATTTCAATGATGATTATAATTAACTAACTTTGCGGAAAGCAAATTGATAAAAAATGTATTACAACTCTATTATAGAGACCATTGGGAACACACCATTGGTGAAACTAAACAAAGTCAACAAAGGAATACCGGGCACTATACTGGTAAAAGTTGAATATTTTAACCCCGGCAACTCCATGAAAGATCGAATGGCGATCAAAATGGTGGAAGATGCTGAAAAAGAAGGTAAACTTAAGCCTGGAGGAACCATCATTGAAGGCACATCGGGTAATACCGGAATGGGATTGGCTTTAGCGGCTATTTCAAAAGGTTATAAGTGCGTATTCACCTTGGCAGATAAGCAATCAAAGGAAAAAATGGACATCCTTCGTGCTATGGGCGCTGAAGTAATCGTTTGTCCTACCAATGTTAGCCCGGACGACCCTCGCTCCTATTATTCAGTAGCGAAAAAAATCCACGAGGAAACCCCTAATTCTATTTATCCAAATCAGTATGATAATATGTCGAACACTAAGGCACATTATGAAACAACAGGACCTGAGATTTGGGAACAGACAGAAGGGAAAATAACACATTGGGCTGCAGGAGTTGGAACGGGTGGTTCCATGTGTGGTACTTCTAGATATTTAAAAGAACAAAACCCTGAAATAGTAAGCGTTGGAATAGATTCTTATGGCTCTGTATTCAAAAAATATAAAGAGACAGGGAAATTTGATGAAAAAGAAATCTATCCTTATTTAACAGAAGGAATTGGTGAGGACATATTGCCAAAAAACGTTGATTTCGCCATGATTGACCATTTTGTTAAAGTAACAGATAAAGATGGTGCCATCATGACCAGAAGATTAGCAAGGGAAGAAGGTTTATTCTGTGGATGGTCTTGCGGTTCTGCCGTACATGGTGCTCTTGAATATGCCGAGGAACACCTAAAGGAAGATGATATAATGGTAATTATCCTTCCGGATCATGGAACTCGTTATCTGGGCAAAATCTATAACGATGACTGGATGAGAGATCATGGTTTCATAGAAAATAATGATTATGCTACAGCCAAAAACATTATTAAGAAAAGAAGCAGTAATTATAAATTAATTAGCATTGAAAGCGATCAAAAGATTGGGGAAGTTGTAAAATTATTGGACGAATTGTCTATCTCACAATTACCTATCACCAAATCAGATGAATTTGTGGGAAGTATTTCAGATACTAAGCTATTGAATAAATTAGTGGAGAATCCTGAACTTAAAACTAAGCCTATTTCAGAGATAATGGACGACCCATTCAAATTTATTGCCTTGAACACTACTGTTGATACTATTTCTTCCATGATGAATCATGGGGACAAAGCATTGATGGTTTTAGACGATAAAAATGAAGCGCACATCATCACTAAGCAAGACTTATTGATGGCGTTTGCGGATTAATACAATCATAAACCTGGCAGGTTTTATCGAGGTTTAAATGGTTGGTGTGCCACCAACCATGGATTCTACCCCGGTCGGTGACACACCGAACGGAAACCATGATTCATAATTTAAGTAAACTGACAGACTTCTAACAATTTCCAATAGAAATAAAAAAGGCTGTGAAACTAGATTTCACAGCCTTTTTTATTGTGCGCACGAGAAGATTCGAACTTCCACGGGCTTGCGCCCACCACCCCCTCAAGGTGACGTGTCTACCAATTTCACCACGTGCGCATGAACATATAGCAAATATACATGCTAAAACTAAAAAACCTACCCATTTTACAATGGATAGGTTTAGTATTTTGTGACCCGCTTGGGGTTTCCCGAAAGTATTCGGGATAAACTTCTCACCCCAATCGTGCACTAAGTGACCCGCTTGGGGTTCGAACCCAAGACCCCATCCTTAAAAGGGATGTGCTCTACCAGCTGAGCTAGCGAGTCA
>JBNJFX010000005.1:30149-132770 GCA_051747245.1 Bacteroidota bacterium
CCCAATCGTGCACTAAGTGACCCGCTTGGGGTTCGAACCCAAGACCCCATCCTTAAAAGGGATGTGCTCTACCAGCTGAGCTAGCGAGTCATATTATTAATATTAATTCATTTCGTTTTATCTTGGGTTCGGAACCCAAGACCCTCCCGATTCTCTTAATCGGGATGTTCTACCATCCCGATCGGTCGGGATAGCGAGTCAATTAATATAAAATTTCTCCCCAGTTAACCCGTTTAATTAACAAACTCAAATTTCATGAGTAAGGAGTCTTTTTATTGCTTTTAAGGAGTCGTTTTCCTTAATTGCGTTGCAAAGGTAAGTACTAAATAATAAAATGCAAATGCTAAAGTTCAAATTTCTGATTTCTTCTCTTATTCTTATTGTTATTTTCACTACTTATGGTTTTACGCAGTCCCTTGAAAAGGAATTAGTTAAGGCTGATTCCTTATATGAAAAAAAACAATATTTAAGTGCCGTAAAAATTTATGATAAAATTTTTCAAGAAGGGCATTCAAGCCCAGCCATGTTGTTGAAGTTAGCCAAAATTGAAGAAGGAATGGGAAATCTTGGTCAATCCATGTTTTATTTAGAAAAATATTATCAACTTACTAAGGACGAGAATGCTTTAAATTATCTTGAAGATACAACTGACGAAATTGCCGCTATTGGATTTGACTATGGTTTAATCTATAAGGCTGATTTATTTTATAAAGAATGGAAATTATATTTTCAATTATTCTTCTCTATCGTCATATTTCTTGGACTTGGATTGATGATAAAAAACCATAATTCTACTCCAAAAAAGAATAATTATTTTGCAATGGCAATTATTCCAATTCTCATTGTAGCATTTCTTAATAATTATAATGGGAAATCTGATGCTATAGTGACAATCACTCCTAGCTATCTCCTAGAAGGACCTTCATCAGGAGCAAACTTGGTAGAAAAGGTAAATACACCAGCAAAAATTCAAGTCAAAAATCAAATAGACGTTTGGAGTAAAGTGATTTTTGAAGAGAAAGAGGCTTATATTAAAACTTCTCAAATTAAAAGGCTATAATTTTACTAACAGAGACTCTCTCTAGGTCTGACGGTTGTAACCTTAGGATACCTCTTGCCCAGTGTCTGACGGTTCCAACCTTCTGACGCATACACGAAACCCGTTAGCTTTATGAGTGACAGTTCAAATTGTCTTATGCTTTTAGCAAAGAATAGCCAACACTCGTTCTCTTCCTTTGGCAAAAAAACGGTCAGACGGGCTTAGAGTGTTGTTCAAAGAGAATTGTTTATGGCAAATCAAGCATTCTTAAAAGTTATTTCAGAACCCGTCAGACCGTTTGACCGCAAACCGTTTGCCCAGTGTCAGACGGTTCCAACCGTCTGACGCATACCGGAAACCCGTTAGCTTACTGTCTGACAAATTCAATATCTGATATGGGCGCAAAACATAAATTCAATGCACTAGCTTTTCGCTTCAAAAATAATAGCCTAATTTTGCAGGCTATGGCAAGAAAACCACACCCAATAATAGAGGAATTAGAGATTGAAAAAATAGCTTCAGAAGGCAAAGCTTTGGGCTATTATAAAGATAAAGTAGTATTTGTTGCGGGAACTGCTCCCGGTGACGTAATTGATGTTAGAGTTCACAAGAAAAAGAAAAGTTTCCTTGAAGGAAACGCTATTAAATTCCATAAAAAATCAGACTTAAGAATAGAGCCTTTTTGCAGTCATTTTGGAGTGTGTGGTGGCTGTAAATGGCAACATTTAAGTTATGAAGATCAATTAGGCTTCAAAAGTGAGCAAGTAAAAGATGCCTTGGAACGAATTGCTAAAGTTGATTTACCTGAAATTAAGCCTATTTTGGGTTCTGAAAACACCACTTTCTATAGAAATAAAATGGAGTTTACTTTCTCCAACAACAGATGGCTGACCACTGAAGAAATAGAATCTGGCGAGGAATTTGAATCCGGTGCCTTGGGCTTTCATATCCCCAAAAGATTCGATAAAATTGTTCAAATTGAAAAATGTTATTTGCAAGCTGATCCTTCGAATGCAATTCGTAATTCTGTTGACCAATTTGCGAAAGACAATAATATCACATACTTCAATTTGATTAAGCAGGTAGGCTTTCTAAGGAATTTAATCATTCGTACTTCAACTACAGGTCAGACCATGGTCATTTTGCAAGTAGCTGAAGAAAATGAAGAGTGGTTGAGCATGATGTTGAATCATATAAAAGAAAACTTCCCTGAGCTTACTTCATTACTCTACATTTTAAATCAAAAAGGAAATGAAACTTTCCATGATTTAGATGTGCATGTATTTTATGGAAAAGACCACATCATAGAAGAAATGGAAGGTTTGCAGTTTAAAATTGGGCCAAAATCATTTTACCAAACCAATTCTGACCAAGCTTATGAATTGTATAAAGTAGCCAGAAATTTTGCTGATTTAAAAGGAAGCGAAATAGTATATGACCTTTATACCGGAACTGGTACTATTGCAAACTTCATTGCAAAAAGTGCTAAAAAAGTAATTGGCGTAGAATATGTGCCAGAAGCAATTGAAGATGCAAAAGTAAACTCTAAGCTTAACAAGATCGAAAATACAGACTTTTATGCAGGAGACATGAAAGATGTATTCAATGATGAATTCCTAGCTGAGCATGGCAAGGCAGACGTAATTATTACCGATCCTCCCAGAGCAGGAATGCATGCTGATGTAATTAAGACCATACTGAATATAGGAGCCGAAAAAATTGTGTATGTGAGTTGTAATCCAGCTACACAAGCCAGAGATTTAGCTCTATTAGACGAGAAATATAAAGTGACAGCAGTTCAACCGGTTGATATGTTTCCTCAGACTCATCATGTGGAAAATGTGGTTTTATTAGAATTGAAGTGATGAAAATAAGTTAATATTATTCTGTCAATAAAAAAAGGCGATGACTAAGAAGCCACCGCCTTTTTTATATATCCTTTAAGACTGGATTACATTTCAAACTCCACATCAGTTGCAAGGTCTAAGCCATCTGCAGCTATATCAAAAATATCAGAATTAATGGATTCACTAATCACTATTACTCCATCTGCATCCCTTTCAGCAGCAGCAAGTTGCTCGGCAGATACATTTGCAAACCATACATGAGGATCAAGGGTGATCTGAGCAAGTGCATTAGTACCATCAGATAAAACAACATTACCTTCCATTTCTACCTCAAAAGTTTCTCCTGAATCAAATTCGAAGCGAACTGGAGTTTCAACACCATCATGAGTAAAAGTACCATTCAATACTACACCTGGCTCATCACCTTCATCATAAAGTTCAATTTCTATTTCTACTTCCTCATAAGTTCCTGCAGGAATTGTAATTCCACTTATATCAGGATTTGTAGTTCCAGTTGCAAAATCAAGGATTGTTTGCTGCTCCAATTCAAATTCTATTTCTAAGGAGTCTACATCTGCTTCAGCTTCAAAATTCACATCGCTTAAAGTTATAAAACCATCTGTAAATTCAAGTCCATTTGTTAAAGCTCTCTGACTGGTATTATCAGCCGTAGTCACAGTATTAAAATCAAGATTTAATCTTGCGCCATTTGTTTCATCTTCGCTACAAGCAAACATCCCGAATGCTATGACAGCTACAACCAATAAAGATTTAATTTTCATCATTTTCATATTTATTTTTCCTATAGACTTGTATAAACTCAAAACGGTTGGAATGTATTGCAAAGATATTTGTAAGAGCAATTATAAAATGATGTATGAAAATCACTTATATACAAAGAACATACCCATTGAAAAACAAAATTGATTGGGAAACTGATTACTTTTAAAACTAAAAAGTGGTTTTTTTCAGGTTAAAGATATTTTATGTTTAAAAATATAATATCAACTAATAGACAATTGAATAATGTAATATTGGATTAATTGTTTCAGTATTTCTTGTATATTTTATTTAATAAATAAGAAATATTGTAATTACTCAGCTGCTATTAAAAAATGAATTCCCCAAAAGCTCTCATTCAACTACTCCCCCTGAAGGTGTTTCACCTTCAAGCCTTCATGAGTCTTCTGATGGCTTTCAATACTAAAATTTGGGAAAAACACCCAAACGGGTGCGGACACCTAATAAATTACTGGAATATAATGCCCTTATGAGGTGAGATTGAAATTGCTTATCCTTGAGAATTCTTCCACCTACAAGGAAAAAGGCTTGCTCTTAAGGAATAATTATTCCTAAGCTATTACAAAAAATTAATGATCTTTAAATTTCTGTACAATTCATAATGAAATCCATCACTTATCTTTAGGACGATAGATTTCAAACTCTACCCTCCTATTCAATCTTCTATCATCATCAGTATTTTCATTTTTAACTACCGGTCTGCTGTTTCCAAAGCCTTCAGCTACAACTCTGTCTTTTTCAACCGGATGGAGTAAAATAATATAATTCCGAATTGCATCAGCTCTTTCTTGAGAAAGGGATTTATTCCGTATTTCATCCCCAGAGGAATCGGTATGGCCCGATATCCTCAATTTAAAATCAGGGTAATCAAGCAAGAAATCAACCACCTTATCCAGATCACTGTACATATCAGGTCTGAGCTTAGCTGAATTTTCCTCAAACTCAATGGATTTAAACCTGATTTTGCTTGATACCGGATCTATGTTCTTATTCATTACAGTATCTCCAGAAAGGAAAAACATTTCTTCTATTCTGAAAAGCTTATCAGATTGAACTACCATCACATAATTGGCATCATTAATCAAATTAAATTCAAAGCTACCGTCTTCTCGTGTGAATTTTGGTGCTATTTCAATTCCATTTTCAATATCCACAATAGAAACTATCCCTCTAAATGGTTCTCCTTTCACAGTATCTGTAACCACACCTGAAACTTTAGTATTCGCCCCTGGTTGGGCCTCCATAGGTAAAGGAAAGGAGAATAAATCCAAATTATTACTTCGCATGGAAGAAGAGCCGGCATAAAACAAATCCTCTGATTCCGAATCAATGGTGAAATAATATTCATCACCCTCAGTATTGATTAAAGGGCCGATGTTCTGCGGCTCATCCCACAAAAATGATTTAGCATTTGATTTATAAATATCAAAACCACCAAAATTCAACAAATGACCGTTTGAACTGAAATATAAAATTTTATAGCGAGGATGAATAAAAGGGCTTACTTCATTGCCTCGAGTATTCACTATTGGCCCTAGGTTTTTAGCAGCTGTCCATTCACCATTTTTATCTTTCACTGAAAAGTAAATGTCCGACAATCCAAATCCCCCAATTCTGTCAGATGCAAAAAACAATGTATCTCCCGTCACGGATAAAGTAGGATGAGAATCCCAAGCTTTAGAATTCAGGTTTGCGCCTAAATTAACTGCTTTACTCCAAGTGCTATCTTCTTGCAAGTGTGTTTCATACAAATCACAGTTTCCATATCCATCAGGAGAACCACATCGAGCAAAAATAATTTGATTCCCATCCGCATTTAAAGTTGCCGAACCTTCGTTGTAGCGGCTATTTATCCCGCGTAGTTGAACAGCCTCCTGCCACATCCCATCTTCTTGTACAGCTATATATAAATCTTCATTTGAGTCATTGGATAAAATATTACCACTTAAGCTCCGCTTGGAGGTAAAAATCATGGTTTTATTATCCAATGTTAATGCAGGGGCATAATCTGCCATATTAGAATTGATCTGTTTGCCCATGCTCAATAATATCCCCCGGGGCGGCACCAAAGTGTCTATTGATTGTCTAAAATCAACTAATTCATAATAGTAATCGATTGGGACATAATCATCGGTTTGCTCCAAATTTACGGAATCCATGAAAATCTCCATTTGTTTTAAATCAATTTTACTTTGATGATGCTTTAAGGCTAGCCTATATATGCTCTTGGCTTTTTCGAAATCACCATATAACTCCTCCATTTTTGCTAATTGCCATAAAAGCCGGGTGTCCTTATAAAAATTTTCGGTAGCAAACTTTTTCACATAATCCTCTAGCAAATCTTTAAATCTTTCCCAATGTTTTCCCTCCTGCGCTTTATTGATTTTGTTCAAAGCATTGTCATCATTGAAATAATTAATTTGATTTACATTTGGGAAATAGAAAGGAAATAATTCATCAATTTCTTTTTTAGATAAATCCACCTGAGAATTATATTGCCCCATAAGATTTACTGATAAGAAAATACACGATATTAAAAAGCAATATTTAAATATGAGCTTCAAGACAATTTGATAGTTTTACGGTAATAATGTCAGTATATTAAACTTCAATATCCGAAAAATGTCGGAATTGCATTTAAATTAAATCTAAAATTAGGCAATATTTTATTGGCATAACAATTGATTTAGGCAAGCACCCTATTAAATGGGACGAAAAAGAGATTTCAAATGCCAAATTGGCTGAAATAGTAAAACATATATGGATTCAATAATTAAGCATCAACAAGTTTTTTCAGATATAAATGATGATGAGACAGGTGAGTTAATACAACTCATATCTACGGATGAAGAAAATAGTATGCGGGAGGAAGAATTACCTGATCAACTTCCGATCTTACCTATAAGAAATACTGTGCTCTTTCCAGGGGTAGTAATCCCAATTACTGTAGGTCGTCAAAAATCTATTAAACTGGTAAAAAAAGCTTACAAAGGCGATAGGATTATTGGTGTTGTAGCGCAATCTAACGGAAAGGTTGAAGACCCAGGCAAAGATGATATCTATAGCATTGGAACTGTTGCTCGTATCCTAAAAATGATCGTTTTACCTGATGGGAATACGACCATAATCATTCAAGGGAAACAGAAATTTGAAGTAAAAGAAATTGTTCAGGAAGATCCGTTTTTGATTTCCACTTATGAGGAATTGGATGATGAGGAATTGGATCCAAAGTTAAAATCCAATAAGGCGGTAATACAGTCTTTAAAAGATGCTGCCAGCAAAATATTAAAGCTTAATCCTGAAATTCCACAGGAAGCCCAGGTAGCTTTGGACAATATAGAGAACCCTAATTTCTTAACGCATTTTCTTTCTTCCAACATCAATTCTGAAGTAGCAGAAAAACAAAAGCTATTGGAAAAAACCAATGCTAAGGAACGTGCTACTCTGCTTTTGGAATTTATGTTGAAGGATATCCAAATGCTGGAGTTGAAAAATGAGATTCACAAAAAGGTTCACACTGATATTGACCAGCAACAAAGGGATTATTTCCTTAGACAGCAAATTAGAGTTTTACAAGACGAGCTAGGTCAGGACAGCCCAGACCAAGAACTGGATAACTTAAGAGCCAAAGCCCAGAAAAAAAACTGGTCAGAAACTGTTCAAAAACATTTTGACAAGGAAATAGACAAACTGTCACGCATTAATCCGCAAGCAGCAGAATATCCAGTTGCCATGAATTATGTGGAGTTGCTATTGGAACTGCCTTGGGGTGATCTCACTAAGGATAATTTTGACTTAAAAAGGGCTAAGAAAATATTGGATCGTGACCACTACGGTTTAGAGAAAGTAAAAGAAAGAATCATAGAATATCTTGCAGTGCTAAAGCTTAAGCAGGATATGAAAGCCCCAATTTTGTGTCTTTATGGACCTCCGGGCGTTGGTAAAACTTCTTTAGGTAAATCCATATCTGATGCTTTGGGCAGAAAATATGTGCGCATGTCATTAGGTGGTGTTCATGATGAAGCAGAAATTCGCGGACACAGAAAAACTTATGTTGGCGCAATGCCAGGTAAAATCGTCCAGAACATGAAAAAAGCAGGGAAATCTAATCCTGTTTATATTTTAGATGAGATTGACAAAGTAAATTCTGATTTCAGAGGTGATCCTTCTTCTGCTTTATTGGAGGTTTTGGATCCAGAGCAAAATGAGACTTTCCAAGATAACTATCTGGAAGTGGAATATGATCTGTCAAACGTATTATTCATTGCAACAGCAAACTCTTTAGATACTATTCATCCTGCATTAAGGGATAGAATGGAAATTATTGAGGTTACAGGCTACACTTTGGAAGAAAAAGTGGAAATCGCTAAAAAACACCTTATCCCGAAGCAGAAAAAAGAGCATGGTTTAAAAGCTAAAGATGTAACTTTCAGCAGGAAAGCAATTGCTAAAATCATAGAGGACTATACTCGTGAATCAGGTGTTAGAGGTCTTGAAAGAACAATTGGTAAAATTGTTAGAAATATTGCCAAGTCCATTGCTATGGAAGAAGAGTTCAATAGCAAAATTGAACCTGCTGATGTAGTAAGAATTCTAGGAGCAGAGATTTTTGAAAAAGAGATTTATCAAGATAATGAAACCGCTGGCTTGGTGACAGGATTAGCCTGGACTTCTGTTGGAGGTGAAATCTTATTCATAGAATCGAGCTTAAGTAGAGGAAAAGGAAAATTAACACTTTCCGGTCAGTTAGGTGATGTGATGAAAGAATCCGCTATGACGGCTCTCTCCTATTTACGCTCACATGCTGAGGAATTAGGGATTCATCACAAGGTTTTTGATCATTATGACTTGCACATTCACGTTCCGGCTGGTGCGGTACCAAAAGACGGGCCATCAGCAGGAATTGCAATGATTACCTCCTTGGCTTCCATATTCACGCAAAGAAAAGTGAAATCGAAATTGGCTATGACTGGAGAAATTACCTTGAGAGGTAAAGTATTGCCGATTGGTGGATTAAAAGAGAAAATTCTGGCAGCAAGAAGAGCAGGCATTAAAGATGTTATTTTATGTCAGCGAAATAAGAAAGATATAGATGAAATTGATTCACGTTATATCAAAGGCTTAAATATTCATTTTGTGGATCAAGTAAGTGAAGTATTGGATATTGCTTTATTAAAGGAAAAAATCAAAAACCCAATTGATTTTGTAATTCCTGAGGATGACAATAAAAAAACAGTCTCAGCAACTATTATATGATTTGGCAAAAGGTCATAGCAAGCCTTTTCACTTTCTGTTTGACGATTGCAGCAGCTTATGGTCAAATAGGCGGATTGCGTACCTTTGAATTTTTAGAAACACCCAATCATGCAAGAATAGCTGGATTGGGTACAGCAAATGTGAGTTCAAATGCAGGAGATGTCAATATGGTTTGGCAAAATCCTGCATTATTGAATTCTGATATGGCAGGACAAGTTTCATTTAGCTTAAATCCATATTTTGCTGATATTTACAACAGTCAGATCACATACGCACAGGAATTTGAAAAGCTAGGGATTTTCAGTTTAGGAATAAGTTATTTTCATTACGGGCAATTTGAAGGATTTGACAATACTGGAGGAGCTTCAGAGGATTTTAGTGCTTCTGATTATGCCATTCAAGTGAGCCATTCCAGAGAAGATGGCGTTTTTCGTTATGGAGCAAGTTTGAAATTTGTTGCCAGTCAAATCAGTGGTTTTCAGCAATCGGCTGTATTGACAGATTTAGGCGGGGCATTTGTTCATCCTGAAGAAGAATTGAGTTTGGGTTTGGTAATCAAAAATTTAGGCTTTTTCACTTCAAAATATGTAGAAGAAGAGAGAAACTTACCCTTTGATGTACAATTAGGTGGAACTTATAAACCTGAGTTTATGCCTTTCCGTTTCTCCTTAACATTGAACCGGCTCTATCAATACGATTTAAGTTATTTTGATGAAAGTTTGATAAGTGAAGATGATAATGTGGTATTTACGGATGTGAGCAATAATCCACCTTCTACCTTCGATAAAATTTTTCAGCATGTAACTATTGGCACTGAAGTAGTTTTAGGAAAGAATGTAAACCTGAGGGCTGGGTACAATCATCTTATCCGTCAGTCATTAAGGGCGGAACAAGAAGGTGGTGCAGGTGGTTTTACATTTGGGGTACACCTTCAAACCAAAAAATTTAATATGGCTTATTCAAATGCCATTTACCAAGCGGGCGGTTTTGCCCATTTTATTACGCTGGGAAGTAATTTGAAAGAATTTGTAAAGAAAAAATCATGAACAGTAATTTATTTTTGACACCGAAAGAAATCGTTGCAGAACTCGATAAATATATAATAGGACAGAATGATGCCAAGCGCAATGTAGCTATTGCCTTGCGTAACCGATGGAGGCGAATGAACACTCCCGAGGATATCCAAGGAGAGATTGTTCCCAATAATATTTTAATGATTGGAGCAACAGGTGTGGGTAAAACAGAAATTGCCCGCAGGTTGGCTAAAATTGCGGATGCTCCATTTACGAAAGTGGAAGCTTCCAAATTTACGGAAGTGGGTTATGTAGGTCGAGATGTAGAAAGCATGGTGCGTGATTTGGTAGAACAATCTGTCAACTTGGTGAAAGCAGCTAAAAAGGAAGAAGTGAAATCTAAAGCTTCTCAGGCTGTAGAAGACATTATTTTGGATGCGCTAATCCCACCGATGAAATCAAGTAATCAGAAGCCTATAAACACAACGGCTGATAACCAAGTACCTGAAAATGATTACGAGTTGAACCAAAAAACCCGTGAGCGATTCAGAGAGAAATTACGCAATGGCGAATTGGAAGACCGTAAGATTGACATTAATGTAAAAACCCCAGCCAATAATGGGATGGGCATGGTAGGCGGAGGAATGATGGATGAAGCTTCCATGATCAATCTGCAGGATATGCTCAGCAATATGATGCCAAAGAAAAACAAGAAGCGAAAAGTCACCATTGAGGAAGCTAGAAAAATCTTAATAGATGAAGAGGTTTCCAAGCTTATTGATATGGATGAAGTAAAGGAAGAAGCTATTAAAAAGGCAGAGAACACCGGCATGATCTTCATAGATGAGATTGATAAAATTGCTAAAGGAAGCGGGAACTCAAGCGGTGGAGATGTAAGCCGTGAAGGAGTTCAGCGAGACTTATTACCAATTGTAGAAGGTAGTGCTGTGAATACAAAATACGGCATTATTCATACAGATCATATTCTTTTCGTTGCAGCTGGAGCTTTCCATGTAAGCAAACCATCTGATTTAATTCCAGAGTTACAAGGTCGTTTTCCAATCAGAGTGGAATTGGATAGCTTGACAAAAGATGATTTCCTAAGAATCTTGAAAGAACCGAAAAATGCACTTACTAAGCAATATACAGCATTGGTAAAAGCAGAAGAAGTAGATTTAACATTTGATGATGATGCCTTAGAGGAACTAGCTGAAATCGCATTCCAAGTAAATTCAGAGGTGGAAAACATCGGAGCAAGAAGATTGCAAACTGTGATGAGTAAATTGCTTAATGAAATGTTATTTGATATCCCAGATAAAATCGGAGCCAATGCCAAAGTAGTAGTTACCAAGCAAATGGTAGGTGAAAAATTGGATGGATTGGTTAAGGATAAAGATTTAAGTCAATATATACTTTAAGATATTTCTAAATCTTATTTAGAGCCCGCAATTCTTTTTAGGATTTCGGGCTTTTGTTTTTGTAACAAAATTAATAATACGCTTTAAGCCTATCTCAAAAAAGTGGGCTCAATTATTTGTTCGGTAAAAGGTTATTCATAGTAATCAAGATCAAATCTACCTTCAGTAACTTCAACTGTATCACAATCACTTATAATTGAAAATTCAAAAGTACCAGCAACTATTTTATTTATTGAATCAATTTTTAAAATTTCCAAATAGCCAGATGTTGAATCGGTCTCTAGATAACAATCTTCTTCCATAGAAACTGAAGCATAACTGTTTTCACTCTCATAGCTTGAGAATTTTATTGCTTTATCTTGATTAAAAACATCCTTTAATGTAAATCTTATATTTTGAGTTTTAGGTTCATAAACTGCTTTAATATGCATATCGGAACCTCGATCTAGATATGCTTCCAAAATATTTCCCCCGCTATTCAAATATCGATAATCAGGCAACCACACTTCACCATTTACCTTACACCCAAACGTTCCCTTTCCTTCCTCCGTAATAGGTGGCAATTCCGGTCCAGGACTAAAAAGCAGCTCACAAGAAGTAAATGAAAACAGTACTGTCAGAATTATTAATAGTCTCATGTTTATTGGTTTAGCAAAAAGTTAAGTAAACAATATCCCTATTTATTCAACATAACAAATATACGACCGTAATATTAGTTTTAGAAAAGATAAACAAAACAGAACGGCTAACCATGACAAAATCACTATTCATCATTACAGGAGCAAGTAAGGGTATTGGAAAAGGATTGGCAGAGAAAGGATTGGGAACAGGTGCTGATGTATGGGGGATCAATAGAACCCATTCCATTGAGCATGAAAATTATAAGGCTTTGACTTTTGATTTAGCTGATATTCCCAATCTTCTAAAAGAGCTTCCTCAATTTTTCTCCGAAGCAAAAGATTATGAGAAAATTGTTCTCATCAATAATGCAGGGACTTTGGGTGATATAGGGCATTTAGGAAATATTGAAAATGATAGCATTCCGCATTTATTTGATTTAAATGTTAGTGCCCCTATCCTATTGATGAATCAGTTTATGAAAGATTTTAAGAATTTTAAAGGAGAAAAAGTCATTATCAATATCAGTTCTGGAGCGGGAAAAAATGCAGTGGATGGCTGGTCAGGTTACTGTGCTTCCAAAGCAGCTTTAGATATGGCATCACAAGTAGCAGCCAAAGAAGCTGAAATGGATGGAAATGGATTTATTATAAAAGCTATCGCCCCTGGCGTAGTGGACACTGAAATGCAAACTCAAATCCGAAGCACAGATAAAAAATCATTTAGCGGAGTGGATAAATTCAAAAACTTAAAAGCTGAAAACCAACTGAGCAGCGAGCAAGAAGTAGCTGAAAAATATTTTCACTTCATTGATAATTTAGAAAAGTATCCTGATGTGATGTTGGATGTGAGAGATGTTTAAAACAGAAAAGGGGTAGAGCCTTTTACTCTACCCCTAACTTCTCTCCCTATTTACTAAACAAAAGAGGTGTTTAACTAAGCAATAGTAATACTATGAAAAAATCAAATAAGTTAAGGTTGTCAAAGTTGTCAATCCTAAATCCGCTTTAAAAATTTTTTCATTTTTCGGAATACCAAGATGGATAAGAAAAGCCAAAGAGCAAGAAGGGAGAAACCAAATACAGAATCTCCGAATTTGAGTTGGGTGATAATAAACATTGGCAATACTGCCACCAAGGAAATAATAATTATTAAGCCCAATTTCTCTTTCCAGAAATAAGTGTGGTTAATTTTAAAATTCCAGAATCCGGAAGTTTTGGTTTGCTCAACAAATTTCTTGAGTTTTTTTTCATTATCAGGAGGAGTTAAAAAAGTTACGGCTAACCAAGTAATAGTTACGGTTATCGTTAAGACAATAATTTTAAATGGATAATAAGATAATTGTAGTAGGTCGGCAGTCTGATTAACCCAATTTTGAAAGAAAGTAAATTCAATATAGGCGAATTCAAAACAAAGGGTGTAAACTAATGAAGCCAACATAGCACTTAACTGCGACCAGGCATTTACTCGCCACCAGAACCAGCGCAATATAAATACCAATCCCACGCCAGCACTCATGGAAAATAATAGTTTTTGTAATTTTATTAAATATTCAGAATAGGCAGCAATCGTAAATGATAAAAGACCAATTAAGCCCATCACAGCATATGAAGTGATTTTAATAGTTCTATCATTCATCTTAGGGAAAAGATGACCTTTTAAAACATCAATAGTTACTAATGAAGCTCCCCAGTTAATACTGGATTCGAAAGTTGTCATCACACCAAAAATCAGGCAGATTAAAAGCAATCCTTTCAATCCTGCTGGAGCATAAGCCAACCAAAGCTGTACAAATAATTGTTCTCCATCTGTATTAGAATCTGCTTTTAGTAAAGCCGCATCCCAAACGAAACTGAAGGCAGCAAATAAAGCTGAAAGCACTATAACTGGAATAAAAATAGACTTAAAAGCTGCCCAAGCATCCTTAACTGCTAAATAGCGCTGCACACTAGCATTTGAATAATCCAGTATTCTTACAGACCACCATTGCACGAATAAGAAAATTAAGATATCGAAATTAAAGGATTCCTTATTTTTAATTGACAGAAGAGATAGTTTCTCTTCCTGAGAACTTATTAAGCTCAACTGCATACTCTCCCAACCTCCCATTCCTGTTATTAAAAAATAAATTGCAGGAATTAATAACAGCAAAAACAATATCGCTACAAAAGCATCTGTCCGCACTTTTTTATGAAAAGTATTTCTGCTTATCAAGATCAACAATGCTATAAAGGCAAAAAAGAAAAATAGCGTTTCAGAAATTGGGAAAATAGCTTCCAAAATTTTCTTAATAGCTAAAATATAAATGCTACCTAAAAAAGCAACTACAAAGAACCCTACATAAATCGCCCTGAAATTTTGAAGGATTTTAGCCCCAATCCCCGAGTAGCGCAAAGAAATCAATTGATTATCAGTGGTAATATTGAGCCTTCCCCACATAGGGGCAAATAAGATAGTTCCAATTCCCATAGTGAGCAGAATATCTTTGGTCAGCCATAAACCAGCATAGCCTGATTCTAACACCAAAGCTGTATTCATCATGTCAAAACTGGGGTTCCAAAAAATCATTAGTACGGAAGCAGATGCCATCCACCAGGAAAGTTTTTGAGATTGTGAGAAAATGTTACTCCCCTCCTTTTTTCCAGCAAAAAAAGAAATTAACAGAAATAGAAGAATGACAACAGCAATAGCCGCAAAATCAATGGTGCCAAAACTTTCACCAATATTATTCAAAATTGATTAGTGTTAGCGGTTCTTTTACTTTTCCTTTACTTATATCTGCAAGCAAAATAAAATCATTGTTTACAATGATACTTTCAATATAATCTGCAATAGATTCTTCATCTCTTTCATTCAAAAACTTAAGTGCAAAAGCTTTCAATAAATAGTCTTCATTAGTAAACCCTGACTGCAACATCAAGACTTCATCGAATTCAAAATTATCTTTATTATTTAAAAAAGCATTGATAAGCTTAGTAAAAAAAGGAATTGATTTCACTATGTATTCTGTACTAAAAGTTGGCTGACTTATATTATCAGCTACTTGATTTAACAATTCTTTTTCATCTGCCAGCAATATATATTGAGTAATCAATAGTGAGGCAAAAGGTGTGAAAGCTGGATCTATCTTAAACTGTTTTCTTTCATTTCTAAGTAGAACAAATAATCGATCTTTTGCATCTTCTTTTAAATCAGGACAAAAAAGTGCTACGCCATACACTCGAGCTTTCAACATAGGATGAGGAACATTTTCCGCACTAAAAACAGTATTGTAATCATTTATGAATGATTGCCAATCTACTGCTTTTTTTGATAGCAAATCTCCCCATATTAAAACAGCATCAGCCCATAACTTCTTCTGTGCATTATCCTCATTGTCCTTATAATATTTCAGCCAATGTTGGTACACCTTAAAGTTCCCAGTATTAACGAAGTTTTCGTAGAAATTTAGTCGGACAACTTCATTTTTAGCTAAAATAGATAAGGTTTTCAAACTTTTTTCTGGCTTTGCATTCAAAATAGCTCCAAAACTTTTATAAAAGTCTGTCTGAGCAGTGATTGCTTTTTGATTTTGATAAAATGACAAAATCAAGTCTGTATCTTCGTTTTGAACAGCAAAATCCAATATATACCGTAATTTAGGGTTTAAAGAAACTCTAGTATAATTTTGATTGAGCAATTCCTCTACAATCTGAAAATTAGATTTTGAATTGGAAATTAGGTCATCACAATATCTTTTTGTTTGCTCGTAATTATCAAAATTTGATTGATCTATTACATTTCTATTAAGTTCTGTTTCAATGAATAAAGCAAGTGTCTCCATGGTATATCGAGAAGGGTTGCTATCTGATTTCATCAATTGAAAAAATCTACGTAGAGTTGCAGTGGACACTAATCGACCCGTTGTTTGCTTTATTATATGAGACAATTCTTTACATTGTTTTGCATATTTTATGTGCTGCCCATATATATTTTGTATCTCTCGTTTTATTTTTTCGTAATCCTTAAACTCTGCTTTATTTGGCATCATATACCTATTGATTGAAAATAGTAAAAAGTTTAAAATAACGGATTGTATAATTTATGACAAACCTTTATAAAATAATTCAAAAGCTTTTCGATTAATCCTTTATTTTGGTTGTTCAACTGAAATATAAGTTGAAATTTCAAAATAATTAGTCAATCAGTAAATTTGAAAGTATATTTAAAAGTCTAGAATTTATAGCGTATATTGACCCTTTAGCGCTTTCAATGAACCGAACAAGAAAAAGATTATACCGCACTATTGGCTTTGCCATTCTCCTGTTATCAATTGGTTTTATAGTAAATGACCAATTGAAACGAATGGGAAATAGGATTTCGGGAGAATATTTGCGAGAATTAATCACTAAAGAAAGTAAGGGACTTTATCAATTAGAGTTTGAAGAAATTGATTTGAATATTCTCAGGAAATCAATTAATATTCGAAATATCGAATTATATGCCACTCCTGAAAACAGGGAAGACTCCATTAATGCAAAAAATATTTATGAAGCAGAAGTAAGCGAAGTCAATATTTCCCTGGAATCGGTTATCAGAATTTATACTAATAAGGAATTGGTAGTGGACGGCATTGAAGTCATTGATCCTTTGGTATTTATGACCAAGATTAATCCTGAAAAAGAACCTCTTAAATTCGGTAGGGAAACTGGTGAACTTTACGATGTCATTTCACAATATTTAGAATTATTGCAAATCAATTACTTAAAGGTAAAAAGTGGCACTGTTGATCATTCACCAAGTAATTTCAGATTAAAAGCCATTGATTTTGATGTTGAAAATTTTGAAGTTTCACAGGACAAAAAAAAGAAAAAAATTTTCTATTCTGAAGCTATTAACCTGGGCGTAAATCAACAATCCATTTTATTGCCGGACAGCATTCACGAATTAAGTTTTGAAGGCTTCGAGCTGTCCACAAAAGATTCTATTCTCAACTTCAGTAACTTTAAAATCAATCCACGAAAAGATGTAAATCCTGGGAAAGTATTCAAAGCGGAAAACCAAAATGTTTATGATATTGATATCCCTACTTTGGAATTAAAAGGCATAAACTATTTAAAAGCTTATGAGGATAACTTCCTGGTAGTGGAACAGGTGAATATTCCAAAACCAAAAATCAAAATTCAATCCGTTCTAAAATCAAAAAAGCAAAATACTGAACAGGCAGAAAACAGCATAGGTGCCTCACTATTAGCGCTTTTTGATTTAATTAAGATCAACGATCTGAAAATTCAAGAAGGTGGGTTAAACCTCACTTTGAAAGGCGATAATCAACAAAGGTTTTTATCGGATAATATTAGTATTGACCTCTTTAATATAGAATTGGATTCTACTCAAAGAGATATTCAAAACATTATCCATTATTTCAAACACGCTACTGTAGAAATAAATGATTATGATTATCTACTGCCCGATAATTTACACAACATCAAGTTCAAAAAACTGAATTTTGATACTAAAGACTCTATACTAATGGTTGAAAACCTGGAAGTGAAACCTTCAAGAAGTTTGGATGACAGCACTTTAACACAATTCAACCTAAACCTCCCTTTATTGGAAATGGAAGGGATTGCCCATCGGGATATTTATGATAATGACCGAATTGATTTAAAAAATCTCGCCTTAAGCAATTCTAAAATTACTGTTACACCACCCTATTTAAAAGATGCAGAAGGTCAAAAAGCAATAATTACTCCTGAAGGTCTATTCAAAATTCTGAATAAATATTTTAATGAAATAAAGTTGGATAATTTTTCTGTACTCAATTCAGAACTAAATGTTGGAAATATATTTACGGGAAAATCGCTAAATATACAATCACAACATCTAATAATTGATTCCACGCTTAATTCATGGCATAAAATTGCCGACAGCACTATTATAAATGGACAGGAATTGATATACCTAATGGATAAGGGGAAATTTCAAGTTAGTACCTTTCAATCCGAAAATA
Source organism: Bacteroidota bacterium (assembly GCA_051747245.1). GTDB lineage: Bacteria > Bacteroidota > Bacteroidia > Cytophagales > Cyclobacteriaceae > Marivirga. The sequence continues at coordinate 48,134 of JBNJFX010000005.1, forward strand.
ATCTGCATTCACTGGATTTAACCAATCTGAATTTCACTTATGAAGATTTAAGAGACCAAATCACAGTAGATTATTTAAGCTTTAAAGGAGTGGAACTCGATAGCATTCTTAATCGGAAAAAACTTAGTATTGACAGCATTACCCTTTTTAAACCCAAAATTGATATTAGCTTTAAAGACTTAAAACAACAATCCAATAAAAATAATGAGTGGAGATTTTCAAAAAAACCAATTAATATTTTATTGAAAGAAGGTGATTTGGAATATCAAATTGATGAATTCAGAAAATTAAGTATAGCTGATTTTGATGTAGACTTAAACTATCAAAATGAACTTAAATTATTTGAGGTATTTGCTAAAAATTTAAAATTAGAAGATGAAAAACTCAAACATCAAATTAATCTTTCAGAATTAAACCTGCCTAAAAATCAAAATAATTTATCGCTTATTGATATTCAGATCAAGCCAAATCAAGTTAATGACACTTTATCACTATCAGCAAAAATACCTGAAATCAGCTTTAAAAATTTTAATAAAGATGCCTTAATTCAAAACCAACGCTTTGAGGCAGACAGTATGTTAAGCCATATCACTCAATTTAATTATACTGGCTTTATGGATTTACAAAAGTATTTCGATTTTTCAGATTCAGCAGAAAATGAATTCACTTTTGCAGTTCAAAACAGTGATATAAAATTGACAGGTTCCAGCATTATTTTGCTAAATACTCAAAAGGAAACAAGTCAAATCATAAATTCCAATGCAAGATTGACACTCCAGAATTTACACTTCCCTAAAAAGGAAAACCAAAACCTGTTCTTTGCTGATGATTTCACTATCAGCAATGAAAGTTTCAATTTTTACTCTTCTGAAAATGACTCCATTTCAATTCAGGACTTGAATTACAGTAGCATAAGCGAAAGAGGTAACATACAAAGCTTTAGCTTACTTGGTTCTGATAGCACTACCTCTTTGGAAATCGGGGGAATAAAATTAAAAAATGCTAAAATCACAGATTATGTTCAGAATAATAAAGTAGATATTGCGGAATTAAGTAGTTCAAAAACCACACTAAATTTCAGAATAAAACAGCAGGAAAAAGAGATGCTGCCCGAAATTATTGAATTACCTTTTAAATCTTTAAAAATTCAACAACTACTCTCCAGTGATATCAACATAAAGGTTTATCATGATGAAAGAGAAAGGAATTATTTTGTTAGAAAAGCAGACTTACTAATTAATAGCTTAGCATTTGACTCCACTATAACTCCAAAAGAAATCCACCATAATATGAATTCATTAGTATTTAGTGGGAAGAATTATAGAGAAAACTTTGGCAAGCATTATACACTGACTGCAAAAGATTACAGCTTCCGTTATCCTGAGGCTGACTTTGATGCTCATAATATTAAAATGCGTTCCAAATACGATCGATTTGAATATAGCGAACACGTTGATTTTCAAAACGATTGGTTCAAACTAGATGTAGCTAATTTAAAAATTAAAAAACTGAATATTGACAGCCTTTTAATGAGCCAAAAATTTATTCTTAATAAATTGGAAGTGACCGAAAGCGACTTCACTGTTTTCCGAGATTTGAACGTACCGCATGACAGAGACCGAAAAGTCCCTATGCCGCAAAAACTGTTATCCAAAATGGATTTTGCTTTTAGTGTGGATACTGTATATGTAAATTCAGATATCCATATTCACATCATGCCTAAAGAAGCTTCAGGAATTGGAACCATGACAATCAATATTGCAAATGGGCATATATTTGATATGCGAACCCACCATTTTAAAAATGATAAAAATATGGTGCTTAAAGCAGAAGGAAAGCTTAATGAAAAAGCTGATTTTAACACCAAGGTTGAATTCCCAATACCTTCTGATAAAAGTGAATTTCATTTTATTGGAAATATTGGCCCATTAGATTTAACAGCTCTAAATGAAATGTTAATTCCATTAGGTGCAATTGAAGTACGTTCAGGTTATAATGAGAATGTGAACATCAATTTTAAGGGCAATGATGATTATGCAGAGGGCTTAATGGAATTTCGCTATAACAACCTTAAAATTGATATTTTGGATAGGGAAACCTATCAATCCAAGGGTTTTGGCAACAACTTGAAAACTATTTTTGCCAACAGTTTTGTGGTCAGTTCTAAAAACCCAAGGTGGTTCAGATTACAAGAAGGCAATATTTTCTTTGAGCGTATTAAAAGTCGTTCCATATTCAATTTTTGGGCAAAATCATTGTTGAGTGGAGCAGTAAGCAGCATCGGCATCAAAAGAAGTAAAGAAGAAGCCAAAGCCTATTATAAAGAAAATAAGGATGATGTTGAGGAGATTGAGGAGTAATTGATTTACTTTTATTTAGGTCAATAACGATCCAATCTCTTTGCATTTCAAACCCTCTCAAGTTTTTAGATTAGCATATTTTTAATAATTTTAAAGTCCAAACTTATTATGACAGCGAAGCAGAAAAGTTTATCAATAAAATAGGATTATCTTAAAATTATCAACCAATGCAATTAACCAAAGAACAATCCTCCATCATCCAATCAGATGATAACATTAAAATCAATGCAGTAGCAGGCTCAGGAAAAACCACTACTTTAATTTCTTATGCTGAAAGCAGACCCAAAAACAGCAGAATTCTCTATCTGGCTTTTAATAAATCGGTAAAGCTTGAAGCCACCAAAAAATTTAAGTCCAAAAAGCTTTTCAATGTTGATGTACAAACGGCTCATTCCCTAGCTTTTAAACATATAGTTATAGGAAACAACTTGGAAATCAACAGCAATGGATACAAAAACCATGAGTTGGCTGACCTCTTAGATATTCAAATTAAAAGTGAGCCTTTGGCAGAAATGATTATGGCTAATCATGTCAATAAATTTACTGCATATTTCTGCAATAGCAGTGCTTTAAAGGTGGAAGAGTTAAACTATGCCGATACCATTTCCGACAAAAAAGCTTTGGCTTTTGTAAAGGGTAATTATTCCTATATCAAAAAGAAAACTCGTGAGTTTTTGGCTAAAATGAACAAAGGAGAAATTGCCATCACTCATGATTTCTACTTGAAGAAATTCCAACTTCAAAACCCTCAGCTTAATTACGATTATATTCTTTTTGATGAGGGACAAGATGCTTCCCCTACCATGCTGGATGTATTTCTCAATCAAAAAGCTACTAAGGTTATTGTAGGCGATACTCATCAGCAGATTTATTCCTGGCGATATGCAGTAAATTCGCTGGAAATGGTGGATTTCAAATCCTTTGATTTATCGAGCAGTTTCAGATTTAATAATAAAATTGCCCAATTGGCTCAAGCTATAGTAGAAAGAAAAAAGCATCTTCAGCCAAATTTAAACTTCCAAATAAAAGGAGAGGCTCAGCCTTCAAAGGGAGAGCAAAAAGCTGTTTTAGCACGTACCAATTTAGGTCTTTTGACCAAGGCAATCGATTACATTTCTGAAAGAGAGAACTTAGATGGAATTTATTTTGAAGGAAATATTAATTCCTACACCTATGCTGATGACGGGACCTCTCTATATGATGTTTTAAACCTTTATAATGGCAAAAGAAAATTCATCCGAGACCCTTTGATTAAAAAAATGAATACGCTGGAAGACTTGGAAGAATATATTGACAAAACCGAAGATATGCAATTGGGCATGATGGTGGAATTGGTAAGGGAGTATGGAAATGATATTCCAGACTACATCAAGCAACTGAAAGATAAACATGTTGAAAATGAAGATAGAGATAGGGCTAATATCATTTTCTCCACTGTCCACCGATGTAAAGGAATGGAATACGATTCCGTTCAGCTGGTCAATGATTTCTTGACGGAAGAAAAATTAAAAAAATTAGCACAGCAAAAAAACTTGCCTGATTTAATTAAGCAAAAACTCAATGAAGAAATCAATTTACTTTATGTAGCGGTTACCCGAACCCAAAACAAGCTATTTATAGAAGAGGAATTACTTCCAGAAAATTGGGCTAAAAACGAGCAAATCGTATTGTTGAAGCGTAAGGAAGAAGAAAATAATCAATCCTTAAAAGACTTGAAAGTGCCTAGCTTTGAAGAAAAAGCTTATGATATTGCGGAAGTTAGAAAGAAACACAATTCAGCTTATGCACCTTGGAATGACGAACTGGACAGAGAATTAAAATTTATGTTTGATGAAGGATTAAGCACCAAAGATTTAGCCAATCATTTTGGAAGAACTAAGGGAGCTATCAGAGCCAGGATTCAAAAGTTATATTCTTTTGAAGATTTGTAAAATGCATCAAAACATTACAGACGAATAGATATTATTTATCGATGAATAGCTATTTTTCTTCTTTTTATTAATCTTTATGGTAAATTTTTAAAGATGAAAAAGCTATTTCTATTTCTTTTCCTAGTTCCATTTTTTGTGTATAGCCAAAATGAGCAGGTATTATATCAATTGGTAAAATTAAATAAAGAGGTAAATTCAAGGTATCATGAAAGTGCTCCTTTAGTAACTCCAGATAATCAAAGGTTATACTTTACAATCTCAAATCATCCTGAAAATAATGAAGGAAGGGATAATTCTCAAGATATCTGGTATTCCGATAAACAAGCAGATGGCAGTTGGGGAAAGGCAGTCCACATGGAATCTCCATTCAATAAAAGAAAGTTTAATCAGGTATTTACCATACTAGATGATGGGAATTCACTGTTTATACGAGGGGGTAGAAATAAAAAGAAAAAAGGTTTTTCTATAGTTACTAAAGATGAAAAAGGCTGGAATAGACCTGAAGAACTAGAAATTGAAGGTTATGAAGAAATGAGCAAAGGAATATTCTCAGGAGCTACCATCAGTCAAGATCGAAGTGCTATTATCATCTACATGAATGAAAGGTCAAAAAAGCCTTATAGTGACCTTTATTTAAGCAAAAGGCAAGCTGATGGCTCTTACAGCAAACCAATAATGATTGAATCATTAAGTACTTATAAAGATGAATTTGGCCCATATTTAGCTGAAGGTGATCAAGTAATGTATTATGCCAGCAATCGTGAAGGGACTTTGGGAGATGTGGATATTTGGAAGGTCAGAAGATTAGATGATAGTTGGTTAAAATGGAGTGAACCAGAAAACATCGGCCCACCTATAAATACTGATGGTTTTGATTCCTATTTTTCGGTGGATGAAACAGGGAATAATGCATTCACAACCAGAACTTATGTAAGTGCTGATGGCAGTAATATGAATATTTATGGGTTAATTCCTAAAGCTAAAATCACTATTAAAGGTAAAGTGTTAGATGCAAACAGTGAAAAACCACTCTCACTTTATTTAACTGCAGAACCTAAGGAGGATAAACCTATGAATTATAATGTAGATTCAGATGGTAATTATCAATTCACAACCTATAAGAACAAGCCTTTCAATTTTATAGCAGCTAAAATTGGATATGAACAATTGAATGAATCCTTAGACTTAAGTCCAATTATGAAAGACACTATTATTCATAAAGATTTACTTTTAACACCAATCAAAACAAAAGTGAATTTATCTGGCTTGATTACGGATTCTAAAAGCATGCAGGCTGTTAATGCAGCCGTTTATGTAACAAAAAATAATTTCAAGGATTCTTCTAGGACAAGATTTGAAGATGGAGGATATAATTTAACATTAGAAGGTGGTGGAGAATATCAAATAAAAATCTTGTCTCAAGATTATCAAGATATTCAAGAAACATTCATTGTAGAAATTCCTGAAGGAACTTATGAACATGAAATCAGAAAAGATTATGAAATGAAAAAGGCTTTTAAACCATATATAATTTCAGGAATAGTATTGGACGAAAAAACAAAAGAACCATTACAAGCTGAATTAACATTTGAAATCCAAGATACAACTCTAACAAAAACCAAAAGTAATACTGACGGTACCTTTGAAGTTTCAATACCCAAAGCTGGTGAACTTATCATAAGAGGTAAAAAAATTAATTATCTCAACCTTGAAGATGAAGTTCTTATTGCAGATAATCAGGATTTCACTCAATATAATAAGCAACTTTTGATGTCACCTATAGAGGTCGGCAAAACCGTTATTATTGACAATATCTATTTCAATTTTGATAAAACAACTTTAAAAGAAGCTTCCTTCCCTGAATTGGATAGATTAACTGATTTGATGACACAAAATCCTGGTATCAAAATCGAAATAATAGGTCATACAGATAGCAAAGGTAGCGATGAATATAATTTAACCTTAAGCAAAGGTCGGGCAGAATCTGTCATGCAGTACTTACAGGAAAAAGGCATTTCAGAAAATAGAATGAAGGCAAAAGGTTTAGGAGAAACCTCACCCATAAGCAGTAATGAAACCGAAGAAGGAAGAGCAGAAAACAGACGAGTAGAATTTACAATTGTGGAGAAATGATTATTTGAAATATTAATTCTGGTCGATGTATCACCGACCAAATTAACAGATTTTTAAATTGTAGATACAGGGCATGCCTTGTATCTACAATTTAAAAATTCATAATCACCTTGATAAATCGAAACCAACAATTTCCCCATTGGGGAATAAGGGGCTACAAACCAAATTCCTTAATTTTCTCCGCAATTCTTTTGGACAAGCCGTCAGTTGCAGGCAATAAAGGCATTCTTACATATTTTTCACAAACACCTTGTTGGCGTAATGCTTCTTTTGCCCCTACCGGATTACTCTCCTCATACATCAAAGAATTGATCGGCAATAATTTAAAAAGGCTTTCATTTGATTTAGCAAAATCTCCTTTTAACGCATTATGCACCATATCAGCAAATACTTCTGGAAATGGATTAGCCAAAACGGAAATCACACCTACTGCACCTAAAGTAATCATGGAATTGGTCAGCAAATCATCTCCTGAAATCAATAAGAATTCCTCAGGCTTGTTTGCCATGATTTCCATGCATTGTCCTAAATCCCCTGAGGCTTCTTTTATGCCAATAATATTTTCATGCTGAGCCAATCTTAAAGTGGTTTCAGCCTTTATATTGGAAGCAGTTCTTCCTGGCACATTATATAAAATCACAGGAACTGGTGAAGCATCTGCGATTTTTACAAAATGTTGATAAATTCCCTCTTGAGATGGTTTATTATAATGTGGAGATGCTGATAAGATAGCATCAACTCCAGATAAATCAATCTGACCTATAAAATCGATAACAGCTTGTGTATTATTACCACCCGCTCCAAAAACTATGGGTAAGTTTTTAGGATTATGTGTTTTTACAAGAGCTAAAATCTCTTGCTTTTCTTTTAAGGTGGTAGTGGCTGATTCACCTGTAGTTCCTTGCACTACGAAGTAATCCGCACCTTTGGCAGTGTGTACCAACAGCTTCTCTAAAGCTTCTCTATCTACCGTTAAATCTTCTTTAAATGGGGTAATTAATGCGGGTCCCACTCCCGTAAATTTCTTAGTTGTTTCCTGAAATTTTTCTGACATAATGAATAATCTCTTCTGTTAAAATATTGGTGTCTCCACTTTCTCTTGGCTTTATCATCAATTCGAAAAATGAGGCTTCTGCTTCAGTGGGTTGATAGGCTCCGATTCTTGCATCGGTTTTTGAATGCACTAACAAATATTGCATGTACAAGTTTAGCGTTTCGTCTAAACAAAATAAATATTCCAACTTTTGGTTCAAAAAGCTCAGGAAATAAGGATTATCAATTTTTCCAAAAAATCCGAAATCCTTATCTTCAAAAAAATCAAAATAGAATTCAAAATTTTGTGTGTCTTTGGGCTTATATGCCAAGGCAGTAACCTCAATCCCATCAGCTTTCAGCGTTTTAATAAATTTTTTGACCGCATCATGCTTTTTCAAATCATCGAAAGAAAAAATAACTCCTACCTTCTTAAGCTTATTGTAAGGATAAGCCTGATGTAAAAAATCAATTTTCTTCTGTCCTCTTTTGACTTTGTAAGATAAAATTTTATGTTTAATCACTGCTTTAGTTTTCTTTTATCAGGCTACGAAATTCAGTTTCATCGATGATTTTCACTCCCAGTTTTTCTGCTTTTTGCCTTTTGGCAGGGCCCATATTTTCTCCAGCCACTAATATATCTACTTTTCCTGAAATAGCCGAAACTACTTTTCCGCCATATTGCTTTATTACTTCCTTAATTTCATCTCTTCCGTAATGTTCAAATACTCCAGAAACCACCAAAGACTTGCCTTCCAGCGCATTACCTTTTTGCTCTATTATGATTTCCTTAATCTCAAATTGAAGACCTGCTGATTTCAAACGCTCAATCAACTTGATATTATCCTGATCTTGGAAATATTCCACAACACTTTGTGCAATTCGCTCGCCAATTTCAGGAACTTCTATCAATTCTTCAAAGGAAGCCCTAGACAAATTATCAATATTTTTAAAATGAGCCCCTAATTTCTCTGCTACAGTCTTCCCTACGAATCGAATCCCCAAGCCAAAAAGAATATTCTCAAAAGGAATTTGCTTTGATTCCTCAATGCCCTTTAGAAGGTTTTTGGTACTCAAATCCTTAAAGCCCTCCAACTCAAAAACATCCTCATATTTCAAATCATAAAGATCGGCTACATTCTTGACCAAGCCTTTTTCATACAATAAATGAATGGTGCGCTCGCCCATTGAATCTATATCAGCTGCTTTTCGCTGAATATAATGCTCAATTGAACCTTTGATTTGTGGCGGACATCCTTTTTTATTAGGGCAATAATGCACCGCTTCTCCCTCTGCTCTCACTAATTCGGTACCGCATTCAGGACAATTTTTAATATATTCCACCTCAGTACTTCCCAAAGCTCTTTTGGTCAAATCCACTCCAGTGATTTTTGGAATGATTTCCCCACCTTTCTCTACATGCACGGTATCTCCAACTCTCAAATCAAGGCGGACAATTTCATTGGCATTATGTAAAGAAGCACGTTTTACGGTTGTTCCAGCCAATGAAACAGGTTCTAGATTGGCAACAGGAGTTACTGCCCCTGTCCTTCCAACCTGATAAGTAATTTCTTTTAAAGTGGTAGTAGAGCTTTCCGCTTTATATTTATAAGCAATCGCCCAACGTGGACTTTTAGCTGTAAAACCCAATTGCTCTTGTTGTGCTAAACTATTAACTTTTATCACAATTCCATCCGTATCAACTGGCAGAGAATGCCTTTTTTCTTCCCATTCATTAATGAAATCAAATACCTCATTAATATTTTGGCACTTTTTGTAGGTTTGAGAAACATTAAAACCGAATTTCTCCAATTGTTTAATGCCTTCTTCATGGGAATCTATAGGCAAATCTTCCCCAGCATAAGAATATAAAAAGCAATCCAATTTCCTTTTGGCAACAACTCCCGAATCCTGCATTTTCAAGGTTCCCGAAGCTGCATTTCTTGGGTTTGCCAATAAAGCTTCTCCATTTTCTTCTCGCTCTCTATTAATTTCATTAAAGGCTTCTCTTGGCAAAAAGACTTCACCACGAGCTTCAAAATATTCAGGGAATTGTGAGCCTCTCACTTTCAGAGGAATAGTACGGATGGTTTTGGCATTATTGGTAATATCATCTCCTTTAGTTCCATCACCACGAGTTACTCCTCTTATTAATTTGCCGTTTTCATAATGCAAACTAATGGCTACCCCATCAAATTTTAGCTCACAAAAATATTCATACTCTTCATCTCCCAAGCCTCTTTTCACCCTTCCGTCAAAATCATCCAATTCTTCTTTGGAATAAGTATTACCCAAAGAAAGCATTGGAATTTTATGCTCAACCGTTTCGAAATTTTTGGTGATATCCCCTCCCACTCTCTGACTCGGGGAATCGGGAGTTTTCAATTCAGGAAATTGTTCCTCCAACTCAATGAGTTCCTTTAGCATCATATCAAACTCATAATCAGAAATTTCAGAAACACTTTCCTGATAGTATTTATAATTATAATAATGAAGCTTTTCGCTTAACTCCTGAATTTTTTCTTGGGCTTTATTCTTATCCATTTTGCTCGTAAGGGCTTAAATCACAAATCTAATGATTTGCCTATTTGTTTGGCTAAAAAAAGGTGAAAAATAAGTATAGAGTATCAAGTATCTGGAATCTTGTAAAAATCGATAACAGAAAACTCAATCTTAAATTCTAAACCAATCTTATTGATAAAACTATTAAATAAATTAACTTTATAATATGAAATCGACATTAAAAATTCAGGTTCGAATTTTACACCAACCGAAGATGAATTTTTAATCAAAGATTCCATGTGACAATAAAAAAATAAACATATACACTTGAAATGAGCATAAATTTTAGAATCCTCAACATATCAACCGAGGATGAATAAAATTTATTGAATTCCATAGCCCGCCCCGACTTATCGGGGTGACCGTTGAAAATAAACCTATACACATGAATATTCAAGAGGAAAGAAATGAATTAATTAGAAGAGTTGAGTTAATCGAGGATAAGTCCTTAATTAAAACAATAAATAGTTTATTGGATTTTGCTTTTGAAAAACAAAATAAAAATCTTGAGGAATCCATAGCCAGAGGACTTTCTCAATCTCTAAATGACGAAGGTATAGCTCATGAAAACGTAATGAGAGACATCAGAGAAAAAAACTTCTGACTTCGAGCTTCTAACTGCCAACTTGTATATAGGTGCAAAAAAACTTCTTGACGTCAACACTTCATCACCTACTCACATCAAAACCTCCACACCTAACTTACCACTCAACCTCTCCACTATCCATTAAATCCATTTCAAGCTTTCACTTTAAGAAATCCTTCCTATTTTAGACTTTGAAATAATATTTTAATGAAATCAACATTAAAAATTTAGCTTCGAATTTTACACCAACCGAAGATGAATTTTTAATCAAAGATTCCATGTGACCGTAACAAACAATTATATACGCATGAATATGAAAAACCTATTATTTATACTTTGTTTTATAAGTACGAGCTTAGTTTTCGCTCAAAAAGAAATTACCGTTTCCGATATTTATGAGAAAGGAACTTTCAGACAAGAGTCTGTTTACAATGTCAATTGGATGAATGACGGAAAGTATTATTCCGCTTTGGATGACAATAAAGTCCAGAAAATAGATGTTGAAAATGGGAAGGTTGTTGAGACATTAGCAGATGGAGACAAACTAGATCCTGAACTTGAAATAAAAAGCTATTCCTTCAGTAAGGATGAGCAAAAATTATTGCTGGCAACTGATGTAAATTATATCTACAGACGATCATTCACGGCTCAGTATTATGTATATAATTTAGAAGATGAAAGTTTAAAACCACTTTCTGAAAATCCTCAAATGTTTGCTACTTTCTCCCCTGATGCAAAAAAAGTGGCTTATGTATTTGAAAACAATATTTACATCTTCGATTTAGCGTCTGGAAATACCACTCAAGTAACCTCTGATGGTAAAATCAATGAAATCATCAATGGTGGATCAGACTGGGTTTATGAAGAAGAATTTTACGTTACTAAAACTTTTTATTGGTCACCAGACAGCAAAAAGTTGGCATTCTACACTATGGACGAAAGCCATGTAAAAGAATACACCTTACAGAAATGGAATGATGGAGCTTTGTATCCTGAAAACTATGTTTATAAATATCCGAAAGCTGGTGAAGAAAATTCTCATGTATGGATCTCTGTTTATGATCTAGCTTCTGAAAACTCTAAAAAAATGGATATTGGTGATGAAAAAGACCAATACATTCCACGTGTACAATGGACTAAAGACTCCAATCTATTGAGCATTATCAGAATGAACCGCAGACAGAACATTCTGGAAATTTTACACGCTAATGCTACTACAGGCGAAAGCAAAGTAGTTTTAAAAGAAGAATCAGACACTTATGTGGCGCTGAATTACTGTGATGATTTGACCTACACTAATGATGGGAAGTACTTCATTCAATCAAGTGAGCAAGATGGCTACAAGCATCTTTACCTATACACTTTGGATGGTGAATTAGTAAGACAAATCACCAAAGGAGATTGGGAAGTAGTAAGCATAGTAGGCATTGACCAAAAAGAAAGCAAAATCTATTATATCAGCACTGAAAATTCTCCATTGGATCGTACTTTCTATTCCATCGGAATGAATGGTAAAAACAAGGAATTGATGGGTGATGAAATGGGAAATACTCGTATCAATATGAGCAATGATTTTCAATACTATTTGGAATATTACAGCAATCCAACTACTCCAAATCAAGTGAGCTTACACCAAACAAAAGGCAATGAAAAATTGACTACTTTGAAGGATAATAAAAGATATAAATCCATCACTGAAAAATTCGGATTTGTTGAAAAAGAATATTTCCAATTTGAGACTTCAGAAGATGTAAACTTAAATGGATATTTCTTAAAACCTGCAGACTTTGATGAGTCGAAAGAACATCCTGTTATTGTTTACCAATATAGTGGTCCTGGTAGTCAGCAAGTGCAAAATGCATGGGGCGGAGGACATTTCAACTGGCATCAAATGATGACGCAAAAAGGCTATATAATTGCAGTAGTTGACCCAAGAGGAACAGGCGGAAGAGGAGAAGCCTTCAAGAAAATGACTTACGGGAAATTGGGTAAATTCGAAACTCTCGATATGATTGAAACTGCCAAATATTTAGGCGATTTAGATTATGTTGATGCTGAAAGAATCGGAATTTGGGGTTGGTCTTACGGTGGTTATATGGCAGGAAATGCAATTCTAGATGGAGCAGATGTTTTCAATGCTGCTGTTTCTGTGGCTATGGTTTCCAACTGGAGATATTATGACACCATTTATACTGAACGATATATGGACTTACCACAAGACAATGCTGACGGTTATGATGATAATTCTCCATTAAGTAAAATCGATAAATTAGAAGACCCTTATTTGATTGTTCATGGAACTGGTGATGATAATGTACATGTACAACACACCATTGTTTATCAGGATGCTCTACTGGAAGCAGGTAAGCAGTTTGATCTATTCTACTATCCAGACAGAACCCACGGCATAGGCGAAGATGGTGCAAGACCTCACCTTTTCAATATGATGACCGATTGGTGGTTAGAGAATTTATAAAAATGATAAGCCCGGTGAGAATCGGGCTTTTTAATTTTATAATCCAATTAGAGGGATTAAGAAAAACAATGAACCAATAATTAAAGACAAATAAATAATTACTTTCATATTTCTATTTGTCAATATATAAATTGAATATAAAATATAAATTAAACTAGATAATCTGAATAAATTATAGTTAGATAACATCAAATATTTAAATTCATTCATATCATCGAAATTATAAAAATCAGCTAATGATAAAATACTGTAATTATCAAAATGATCAATTGAAAAGTCATCTAAGAGAGTGAAGTAAAGAACTTTTACTAAATAACCCAATAACAAAATGATATAGCCTCTTGAAAGTATATTTAAAATTTCGAAGGATTTATAGTTCTCACCATAAGCTTTAAGTAATCCTATAATTAATCCAAACACAATGATAAAATCTATCAATACAATAATCATTTCTATAAAATAATGATAGGTTTTTGATAGCTTGACTTTGTCAATATCTAAGGGAACTACTTGATTTAATTCATTGCTTTCAATTTTATTTTCAATTACTGTATCTGTAACTAAAAACTGTCGAGTAATTACAGGGATAGAAAATGAGATCATTAAATAAATTATAAACGGATAATATTTTTTCATGCTTTAAATTAATTAGAACATCAACTAATTTAAAGTGTACACTAAAATTAATTCATACTAATAATTCAGATCTCATGCTTCCAACTTCTAACTCCCACCCCTTTTCCCCTTTCAACAAATTTTCAGATATTAGCATTTCAAAATTTAAGACTACTATAACGACTTTTTGATATGACTTATAAAGCTAATAACCCAGAATTGAAAAGCTGGGTAGAAGTACCACAAAACTCAGATTTCCCTATTCAAAACCTTCCTTATGGAATTTTTTCAACCCAAGGAAAATCACCAAGAGCTGGTGTAGCTATAGGAGATTATATTTTAGATTTGACTGAAATACAATCCGCCCAATTGTTTAAAGAAATAGAGCTACCAGAGAGAATTTTTGACCGCCCAATTTTGAATGATTTTATGGAATTGGGCAAGGGAATTACTGTGCCAGTTAGAGAAAGAATTTCTGAACTACTCCAGCATGACAATCAGGAGCTTCAGGGCAATGATCAATTAAAAGAACATGCTCTAATTTCGCAGAAGGAAGCTACCATGCATTTACCCATTCGAGTAGGCGATTATACAGACTTTTATTCTTCTGAATCACATGCCACCAATGTGGGCACTATGTTCCGAGACCCGGATAATGCTTTATTACCTAACTGGAAACACATACCTGTAGGTTATCACGGAAGAGCTTCATCAATTGTAATTTCAGGAACTCCCCTGCATAGACCAAAAGGACAAACCATTGCACCTGATGCCAAAAATCCAGATTTTGGTCCAGCCAAATTGGTGGATTTTGAATTAGAAATGGCTTTTATCACTTGTGGTGGTAATACCTTGGGAGATGCAATCCCAACCAAAGAAGCTGAAAACTATATCTTCGGATTCACCCTTTTCAATGACTGGTCTGCTCGAGATATTCAGAAGTGGGAATATGTTCCATTAGGTCCATTTTTAGCTAAGAATTTTGGTTCTTCTATGTCTCCTTGGGTTGTGACCATGGAAGCTTTAGAACCTTTCAGAATTCCTGGTCCAAAGCAAGAACCTGATGTATTGCCTTACTTAAAATTTACCGGAGATTACCATTTTGATATTGATTTACAAGTAGGAATCCAACCAAAAGATTCAGAAGAAAAGGTAGTAACCAATTCCAATTTCAAGTATATGTATTGGAATGTCGTGCAACAATTAGCACATCACACAGTCAACGGCTGTAACATCAATACAGGAGATGTTTATGCTTCTGGAACCATCAGTGGGAATGATCCTTCTGCTTATGGCTCCATGTTGGAATTAAGCTGGAAAGGCACTAAACCAGTGCAAATGCCAGATGGAACCGAAAGAAAATTCATTAATGACCATGATACGGTCATCATGAGAGGACATGGCGAAAAAGATGGGGTTAGAATTGGCTTCGGTGAAGTCCGAACTGAGCTTCTACCAACAAAATAGCAGCCTATTTAACCACAAAGTTACGCTGAGACTTTCGCAAAGGACACGGAGGAAAGCCTAAGGCTTTGGGTTAACCGCGAAGACGCCAAGACGCAAAGAATTTTTAATTGGAAAATGATTTTATTTAGCCATGAATTAACAATGCTTTTTATGAATCATTTTTCAATTATTTAGTAAGTTTTGAAAAGCTGGAAAAATCTAAATGAAAAAATTTACTGTCTTTCATTTCTATTATTATTAGCTGTTTACATAAATCAACTTGCATATTTTTCTTAGCGTCTTCGCGCCTTTGCGGTTAGTTAAATTTCAGCTTTAGCTGAAACACTTTTGTTTTCTTTGTTTTCTCTTGTGGTTCATTTTCACTTTTTTATTTCTTATTGCTACAATAAAAAGCCTTGAATTACTTAATTTTGCGAGCAAATATCATTTTGAATAAATTTTAATCACATATATGTCACTGGCAACAAAATACAATCCTTCGGATATTGAAGATAAATGGTACAAACATTGGATGGAGCAGAAGTTTTTCGCTTCCAAGCCTGATCCAAAAAAGGAACCTTATACCATTGTAATCCCTCCACCAAATGTGACGGGGGTCTTGCACATGGGGCATATGATGAATAATACCATTCAGGATGTATTGATCCGAAGAGCCAGAATGCAAGGCAAAGAAGCTTGCTGGGTGCCAGGAATGGATCACGCCTCTATTGCTACCGAGGCAAAGGTGGTAAAAATGCTAAAAGAAAAAGGCATCAATAAAAATGAAATCAGCAGAGATGAATTCATGAAACATGCCTGGGAGTGGAAAGAGAAATATGGTGGCATTATCTTGCAGCAGCTTAAAAAACTAGGGGCTTCATGCGATTGGGACAGAGAGCGTTTCACCATGGAAGAAGATATGTCCGCAGCCGTGATTGAGGTTTTCGTTGATTTACATAAAAAAGGCTATATCTACAGAGGAACCCGTATGGTAAACTGGGATCCAGAAGGAAAAACTGCCTTGGCTGATGATGAGGTTAATTTCAAAGAAGTTCAGGGAAAGATGTATCACATAAGGTACAAAATTGAAGGTAGCGAGGATTCATTGATAATTGCCACTACAAGACCTGAAACCATAATGGCGGATGCAGCTATCTGTATCAATCCTAATGATGAGCGTTTCGAACACTTGAAAGGTAAAAAAGCCATTATTCCATTGATTGATAAAGCCATTCCGATTATTGAAGATGATTATGTGGATATGGAATTTGGTACGGGTTGCTTGAAAGTTACTCCAGCTCATGACATTAATGACCATGAAATTGGATTGCGCCATAATTTAGAAGTAATTGACATCATTGACGATAATGGAAAGCTCAATGATAAAGCTCAAATTTTAGTTGGCGAAGATCGATTTGTAGCCAGAAAGAAAATTGCCAAGCTTTTAAAGGAAAAAGACCAATTAGAAAAGGAAGAAGATTATACCAATAAGGTTGGGCATTCCGAAAGAACGGATGCGGTAATTGAGCCAAAGCTTTCTACACAGTGGTTTGTAAAAATGGAGGAATTGGTAAAGCCGGCTTATGAAAACGTAATGAACGACAACATCAAACTGATTCCACCTAAATTCAAGAATACTTATAAGCATTGGATGGAAAATGTAAGGGATTGGTGTATTTCCCGTCAGTTGTGGTGGGGACACAGAATCCCGGCTTATTTTCTTCCAAATGGGGAATTTGTAGTGGCTCAAAATGCAGAAGAAGCCTTGAAATTAGCCAAGGAAAAATCAGGTGATCAAAATTTAAAAACGGAAGACTTAAAGCAAGATGAAGATGTTTTGGATACATGGTTTAGTGCTTGGTTATGGCCCATTTCTGTTTTTGACGGAATCAAAAATCCTGACAATGATGATTTCAACTACTATTACCCTACCAATGATTTGGTAACGGGGCCTGATATTCTATTCTTCTGGGTAGCCAGAATGATCATAGCTGGTTATGAATTTAAAGGTGAACTACCATTTAAAAATGTATATCTGACTGGAATCGTAAGGGACGATAAGGGTAGAAAAATGTCCAAGCAATTGGGCAATTCACCTGATGCATTGGGATTAATTGATAAACATGGTGCGGATGGAGTGAGAGTTGGTTTATTACTTTCAGCTGCTGCCGGAAATGATTTACTATTTGAAGAAAAGCTTTGCGAGCAAGGCTGGAATTTTGGTAATAAAATCTGGAATGCATATCGATTGGTAGAAGGATTGGAAGTGAAAGAAAAAGACACTCCAATTGAGGCTATGAAAGCCCGCGATTGGTTTGAAGCTCGTTTTCAAGATGCTTTAAGGGAAATCAATGATCATTTCAGCAAATTCAGAATATCTGATGCTTTAATGGCTACCTATAAATTGATTTGGGATGATTTCTGTTCATATTATCTGGAATTAGTTAAGCCACCTTATGGAGAAGCTATTGACAATGATACCTATGAGGCAACTATCACTTTCTTTGAGGATATATTGACGATTTTACATCCATTCATGCCGTTCTTAACAGAAGAAATCTGGCATCAAATCACGGATAGAGATGACAAAGATTGCGTAATCGTAAATCATTGGCCAATAGAGAAAGATTATGATAAAGCCATTTTATTGGATGCTAAAACCGCTTTTGAATTGGTTTCCCAAATCAGAAATATTAGAGCTGCTAAAGGAATTTCACCTAAAGAATCACTAAAACTTTATGTAAAAACCAATAGCGAAATGATTTATCAGGAATATATATCTGTGATTGATAAATTGGCTAATATAGATGAATTGGCATTTACCAATGATAAAATAGATCAAGCGGTTAGCTTTTTCATAGGTTCCGATGAGTGTTTCATTCCAATGGAGGGTGCAATAGATGTTGAAAAAGAGAAAGAGGAAATCCAGAAGGAGTTGGATTATACTAAAGGCTTTTTAAAGAGCGTGAAAAAGAAATTACAAAACGAACGCTTTGTGAGCAATGCTCCTGCTCATGTAGTGGAAACGGAAAAGAAGAAACAAGCAGATGCAGAAGCTAAGATTAAGACTTTGGAGGAAAGCTTGAAGAATCTTGGTTGAGATATTTTAGATTTAAGATAATAGACTGTAAAAAAACTTACACAGTCTATTATCTTTCTTATAATAGACGAATTCTAATTCATTGAAATTGAATATATTTTGATTTGGTGAAATCTTTATATATTGAATATTGTTTATTCAAAAAGCAGAATACATATGAAAACTCAATTTATAACAGATGATAAGGGTCAAAAACAAGCAATTATCCTTCCTATAGCTGAATATGAAAAATTAATGGAAGAGCTTGAAGAATTAGAAGACATTAAGCTGTATGACAAGGTCAAGTCAAATAAAGAAGAATATATATCTTTTGATGATTTTCTAAAATCTAGAAAAGTAAAATAAATGGATGAATACAAAATCATCATCTCCAAAACTGCTCAAAAAAAATTAAACAAATTACCTGATCAAATTTCAGATCTTCTTATAAAAGCCATTCTTTCTCTAGCCCAAAACCCACGACCGCAAGGATATATAAAATTAAAAGGCAGAGATGCATTCAGGATCAGAAAAGGTGATTATAGAATAATCTATGAAGTTAATGACAATATTTTAACTATTACAGTTATTACGGTAGGACATAGAAAAGATATTTACAAGTTATAAATAATTCTGCCTGCCTCCAGCTTGTGGAAACTACTGCCGCCTTATTCCCAGCCAATTGGTGGGTTAGGGGGCTTCCTAAAGCAAGCTGTTGTGTTCCGTGCAAGAGCAAAGTAAGCATCACCAGCAAGATGCTGGCGATAGAATTCATAGAGTATAAAGAAAATTTATAAACTTCCGCCACTGGCGCATATCAAGTGTAACACTTATCACTTTAACAATCACTTTTTCTTCCTATCTTTGTCAAAATGAAAAGAATTTTCGGCATAGCGCTCATTAGTTTGTCAGTAAGCATTTTACTGTTGCATAGCTTTGTGCCGCATCATCACAGCACTGATGGATTTAATTTAAAGGAAATTCTTCAAAAAGAGCCTGTTAAATCTCCCATAGATTTACTCAAAGTCGGTTTCCACCTTAATTTAGGAGCTAATCACCTTGAGAATTTTCAGAAAAGTAAATCTGTAATTGCAGAGAAAAAAGCTGTAGATAAAGAACAAGTTAAACCACAGGATTTAATCCCTAGTAGTTTAAAACTTAATTTAACTGTTACTACAGAAAAGCAAGTCATTATTCCACCAGGAACCATTGGTTCTATTCAAATTCAATTCAATAATTCCTTTACTTACAGAGGACCTCCCCTATTTGCTTAAGAAATCGATTAATCTATTTCAAAATCTTAAGTAAATGACATTTTCATGTTTCAAAAAATTATTTCTTTCTCCATAAAGAACAAGCTGATTGTGTTCTTTGGAGTAATCGCCTTAATTGGGGGCGGTATTTATTCAATGGGGCAGCTCTCCATCAATGCTGTTCCTGACATTACCAATAATCAAGTACAGGTAGTGACGGTAAGTCCATCTTTATCCGCACAGGAAGTGGAGCAATTTATTACTTACCCGATCGAAATTTCCATGGCCAACATTCCCATGGTGGAAGAGATACGCTCGATTTCAAAATATGGACTTTCGGTAGTTACCATTGTTTTTAAAGAAAGCGTTCCTGTACTGGATACTCGGCAATATGTGCAAGAGCAAATCACTATTGTGAGTGATGAAATTCCATCAAAATTGGGAGCTCCTGAACTGATGCCAATCACCACTGGATTGGGTGAAATCTATCAATACACTTTAGAAGTAGATGAAGAACATCAAGGAGAATTTTCCGCCATGGAACTCCGCACTATTCAGGATTGGATAGTAAAAAGACAGCTATCTGGTATAAAAGGAATAGTGGAAGTTAGTTCCTTTGGTGGCTATCTAAAGCAATATGAAGTGGCTGTTAATCCAACACTAATGGCTCAACATAAAGTAAGTTTTCAAGAAATTATTGAAGCCCTTAATGCCAATAATGAAAATTCCGGAGGTAGTTATATTGAAAAAAATCAGAATGCTTATTACGTGAGAACGGAAGGCATGATGATGAATTTAGATGACATCCGAAACACATTATTAAAGCATGACGAAAAAGCGCCTGTTTTAATAAAGGATATTGGCACGGTACAATTCGGAAATGCTAAAAGATTTGGTGCCATGACCAAGGATGGAAAGGGAGAAGCTGTTGGCGGTATCACTTTAATGTTAAAAGGAGCTAATTCATCCGAAACCCTAGAGTTGGTTAATAAAAGAGTGGCTGAAGTGCAAAAATCCTTGCCTGAAGGTGTAAAAATTAAGCCATATCTGGACAGATCTGATTTAGTGGGCAGAGCAATCAATACCGTAAAAACCAATTTATTGGAAGGTGGGGTAATTGTAATTTTGGTCTTGATACTTCTTTTAGGAAATTTCAGAGCAGGTTTGATTGTGGCTTCCATTATTCCACTATCCTTGCTATTTGCTTTCATCATGATGAACATTTTTGATGTGTCTGCCAATTTGATGTCGTTGGGAGCCATCGATTTCGGCATAGTGGTAGATGGAGCGGTGATTATAGTAGAAAGCATTCTGCATATTCTCTTCACGGTACACATTGGCAAGCAATTGAGTCAATCGGAAATGGATGATATCGTAATCAATGCCTCTCAAAAAATCTACAAATCGGCAGCTTTTGGGGTTTTGATTATTTTGGTGGTATTTCTACCCATATTATCTCTTACAGGTATAGAAGGTAAAACTTTCCGACCTATGGCACAGACCGTTAGCTTTGCCATTTTGGGTGCCATGATTCTTTCTATGACCTATGTACCCATGATGACGGCTCTGTTTCTCAAGAAAAACATTCAAAGTAAAGTCACTTTTGCGGATAAGGTGATGAATAAATTGAAAGCTGCTTATAAACCTGTTTTAAATTCTTCCCTGCGTAATCCTAAGGTCACTATTTCTTTATCAGTGATTTTATTAGCTGCTGCTCTATTTATTTTTAGCAGAATGGGCTCTGAATTTATTCCACAGCTGGAAGAAGGAGATTTAGCCATGCAGATGACTTTACCTCCAGGCTCTTCATTGGAACAAAGTATAGCCACCAGCACAAAAGCAGAACGCATTTTGATAGACAATTTCCCTGAAGTAGAATCAGTAGTTTCAAAAATTGGTACAGCTGAAGTGCCCACTGACCCTATGTCTATCGAACTGGCAGATATCATGATCATTCTGAAACCAAAAGACGAATGGACGACTGCAGAAGATCGATTTGATTTAATTGAAAAAATGGAAGAGAAATTGGCTGTTATCCCAACGGCAATTTTTGAATTTACTCAACCGATTCAATTAAGATTTAACGAATTGATTACAGGAGCTAAATCGGATATAGCAGTTAAAATATACGGGGAAGACTTAGCTAAACTTGCAGATTATGGGAATCAGGCAGCCTCAATTATAAAAGAAGTGCCTGGTGCCGCAGATGTGAAGGTAGAACAGACAGAAGGATTAGCACAATGGGTCATTAGCTATAATAGAAAAAAAGCAGCTCAATATGGTGTTTCCATAGAAGAATTAAACAGCATCATTAGAGCAGCCTATGCCGGTGAAAATGCAGGATTCATATTTGAGGGTGAGCGTAAATTTGAACTTGTCGTCAGATTAAAGGAATCCTTTAGAAATTCTATTGATTTGGATAAGCTAACCATCAAAAGTCAAAGTGGTCAACTTATTCCTTTATCAGAAGTAGCCAAATGGGAATACCAAGAAGGTCCTTTGCAGATTTCGAGAGATGATACTCGCAGAAGAGTGGTAGTAGGAACCAATGTGAGAGATCGAGATATAGCAGGACTTGTAGCAGAAATTGAATCTAATTTGGATAGCAAATTAAAAATGGAGCCTGGCTATTCTATTAAGTACGGTGGGCAATTTGAAACCTTGGAAAAAGCAAGGAATAGATTAGCTATAGCAGTGCCAGTTGCCCTATTATTGATTTTCATCTTGCTTTATTTTGCTTTCGGTAAAGTGAAATATGCCTTATTAATTTATACAGCCGTTCCGCTTTCCGCCATTGGTGGAGTGTTGGCACTGTGGATCAGAGATATGCCATTTAGTATTTCCGCAGGAGTTGGTTTTATAGCATTATTTGGTGTGGCTGTATTGAATGGAATTGTTTTAATCAGTCATTTAAATGATTTAAGGAATGAAAAAGAAATGGATTTAATTCAATTAATCAAAACAGGGAGTACGGATAGATTAAGACCCGTTATCATGACTGCTTTAGTGGCTTCTTTAGGATTTCTACCTATGGCACTGTCCACTTCAAGTGGTGCTGAAGTACAGAAACCTTTGGCTTCCGTGGTGATTGGTGGTTTGATCACTGCTACTTTCCTAACCTTAGTAGTATTGCCTTCCCTGTATTATCTCATGAATAAAAACAAAGGTAAATCATCCTCTAAACTGATTCCAATTGTATTATTGATGCTTTTTAGTTTTTTAGGATTCAATCAAAATGCTAATGCTCAAGAACAAAACAAAGAGCCTGAAGCATTGAGTATGATGATACAAGATGCAATGCAGCAAAACCCTCAAATACAGAATTCTAAATTGAGAATAGAGCAAGCTGAAAGTTTTAAAACACAAGCTTTTGAAATTCCCTCGACTAATATCAATTATCAAAGGGGGCAACTAGATGGCCCTGAAATAGACTATAACTGGAATTTCCAGCAATCCTTTGGAAATATTCCCGCTAATTTCAGAAGGCAAAAAATGGCAGGTGCTCAGATTGAATTAGCTCAACAAGAATATCATTTAACCAAAAAGGAAATCTCAAGCGAGATTCGAAAAGCCTGGAATGATTGGATATTTAGCCTAAAGCAAGTGAGTTTTCTACAAGAACAAGCTAAACTCTTAAAGAAAAGCATGGAGCAGGCTGATGAAATGGTTGAAAAAGGGGAAAGTGGGAAATTGGAAACCTTAAGCTTATCCGGCCAATTAATGAGCATTGAAAATGAATTAATCAAAAGCCAGAAAATGCTGAATGATAACATTCAAACACTAAAGCAATTATGCTTTTGCGATCAATTGCCTGATTCTACTACGGACTACAGTAGTTTCGAATGGACTTCTTCATTAGATTCTTTGACATTGGATCCTGCTTTTACGCAAAAAAACGATCAACAGCTTTTAGCCGCAGAGACCAATATCAAGGTAGGTAAGGCTCAATATTTTCCAAATGCTTATATCGGTTATGTAAACCAAAGTTTGCAAAATGTAACGGGTTATCAGAGCGTGCAAGTTGGCATTAGCATCCCCATAGTTTATAATGGAGTAAAAGGAAAGATTGAAGAATTGAAAATCGAAAAGGACATTCAACAATCAACCTTGGAATGGGAAAATAATGAAAGGAACCAAAGGCTGATAAGCGCTAAAAATGATTATGAAAATTATAATGCGCTCATTGATAAAAGCACTTCCATGATGGAGGAACTGGATGATTTAGAATCATCTTCGGCTGAAGCACTCCAAATTGGTGAACTGAATTTTTATGAATTTGTGCAAAATCTCACAGCTCTTTACAATATTCAAAAAACCAATCTCGAACTCCAGAAGGAGATTGCCAATATTTCAATTGAATTACAATATTTAACAGAAAGAAAATGAAATCGACATTAAAAATTCATATTCGAATTTTATATCAACCGAAGATGAATTTTTAATCAAAGATTCCATAAGACTCTTAAAAATAAAAATATACTTATGAAATTTATAAATATAATTATCCTATTATCCTTACTAGCTTTTATGGCTTGTAGTGGAAAAGAAGAAACTATTGCTGAAGAGCAACAAGAGAATAAAAGTGAAATATCCCTATCGGAAGATCAAGTGGAGAACACCAATTTGAAAGTAGCGAAATTAGAAAAGGCACCTTTAGATAAAAAGCTAACAACCATAGGTGAATTAGCCGTTGCTCCTAAGGATATAGCGGAATTGCATCTGGTTCATCATGCCTTTATAGAGGGGGCTGAAATTTTGCCTGGTGAAACAGTAAAGAAAGGTCAGGTTTTGGCTACTTTCTCCCACCCTGATATTCTCACATTGCAAAGTAATTTTTTGGCTTCAGTTAATAACCTTAAGAGATTAGAAGCTGATTATAATAGGAAGAAAAGCTTGGTAGAGAATCAATCTATCTCACTAAAAAGCTTTCAGGAAGCTGAGGCTAATTATTTTGAAGCTAAAGTGAATACGGATAGCAAAAAAAGCATGCTTCAAAAGTTAGGGATAAATGCTGCAAGCTTGCAAAAAGGAAATTTACAAAATGTGTTAAGCCTAAGAGCACCATTCAGCGGTGTAATCACAGAAGTAAATATAAGTAAAGGCATGATGGTTGAGCCCAGTCAAAGCCTTTTTGAATTGGTGAATTTGGATGAAATGCATCTGGAATTTAATGTTTTTCCAAAAGATGTAGATCAATTGAAAGAAGGACAAAGAGTAAGCTTTAAACTTCCTGAGGGAGCTAAATGGTACGAAAGCACGCTCCATTTCATCAATAAAAAAGTGAGTGACAATAGCGTTTTAGCCCATGCAGATTTACCTGAAACAGTTAATCTCCCTTTAGGTGCACAATTGGAAGTTGAAGTGCATATAAAAACAGATAGCTTATTGCTGATGCCCAAAAAGGGAATCCTGAAGCAAGGAGATCAAATTTTTATTTTTGAAGAATTATCTAAAGGCAACTATCAAAAAATGGAAGTGAAAGCAATTAATGAAAATGAGGATTTTATTGGGATTAATCCTGAAGATTTAGATCAAAGTAAAATGTATGTAGTGGATGGTGCTTATTATTTGAGTGAATGATATTGATATAATTGATAAAGAGATATGAGGTTCAAGATTGTATTATTCGTCTAGAATCTCATATCTTTTTGTATAGAATTTGCCAGTTCAAACGCCTGATTAAGTAGGTACAAATGAGAGCGGGAAAATCTATATTTCATGCAGTTAACATCAATTATTCTCTACATTATTTTCCGTGCGTCATCCCTTTGAAGAAAGGGATCTTGTCCTAATGAAACGAAGTTTCAATAAAGTATCAATTGGCAATTCCTTCCTAAATATGTACTCTCTACACTCTCAATTTCATTCTTAATATTTTAACCAAAGGTTAAAATCAAAAGATTCCTGCCTTCGCAGGAATGACGTTCTAATCTACTTTGGTGCTTTACAAAAGAAATTCATAGGCTTGAAGCTTTTTTTTATAAGCATGCAAATGATAGTCTCAGTTTTAGCATTCGAAACGAAATTTTCAATGTCTTCTTTTCTAGTCTCTAGATTCTGCGGAAGCTAAAAACGTCCAAGCCACTATCCTACTTGTCTTATTTCCATGATTCATTTCAATGGTTTCAATCTCCTTAGCTCCTGCTTGTTTGATGGCATCATAGATGCGTTTTAGGTTTGAAGATTTGGAAACCAAAGTGGTAAACCAGCGCACAGAATGAGAATGGTACTTACTTTGCACCGCCATATTGGTGATAAATTTAAGCTCTCCTCCTTCAGTCCATAATTCGTTGCTTTTACCACCAAAATTTAAGGTCGGCTTCTCCCCTTTTCTAAATTTTTTGAGATTTTTCAGCTTTCTAGTCGTGCCTTTTTCCGCTTCTTCAGCTGAACTGTGAAATGGCGGATTGCAGATACTCACATCATAGTATTCGTGCTTTTTGACAATCCCTTTAAATATATCGGTGGACTTGTACTGCTTCCTGATTTCGATTTTATCCTTCAAGGAAGGATTCTCAGCAATGATTTTTTCTGCTGCAGCAAATGCTTTAGGATCAATTTCCGAGCCTACAAAATTCCATATAAATTGCTGTGATCCTATAATGGGGTAAATACAACTAGCTCCGGTTCCGATATCCAAGCATCTGATTAAGTCACCTTTTACCTTTACTCCTTTTCGCTTTTTAGTCAGAAATTCATCTATATGAAATAAATAATCCGCTCTTCCGGGTATGGGCGGACATAAATATCCATCTGGAATATCCCAATATTTTAATTCATAATGCTGCAATAATAACGCTTTGTTTAATGCCTTAACCGCTTTTGGATCAGCAAAATCAATAGTTTGACTATCATATTGATTGGTGAAAATAAAAGTTCCTAATTCAGGAAGCGTTGTGGCTAAACTTTCCAGATCATATCTTTTATTAAATGGATTATCGGGATGCAGGCTGGACTTTTGTGGAGTGGGCATTTTTAAATTTAAGGGTTTCTAGAGTAAAGGTAAGGGTTAAAAATAGAGAATTAAGATATATGGATATAAGATTTAAAGCAATAGTTATTTTTGAAGAATCTAAAAATCTAAGATTTAAATTATTCGTATATTAGAAAAAGCGGTAAATAATGGAAACTATAAAAATAGATATACTGAACCCAAAAGCTAAGGCTCTCTTAAAAGATTTAGCCAATTTGGAGCAAATAAGAATCTGAAAGGATAAATCAGAACCTAACAACTTTTCAGATATACTCAAAAAGTTAAGAAGCCAAGCCGAAAACGCTCCCTCTTTAGAAGAAATTACTAAAGAAGTAGAGGCTGTTCGTAAAGCTCGGTATGAAAAATAAAAGAGTTAGTTAAAAGTAAACTTCCTAGTAGCTTTCAAAAAATAATAGATAAAGTAAGAATTTATTACTCTGCTAAAAAAATCTAAAACCAATATCCAATTATTCTCTACTTCAGGTAATTTATGAAGTGGATTTAATAAATAGAAAAATTGACCAAAAGAAACTCCCAATCCTTCTGTAGTATTAAACCAAGGCCACACAAATTCTAAATTATTATAGCCGCCTAAAATGAATAGAGTAAATAAAACTGTATGAATAGAGAATAGAAACACTAAAGGTCTTATATAACTGAGACCAAAACAACTGAATAATTTATTAGTAAAAATCAATGCCCAATCCCAAAACCCAGTCTTTTTATTATGACTAAAAATTTTATTAGTAATTTCCATTTCATTTGAATAAAATTTTAAGCTTGCAATTTTATCTCCAGCTTCTCTTGTTTTTACCTTTAACTGCCTATACTGCTCATTTAATGCTCTTAGAGCTATTTCATTGTAGAAAGTATCTTGATCCTCAAAGGAGAAATCATTTAAAGATAAAATATAACCCTTAGGCCAATTAATATTATAAAAACTTGCCTTCCCTAGATTAACATTCTCGAAAGTTAATAATGAATTATAAAAATTTATCCCTATAAATTCAATACCTGCTAGATTTTGACCTGAGAAATTTACTTTACCAAGAAATAATATATTGCTTAATGTCTTTTCGGAATTGAATATATTATTATACAAACTGAAGACTTGAGCATTCTTTAAATTTCCAACCTTAAAGTTTTCAATCCTATTAGCATTTAAGATGAATTGGTCAATTTCAATATTAAAAGAATCTTTCTTTATTCCATAAATAAAAAATGATTCAATTTCAGAATGCGTAAGCTCAAAATAATTACAATTGCCTTGACCAAAAGATAAAATTTCACTTTTTATACCTGCAAAATCTATTTTAGTTATTTGTTGATTTTTGCCTCCAAATAAAAATGATTTAATCGTGAAGTTTGATGCATAAACTGTATCTATTTTACAACCATTTATAATTAACGAACCTTCAATAGCGCTATCATTCAAAATTAAAGACTTGATTTCACATAACCCAAATACGATATTTAATTTATTGGCTTTAAAAAAGACAAAAGATACATCCTCTGATTCAAATAAACATTTATTAAATACAAGACTACCATTCAAGAATCTATTAAATTCTACCTCTTTATTAAAAGTACAATTTAAAAATCTAATTTCTAAAAATGGGTTGTCCGCTAATAGTGAAATATTTAAATCTGAAATACTACAATTTTTAAAAATCAGGACATTTGTATTGTCTATTTTAAAATTCAAATATAAACTTGAAAATATTTGATCATCAAATTCAAATATATTTTGTTTAACTATTGAATTATATATGTCATGATTTTCAAATTGTTCCATAAACTCCTTTTTTCATTTAAATTTTAACCAAGCTATGAAACTTTTCATAAAAAAAGGAGCAACATTCGCTCCTTTAAATTTTTGACAATAAAATATTAATAATTGACTTCCTACATATTCCTCCTATACTGCCCTCCGACCTCAAACATCGCCTTTGTAATCTGATCCAAAGAACAGAACTTGGTTGCTTCCATTAATTCAGCAAAAAGGTTTTCATTTTTAATGGCTGCCTTTTGCAATCTATCCAAGCTTTCTTTTGCTTCTTTCTCAAAAAGGCAAAGTGAATGTTATGACAAAAATCATAAAAGAAAAAGGGATAAATATTTAGCTTGACCACTGAATTTCCGTTAAGAGGGTTAAAAGGATTTAATTTTCTACATTTTTTTTAACTTATATATCAGATGTTACAACTAAAAGGATATGCAATATGAATACATTTAAAGGACTATTACTGCTAATATTTTTAGGTGTTAATATACTCGCAAATGCACAATTAATTGATGACTTTCCTAAAGACAAGGATGGCAAAGTTAAATTTACTGAAGTGATGAGTGTAAAAGGTCTAACACAAGCACAATTGTACAATAAAGCGGAGCAGTTTTTAAAGGAGAAATTTTCGGCTGAAAACGAAGAAATTAAGGATCAAGGAACATCTTTCATGATCAAAGGCAAAGGCTTTAGCGAATTGTATATTGAGACTGCAGCTGTGCCTTCTAAGGTAGAATTATGGTATACAGTCAAAATAGAAACAAAGGATGGTCGATATAAATATGAAATCTCTGATCTTTATTATCAAAGTTTTTCAGCTAAGCTAGGGGAAGTTGAGAGAGATATGAATCATTGGTTTGCTAACAGTTCCTACTATAGAAAAAATGGCAAAGCTAGAAAACTCAACAGAAGATATAAAGAAGAAACCCTTTCCGCCATTTATGAGCTTGAAAATTCAATTATCAAAGCAATGAATAAAGATTGGCAAGAGGGTGACGACTGGTAGAAGTGAATAGAAAAAATCACTTAAATGACAGAAATATTAGGTATCTATTAATCTGAGGTTAGGATTGGGTTCTCTGGAATAATAAAAAGGACTCTTTTATGATACAGTTGAATAAAAAAAAGCACGATTCTCACCGTGCTTTTCTATTATCTTATACTAGGTTCTCAATTACATATTCCTTCTATACTGTCCCCCAACCTCAAACATCGCCTTTGTAATCTGACCCAAGGAACAGAACTTGGTCGCTTCCATCAGCTCAGCAAAAAGGTTTTCATTTTTAATGGCTGCTTTTTGCAATCTGTCTAAGCTCTCTTTTGCTTCTTTTTCAAATCTATCATTTAATAAATTAAGCGTTTCGATCTGATATTCTTTCTCTTCTTTAGTCGCTCTGATTACCTCACCTGGTGTTACCGTAGGCGAACCTTTAGAGTTCAAGAAGGTATTTACACCTATGATTGGAAATTCACCCGTATGCTTCAAGGTTTCGTAATACAAGCTTTCTTCCTGTATCTTTCCACGCTGATACATAGTTTCCATAGCTCCTAAAACTCCACCTCTTTCGGTAATTCTATCAAATTCAGTCAATACTGCTTCCTCAACCAAATCAGTTAATTCTTCAATAATAAAAGAACCTTGAATCGGATTTTCATTTTTAGTTAAGCCCAATTCTTTATTGATAATCAACTGAATAGCCATGGCTCTTCGCACTGAATTCTCAGTTGGCGTTGTGATTGCTTCATCATAAGCATTGGTATGCAATGAGTTACAGTTATCGTAAATCGCATACAAAGCTTGCAAGGTCGTTCTGATATCATTAAAATCAATTTCCTGAGCGTGTAATGAACGTCCCGAAGTTTGGATGTGGTATTTCAACATCTGTGCTCTGGAATTTGCTCCGTATTTCTGCTTTAAAGCTTTCGACCATATTCTTCTGGCTACTCTTCCAATCACCGCATATTCTGGATCAACACCATTAGAGAAGAAGAAAGATAGGTTTGGACCAAATTTATTGATATCCATTCCCCTACTTAAGTAGTACTCTACATAAGTAAATCCATTCGCTAACGTAAAGGCTAATTGTGTAATCGGATTGGCACCAGCTTCTGCAATATGGTAACCTGAAATGGAAACGGAATAGAAGTTACGAACCTGATTTTCAATGAAATATTCCTGCACATCTCCCATCAATCGCAAAGCAAATTCTGTAGAGAAAATACAAGTATTCTGTGCCTGATCTTCTTTTAGGATATCCGCCTGAACTGTACCACGAACCACTGCCATGGTCTCGAATTTTATTTTCTCGTAAACATCTTTCGGTAACACCTGGTCTCCTGTTATACCCAAAAGCATCAATCCTAATCCGTTATGATTTGCTGGTAAATCGCCTCTGTATTCTGGTCTTTTAGAATCCTTTTCCTTGAAAATTTTATCGATTTTCTTATTTACTTCAGCTTCTAAGCCATTTTCTTTGATGTATTTTTCACATTGCTGATCAACCGCTGCGTTCATGAAAAACCCTAAAAGCATAGGAGCTGGACCATTAATGGTCATGGAAACGGAAGTCATGGCATCAGCCAAATCAAATCCTGAATATAATTTCTTGGCATCATCCAGGCAGCAGATACTTACCCCTGAATTACCAATTTTACCGTAAATATCAGGCCTGTAATCAGGATCATTACCATACAACGTTACTGAATCAAATGCAGTGGATAAACGCTTAGCCGGCATATCCATACTTACATAATGGAAACGCTTATTGGTTCTTTCCGGTCCACCTTCTCCGGCAAACATACGGGTTGGATCTTCTCCTTCTCTCTTGAAAGGATAAATTCCGGCTGTATAAGGAAATTCACCTGGAACATTTTCCCTTAAATTCCATCTCAATAAATCTCCCCAACTTTTATATTTTGGCAAAGAAACTTTTGGAATCTGACTGTGAGATAATGATTCAGTATGCGTTTTAATCTTAATTTCTTTATCCCTTACTTTAAATGAATAAATAGGATCTTTATACTTCTGAACTTTATCACCCCATTCCTCTATCAATAATTTATTTTTAGGATCGAAATTCAGCTCTTCTTTTGCATAAGCTTCTTCCAATCCTTTAATCAAGCGGTCTTTATCCTCTATTTCAGAATCTTGTAAAGTCTCAATGGATTTTCTGTAACCATAAAGCTTATCTGCTACTTCTGCTTGTTGCTCCACCCATTCATCATAGCCTCTGTTGTTTTCAGAAATCTCTGACAAATAGCGGGTTCTGTTTGGTGGGATAATGAATACTTTCTCCGACATTTCATCGGTAATTTCAAAAGTAGATTTCAAATCAGCTCTTGATTTCTCTACCACTTTATCCATCAAAGTTTTGTATAAAGCATTGGTTCCCGGATCATTAAATTGAGAAGCAATAGTGCCATAAACAGGCATATCGTCCACTTTAGCTTCCCATAATCCATGGTTACGCTGATATTGTTTTTTCACATCACGCAATGCATCCAAAGCCCCACGCTTATCAAATTTGTTAAGCGCAATGATGTCAGCAAAATCCAACATATCGATTTTCTCTAACTGAGTTGCCGCTCCGTATTCAGGCGTCATTACATAAAGTGAAGCATCAGAATAATCTAAAATCTGGGTATCGGACTGCCCAATTCCAGAGGTTTCTAGTATGATGAGATCAAATTTTGCTGCTTTTAAGATAGAAACAGCATCTTTCACATATTTCGAAATCGATAAATTACTTTGACGGGTTGCCAATGAACGCATATACACACGCTCATGATTGATGGCATTCATTCGGATTCTATCCCCTAATAATGCTCCACCCGTTTTTCTTTTGGATGGATCGACAGAGATAATTCCAATATTTTTACGTGCCCGCCCGTCTGGCTGGTCTTTAAAATCAAGTAAAAATCTGCGTACCAATTCATCTACTAATGATGATTTTCCTGAACCCCCCGTTCCTGTAATTCCTAAAACAGGAACTTCTATATCTTTAGCCTTCTGTCTAATTTTATCCAATTCAGCATTGCTTTCTTCCGGGAAATTTTCTGCTGCTGAGATTAATCTGGCAATGGCTTTTACATCTTGCTTATCAATTCTACCAACTTCGCCATTCAAATTCTGACCAGTAGGATAGTCACTTTGCTTCACCAAATCATTGATCATGCCTTGTAAGCCCAATTCCCTGCCATCGTCTGGAGAGTAAATTCGGGAAATGCCATAATCATGCAATTCTTTGATTTCTTCCGGAAGGATTACGCCTCCTCCTCCACCAAAAATCTTGATATGACCAGCGCCTTTTTCTTTCAGCAAGTCATGCATGTATTTGAAGTATTCTGTATGCCCCCCTTGATAGGAAGTCATGGCGATAGCTTGTGCATCTTCCTGAATAGCAGTGTTTACCACTTCTTCAACAGAGCGATCATGCCCAAGGTGAATCACTTCACATCCAGTGGATTGAATGATTCTTCGCATCACATTAATAGCCGCATCATGCCCATCGAAAAGAGAGGCAGCGGTTACTATGCGAACGTTATTTTTAGGTTTATAAGGAGCTACAGTTTGATGTGCAGACATATTTATTAGTCGTTTAATTCCAATTACGAAATTACAACAATAAAGCTAAAGAATAAAGTCATTACCAAACATTCGTTAGGTTGAGATATTGTAAAAATTATATTTTAGGATGGAAGGTTTTTAGATAGGATTTTAATTTTATAAAGGTAAAATCCTAGTGTTTTATTTTGTAAAATATCAGGAATGAATTATGACAATGAGTCTAAAAACTAGCTTCTAGACTCAAAAATCTTATCCTACTTTTTCATCTCCGCCCATCAGATAGGCTTTGATGTAATCATTCAAATCACCATCTAAAACATTCTGAACATCGGTTCTCTCTACTCCTGTTCTGGCATCTTTAATTAATTTGTAAGGATGCAATACGTAGTTCCTGATCTGAGAACCAAAGTCAATTTTCTTCTTACCTGCCTCTACCTCATTTCTTTCAGCACTTCTTTTTTCTACCTCAATCTGATACAATTGAGATTTCAACATTTTCATAGCCTCTTCCCTATTACCGAGCTGCGTTCGGTTAGCTTGACAAACTACCACTATTCCTGTTGGTTTGTGCGTCAATTGCACTTTGGTTTCCACCTTGTTTACATTCTGACCACCGGCACCACCAGAACGGGAAGTATGCAATTCCACATCATTAGGATGGATATCAATTTCAATACTGTCATCCACAACAGGATAAACATAAACCGAAGCAAAGGAAGTGTGTCTTCTTCCACCACTATCGAAAGGCGAAATCCTAACCAATCGGTGTACGCCATTTTCTGATTTCAGAAAACCATAAGCTTGTGGGCCGTCAAATTCTAAAGTCACGGATTTAACTCCTGCTACATCCCCTTCTTGAAAATCCACTTCACGCACTTTATAGCCATTGGCTTCTCCCCACATGATGTACATTCTCATCAAGATACCTGCCCAATCATTACTTTCCGTGCCGCCAGCTCCAGGAGTGATTTGCAACATAGCCGAAAGTTGGTCTTCCTCTGAAGACAACATCTTTTTCAGCTCCAGCTCTTCAGTTTTGGTCAAGGCTTTTTTATAGGCTTTAGCTACTTCTTCTTCGGTAGATTCACCCATCTCCAAGAATTCGTAATAGGTTTCTACTTCGCCATAGAGTTCATTCAGCTCTTCGAAATGTTTGGTCCATTCCTTTAAGCCTTGAATTACTTTCATGGTTTTTTCAGCCTCATCTGAATCATTCCAAAAATCAGGCTGGGCGGATACTAATTCCAGTTCTTTTATTTCTTCAACTTTCTTGTCGTAGTCAAAGATACCCCCGAAGTGCTTCCACTCGGGCCTTTAAGTCTTTTAAATCGTCACTAGTCATTAGGACTTTGTTTTATGTTGTTTATTGAAAATCTACAGTTCTTAAGTCTGCTTCTACTTTATCGCTTATTTCTATGTGAAACAATTAACACCCCTGTAGTCCCCTCAAGGGGACAGCTTCACAGATTTAGCTGAGCAGAAGACAAATAGTTTTATCACTATTTTCATCAATTGTTACGCAAGAAATATCTTAAGGTGATACTATATCAAATTATAAGCAAATGTGATTTCATGCATTGCATTCCCCTTTGGGGGTTAGGGGGCTTTCGTACAATCATTCATCATACGGCAAAATCAATATTTATAATCTAATTTAAAGCTTATAAATCCAGTCGAATTTATCTTCTGCTTCGCCCAATTTAATGGCATCCATAGCTCTAAATACTTTATTAGAAAATCCTCTTTCTTCAATTGGAGGTAATTTATAATCTACTCCATCATGACCAATCAAGGCAATATGTGCAATAGTTGCGGCTGTTCCAGCACCAAATGCATCTTGCAATGTGCCATTTTTGGCTGCTTCAATTACTTCCTTAATGCTAATTCTTCTTTCCTCCACTTTCATTCCCCAGTCTCTAGCTAAGGTTAAAACAGAATCACGAGTAATTCCCCTCAAAATGGTAGAACTTGCTTCTGGCGTAATTAAAGTGTCGTTGATCACGAACATAATGTTCATAGTCCCCGATTCTTCAATATATTCATGCTCTTTTGCGTCTGTCCAAACCAATTGGTGGTAGCCTTGTTTTTGCGCCAGTTTTGCTGGATATAATGAACCTGCATAATTACCGGCTGCTTTTGCATAGCCAGTTCCGCCTTTTGCTGCTCGAGTAAATTCTGTTTCGATTTTCACCTTTACAGGTTCGCTATAATAAGCACCAACCGGGCAAGTGATAATCATAAATCTATATTTTTCTGATGGCTTGATACCTATATAATCATCCATTGCAAAAACAAAAGGACGAATATATAAAGCTGTATTTTCTCTGTTTGGAATCCAGTCTTTATCCAGATTCAATAATTCGGTCATGGCTTGAATGAAAAGCTCTTCCGGTACTTCCGGAATACACATTCTTTCAGCTGATTTGTTCAACCTTTTGGCATTAGCCTCAGGACGAAAAACCACTGCTTCGCCATTACTGTTTTTATAAGCTTTTAAGCCTTCAAAAACAGATTGACCATAATGAATAACACTGGAAGCCGGAGCCATGGAAAGATTTTCATAAGGCACAATTCTTAAATCGCTCCACTGACCATCTTCATAGTCTGCTATAAACATATGGTCAGAATAAACTTTCCCGAAAGGGATATTGTTAAAATCCACCTCATTGATTCGGGAATTTTGAACTTTCTGTATAGAAATATCTAAAGTATCTAACATGATGGTCGGTTTAAATTAAAATTGCACGAAAGTACAAAAAAATAGGCTTATTTCCAATTACTTTTTTGGTACCCAAGGTACTTCATTGGCATTCAATTCCTGCGTTAATTTACGTGAAAGCATGAATAAGTAATCGGACAAGCGATTTAAATAAGTGATTATCAAATCATTGACTTCTTCATGTTCTTTCAGTGCCACCACTCCCCTTTCGGCACGCCTGCAAACGGTACGAGCAACATGGGTGAAAGAAACCAGCTGATGACCGCCCGGCAAAATGAAATTTTTCATTGGCGGCAAGCTGTCATTCATTTCATCTATTGTAGCTTCTAATCGCTCCACATCCGATTCTGAGATATCCGGAATAGGAAATTTGCTCTCCCCCGGCTCTTTTGCTAACTGCGAGCCAATAGTAAATAATCGATCCTGTATTTCAACAAAAAGCAGGTTACGGGAAGTATTTTCTTTATGGTCACGCAAAACGCCCATCCAGGAATTTAGCTCGTCCACATTGCCGTAAGCATCAATGCGCAAATGCGCCTTGGATACCCGTGAACCGCCCAATAGAGAGGTTTTTCCTTTGTCTCCGCCTTTGGTATATATTTTCATTTTTTATAGTCGTTTGTAGTGATGCAAATATAGGGGAAATGAGTGAAAGAAATTAGGGGTTTGGGGTGAGAAGTTGGGGGAAGGTGATATGAAGGGGTGACATTTATTTTATGGTGGATTTTGGTTAATAAAGTTGTACTTAGTTTTCAGTCTTGCGATCTTTTTAGAAATAGTAGGGTCATCGCTAGCAATTTTAATTATTACTTTATCATATTCACTATATCTAGTTTCTGATCTGCCTGCAATAAAGTATCCTACAAAAGATTTTCCATTATAAGTGAATTTGTATTTTACGGACTGTCTAAAGCCTCTGTATGCAGGAATTACTTCAATTTTTGTAACAATTGCAGTAAGCTCGGTGGTATCATGACCGATGAATTTTAACTCATCATTAAAGAATAAATATAGAAATGTACTTACAAAGCCAACCAATATGACTGCTATAATGATGGAAAATTTTAACCTTTTCTTTTCAGCTTTTTGTTTTTCCATGAATTGTTCTTTCCATGAATCGTAATTATATCTATTAGGTGATTCTGTATTTGGCTGATCATCTTTAAACCATTTATCCTTAAGTGCAGAATTGTTATTTATATATAGTTTTAAAGCTTCATCAAGTTGATTAATAGACCTTGGAGCCTTATATGAAACATACGAAATTCCATTTTCTTCTAATACGATTGACAACCCATCATTGCCTAGATTTCCACTAACATCAATCCAGTTTTCCGAATCCTGTTGTAGTCGAACAGAATTAAAATCCTTCCAATTTAGAGATTTAAGGAGTTTGGAAATCTCGCTTTCTTCAGGCTTCTCTTTTATGAATCTTTCAGTTCCTGACCAACCTTGTGTTAAAAATAATTTCATTTAAAAATTTTTGCTTACGTTCAAGAATAAGCTTAGTGCGGAATTTCGGAGTGATTCACTGTCCGCCCATTGCAAAGTTTCTTAGGAGCAAAAATGCTCAATTTAACTGTTTAGTCAGTATTACGCTTATATGATGTTGTGGGTAGTATATCGTTCGGGTCTACTTCAGTAATTTTACCTTCTCGCAATACAATCATCGGACTATTCTTTTCTTTTTTGAACAGAACTAGCTTTCTGTAAGTCTCTTCAAGTCCTTTTACAATTTTATCGCGTTCTTCTTTTAATTGCTCTTTAGTTTCCATAATATTTTTCTTTTAACTCCTTCCATTGCAAAACATTGTTGACGGTAATATCATTCAACGAACCTTCTGCAATAATTTCATAACTATCTCCCGAATTATTTACAAATAGCCAATTGTCTACCCTGGGGAGAAACAGATTGAAAAAGTTCTTCAGCCCGCTTTTATATCTTCTTCTAATCACATCCTCTGGGATATGATGTCCTCCTTCTTTTACTCTGGTGGCAACTCTAGAAATAGCCAATTCTTCCGAGTCTAGCAGAAAGAACAAACAGGTTACTTGATAACCTAGTTGCTTGGCTTTCTCAATAAATGCAACATAGCTTCTTGTCGAGAGTGTAGTTTCGAATGCGAAACTTTCACCTGCTTCCAACAGGTTTTTAATTCTTTTCAACATCATTCTACCTGCTTCTATCCCCACTTTTTCTGGCTGAAAAGGCGAAATACCTCTGGCAATTTCGTCAGCATTCACAAACTCCTTGCAATCAAGTATCTCTGGAAGAATTGTGTAGGAAGCAGTTGTTTTACCCGCTCCGTTGCATCCAGCTATGACGTATAGTTTTTTCATCTGAAACAAATATACAAATTAATGGCAACCTAAATGCTTTACAAAATTGCTAGCCTTATTTGAGCTGATAAACTATATTTAGTCTACTGGCATCAGTATCAAAACCAGCAAAGGAATGAGATGAATCAACATCGGTAATAAAAGAATTAAAGTAATAATGACCCTTACTTTTTTATATTTTATTTCATGAACCTTTGAGTCATTGACAAACCGAATTAAATATAATACAGCTATCAATCCTGCTACAAATGAAATTACCAACATTGGAAAAAAGAAACTGAAATTATAAGCGAACATACCTCCTGCAGATTTCGGCTCAGAAGGAGGATTTATATAAGTAACGAAAATTATAACTGATGAAATTAATGAAAAGATTAAAGACTTTTTCCATTTATACAGCTTCAAATTATTACTAAGGTATGTCATATTAAATTAAACACAACAACTAAATAATGACAATATTAACACTGCCCCTAATATTTTCCGGATAGTGACACAAAAGTTGTTATTATGTCACTTTTAATTACTCAAACATTCCTCAAAACTAATACCATCAACAGACAGCCTTGCAGGTTTTGATTGTATGTATGAACTGCTAATATAGGTGAAAATTAGGTTTTTGGGCATGGAAACATCACTTTTCATCGGAAATTCTGTAAATAAAGGGTGAAAATGGGTCTTTATGATTTAGGTTAAAGTCCAAGCGGACGCTTGTACTAGTAGGTTATATACTTTGAGAGTAATCTATTATGGATGGCAGGTGTGCCACCTGCCATGGGAACAGAATGTCCTGAATTTGTAATGTTTGAAATGGGAAAATAAAAAAGCACTTAATCTTCTGTAAGTTGAAGTGAATAATTTAGAGAAGTGCAATAGCAAAAAATAATCATAAAAAAAGCCGGCATTAACCGGCTTTTCACTTTTGATAATATGTTTTAATATCAAGACTTGTCTTTATTTCGACATTCTTTTACGCTCGTTTTCATCAAGGTAAATTTTACGCATTCTGATGCTTTTTGGAGTTACTTCCAAATACTCATCTTTCTGAATAAATTCCATTGCTTCTTCCAATGAAAAATTGATTTTTGGAGCAATTTTCATTGCGTCATCACTGCCTGATTTACGCATATTGGTTAACTGCTTTCCTTTATTGATATTCACGTCCAGATCATTATCTCTAGAGTGCTGACCAATAACTTGTCCTTTATAGATCACATCACCTGGATCAACAAAGAAAACACCTCTGTCTTGCAATCTATTGATGGCAAATGCAGTAGAAGGTCCCTCATCGATGGAAATTAACGACCCTTTGTTACGTTCCGGAATATGTCCCTTAAACGGTGCATATTCCTTAAATCTATGATTCATTACAGCTTCTCCAGCCGTAGCGGTCATCATGTTATTTCTTAGTCCAATTATACCTCTAGCAGGAATTTCAAATTCCAAATGCTGAACATCACCTTTCGGCTCCATCACTAACAATTCACCTTTTCTTTGAGTCACTAGCTCAATAGCTTTACCTGAAACATCATCTGGAACATCAATAACCATATGCTCAATAGGCTCATTACGAACACCATCAACTTCTTTATATAATACTTGTGGCTGACCTACTTGCAATTCATAGCCTTCCCTTCTCATGGTTTCAATCAAAACAGATAAGTGCAAAATACCTCTGCCGTAAACCAAGAATTTATCTTCGGAATCTGTAGACTCTACACGCAAGGCTAAGTTTTTCTCAGTCTCTTTCATCAAACGATCACGCAAGTGACGAGAAGTAACAAATTTACCTTCCTTACCGAAGAATGGTGAGTTGTTGATAGTGAAAAGCATACTCATGGTAGGCTCATCGATAGCAATTCTTGGTAATGGCTCTGGATTTTCAGGATCCGTCACAGTATCTCCAATATCAAAACCCTCTAAACCAATGATTGCACAAAGATCGCCAGAATATACTTCTTCTACTCTTTTTCTTGCTAAGCCTTCAAATACATGCAATTCTTTGATTCTCATTTTCTTAACAGAACCGTCTTTTTTACAAAGACCGATATGCATGCCTTCTTTTAAAGTTCCTTGGTACAATCTTCCGATGGCAATTCGCCCTACGAAAGAAGAATAATCCAAAGATACAATCTGTAATTTCGGAATCCCTTCTTTAACAGGTGCTGCAGGGATTGTTTTAATGATTTCATCCAAAAGAGGGAGAACATTATCTGTTGGCTCTTTCCAATCGGTGCTCATCCAACCGTTTTTACTTGAACCGTAAATAGTCTGGAAGTCTAACTGATCTTCAGTAGCGTCTAAGTTGAACATTAAATCGAAAACCTGCTCATGCACTACGTCAGGTCGACAGTTTTCTTTATCCACTTTATTGACTACAACAATTGGCTTTAAGCCTAAGTCTAATGCTTTTCCTAATACAAAACGAGTTTGTGGCATTGGCCCCTCGAAGGCATCTACTAAAAGCAAAACACCATCGGCCATTTTCAAAACTCGCTCTACTTCACCTCCAAAGTCAGAGTGACCAGGAGTGTCAATAATATTAATCTTAACCCCGTTATAAGTAACGGAAACGTTTTTACTCAAAATGGTAATTCCACGCTCTCTTTCTAGATCATTATTATCTAAAATTAATTCGTCTGATTCCGTTCCTTCACGAAATTCTTGACAAGCATAGATAATTTTGTCGACCAAAGTAGTTTTACCGTGGTCAACGTGGGCAATAATCGCCACATTTCTAATTTCTGACATCTAAATAATATAAATAAATTAACTGATATTCAACTAGTTAAGAATATTTTATTTAAATCTCAACTAATCAAGTTGCAAAGGTAAGTAAAATAGTTTGCGGGATAATACTTTTGGAAAAATATTAATGATTCGGTAACGGAAGATTTACGAGACAGCCGAAGGCTGTGAAGGACTAACCACAAAGTTGCGCTAAGACTTACACTGAGAACACAGAGAAAAAATAGCTAAAGCTGATTTTTAATAACCACGACTTGTCCCGTATTTATCTGGAAAAGATTTAAGAGAAAAACAAAAGAACAGCCGAAGGCTGTAAAGGATTAACCACGAAGTTGCACTGAGTTTAACACTAAGTTTCACTAAGAAAACATAAGCTAAAGTTCCGTAGTAGCGAACTCTTATTCCTATATAATGGATAATCATTAGATATTTCTTATTTAATCAAGATTACTTCTTTGTGGAACTTAGTGAAATCTTCATGAGCTTTGTGGTTAAAAAAATTGTAGCCTTTGGCTACCATATGTTTTGGTGGTTCCAACGATGGCTAGCTCTATCAATCATCCAACCATTCTTTAAACTTGGCAACTTTTTCTCGGCTGATTAGGATATCATTATCATCACAGCCTTTGAGTTTGATTTTCAAGCGGCTGTTGGAATAGCTCAGGACTTGATCTATCGACTCAAAAGAAGCTACGTATTTTCGATTTAATCTAAAAAATGATTTGGGATCAAGCATTTCCTCAATTTGGTCGAGGGTATAATCCAAAATATACCTTTTGCTTGCTTCTTTTGATTGCATAAAAGTGGTTCTTTCTGCACTGAAGAAATAGGCTACTTCATCTGTTGGAATACTCTGAATCT
Source organism: Bacteroidota bacterium (assembly GCA_051747245.1). GTDB lineage: Bacteria > Bacteroidota > Bacteroidia > Cytophagales > Cyclobacteriaceae > Marivirga. Next base: position 89,598 of record JBNJFX010000005.1, read on the forward strand.
TCTCCCCTATTTTCACCATAAACCGGCTTTTGTATTGAGCTTCTTGTGGTTTTAACAATTGTTGAATCTGACTCAAATCCAATTGTGGCTGAAATTGCTGATTTTTGAATTTCAAAATTGCCTTCTCTAATTCTTCGGGGTCAATTGGTTTTAGGAGATAGTCAATGGAATTAAGCTTAAATGCTTTAATGGCAAATTGATCATAGGCTGTTGTGAAAATTATAGGGCTATTGATTTCAACTTGTTCGAAAATCTCAAAACTTTGACCATCCGCTAGTTGGATATCACAAAAAATCAAATCAGGACTAGGTTCATTTCTCAACCATTTCACAGCAGATGAAATACTATCTAAATGCCCAAAAATATCAGCTTCTGGCAAATAGTTTTCTATGAGCTGTTTCATTCTGGCAGCTGCAGGTCTTTCGTCTTCTATAATTAAAACTCTCATTTCTTTAAAGTAAGTAAAGGAAGTTTCACGCTAAATTCAGTTTCCGTATTTATAATCTCTGGTTTTTTATCACTCATCAATTCGTATCGTCTTTTAATATTTTCAAGCCCTATTCCATTACTTTCAATTTCTTTAGGATTTTTAGGTTGGAAGTTATTGCTCACTATTAAAACATCTTCTTTTTGATAGATTTTGATTTTAAGCGGATGCTCCATACTTACAATATTATGCTTAATGGCATTTTCCAGCAAGAGCTGCAAGGAAAGTGGTGGTAGATGAAAATCAACAATATTATCAGTTACAATCTCATACATCAAGTTCTCTTCAAACCTTAACTTTTGCAAACTCAAGTAGTTATGTGCAAAGCTAATTTCATCAGCCAAGCTCACCAATTCCTCTTGTTGGACATCTAGCACATAGCGATAGATTTTAGAAAGCTGTTGAATAAAAGAAGCGGATTTATCTGCATTTTCATATACCAAATTGGTCAACACATTTAATGAGTTAAATAAAAAATGAGGATTAAGTTGATTTTTAAGAGATTGATATTGCCCGGCAATCTTTTCAGTCCGAAGCTGTTCTGCTTCAATGGCAGCATTTCTCCATTCATAAAGCCATGACCTAGCCGTAAATATTGAAATAAGAACCAGAGCTATTCCAATTGGGAAAATTGTTTCGTCCATCATTGAAACCCAATTGATATTATCAAGTGTAATTTCCGGTATCATTATCAAATACCCTATAACTGAAATAAAATAACTTACTACAAAAGAATATGATAAATATATGAGTAATGTTAAAAGCAATCGCTTTACAGGGAATTTCACCCAGCTCATTTCTTTATCAAAATAAGCTTCCACTACAAAGCCACCATAACTTAAAGCTGATGACATGAAAAAAGAAAATATAAAATCAGGAATTAACAATTTGATTCCTCTAAGGCTTAAAAAGCATTCTGGACAAAAGAAAAGAACCAGAAAAAAAGCAATGCCTAAATTAAGCAAAATGAATTTTCCTATTCTGGAGGATAAAGATTTTTGATTTATTAGCTTTTGGTAAGCCATATAAGTTTGGATTTATAAAACACTACAGGAAATCAAGTCCTAAGCTACTCATAAATTTAATGAGGTGCATTTTTTAGGATTTGATTTTCTGTAGTCCTTTAGGTTATATTTTTAGTTATATAAATCAATTACACTTCCGCTAGCCTCCGGCTAGTGGAACATACTATCGCCTCTGGCGAATTCTATCTATTTTTTTATAACACAAAATTCACCTATTAGTCTGTGCCAGAGGCACAAGTAACCATCACTAGCCAGAGGCTAGCGATAGAAAAAATATTTTGAATTTCTCCTCTATAAAATCTTTCTTACGATCTTATAAGATTATTATATTATCTCCCTAGAGACTAGATTTCAAAACTATGATTTCTTTGTAAGAAGACTAAATTACTGACATTGTTGAGTCATCTTTACAGCCATATCTTTTCCCCACTTAGGGGCTAAGGGGTTATCATTAACCGTATTGGCTTCTAATTCAAAAAGTTCCAAGCTCTTTTCTGCCATACCACAAGCTTTTTCAGGGCCTTTACCAAAAAACTTAGCTGTTCCCTCCTCCATTTGCGCCATCAAAATCATAGCTCTAGGATTTTCAGAATCGTAAGAAAGTGCTTTACCAAAAGTATTCATGACCAAGCCCGACATTTGCTGCCCTCGACTTGCAGGATCAGCTGCCAGTTCACCCATTAAAGCATAGCCTTTCATGGCCACTAATTCAGAATTCTCCCCGTTTTCGCTTATTGCTTTATCAATAAGGTCTTTTGCTTGTTTAAAAAATGCGTCTTTTTCTTTAATACCCTCAGTCCTGAATCCAGCATTAGTTAGTGTATAAGCAGCATAATATTTCGGAAGCCATTCATTGGAATTCATCTCCCCTATTCTGGAAAAGGCATTGGCTACCTGTTGAAATTCTTCAGCAGATTTTGCCTCATCAAATTGTTGTAATTGTGTTTTCATTGCCTCTACATAAGCAGAGTCATTAGCCATTAAATTCATTACTCCAATAAAGGAAATTGCGATTGTTAAAATGTACTTTTTCATAATTTTTAGATTTATAAGTTGTTTAATTGATTTGCTGTTTTGTCTTTTGAAAGAGTTAGGAAAACTCCCATAAATAAAAATCGGGGTGCTCCTTGTGCAATAGGCATTCCAGGAACTAAACCTGACTCATTGCTTTCAGTCGCATATTGATAACCGAAAATATTTTCTCGACCCAACACATTGCTACATGCAAAATGAAAGATGAGGTTAGGCTTTGGTAAATAACTCCAGCTTAAGCTCAAATCCTGAAAGCTTTTGGTTTTGGCATTTTGCTCTCCTGGCAAATTCGGGTTTGTATAGGCATATCCATCATTAAAACTGAAAGACATTCCCAACTGAGATTGTAGAGCTGAAACATAATGTTTTGCAACTATAGATGCATTGTGCTTAGGTGCGAAACCAGGCTGCACTTTAGATTCAAATGAATCAAACCTTCTCTTAGAATCTACAAAGCTGTAGGTCACCCAGAAATCAGTCTCCTTAATGGATTTTCGATCTCTATAAAAGAAATCCATTCCTGTTGCATAGCCATTTCCACTAAGTGAAATTTCCTCAGGTGCTAATTCCGATCCTTTAAAAGTAATTAAGTTGTCATAAGATTTATGAAAAGCTTCAGCTCGGAATGTTCTCCCATTTTTGGAAATGAAATAATTTAGAATGAAGTGCTCAGCTTCAGTATTTCCTAAGCTTGTATTGATTACCCTAAACTTTTCAAGTGGAAGCTGGCTAAAAGTACCATAAGCAAAAGACATTTGCCCCTCATGCTCGAATTTATAAGAAACAGATGCTCTGGGATCCACCCAAAATTCATCACCTAGGACGCTGTAGCCAGACCTTAATCCACCTCTGAAAATCAATTGATTGCTCAAATAATAATCTGACTCTACAAATACATTATAACGTTGATCTATAAAATCCCTGCTCAATCCTTCATTTATGAGAGTTTCTTCAAAAGTTGACCAAGTACTCTCCACACCTGATTTCAAGGCAACCGCATCTGAAAAATCTTTGATAGCAACACCCTTGGCATGAATCAATTTATTTTGTTGGCTAACTTTTTGACCATCCAAATCAAATTGATCAATATTGTCAGAATAAGAAATTCCACCAGTATAACTCCAGTTGTTTTTCCCAATCAGTTTGATATTGCTTTGTGCGTAGGTATAATCATTATTAATGCCTATTAGATTGCCTCTTCCAGTTTTTCCAGGCTGTTGTTGCCATAATTTCAAACCATTTGATTCCTTTTGAAAATAGGCTTTTAAAATACCATCATCACCTATTTTTTGATTGCCGGCAAGAGATACATCCCATCCATAAGGACTGCGTTCCCAATCAAAATTCTGTTTAATCAGCGATTGATAGGGTCCAAGATCAAAATAATTAGCCGAGGCTGTCAGACTATTGTTTTTACCCACTAAGGTTTGTGTATAACCACCTCCCAAAGACATAATGCTGATATCACCCTGACTCCTAAGCGGAATATCTACAGTATTTAAAGCTAATGCCGAAGAAAGTGCTTGCCCGTATTCAGCTGAATAGCCACCCGTACTAAAAAATGAACCTTTGAAAAGATTAGGGCTAAATCGAGTACGAGTAGGTACATTTGAGGCTGTAGTACCAAAAGCATTCCCTACTTGAAGTCCATCAATAAAAATGGCTGTTTCGGAAGCATCTCCTCCCCTGACAAATAATCGCCCATCATTGCCAACTGTGGAAGTACCTGGTAAAGTCTGAAAAGCCCCGATGATATCTCCCATTGCACTTGGCGTGGTCACAATATCCAATGGTTTAAGCACTACGGCTTTGTTTTCATCCGAAGCTTCCATGGCCCCGGCTGTAATGGTTACAGCATTTAATTGATCTATCGCTTCCTTGAGTTTAATTTCGATTTCGATTGGACTAGCATTCAAGTCAATGGGGAATTCCTGATTCTTATAGCCTACTGATTGCGCAACTAAAAATTGGCTGCCTGTTGCTGAAGTTTTGAATGAGAAGTAGCCATTTGCATTTGTGGAAGTACCATCATAAGTATTTTCAATATAGACACTTACGCCTGGCAGGCTGTCACCTTTGGTAGAGGTTACAAAGCCTGAAATAAGATTTTGAGCTTCCGCCTTTAAACTTCCGATTAGCAATAATATGACTATAATTTTTTTCATGGTGCTGATGATTGTTGATCTATGCACCAAAAGTGGAGTAGTTTTCTCCTTTTATAAATTAAAGTTGACTGAAGTGTAGGATTAATGGGATGAAGTGTAGAAAATGAGGGATTGGGTTATTTGTTTACTCAGGCCTCCGCCTGTTTAGGTGTTTTCCCTCAACTTGAAGGTGAAAACATCTTCAAATAGGAGTAGTTGGGAGATGGAGCATATTATAGCATAATCTAGTGAACACAGATGCTCTTTCGGTCTGACGGCTAGAATCATCAGAAATACGAAATAGCCTTCCGATTCAAAATAATTGCCAAAAAACAAATGCCGTCTGACCGATAAACTACTACCTAAGAAATTTAATACCCTAACGCAGCGGTTAGACGGATCAAACCGTCAAACTGCAGGATGGTGCAAAAATGTCTGACATTTGAAATGTCCGACATAAGCTAGCATTTGTGGTATTGGGAAAACAAAAAAAGGCTGCCCTATATCAAATAAGACAGCCTTTTCACATACAGCATTTAAATTAATTTATTGCACTGCAGTCAATGCATTTAGGTTTCCGTATCCGAAATCAGAATTTCTGTTAGGATAAAAATCGGAAGACTCTTTTAATTTTTGCAATACTTGGTCGCGGTTCCAAGACGGATTCTTAGACCAGACCAAAGCTGCAATACCTGCAGTTGTGGCTGTAGCCACAGAAGAACCTCCTACTGTTGAAGGCTGATTTCCGTTCATTGCTACTGAAAGAGGATGGGCATCAGACCCAGCTTTTTCCATGATGGCAGTAAAATCAACTTTATCGCCTGAATGACAAGTATTACATCTTTGATATTGTCCTTCTTTTACTCCAGTAACAGCAACTGTTTCATTCATATTAGCTGGGAAAATAACGCCATACCAATTGGTCCAGCTAGTGGAAGTACCGGCAGCGGCAAAAATCAACTTGCCTCTTCCGTAAGCATAACGAATACCATCCGCTACTTTAGAATTATTAAATACATCTCCTATCGACATGCTGATGATTTTTACATCAGAGTGGTTCCCTAAATAAACCAAGGCTTCTGTTACTCCATCCTTTTCGTTTCCACCATTTACTACTACATCGCTTGTGCCTCTTACGCCAACTAAATTTGCATTATAAGCAACTCCAACTGCGGAGCCGTCATTACTTCTTGGAGCAGTAGCCACTCCTGCCATGGAAGTACCATGACCACATTTATCATCTGGACCATCATATTCTTTCCACCACCAAGAACCTGTTTGGTAAGTTCCCTTTCTCTCAACTGTTCTGTTTTGAGAATAACCTGAATTGAATTGGCTGCCTAACTTGGTTTGATCTGGTGATAAACCAGTATCAATCATTCCAATGGTTATTCCTGCGCCTGTACTGTAATTCCAAGCTTGATCTATGCCTATTTGAGGATAGTTCCACGACATTTTTGCGCCTGGTGCAATATCCGTATAAAGACCTGCTAAATTATAGTTTGATTCATTAGAACAACCTGAATCGCTATAGCGCTCACCTTCTCCATATTTCTGAAAATCAGTCTCATAGCCAACAGGCTCAACATAACGAACATTATCCAATGATCGCAATCTATTGATAACCTCTAAGTCGTAAACTTTCATTTCCATAAAAGGCAGCACTTCGTGTGAGTAATTTGGTAATTCCTCATCTGTGATGTTCTCCTGTCTCTTACTTTCTAATACAGATCTAGTTTCTTCCAAAATATCTGTTCTAGAACTTACCCAATTAGGGTCTTGGACATTAATCGAAGTCATTCTTTCATTGATATTTTGTTCACCAGTGGCTAAATAACCAACTGTAAGAATACTATCTGAATGAACCAATGCACTCCATAATTGTACATCATTAAGTTCTGACCAATGGAATTCATTCTTTTCTTCCAATGCACTTTTAATAATGGCATCAATTTTTTCTTTGGGGACAATATCAATCTCTTGTTCTGGTTGAATATTATCATCAATTAAGCTTAAGTCTTCATCATCTTGCGCACAAGACCATAAAAGAGCCGAAGCTAATAATACTGTTAAAATTTTTCTCATTTCCATAGTGATTAGTTTTGGTTATAATTTATGCTGTATGCAGAGTAATTTGCAAAACTTAAATTTAACTTACAAGTGTTTGTTAGAATTAAATTTGTATTAATCTAAGAAAACGAGGATTTAAAATGATAAAAAACAGTCTATATAAGCCATTAAGCTTAATATCTTGAAGTTTAAATGAGAAGAGAATTTTGAGAGAGTTGAAAAAATATTACCCAAGTACTTTTACAAATTCATAGCAGTTAGAAAGTATGAGCTAGAGGCTTGCTGTTTTTTGCCCGCATTTCTACCATTTTGTGCAAAAAGGACTTTACAAATGAATGGAAGTAAGCATCTCAGGTTCCTGCAAGCTTTCAAAAAAGCTTGCGAGCTCAATGTCTGACATAAGAACAGATTCAAAAATTTCAGCTCGTTGCTTTTTAAACTGATCTGATATATTCATATACCAGGCTTATTTAAGCACGAGCTAAGAAGCTCGCGCTAGCTTTCTTAGGTTGGTACGAGCTCAATTTCACGTAATTAGTTCATGATTATTCTTTTTTTGCTCGCATTTGTGTCTCCACAAATGCATGAAGGAAAGCTTAACATATCTTCCAGTCAAATGTAGCAAGTTAACTGCTTACATTTAGGTTCAAAGAGCTGACATATCATAATGTAGGGTGAAGCCCTACATAAATCGGGTTACATAAACCTAAAGGGCGCAATATTACACCCTTTCAGGGCTTAGGAGCAGGTCTTGTAAAACACAGGGCCACCCTGTGTTAGAATATGACGTCCTTTCAGGACTAAAAAAAGAAAAATAAAATCTTCTCAAGTAAGGTAAAATTTTAAAAAAGAGTCGATATTATAAAAGCTTAACTTAACATTAATGAGGGCTAGCTTCACAGTTCCTAGCTGTTGAATTTATGCAAAACAACTTTTTTACTTCTTCTCAAAACTAACTTCTTTACCATCATATTTGATCATGTATTTCCCTTTAGGTAACTTTTGTATGTTGCAGGAAACATCTTTTCCCCTTTTAATGATTCGGCTGTCATTGTTATAGAGCAAAAAACTGACTTCCTGGGTAAATTCAATAATCCAATTATCCTCATCAATTGCATGACTGATTTCTTCTTGCTCTGAATGAAAATTAAAACTTTCCGAATATTTCACCTCCATTTCAGGATCATGATATTGCACCCTGTAAAGATTATCTCCTTTTACGTGATCCAATTCCATGCTGTGCTGATTAATAAATATACCGCCTTTGGTTTCAACGGTATCAATATGCATCCAACCTTCAGGGGTTTCCTTCTCCACTATATAAAATCCTTTTTTAGATTCTTTGGTGGTAATCCAAATGATTTGATTTTCATCAACATAAACTTTCAGCCAGCTAAATTTCAGATCACCTTCTATCACCTCAGGGTTGGTAAGTTCAGGTTGGCAATCATCATGATGGACTATTCTGATCACTACCCTGGTATCCGGTTGAAGACTTTCCATATCAATTTCATAAGCAGAAACAGTAGGATTTTCAACGACCAAATCACCATTTAAATAAATCTTCTCTATACAGAAGCCTGATTCCTCACCCAAATAGGGATTTCTGACAAATACATTCTCGCCATTGTAAAAGCCCCTGAAGTAACTATCCTTTGCCGCTAAGGAAAAGGACATTCCTATAAATAATATGAAGAATAAATATTTTTTCATCTTTATTGACTTATCGATCATTCATATCTTAATGATTCGATTGGGTCTAGTTTGGAAGCCTTATAAGCTGGATAATAACCAGAAATCAAGCCAACTACTACACATATTACCACCCCTACAATCATCCACAGCCATGGCACCACAAAAGACCCCTCATCATTGATTAATGTAGATATGCCATTACCAATACTAATGCCAAAAATTATTCCTGCAATACCGCCTAATTGACAAATCACAATAGCTTCCCATAAAAACTGTAGACGAATTTTAGATGGAGATGCTCCAATAGCTTTTCGAATACCAATTTCCCGTGTTCGTTCTGTAACAGAAACCATCATGATATTCATTAGGCCAATGGAGGCGCCTAAAAGTGTAATAGCTCCAATTGCAAAGCCACCCATTCTTAAATAACCCGCAATTTCTTCCATTCTTTCTGCCAATGATTCACTTTTCTGAATATTGAAAGAGTTTTCCTGCCCAATAAGATCTCCTCTGATTCCGCGCATTACGCCAGTGGCTTCGGCTATTCCCTGATCCATAAAAATTGGGTCTGATACTGAAACAGTAATTCCATATTGCAAGGTTCGGTTTGCGAATAAAGTAGATAAACCAACCGGAATTAAAACGGATTGATCAGCTCCTCCGCCTCCCATTCCACCTTGCTCTTTCAAAACTCCAATCACCTTAAAACGTGAACCGAAAAAGGAAATATCTTTATTGATAGGATCTACATTTTCTTTGAATAATTTATCTACCACATTAGCCCCTAAAATCACAACCCCACTATTATTTTGAATCTCCAAAGGAGCAAAATTTCGTCCTTCCTCAATTTCATAAGCATTCTGAATCAGATAATTTTCATCGGAGGCATAAACCCTAATAGTAGGAGTGGTTTTTTCTGATTTATATTTCAATTCTGCATTACCGGTAATCATTGTAGAAATAGAAACATTACCATCAAAATTGAATTTATTTTTAAATTGAACCGCCTCCTTATAGCCAATAGGTTCATAAATTTTTTCCTTTTTTCCACCAGAAGTACTTCTTCTTCCGTCCATTCCCCTGGTCTCTATGTCAAAATTATTGGCTCCTAAACCAGCCAAATTTCCACTGACAGAGCTTTGTATTCCATCAATAGCCGTTAATATGCCTACTAAAGCAGTGATCCCTATAGCTATAATTGCAGCAGTTAAAATGGTTCTTAATCGATTACCCTTAATCGATCTTACGCCCTCTTTAATATTTTCCAGATAATCCAAAAGCAGTTATTTTTTTGTAAATTTTAGCAATTTAATGTGATTATGCACGATATATTACATAAAAGTAAGAAACTTTGATTTGAAACTCCATTTATTATATTTAGTTATACATTTAAGAATTGATTTTTATTAAATAGAGCCTATTAGGCAATTACATGAAGAAAGAGAGTAATTTTCTGATATCAAGCAACAAATAACAATATTTTGTGTAATCTAATTTTAGAATCCATATAAAATGACTCAAAAAATATTCCTTTACATATTTATTATTTTCCTCTCTGCGCAAAGTTTAAAAGCGAATCAAATTTTAGTGCCAATGGATGAGGAGCAGTCTAATCATTTGAAAGCTTATGGGCTAGCTTTTTGGGTATTAGAAAAGGAAATCCCTGTTGATTGGTTGTTAAATTACAGAGGTGGGAGCTTCATGATCGAAAGTAAACAATCGATCATCAATGAATTAATCATTAGGGGCGTTTCTTATGAAATTATTTCAGATGCTGCTGCCAATAATATGCTGGACGAAATTGCCAGTCCTTCTTCCAATAAGGATGCTATGCGCTTGGACAAAGTTCCGAAAATTGCCGTGTATTCACCCAAATCAAAGCAACCTTGGGATGATGCGGTAACGCTAGTATTGACTTATGCTGAAATACCTTATGATGTGATTTTCGATGATGAAATTATGACGGAAGGCCTTTCTGAATATGATTGGCTGCATTTGCACCACGAAGATTTTACAGGACAATATGGTAAATTTTACAGAAGCTATGCCAACCAACCTTGGTATATAGAACAACAAAAGGAATATGAAGCCATGGCTAAAAAGCATGGTTTCAGGAAAGTATCTCAACTTAAACTAGCCATAACCCAGAAAATAAGAGGTTTTGTCAATAAAGGCGGATTTCTATTTGCCATGTGTTCTGCCACAGATACTTATGATATTTCCTTGGCAGCAGCAGGAGTTGATATAGCAGCCAGAATGTATGATGGAGACCCAGCTGATCCAAATGCACAGGAAAAACTGGATTATGAGCAAACATTGGCTTTTGAGGATTTCAAACTGGAAATGAACCCGCTCGAATACGAATATTCAAATATTGACCAAAATCAAATTGACAGGCCCGGTATTAAAGAGGGAAATGATTTCTTCACTTTATTTGAGTTCTCTGCCAAATGGGATCCGATTCCTACTATGCTGACCCAAAATCATGAGAAATTAGTGAAAGGATTTATGGGACAAACCACCGCTTATAAAAAGAGCTTGATAAAACCTGATGTGGTAATATTGGGAGAAAACTCTTCCATAGATGAAGCCCGTTATATTCACGGAATTTTCGGCAAAGGCTTTTGGACTTTCTATGGCGGGCACGACCCGGAAGATTATCAGCATTTTGTGGGAGAACCGCCAACTGATTTGAATTTACATCCCAATTCTCCAGGCTATCGATTGATCTTGAATAACATCTTATTCCCTGCAGCGAAGAAGAAAAAGAAAAAGACTTGATTGGTTAAATGCAATTTTAACATTTTATAAAAGTATTTGTTGTAAAATCAGACTTCTAGGAATTATGACAAAACAAATGTTGTTATTGATCATAATTCTTACCTCCTAATTTGTATTTATTCACATAACCCTTGAAATAAATACATTCATATATTTATAATAAAATTAAATATATCATGATTTATTAAATCGGTTAAAATACAGAATTTCAAATAGTTGCAATTTTTCTTGTATTATAATTTTCAGAAAATATCTTTGCGCACTGAAAATTTAATTTAACTCCAAAAAGTACAAGAAATGAAAACTACTACTACAAAAACCAATTCAAAAGTAAACACAGAAAAAGAACAATTAGTAAAAAGAATTATTAAGAAAAATAATCCAATGCAAACTACGTGCATGTCATTATGTGCAGTTAATTGATACTAGAACATACCGATTATAATGATTCAGTTGACATCCGTACCCAATAATGAATTACTTTCAGCATTAGAAAGTAATGAAGATAACATTATCCTTGACGGATTTATGGAGAGATATTCCGTAAACCGAGAAGAAGCAGAAGAAATCTTGCTAGAAACCAAAAAATGGCTATGGCTAGCTTCTGAAAGTATTAAAGAGAAGAAAGGCTTTCGACTCTTTATTGACAATTCTTTGTTAATCATTGATGAAATGTGGCATAATTTCATTTTGCATACACGTATCTATCAAAAATTTTGTAATGAAAAATTGAATTTATTTGTGCATCACGAGCCTACTCCAGCTTCCGAGAAAATAATAGGGTTTGACAGTGAAGAAGAGAAACAGAAATTTCAAAATAAGCAGGAAGAAAGATTGAGTCAGCAATTGTCTTATATTTATGACAAATTAGGGGCTGAAACGGTGAGCAAATGGTATGAAGAATTTCCTGAAAAATTTAATACAAAGAAAATTCAAGCTTTAAAAAGATAAGCCGCCTTTCTTAAAACTTACCATAAGACGGCAGTTGTAATATCATTTACATCTGCCGTTTTTTTTTACTCTATATATCATAAAAAAATCATAACAATAGCCTCCATATATCATAAAGACTTCAGGATTTTGGATATAATTCTATATATTTCAAAATCATAGAATTATTAGCAAAAGAACTTGAAAGAAAGAGTTAAACATATTAACAAAACCCTTGTGACTTGTAAAGCCATAGCAGTCCTTTTGATTTCTTGCTTGTTGACATTAAACCCTTTGATAGGAATTAGTCAAAGCTATTTCTCTCCTATGATGCAACATTATTCCGCTAAAGAATATAAAGCCGGGATATCTAACTGGGATATGCTGCAAACTGAAGATGGTTTATTATACTTCGCTAATTTAAATGGAATTCTACGGTTTGATGGAAAAGAATGGCGCCTTATTGATATATCCGGAGGTAAATTCGCAAGAAGCATCTATAAAGATGACAATGAAAGAATATACGTAGGTAGCATTGATGAATTTGGGTATTTGGCTCTTGACAGCTTAGGAAATACTTACTACCAATCCTTAAGTGAACAACTACATCTTGAAAGGATTGGATCAGTTTTTCAAATTTTAAGTATTAAAAATGATATATATTTTATCACCCTAAAATATTTAATCCGATTTAATCAAGATGGCTTTAAATATTGGGAATTAAAAAGAGGGGTTGGTGGATTTACTTACCGTGAAAATCTCTACATAAAACAACTTAACCAAGTATTGTTAAAACTCTATAAAGATACTTTAACAACTATTCCAGGATATAATAAAAACAATCCTAAAATAATTAGAGATAACATTATTAACAGACCTAATTCAGATGAAAAATATATTATAGGAATCAGTCACAATAAAGGCTTTATTTTTAGAAATGACTCTTTAATAGAAACTCAAGACCAATATCCATTTGGAAATTCAATTCTTTCCTTAACTAAAAGCAATTCAGTCAATAGTTCAATATGGATTTCTACACCCAATAAAGGTATTTTTAATTTTAATATAGGAGATTCAATATTTAACCACTTAGATATCGATAAAGGCTTACTTACAAATATAAATTTCAATATATACTCTGATTACCAGAATGGAGTTTGGACTTTACATCAAGAGGGTATCACTAGAATCCAAACTTCTAATAAAGTAATGAATTGGGGTAAAGATTTAGGTTTTAATGTCACAATTACTAAAATAGTAAATAGTAATAATCGAATTTTCCTTTCAACTTTTGAAGGAGTTTATACCCTCAATAAAAAAGAAGAACTATCTTTAATTGACAATTCTAAAGACAGACTTTTCAATGTTTTTAATGATAAAGGTTTTACAATAGCAACAAGCGAGAATCAACTTTACAAGTTTAAAAAATCTGAATTAATCAATACCATTCCAATTAAGGGCGGGACAAATGCCTTTCTTGCAAAAAACAATCAGCTTTACATTACTACTTTCAGGGATGGTATTATTCAATATTCAGTTGATACTGATGAAGTAAAACCTATAATTTCGGAAATTAGTGGCTTTTGCAACAGTATATTAAGTTTAGGCTCAAAACATTGGCTAAGCTATAAATCAGAGGGCATTTATTTAATTAATGAAAATAATGGAAACCCAAAATGGCAGTTCTTTAATCAAAATCATGGATTACCGGATGTCAATGCAATCAATATTTTAAATTCTATAGATGATGAAATCCTTTTTAGCACCTCAAAAGGGTTTTACACTTTAAATGAAAATCCCAAAGCTGATTCCAGTAATCTATTTATTCCCCATTCCAAAATTACTGATGAAAAATTAAACATCAGCAATATAGACCAAGATCAATATGGAAATTATTGGTTGACTGTTATTGAAGAAAGTCAAAAACAAGTAGTGTTAAAGTTTGAAAAGAATAAAGATGGTAGTTATCAAAAAGTGGAAAGGCCTTTAAAAGCCATTCCGAATCAGAATTTTTCTAGCATTTATGTTGATGAAGTTGAAGATAGTGTAGTGTGGATTGCTGGAAATGAAGGTTTGTATAGATATGATGAAAAAGTGAAGGTGGATTTGGATATCTCATTCAATACTTTCATTAAAAATGTAAGTATAAATGACTCCATCCTATCAAATGGATTATATAAAGAATATAGGGCTTCAGATAGCATTCCAACTTTAATAATTAATCAACCTGAATCAACTATTCCTAAAATCAAATTTTCGGATAATAATATCAAATTTGAATTTAGTGCACTCTTTTATGAGCAGCCGGAAAGAAACCAATACTCCTATTTTCTTAAAGGTTTTGATAAGGAATGGTCAGGATGGTCAAGTATGAACAATAAGGAATACACCAACCTACCGGCTGGCAAATATCAGTTTAAAGTGAAGTCCAAAAATTTATACGATACAGAAGGAAATACTGCAGTGTACAAATTCGAGATCCTTCCACCATGGTATCAAACAACTTGGGCTTATTTTCTATTTAGTATTATTATAATTGGGATTATATGGTTATTGATGTTGGCCTACACTTACAGGGTCCGCCAGCATAGAAAAAGGCTCAAGCTAATTGTAGCTGACCGAACTTTTGAAGTGCTTCAACAGAAAAAAGTGATTGAAAAGCAATTGCTTAAAATGTCAAATCTGAATGAAGAGATTAGCCAACAGCGAGATGATATTTTAGAAAAAAATCAGGAATTGGAAAGTTCTCAAGAACAAATAATTGCTGTAAACAATAAACTACAGGAACTTAATCACGCTTTGGAAGCCAGAGTTGAAAAAAGAACGGCCAAGATTAAGGACACTATTCGAAAGCTTCAGCAAACCAATAAGGATTTAGACACTTTCACCTATAAAACTTCGCACGATTTAAAAGGCCCAATCAGTAGAATAAAAGGAATATTAGCATTAGCGAGGTTTGAAAACCCTGAAGCCAAAACGGATAAGTATTTAGATTTGATTGAAAAGACTACCAAAGAGATGGATATTCTATTGGGGAAATTAACCCAGGTACACAATATCTACAATTCAAAAGTTGAATATAAACTCATTGATATCCCAACCATTTTTAAAGAGGTAATGGAGAAAATTAGTCCGTTGGTGGAACAAGCCAAATTCAAATTTCAATTTGATTTGAAAAATGAAAACGAGCTCAAAACGGATGAGAAAATGTTGGAGCTTATTTTGCTAAACTTATTGGAAAATGCGCTGATTTATTCTGATGATGAAAAGGCAGAACAAATCATAAAACTAAGTACGGTAAGAAAAGAAAACACTTTTTACCTCTCCATTGAAGACAATGGTCTTGGAATTCCTGAAAAGCAGTTGCCTAGAATTTTTGAAATGTTCTACAGAGGTTCTGAAAAATCCATTGGTAACGGGCTTGGCTTGTACTTGGTAAAAGTGGCAGTGGAGAAAATTGGAGGTAAGCTTAAATGTGAAACGGAAGAATTTGAATTCACCAGATTTACTATTGAATTTCCTTTGAAGGGGTGAAGCCCCCTAGCCCCCAAAGGGGGAATTAGGTCAGTACCGAAGGTTAGACTGGATATAGCTTGATTAAAAGATTGAAGTTGGGAGTTGGAAGCTCGAAGTTTATTTACTGTTTGACGGGTATCTTTCATACAGAATTTTAAAGCCCTCTTAATGTAACAGGATATTAGGTAGCCAGTCAAACGGCTATGCGAATAGGGAAATTGAAGAACCATACATCCTATTTGGTCAGTCACGAAAAAGCTTGATTCCAAGATTGAAGTTGGTAGCTATTTTTTTTCTAGCTCATCAATAAAATCCGTGCTTATGTCAGACATTGCAAATGTCGGACATTAATCTTCCAGAAAAATCCCAATGTCTGACATGAAAAATGTCCGACATTTATGAAAATCTAACCTTGGTTAGGGAGTCATCAGCTTTGTATAAAAACATCAAATCAAACTTTCTTCTTTGCTATCAATCTTTTCTCCCTGTCTAGCAGTCCTTTGAGGGTTTGGTTTTTGAATATTTTCACGGTTTCATTACGGACTTTTAAAAAGGCTTCACGGATGGAGCAGGTTTCTTCATCCTTACATTCCTCACAGCGTTCGTAAAACTTGAAAGTTACACATGGAAGCAAAGCAATAGCGCCATCAAATAATCTTAAAACCTGAGCTAGATTAACAGTCTCTGGGTCTTTTCGCAAATAATATCCGCCTCCTTTACCTTTTTTACTGCCTAAAATCCCATCATTTTTCAATTCGAGGAGTATGGCTTCCAAAAATTTCTGGGGAATGCTTTCTTCTTCGGCTATAGTACTTATTAATGTGGGGCCTCCTCCGTATTTTCTGCCCAAGTGGACTAATGCGTTAATGGCGTATTTCGATTTTTTGGAAATCATGTAGGCAAATATACGCTTTGAAAGGGAATTTTATGGGTAAATTATTAAAAAGTATAAAGGTATTTTTATTTCAAATTCATTTCGATATAAGCCCGCAAATCCTCCACTTGCTGATGGCTCATTTTCTCCAAAGTATAATTGGGCATATATTCTTTATGTCCCATTTCAGAATAGGAACCATTTCTTATGATTTCATATATTGACTTTTTGCTATTCTCGGGAATATGCTTTTTCAGCCATTTAAAAGTAAGGATTGAGTTATCCAAAACTAAATCACTTTCTCCATAAGCATGGTGGCAATGTTGGCAGCCCAACTCATAAATAGCCTTTCCATATTGAGGTCTTCCTTCACTAGGATAGCCTTTTTCTTTACTCTCAGGTAAATCCGCAAATGTAGCAGGGGATTTGGTTAAGTAGTGAGACTTAATAAATGCAATTGCACTATCCTTATTTGATTCTGCCAATTCATTAATATGATCTATCTCTTTATTTTCTAAATCTAAATCTTCAACTTTCATTTGAAGTGTCCACAAATAGGCAAGAATACTGTTCATCTCCCAATCTTCCAATTCCCTACCTTGAGAACAAACTGTAGCACATAAATGGATGCTTTCTTTTAAGCTTCCCTTGGCTTTATCTACCAAATTACCATATTTTAAAACGTAATCATCATTATACCATGATTCCCTATTGACTATACCCCAAAAAGTAGAACCTTGTAAATATGGAAGCTCATTTTCCATAGCATATTCCAAGCGGGCATCTTGATCGACCAAATTCAAATCCGGATCTTCTCTTTCTACATTATGACAGCTGGTGCAGGTATAAAATTTACTAATAGCTTTTGAAGCAAATCCATCTGGTGGTTTTGCTTTTCCTTTATGAATTAGATCATATCCTCTTTTTATGTCAAGAGAATCAGCATCTTCAATGTAATGGCCCGGATAATCCTGTCCTAAAGATTTCAAAACATCCGCTAAATTTTGCTGAGGATTTATCTCACTATCACCTATTATGGTAAAAGAAGCCACCATAATCATTACAGTGAGTGATGCAACTATCCAATATTTGAATTTCATTTTATACATCCGATCTAATTATTTCCTAGCTCCAATTTTAAAATCCCTGGTGATATTAAAACCAAAATGGATATCTCCTTTATCAATTCTTCCAGTTGTTTCAGCTATATATAAAGGAGCAATCATTCCCAAAGAGTTCGTAAAATTCAATTGGAAGATATGCCCTTTGGTTTCAAGTTCAATACCCAATCCGGCTGAAGATTGATATTGGGAGGCTAGTTGATTGGGCAAATTAAAATAATACTCCAAGTTAAAGGCTAAAACTTTTGTCACTTGAATTCTACTTGCCGTACCTAAACTGTATATGTCATTCTTACTTTCCAAGTCCAATACATAATTGCGATGGACATAAGTTGGCATAATCTGAAAGCTTATAAATTCATTAAACTTTCGTGCTAAAAGCAATTGATGAACAAAAGTTAAATTATTGATCAAGCTTAAATCTTCAGTTTGCGGAGTTTGAATAGTCCTGACAGCTGCATTGGTATAATAATCCAAAGAAACGGGGCTTCCTCCCTCCTTTCTCTGTTGTAGGAATCTATATTTTAAATAAAAATCATAATGCTTTTGTAAAGAACTTCTACCAAATCCCACATTTATATTATCCGTAAGAGCATAATCCAGTCCAATCCTAATGGTGGAATTATCCAAACCCCACAGTTGCTGCACACCGGAATTGATAGCTCCAAACCGATGTGAAATGATAAACTTCATCATCCCCTTTGGAAGGACCTCTGTGGAATGCCCATTTACAATACGTGTATCTCGAAACACTTTTTCACGATCTTCTTGAGCCATTAAATTAAATGTCCAAAACTGAATAATTAAAATTGTAAGTATTTTTCGCATAATATTAATTATCTAAAGCCCCATCATCTACCCAGCAAGCAATAGCTTGAATTTCATCATCTGTTAAATCAGGTCTGCCAGCAGGTGGCATAGCACCACTTCCCGTTCTGGTTTTAATTCTGGAAGCATTTTGAAAAATATTTTCATCTTCAGAAAAATTGGGAGATTGAGTTCCATTATGACAGCCGCTGATTGCGCAATTTGTATCAATAATAGATTTAATATCATTACTAAAACTTATCCCGGTCAAAATTTCTATGTCTGAAATCTCAGCTTCACATCCATTGGCATCACGTGCTAAAACAATATAAGTGCCTCTTGACAAAGCCGTGAACTCAGGATTTTCTTGAACATCATTATCATTTAGAATATATTCAATTGGCTCAACTCCACCCTCTTGACCGATTAATATACTACCAGTACTTTCACCGCATTCAGAATTACTCTTCTCAATTAAAGAAATTTGCAAACCATCTTCATTATTAATAGTCACTTCAACTTCTTCACTTAAGCAATTTGAATTTATAGTTTTAGCCTGCACAATGTATTTTCCTGCGGACAAATTAGTAAATACATTATTTTCAGTAAAATCACCATCGTTTAATTTATATTCAACTTCGGAATTTCCAGTTACACTTACTTCTATTTCTCCGGAAGCCTCAGCACAGGAAGTGGTTTGTACAGACTCAATGTTAAGTTCGATTGAATTAGGATCACAATCACTACTAGGATCAGCAATTCTTTCATACTCACACCCTCCAAAGAAAATTAAAAGCGATAATATTAAAAGTACTCTATTAGATTTCATATTTATATAGGCATTACTGATTGTATGCTCCTACCTACGCAGTAAAGCGTCAACTTGGATTAATAAGAAGTAAGTTATAAAAGTTTTTCCTCTTAAAATAATTATATCAATCTAAATAAAAGATAAATAGATTAATTACTATTCATTATAATACTAAATATTTAAAACATTTTATATTAATACAAGATACTGTAAACCAGTATCTTAACATCACAAATAATAAAGTTTTAAAATACAAATTCAAAATTATTGAGATCACAAAAAATCTGCTTTTAAATCGGTTGCGTAAGTCAATGCGAAATCAAAATAGAAAGTATGATAAAGATGAAAAAACAAAAATTGAAGACTTTAATGAAAAGCTCACTGGTAGCTGTAGTAGCCTCAAGCTTGATGTTTACGGCTTGTAACTAGGAGGATGATGATGAAATGATGGAACCTGAAATGCCTACTGGCATGCTGACGGTTTCTGATCAAAGTATTTCTAAAACACTATTATTGTATCAAATGCGAACTTAGATCAAGATAATTGGATTGTGGTACATGCAAGTGAAGAAGGCGGTTCTGTGGTTCCTGATATTATTTCAGAACCGATTTAAGTAGAAGCAGGTGAAAGTAATGATATTGAAGTACCTCTTAATGACTTTTCCAATTTATCTGATGGAGCAAGCGTTTGGGTTATGCTGCATACAGATGAAGGAGAAGCTGGAGTTTATGAATTTGATGGTGATGGAACTCCTGGTTCAGTTATAGGTCAAACTTTTGTAGAGGCTGGTCTCAACACTGATGTAATGGTGGAAGTATCAGACGAAATTGTGACTTCAGGGGAAACACTATTTCCAATGTTGCATGTTGAAGACCCTGTTGATGGTGAATATGGATTTCCTGATAATGGAGATGAACCTGAAGCATTCAATAAAGATGTTATTGTAACTTCTTTCACTGTTTTATAGTAGTAGTTTTCATAATAGTTTTATGGTTTAAAGCGACTCAAAAGTGTCGCTTTTTTTTTATTCTTTAGCCGATTTCCCTCTCGTTGATATCCCAAATGGATAATATAGAGGGCAAAAACTAACAAAACTTGTTGCTAAAAATACAATGGCTAGTATTCCTAAAACAATGGCTAAAGTTCCTGAGATAATTCCAATGTAATACAAAATTCCTACTGTAATGGCTAATATAATTCTAATGGTTTTATCAGCACTTCCCATATTGGCTTTCATAACTTTTTCCTTTAGTGATTTATCCCTATAAATATAATCATCAAGAGAGATAAAGATGTAACTTATGTTACAGAGAGAATTGATGCCAACTTTTCCAAAGTTCCAAACCTTGGAAAAGGTCACAAGTTATTGTCGAGTCAATAGTTCAACTGCTTTTTTCATTGCATTTAATTGTTGGGCTTCCTCATAAACATGGGCCGGGGCCGCTCTTTCTTGGCAATCATAAAGCGGACAAGTCTCACAGGTTTCATTCACAATCCGTATCGGTATCACAGGGTCGTTGTGAAATTTTACTTTACGCTTCATGGCTGAAGTGATTAATAAACCAATAGACACACTGCTATTTTGACCAATGTTTTTATTACTCGGCTTAGCCAAACTGATTATTAAATATTCATTCTCGGAATTCACATACTGACTACGCTGTACTTTGCACTTTACTCCGTCATCCTCATCACTTTCCTGATTTCGTAACTCTTTTAGAATCTCAATAGAAGCCCATCTTCTGCAATAATGCTGATCCAATGCAGTTCCATGCGGATTATGCAAACCAGAAAGATGCATTTCCTTAGTCAGCTTGAAAGTTTCTTCATTTGAAGTGCTGAAACGCAAAAAGAATAATTCCTTGATCCCAAAAACCTTGGGCAAAAGATTGGTCATCCTGTGCATCAGCATTTCAGGTGTGCATTGGTAGTTTTCCAAAATATTGAGCAACATATCTGCATTAAATTGCGGTTCAGAAAGGAATTTTCTTAAATCCTCCACTATTGCTTTTTCGGGCAATGCCAATGCACATGCAAAGTAAGAAGCTTTATAATTGTTCAATACCTCTTCAAATGAATTCACCGAAATCCAACTAGAAGTTAAGGGCCGTGGATTCAGTTTTAAAGTTTGATAACCCAACTCCTTAGACATAGTGAACAGCTGTTGCGATTCGGTTAATTTGGGATTCATCAACAACTGTGGCTTTTCACCTGGTATGGTCATGGACCGCAAAGGTTTGAGTTCTTGCTGATGTTCCAATCCTTTTGGCAAAACCTGATAATGATATTCTGACTTCAGAATTTCCTCCAATTGCTGAAAAGTATAGGGATAAGAAACTTCCTTGAAAAACTGAGCTCTAAAAGCTTCTACAGATTCTTCTATGCTTTCAAAATAATTATCATGCATTTCCTGAAATGAGCGCAACATATTGAGGTAAAGACTTTCTACCCTAAGCCCGTAATTCCTGCTGATTTCTATTAATGTACTTAAAAAAGCACCCAATTTTGCAGGGGCATTACTCAAAAGATCTAGTAAATGAGCGGGCTCTATTCCAAATAACTCTAATGGCAGTTCTTTGAATAAGTTAGATTGCAACAATTCTCCCAGTGGTGCCAGTTTTTTACTCAATTGTAGGGAAACTAAATCATCAAAACTGACTTCCAGAGTTTCTGACAACTTATTGATCTTCTCAATTTTAGGATATTTTTTTCCTTTTTCTATTTCGTTCAAGTAAGAGGCGGAAAAGCCTGTTTGTTTTGATAATTCGGCAAAAGACAAGCCTTTTTCCAGCCGCAATTGCCGCACTTTTAAACCAAATATTAGTTTTACATTTTCTTGAGATATAGCCATTTTTAGTTGTTTTAATACCCTCAAGCCCGGTAGGCTTTCACTTTTTTACTATATAATAATTGGCCGCAGGCGTCTTTGACGCTAAAAATATTTCGCAAAGGCGCAGACCTGCCTGATCGGCAGACAGGGCCGCAAAGTTTTCGCAAAGAGAAATTTTTGTTAACTCTTTAAAAGTTAAGTTCAATGACTTTGATAAAAAGTCATTGAATTAACAGGTTTTAGTTAATAAAAGACCAAAATATTCTGTTTCGATCATTCTCCTATAAAGCGAAGAAACTTTTTTCAATTTTTTTTCAACGCCCTAATTACTCAATGCTTCTTTTAAAGTCATTCGCTAATATAGCGAATAAAATCCAGTAGCGAATATTCGCTTGTTATTTATTTTTCGCTGACCTACATTTGAAATATCGATCACATAAAAAACTGATAATCAAATGGAAACTACTTCAGCACAATTAAGAAAAACTAAAAAGAAAAATGAAGGCTTTAACTTATTGACAGATGAAGCCATTTCATTTTTGAATAAACTGCATGAAAGGTTTAATGAAAAGAGATTTGAACTCTTAGGCAGAAGAGAACAAGTCTATGACCAAATCAAACGTGGTAAAGATTTAGATTTCCCTAAAACCACAGAGGATATTAGAAATGATCCTGATTGGAGAATTGCTCCATTACCAAAAGACCTACAGAATAGAAAGGTAGAAATTACTGGTCCTGTAGATCGAAAAATGATCATTAATGCGCTAAACTCAAGTGCAAAGGTTTTTATGGCTGACTTTGAAGATGCATCAAGTCCAACTTGGAAAAACATTACTGAAGGTCAGCAAAATTTATACGATGCGATCAGAAAACAAATTGATTTTACTGCCGACAATGGCAAGACTTATAAATTAAAAGATAAAACCGCTGTTCTAAAAGTGAGACCTAGAGGCTGGCATTTATCTGAGAAAAACTTTTTAGTAAATGGAGAGCAGATTTCTGCTTCACTTTTCGATTTCGGATTATACTTTTTCCACAATGCTCATGAACTCATTAGAAATGGAAGTGGTCCATATTTTTACCTACCAAAACTAGAGCATAGATGTGAAGCTAGGTTATGGAATGAAGTATTCGTATTTGCCCAAAACGAATTAGGAATTCCGGTTGGCACTATCAAAGCAACTGTTCTCGTGGAAACCATTACGGCTTCTTTCCAAATGGAAGAAATCATTTATGAATTGAGAGACCACATGGCTGGTTTGAATGCAGGTAGATGGGATTACATCTTTAGCTTTATCAAGAAATTTAGAGATAGACCCGATTACATTCTGCCAGACAGAAATCAAGTGACTATGCAAGTACCATTTATGAAAGCTTATGCTAATCTATTGGTGAAAACTTGCCATAAAAGAGGTGCTCATGCCATTGGCGGTATGTCTGCAT
Organism: Bacteroidota bacterium; assembly: GCA_051747245.1. Lineage (GTDB taxonomy): Bacteria > Bacteroidota > Bacteroidia > Cytophagales > Cyclobacteriaceae > Marivirga. The sequence goes on from JBNJFX010000005.1 coordinate 113,165, forward strand.
TTATCCCAACCAAAGATGAAGAGGAAAATCAGAAGATTTTCGATAAAGTGAGAAATGACAAAACCGAAGAAGCTTTAGCAGGATATGATGGAAGTTGGGTAGCTCATCCTGCTTTAATTCCTGAAGTTGAAGCTGTTTTCGATCAAATTATTGGAGATAAACCTCATCAAAAACATGTACTAAGAGAAGAATTCACTACCACTCCATCTGCTTTAACCAGTCCGAATGTGATGTATGGAGAAGTGACTGAAAAAGGAGTTCGCATGAATATCAATGTTGCGCTTTTATATATCGAATCTTGGTTGCAAGGAACGGGGGCAGCAGCAATCTACAATTTAATGGAAGATGCCGCTACAGCAGAAATCAGTAGAGCACAATTATGGCAATGGTATCATCATCAAGTATCCTTCAAAAATGGAAAGATATTCAATAGAGCACTTTTCTGTATGCTATTGGAAGAAGAAACCGAGAAAGTAAAAGAAATGCTAGGTCAGGAAAGAGTAGAAACTGGAAAACTGGCAATCGCTAGAGACTTATTGAAAAACTTAGTGAAGAGCGAGGATTTTGAAGACTTCCTGACCTTAAAAGCATACCCTCACTTAGGGCTTTCTTAAAAAAAGAATCTATAATAAAAATCAATTTTAAATCATACTATAAATACAAACGACATGCATAAGCAAGAAAAAATCAATCAATTGGTAACAGATTGGGATACTAACCCAAGATGGAAAGATGTAGAACGAACCTACACTGCTGAAGAGGTAGTTAAATTAGCAGGAAGCGTTAAAATTGATCACAGCTTAGCCCGATTAGGCGCGGAAAGATTGTGGGATTTGCTAAAAACAGAAGAATTTGTTTCTGGTTTAGGTGCATTAACGGGCAACCAAGCTATACAAGAAGTTCAAGCTGGTTTAAAAGCTATTTACTTAAGCGGATGGCAAGTTGCTGCAGATGCTAACCTTGCAGGACAAATGTACCCTGACCAGAGTCTATACCCTGCTGACAGTGTACCCAATGTAGTGAAACGAATTAACAATGCTTTGCTTAGAGCTGATCAGATTCAATCTGTTAGTGGAGAAGGCGATATTCATTGGATGGCACCAATTGTAGCAGATGCTGAAGCTGGATTTGGTGGAAATTTAAATGCTTTTGAATTAATGAAAGGCATGATAGAAGCTGGAGCAGCAGGTGTTCATTTTGAAGATCAATTATCATCAGCCAAAAAATGCGGACACCTGGGAGGTAAAGTTTTGGTTCCGACTCAAGAAGCTATCAACAAATTAATTTCTGCAAGATTGGCTACCGATGTTATGGGTGTTCCTACTATCATTATAGCCAGAACGGATGCAGATGCTGCTAACTTATTAACATCAGATGTAGACGAAAGAGATCGTCAATTCTTAACAGGAGAAAGATCAGATGAAGGTTTCTTTGGCGTAAAAAATGGATTGGAACAAGCCATCAACAGAGGACTTGCTTATGCTCCCTATGCTGATTTGGTTTGGTGTGAAACTTCGCATCCTGACTTGGGCGAAGCAAGGGAATTTGCACAAGCGATTAAAGAAAAATATCCTGATAAAATGTTGGCTTATAATTGCTCTCCTTCATTCAACTGGGCAGCAAAATTAACAGAAAGTGAAATGCTGGAGTACCGCGAAAAATTAGCTGAGATGGGTTATAAATTCCAGTTCATCACACTTGCTGGATTCCACGCCTTAAATACTGCCATGTTTGAATTGGCTACAGCCTATAAAAACAAAGGAATGGCTGGCTACTCAGAATTGCAGCAAAGAGAATTTGCTTTACAAGAGCATGGTTTCAAGGCAGTAAAACACCAAGCATTTGTGGGGACAGGCTATTTTGATGCGGTTCAAAATGCTGTTACACAAGGAAAAGCTTCCACTACTGGGCTGAAAGGCTCAACTGAAGAGGCTCAGTTTTAGTAGTTCTAATACGGTTGGTGTGCCACCAACCATGGGGCAGCTTTCCCTGGTCGGTGGCACACCGACCAGTATATATATCAGATAAACTAGAATGATTTTTTCATTCTCCCATTACCAGAAAAATTACGATCTATATATAATAATAAAAGTACCGTTTCCGTGGTTATACATCGAAAGGTGTTTCATGATGAAAAGGCTTCCGAGAGGAAGTCTTTTTTTGTTAAAAATTATAGTCCACTTTCGAATTGATAAACATGAAATCCTAGCTACTATTCATTGCTAGTCTAGGGAACTATTAATTTGCTCCAGAGGAGCAAGTAATCATCACCATCCAGAGGATGGCGATAGGGACACTATTCTTCCGCTTACCCAATGTCGTTAAATTAAGGCATACTTCTTCTTTTTTTCCGCCTGCATTTGTGTCTTCACAAATGCACAGAGGAAAGCTTAGCAACATTCGGCTACTGGTTGTGGAGACACAACCAGGGGCAATGAGGCTTAACAAAAGCTTAACTTAACGACATTGTCCGCTAGCCTGGCTAGTGGAAACTACTATTGCCTCCTGGCGAACTCAATTAATTTTGCACGAACTCTTCAAAATACTACTAGTCCACTAGCCAGACTAGAAATAAAAGTTAGACTTTAAAAATTATAATTCACTATAGCATTAATCAAAAACAGATTGACTTTATTCAATATAAATACTGCGTTATCAGGGAATTCTCCTGTACCTCGTTTATAAGTCAATAGTAGTTCAGGTTTAAAGCCTTTCCATTTAGCATTTTCATAAAACAAATCTAAATTGACATGCATATAATTGGGAATGGCATATTTGTTTAGAGTAGGCTCGGTAACCGAAGGTCGCCATTGATGACCAACACTGAAAATCGATTTTACTTTTTGATTTGAAAAATTGAGATTTTGATGATAGTACATTACCACTGCATGATTATTTCCAAATCCTTCGCTTCTTTCCCTTTTCTGAAAACTGAATAAAAACTCCCTACCCCACTCTCGTGGAAATAGAAACCTTCCTTGTCCGGTTATATGATCATATCCCAGACTTACTTTGCCATTTGGAATGGAACGTGAAATTTGAGCTCCAAAAATCTGAGCAGTTTTATTTTGAACATATTGCAAAGCTGGGTCAGCATTTCCACCATCCCCTACTCTATTTTGCAAAAGCCATTCAAAAGCTACAGATAAACCAGAGTTATTGAAATCATAAGTTGGCTTTACATACAATACATTAAAAATATTATCCACATAATAATCCCAAAGCTCAATCTTTAAATTTTTGAATTGGTAATCAGTATTAAGTAGTGCAACATAATCCGATTGGGAGTTTTCTCTATATTCGCTGCCTTGTCCATCAATATTTCTTCCTACAGGATAAATGCCCAAGGTCTGCCCAATATTCTCAAATCCTTTATAACTTCTTGGGGCAATTCTATTTATTGCTCCCAGTTGAAATATCAACTTATCTTTTTCTTCATATTTATAAAAAGCAGCTTCAAAAAGTGTTGGAATCATTCTGCCATCTTGCCCATTCATAAATGGAGAAAAGAAGCCTTGACGACCCACTTTCACTTGATGATTTCCTGTTTTGTATTGAACATAGAGTTCTCCCGGGTAAGCTATAAATCGCTGAGATAGGTCTTGGACATTAAAATTACCAGCAACATATCTACTCCCCCTAGCAGTTGTAGGATCAAGGCTTTCTACATTACTGATGCCAGTATTCCAACTGCTATAAACCGCCCCACCTATTTGCCAATTTTTATTGAAATCGTAAGTATATTTTAATTTCAATCCAGTAGCTACTCCATACCAATTTTGTAAATTTCCTTCGTTAAAAGAATGCATATAATAATTACGCCATTGACCACTTAAATTTCCTTTTTTCTTTTCGGCATCGTCCTTTTGGGCAAATAGAAATAATGGAAATAAAAAAAATATGATTTGTAAAGAAGTAAACTTCATTTATTTGGTTTTCTTGATTTGATAAACACTATCATAATATTGAACTATAGGCTGAAATGGCCCGAATTTATGCTGTTCAGCTGGAAATGGATCATCCCAAGGACCATAAGCTGTTGAAACAGGCTTTAATTTCAAATCTGGAAAGTCCTTTTCCGTTTCTGGTTTCTGAGGTCTATCAAAACTATTGATATAAGCTGCCACATGAAAAGCTTCTTCATCTGATAATTTTGGATTTTCTTTAGTAGCAATTAAATGCGGCATATTGGCTTTAATAAATTGAGCAGCAGTTAAAACCCTATGCATTCCAGCTCCATGATTGAAGGTATCATCTCCCCAAAGTGGAGGATATTGGTAGCCTTTTCGCTCGTCTGCTAACTTAGTTCCCTGTCCATCTTCACCATGGCAAACCTGACATTCGTTGATATAAACTTGCTTTCCAAAAATGGTATCTGCTTTTTCTGCAGGAATTTTTACACTTATAAATCCTTTATACCAATCAACTGTATCTTCAGGAACATCCTCACTCAGCCATTCCATATAAGCAACCATTGCTTCCATTTGCTCAGAATCTTCCGGGAGTGCTTTTCCATTCATGCTGCGTTCCATACAGCCATTGATGCGTTCTTCAATAGTTCCGATTTTATTTTCCCTACCTCTAAACTGCGGAAATCGATTGGTCACCCCTACCCAAGAGCCTGAACCTGGTTTTGTACCTGCTTCCAAATGGCAATTTTGACAAGTCAAATTATTCCCAGCATAAAGCCTTTCATCTTTATTAATCACTTGAGGCCCCATCCACTTTGGTGATTCGGTTGTCAGTAAATAACCAAATTTTACCTGCTTTCCCTTTTTACCATCAGGCAAATCTGTTTCAATATTGGGTAATTTCCATTCTTTATCAGCTTTTGACGATGAAACCCCTAACCACTGAGGGGCCTCATCTATAAAAATAAAAGCCACGAAAAGAATGGTAACAATAACCAGAATGATTGACATAACTGCCGTTGTCATCCTGATCAATTTCAAAAAGTCCATTTCCCTAAAATTAAGTTAAATAAAGGTCAGCCTAATTATAAAGACCTTATGGTTTTTAGTAATGCTTTTAAGTTAAGCTTTTTATTTCGCCTCATCCTTTTATCCTTCTCCTAATGGGAGAAGGACATACGCCTTAACTTAAAAGCATTTAGATATTAGTGCGGTAATTTATGTCTTATTTTACCATAAACATAAGTTCCTAATACAGCAGATGCTATCACTACTAAGATCACACCTACACCATTTCCCAACAAAATAAACATTGGACCAGGACAAGCACCCGTCATGGCCCAGCCCAATCCGAATATTGAACCGCCAATTATATATCGTGACCAACTAAATTGTTTAGGAGGAATAATGATTCTCTCCCCATCAATAGACTTTAACTTGTTTCTTTTAATGATTTGGATCACAATAATGCCTAGGAGAACTGCAGAACCAATAACTCCATACATGTGGAATGACTGGAATTTAAACATTTCATAAATCCTAAACCATGAAATAACTTCAGCTTTTGCAAGCGTAATCCCAAATATAGTTCCTATTAATAAATATCTTAAAAATTTCATTTCTATTGTTTACTTTTTAAAAATTAAGAATAATCACATTACCAATAAATGCGGTAGAATAAAGTAGGTCATCACAAGGCCTCCAATAAAGAAGCCTACTACTGCTAAAAGTGAAGCTGGTTGCAAATCACTCAATCCAGAAATAGCATGACCAGAAGTACACCCACCTGCATACCTTGTTCCAAAGCCTACTAAAAAGCCTCCAACTACCATGAAAATGATTCCTTGAAGAGATAGTAAATTTTCCCAATTGAATATTTCTAGTGGCACTACATTTTCACCTGGATTTTCAATTCCAAAGGCTTTTAAATCAGTAAAGGTAGTTTCAGAAATATTAGCCGCTGGTTCATAGCCTAAATACAAATACGAAATTAATCCACCTAAAACTAATCCGGCTGCAAAAACCAAATTCCATGATTGTGTTTTCCAGTCGAAATCAAAGAAATCGCAAGACTTACCAGCACCTAAAATGGAACACATGGTTCTTAAATTGGCAGAAAGTCCGAATGATTTACCAAAAAACAACATTGAAAACATGACCAATGCAATCAAAGGGCCGGCAACATACCAGGGCCAAGGCTGACTTATCCAATCTAATAATTGACTCATAAATAATTCTATTTAATTTTTCTATTGTTTTAAAACTTTGTTCAATAAAATGTTCAAATGATGCATCCCATCATTTTCCCAAATTGATAAAACAAAATTAATGTAGTAACATTCATTAAGGCGTAACAAAAGTTACGAATTAGATGATATATGTCATGGGGATTGCAAAAAGCTATAAAATACTGCTCAATAAGGATATATCCGAAAAATTTACATGAATATTTCGTCCGATGGACTGACACCCGATGATTAGATAGTTACATTGTAAAATTCAAGTAAAATATGAATTTTTAAACACCCAAATTTGAACTAATAGTTTTTTATAAATTATCGGGATTAACCCTAAGTTAATCTATTGATTATCTGTTATTTTAAATTTATCATTATCATTTATCATAAACTTCTCATGAATATTGCGGGTTAAATTCCATAATTTGCAATCATAATTAAACTATTCATAAGTGGAAAAAATAATATCTGAAGAAACATTTAAAGCATTGGATTTTGCAGAAACCCTACTAGAAATGGCTGAATATGAAGATTGTAAATTCCAAAACTGCAATTTTCAAAACTGCGATCTTTCAGGTTTTAAATTTATAGATTGCGAATTTCATGACTGTAATTTAAGTTCTGTTAAAATGAAAAATACCGCACTGCAATCAGTTAAATTTGAAGGATGTAAAATATTAGGTGTTCATTTTGATGAATGTAATAGCTTTGGTTTATCCTTAAATTTTGAAAATAGTCAGCTTAACCATTCTATATTTTTTCAACTTCATCTACCAAAAACAAAATTTATCAACTCTAAGCTTATTGATGTGGATTTTGGCGAATGTGACCTGCGTGATTCACAATTTCAACAATCAGATTTATCAGGAGCCATTTTTGAAAATTGTGATTTACAAAAAGCAGATTTCAGAAATGCCAATAATTATAGTTTAGATCCTGAACAGAATAAAATAAAGAATGCAAAATTTTCTGTGGATGGACTTCCCGGACTCCTAGGAAAGTATAAAATAAAAGTAGAGCATTAAAATTTAATGCTCTACCTATAAAATATTCGAATATAAAGCTCTATGGCTTTTTAGGTACCAATTTCTTAATAGTTAGCCCCTGAACTAATATTGAGAATACTACCACAGAATAAGTAGCCGACAAGATAATGTTTTTAGCTTCGAAATCATCAGGTATTGAGAGTGCTAAGGCAACCGATATTCCTCCACGCAAACCTCCCCAGGTTAAAATAGCTAATGTATTCTTCTCAAAAGAACGTAGTCGTTCCATGATTTTTACTGGTATCCCTACTCCAATTAAACGTGCAAATAAAACCACCACTATTGCGCACAAACCTATAAGGAAATAATCCGGATGATATTCTTTGGAAATAACTATAATTTCGAGTCCTATTAAAATGAACAATATAGCATTAAGCGCCTCATCCACTAGGTGCCAAAATTTATACACATAATCTCCTGTAGCCTTTTCAGTTTCTTCGGAATGACCTTCCTTGCTAAGGAACAAACCTAATACCACCACAGCTAATGGCCCTGAAATATGAAGAAATTCTGCAGCACGGTAAGAAACCATTACCAAAGATAATGTCACCAAAACCTCTAATTCAACGTGAGCATTATCAATAATTTCGAGCAACTTTAAACCAAAGAAACCAAAAACAGCACCTAATAAAATTCCACCCCCTACTTCTACTCCAAATAGGCCTAATGTACTTCCAATGCTGAAATTTTCAACACCTGATTGTGCCAAGCCTAAAATTGTTAAGAAAGTAACAACACCTATACCATCATTGAATAATGACTCTCCTGCAATTTTAATTTCAAGCTTTTTAGAAACCTTTGCCTCAGAAAGTAATGCTAAAACGGCAATAGGATCGGTAGGTGAAATCAATGCACCAAATAGAAGGCAGTATATTAAATCAATTTCATAGCCAAAGAAAGCAAATACATAGTACATCAAAAAGCCTACAATAAAAGTAGAAATCAAAACTCCAACAGTAGCAAAAATCAGAATTGGCCATCTTTCGGCCTTTAAATTTTTAACATCTATGGATAATGCCCCAGCAAAAAGAAGGAAACTTAGCATGACATCCAGTAAGACATCTTTGAAATCGAACTCTGAGACTATTGAAATTGCCAAATCTGATACTTCAGGAAAAACATAGCCTGCCAATAAAATTAATACAGATAATACCAATGCAATAATCATCAATCCTATAGTAGAAGGAAGTTTTAAGTAATTGACGTTTATAAAGGTAAATACTGCTGCCAGGAAGATTAAAAGCGTGATTAAATCTAATACACCCATTATTCTAATTAATTATAAAGTTTAACATATTTGAAGCGTCAAAATAGTAATTAAAAAGAATAATGCCTCGATAAATAATGGGCATTCATCGAAAAAGTAAAAAAAGACTACAATATGGTAAGATTCTAAGTTTACTCAAGCTAGTTTGTTTTAACAAACATATGGGAAAGGACAATGCTTTTTTAGAAAAAATGACATTGATCCTACATTATCAAGCAGATATTTTTATCATTCCCCAAAAGTTTATGCTACTGTAACTACTCAGCTAAATATATAATATAATCCTTACCATTTCTCATACCCCACCCTTGAAGGTGTTTTCACCTTCAAGTTTGTGAGATTTCATGGGAGCTTCAATGCTTAAGTTTGGGTGAAAACACCCAAACTGAGAAGTGAGTGAAAATAAGTTTAGGCTTAAACGAATTTATGAGCACGAATTGTATTAGGCTTTTTCTTGATCTTCTTTTCTTCAAACAAGGAATAGGACTTGCACAGATAGAAACATCATTTGTGTTCATTGGTAGGTGAGTAGTTACATGCTACTTAATTTATATTAAAATTGAATATGAAAGCAATCCTAAAAATTATCTACCGAAAGCCTCAACACTATAATCTAGCTTAGTGCCATACATTGGGAAGGTGATTTTTAACAAGCCATAGAACCCTCTTTTCTCATCCCCAGGTCTAAGCCCAATTTCAGCGCCATATCCCCAACCTAAAGTCCTGTTAAAATGACCGTCTATACCTATTCTTCCACCAAACATAAATGTACTTATGGTCGATCCATCATAAAGAAAAAACTGATTGGCATCAGCATTAGTAGGTCTATGATAGAAATCTTCAACTGTTACCATTGGGAATACAAACAAATCAATAAAGGTTGAAAAAACATGGTCATCCACTAATTCTTCATAAGTCTTATCTGGCTTGGCAGCAAAATTTTTAATCCAAGTAAATCCTCCCCCAATGCTTAATCCAGCTCCTAAAACATTACCAAAAACAGCTTGTCCTTGAGCTCCGGACAAAGTATCCGCCATCATTTGATCCCCAGATCCAAAAGTACCAGGTACCTCTACACCTTGGGCTTCAATGGCTCTACTTAGTTCTGAAGTGGTTTCATAATACACCCCTCCCAATCGGGCAAATAATATTTCTCTTCGCTTGTTTGGAATATCCGCTTTTTTCGGGACTTTTGCCGCCCACTCAGCACCTTCATAATTCTTAGAATAAAGAGGGATACTGCTTTCTGACTCTTGTTCTTTATCCCAGATATGATAAGATGCACTTGCTTCAGCAAAAAAATACGTCCTTGCTCTTGATTGTGGATCAAAACCATTTTTCTGAGCTGAATTTCTGGCAAAATCACTCCCAATGAAATATGGAGTTCTTGCATGAGCCTTAAAATGCATGAAATCATTCAAATAATAAGTGGCATCTACACCAAATCCCGTTGTTATATTAGTAACATGTATATCGCCATAAGCAGGGGTGATCCCTATAAATAACTTATTTATATCATAAGGATCATTATACATTTCTTCATACGTAACGGTTTTATTTTCCGATCTACTTCTAAATTGAGCTTCCGAGGAAAATACAAAAGAATATGATATTGCTATGATGAGTACAAGTCTTACTATCTTCACTATAATTCTATTTTTTACAGCTGTAAATATAATAATTAATTGGGACTACAATAAATGTAGCCCCTAAATGAGAAAAATCCTCACTAAATTAAGGAAAAATAGCAAATATTTTTTCGAAAACCATTTATGCTAATAGGTTTTTTAAAACTTTTTCGTGTGATTTTATTATATGATCCAAATCTTCAGCCGATAAGGAAGTAGATAAAAACCATGATTCATATTGTGCTGGAGGTAAATAGACTCCTTCATTTAGCATGCCCTGAAAATATTTCCCAAACATCTCAGTGTCACAAGCCTTTGTTCCATCAAAATTATCAACTGCTTGATCTGTAAAGAAAACACTGATCATTGAACCTAATTGATTGATCGTATAATTTTTACCTAATGCAGCGTTTACTTTACCTATTTCTTTTGCCAAATATTGACCAGAAGCCCCAATTTGTTCATATACCTCAGGATGGTCATTTAAATAGTGTAACATCATTAGTCCAGCAGACATTGCAATAGGATTACCTGAAAGAGTTCCTGCCTGATAAACCGGTCCTTGAGGAGAAACAAAATCCATGATTTCCTTTTTACCTCCATAAGCGCCAACAGGCATTCCTCCACCAATTATTTTTCCAAGTGTGGTAATATCGGGTTTTATACCATATAATCCTTGAGCACCAGCTTTTGACAATCTGAAGCCAGTCATTACTTCATCAAAAATCAACACTATACCTTCTTGATCACAAATATCTCTCAAGCCTTGCAAGTAGCCTTCTTTAGGAATTACGCATCCCATATTTCCAGCTACTGGTTCTACAATTATTGCTGCAATTTCGCCTTTGTTTTGCTCAGCAATATTTTTTACAGCCTCCAAATCATTAAAAGGTGCAGTTAAAGTATCCTTTGCAGTCCCTTTTGTAACCCCTGGGGAATTTGGGGTTCCCATAGTGGCTGCTCCACTACCGGCAGCAATCAAAAAACTATCTCCATGCCCATGATAGCAGCCTTCAAATTTTAAAACTTTATCACGTCCTGTATATCCTCTTGCAAGCCTCACTGCAGACATAGTAGCCTCTGTTCCGGAATTTACCATTCTTACCTTTTCAATGGAAGGCACCATCTGAGTTATTAATTCTGCTATTTCTATTTCCTTTGAAGTAGGTGCGCCAAAAGAGAGTGAGCTTTTCAAGGCATCTGCTACAGCCGCCTCAATTGCCTCATTTCCATGTCCCAAAATCATCGGCCCCCAAGAATTGATAAGGTCTATATAACGATTACCATCTTCATCGTACATATAGGCTCCTTTTGCACTTTTTACAAAAATAGGATCTCCTCCTACGGCTTTAAATGCCCTTACAGGTGAATTTACTCCGCCAGGGATAAAGTTCTGTGCTTTTTTAAATAATTCTTTGCTTATGGACTTATCCAACATGTATCTTATTTTTATATTATTTCAAAAAATTAATTAATCAAAATTTTATTAGACCATTAATACTTTTCTATTAACTGCCCAACAGATTATATTTATTTAAAATCATTCTTTAAATTCAGAAGGTTTTTCATCAATACTCTCGTAATTCAGCATTTTTAATTCTAAAGACTCCATAGTAGTAATCGGGACTACTTGATTATCATTTGCATTGGTATAATCAAAACCAAAATATAAGTAACCGGGCTGAAATCCTTCTTTATAAATTCCATATTGAAAATAATTGCCGTACTCAATTAATTTTTCTCCAAAATAACGCATTGTTTCATAACCATCATAACTAAACTGTGATGGCAGTTTGTTATAAGATTTTCTATAATTTTTTTTAAAATCTGCCACTTCAGGTGAACTAAAATCAAAATAGTTCTGACCTATCATGACTACTTTCATTCTTTGTAATTGATCAAAAGAAAGCTGGTTCATTTCCAACCAATCATCAAATCCGATTACAGGAATACTGTCTCTTCTGGTATCCAAAGCACTCAAAACGTTGGACACCAATAAATTATCAGATGAGGCTACCATTACATGACCAATAGTATCCCTGCTCAATATCAAGGAATCTTCTTCGCCAACTCTAACTTTTACAGTATTACTAATATATACCTTATTTGAATCTTTTAAAGTATCGGCATCAAACACCTCGGTTAAGGATCTTAAAATTTCAGAACTTGCCATTGCGGATCTTGAAGCTGCCATCCATGATATGTTAAAAGAATCTGCTTCTAATAAATTCTTGTAAGTATAGGCGAATACAGAATCTTGTTCTTTATCGCCATAAAATATAGTGGCATTTTTATTATCATAGTTTTGAATTGCATAATTCGCTGCTATTTTAGCCCTTGTTTCGGCTGTGGATTTCATTAAAAAAGAATAAGGATTTGTACTGATGGTAACAGAATTAGTGGAAAGTGGATTCACCATATTAATTCGATTTTTTGCAGAATATTCCCTTACTAATTTTGCTGGGGTTGGATACAATGGCCCAATAATCAAATCCATCTCAAGTAAATCACCGCTTTCTAAAAATTGCGCAGTGGCTACACTATCTTGCTGTGTATCAAATGCATAAAGCTTAATTTGTTCTTTTTCTTTGTTTAATTCTACAACTGCTTCCGAAATACCTTGATAAAGATCCAAAACAAACTGATTTCCCTTATTGCCTTTAGAGGTACTTAAGCCTTCTGCCATAAACGGGAGCATTACACCTACCCTGTAAACTTCCTTTTTTTGCGAAACACTTTCATCTACAAAATCAAAACCGCTTCTGTTTAAATCGAAAGAGTCAATAAGAAATTCCATTAACTCCACTTTTCTATCCACTAAAGGCTGCCGGCTGATTTTATTAGCTAAATGTTGAGCCAAAACTTTATCATAAGGATTTAACTCTATAGCTTTTTGTAGGAGTGGAATGCTATCATAATGTAATAATAAACTTTTTTTCAATTCTTCAGCCACGGGTTTCACATCCTCTGACTCCACTGCATTGATTATCTCTATGCCTTTTAACAAATTGCCTTGTTCCAATAGCATCTTTCCATACCAAACTTCCACCTCATCAATTTTATCCCATTCCGGATGAGTTGCTCGAATACCTCTCATAGCTTCCATTCCTGATTCAACATCCCCAGCTTCATAAGCTGACAAAGCATAAAAATAAGAAGCATACAGATAGAATGGATTTTCCTCATTTATGTCAAGAAGTTTCTTAAAATGGTTTTGTGCTTTTTGAAATTCTCCATTTTTGAAGTAATTCTTGCCTGATAAATAATCCGACTGATAATTTGATTGTGCTTTCAGTTGAAATACACTTAAAATTAAAATTGCTCCAAATATGACAATTGGTTTTAATCGCATAATTAGTTTATTAAAATATAAATAAGCATTAATCCTAAATTCAATTATTCCCATTCAATAGTAGCCGGTGGTTTTGAGCTAATATCATATACTACTCTATTTACACCTTTTACTTTATTGATAATTTCATTGGAAACATCACTTAAAAAATCATAAGGCAAATGCACCCAATCAGCAGTCATTCCATCAACACTGGCTACAGCTCGAAGCGCTACTACTCTTTCGTAAGTTCTTTCATCTCCCATTACCCCAACGGATTGAATTGGTAAAAGAATAGAACCTGCTTGCCAAACTTGGTCATAAAGTCCTCTTTCTTTCATCATTCCTATAAATATGGAGTCCACCTCTTGAATGATTTGTACTTTTTCAGGCGTTACATCACCCAAAATCCTGATAGCTAATCCTGGTCCAGGAAATGGATGCCTTCCTAAAATTTTATGATCGATATCTAAAGCTCTTCCTACGGAACGAACTCCATCTTTAAAAAGTGTTTTTAGTGGCTCCACCACTTTCAAATTCATCTTTTCTGGAAGTCCGCCTACATTATGATGTGATTTAATGGTAGCCGATGGTCCTTTTACTGATACTGATTCAATTATATCGGGATAAATGGTGCCTTGCGCTAACCATTTCACATCTTTTATGGCTTTTGCTTCTTGATCAAAAATTTCAATAAAGGTTTTGCCAATAGCTTTTCTCTTTCCTTCTGGATCTGAAATTAATGCTAGGGCTTTATAAAATTGATCCTTGGCATCAACGCCTTTCACATTTAATCCCATGTGCTTATAGGATTCCAACACCTCCTCAAATTCATTTTTTCTGAGCAGACCATTATCTACAAAAATACAGTATAGATTTTTTCCAATGGCGTGATGAATCAACATGGCAGCCACTGAGGAATCAACTCCTCCAGATAACCCTAAAACTACTTTATCATTGCCTAATTGTTTTTTCAATTCCGCAATAGTGATATCAGCAAAAATTTCGGAAGTCCAATCTTGGGCACAGCCACAAATCTTCACCAAGAAATTCTCTAATAATTGTTTCCCTTCTAAAGTGTGGGTTACTTCTGGGTGAAATTGAATACCATAAGTCGGCTCATTTTCCAATTCAAATGCTGCTACTTCCACAGAAGGAGTACTAGCTATAATTTTGAAGCCCTCTGGCAAGCTTTTGATGGTGTCGCCATGAGACATCCAAACTTGAGAGCCTTTGGTTAAATTTTTAAGCAAATCATTGTCTTGATCGAAGCTGGTCAACTTAGCACGACCATATTCCCTAATTTCTGATGGTAATACCTCTCCCCCATTATTTTGGGCAAGATACTGAGCTCCATAGCACACTCCTAACAAAGGCACTTTACCTCTATATTTTGTCAAATCAATTTTAGGAGAATCTTCATCCCTTACCGAACAAGGGCTTCCGGAAAGGATAACACCTTTTACGTCAGGGGTTAATTCTGGGGCATCATAAAATGGGTGAATTTCACAATAAACATTGAGTTCGCGAACTCTTCGGGCAATGAGTTGGGTGTACTGCGACCCAAAATCAAGAATAATAATTTGCTCTGTCATGGTGCAAAAATAATAGGATGAATCAGTTAAGCATAGAAAAAAGTAAGATAGCTTTTAAAAGGCTTATTTTCAATATGTTACAAGTCGTAATTTAGCTTTAAAATCATGGATTATTAAAATTTATCACTTCTTATTGCCTAAAAGAACTCAATTGATCAACTAAAAATCCTAAAACCCCAAACCAACATATCATCAACCTGCTCCCTATCTCCCATCCAATCTTCTATTGTTTCCCTAATGATGATACCTTGAGTCTCCATCTTTTTTATATGGATAGTGGACAATAATTCCCTGAAATTTTTGATCATAAATTTTTTATCTTTATCACCACCAAATTGATCAACATATCCATCGGAAAACAAATAAAAGCAAGTATCTCCTACTAAATTGATTTCATGTGTGTCAAAATCCTTAACATTCTTCCCTTCATCAAAACCCATAGTGGTTTTATTCCCTTTTAACTGGTAAAGTTGTTTATTTTGAATATAAATTAAGGAATGGTTAGCACCTGAAAATTGCACCTTGTTATTTTTCTTATCCCACACACAAATTGAGATGTCCATTCCATCCCTATTGTCACTTTGTTCTTGTCTTAAAATATGGATCACACTTAATTTCAATTGCTTTAAAATCTCAGACGGCTGAACAATTCCCTTAAAATTTACGATATGGTTGAGCATATCATGACCAATAAAACTCATAAATGCCCCTGGTATGCCATGGCCCGTGCAATCAGCTACAGCAATTATCACTTTTTCTTCAGATTCGGTATACCAATAAAAATCACCGCTTACAATATCTTTTGGATTATAATAAATGAAAAAATCCTCAAGCTCTTTTCCTATTCTCTGAGGAAATGGTAATAAAGCAGTTTGAATACGCTTAGCATAATTAATGCTATCAGTGATATTTTTATTTTTGTCTTCAATCAAATGATTTTTCCGTAATACATCCGCATTAATGGACTTCAGCCTTTCAGACTGAGTTTCTATTTCTTCTCTCTGTTGACGTATTTCCTCATTTTGAATTTTAAGTTGGTTATTGGCTTTTTGCTTTTGATTTTTGGCTCTAAAAGTAATGGTAGCAAAAACAATAATTATAACCAATACACTCCCTATGGCTACATTAAGAATCCGCTGTTGAGTGATTTGCTTTTGTTTGAGTTCTTTATCAATTCTTAAAATTTCATTTTCCTGTTCTTTTTGTTCCGATTCATAAATTATTCTGAGGTTGGAAATCTGCTTTTGCTTTTCCTCATCCATCAATTTATTTTCAAAAATATATGCAGAATCCTTATACTGATAGGCTGATTGAAATGCGCCCTTTTTATAAAATATTTCAGATAAATTTTCAAATGATTTGATTTTCCATTTTAAGGAATTGATTTGATTGGCAATTTCTAAGGCTGTTGTGGCATTTTCCTCAGCTAAGAATAATTTATTTGTTGCAATATAAACATCGACCAAAAAATTTAAATACTCCACCGCCCCAAGGTAATCTTGATCTTCAATCAAATAATCTAAAGCCTTTT
Source organism: Bacteroidota bacterium (assembly GCA_051747245.1). Lineage (GTDB taxonomy): Bacteria > Bacteroidota > Bacteroidia > Cytophagales > Cyclobacteriaceae > Marivirga. Next base: position 129,711 of record JBNJFX010000005.1, read on the forward strand.
TAGTAAATTCAATAGCTTTTTCTTGATTTCCCTGTTGATAGTTTACCTTTCCTTGAACGCCAAGGGCATAAGCCATTCCATTTATATCACCTAGCTGGTTAAAAATATCATAAGCTTGTTTTACTAATCTTAAAGCCTTTTCATTTTCTCCTGTCGCCTGATATACTTCCCCAATATTAAGCTTATAAACACCTGTGCTCATAGCGTATTCAGACGAATCAATTAAATTCAGTGCCTTACTATAATATTTCTTTGCATTGGAATAATCTTCTTGATTAAAATATAAAATCCCTAAACTATTTGAAGAGTTAGCAACACCTTTTGAATCACCAAGTAATTCATAATTTCTTAAAGACTTTAATAAATTAGAGATGGCTTTTTCATAATCGCCCAAAACCGTATAAACAGCTCCCAATACATGTAAAGCTGTAGCTTTTGCTGAATAATCTTCATTTCTATCAGCAATCTTCAATGCATCATTTGCATACTTTAATGCCAAATCGGGTTCTAAGGAACGGTATTCAATAGCTAAATCGAGGTAAATCTCTACTTTTGTGCTATCACCGCCTTTTTCAGCAATATTCAACAAACTATCTGTCTCAGAATTTTGAGCAGTTAGTTTAAAGCAAAAAGCCAATATTAAAATAAGTAATAAGTTGTTTTTCATCTTAGCCAAAAAATTAATGATTGGGGTCTTTTTTACCACCTTCAAAAATTTCTCATTATATTTCGAATTGATAAATCTCAATCAAAACTGAACTGAAAATAATCTATAATTCAAATGATTACAAAATATAATTTTATCATTTTCAATATTCATGAAACAATCCTTTAAAAACTTTATATTATTATTTTTAGCAGCTATAGTTATTAGCATAACTTCACCAGAATTTGCATATTCTCAGGATAATATCGATAAGAAAACAGTTGATTTAGACACTGCACTTTATGAAACTGATAAAAACTCTCTCTTTCCCCTACCAGTAGTTTATTACACTCCAGAAGCAGGCTTATTTTATGGTGCCAGTATTTTATATAATTTCTTTACCGAAAGAAAAAAGCCAATTAATGCAAGTCAAATACAATTAGCAGCAGGATATACTACCAAACAACAAACTTTAATATTCTTGCCTTTTCAGATATTTTGGGATCAAAACAAATGGCGAAGTATAGGAGAGTTAGCATATTATAATTACGCATATCCATTTTATGGAATTGGAAATAACGGTCAGCAGGATGTGTATTCAACCTACAGAGCAAGTTTCCCGAGAGTTAGGGTCTTTTTATTAAAAGAAACCGCACCCAATTTATTTGTGGGTGGTCGCTATTGGTTTGAAAATTATGATATTATTGAGTGGGACAATGGAGGAGATTTTCAGCAAGAAGATTTTTCAGGTGGAACTTACAACAGAACCAGTGGAATTGGCCCTGCTATGATTTATGACACACGAGATGGGGTTTATTATCCAAGAAAAGGTCATTATTTGGAAAGCTTTGTAGAATTCAACCATCAATATACCGGAAGTACTCATAATTATACCGCCATCTCTTTTGACTATGCTTATTATTATTCTCCTGCCGATAAAACGGTTTTAGCAGCTAATGCTTTTACATTATCAAATGTTGGTGATGTTCCTTTCAATCGATTGGCTCAGTTGGGGGGTAATAAAAAAATGAGAGGTTATTTTCAGGGTTATTTTCAAGACAATAATTTATTGCTAGGTCAATTAGAAGTAAGACAAGAACTCTTTTGGAGGATTGGTGTAGCAGCTTTTGGTTCAGTTGGTCAAACAGCCGAAACTTGGGGAGAATATGGAATGAACAGATGGAATTATGCCGGAGGAGCAGGTTTAAGATTCACTTTCGACACTAAAAAGCATATTAATGTTAGATTGGATTATGCTGTAGGAAAAGATAGTAATGGGTTTTATATTGCTTTTAATGAGGCTTTTTAACTTAAAGGATACATTTTTTGAACGGTTTGAGTTTACGAAAAGTAACGGACAAAAAAACATAAACCTTTCCGAGTAACCACATTGTTTATAAAAATACAAAAGACTTTGCGTTTAAGCCTTTGGAAGCTATTTTTATTGACGCTGTTGGCAGCTGGTTTTCAATTGATGTTTAATGTATATCTACATTTTGGAAAATTTTGGCAACCATAAAATTTTCTATATTTTCCTTTTCTAATAATTAGTTTAGTTCCACATTTCGGACAAATCTTTAATTTTTCCCTCTTATTTCGTTCTCGAAAGTTTGTTTTGATTTTTTTTACGTGATTTCTGTTTTCTTTTCCACCTGTTAGGTTGTGTTCAATTAATTTATTCGAAATCATTTTCATTTGATTGTGTGATAAATTTTCCGAATCATTTGTCTTTTTGATTGTTCTTAGAAGTTCCCTTGTGTAAATTACAGGTAACGAAGTTGTCACGTTTTTTAGCTTTCCATTTCCGGCAAAAACAACAATGGGATAATATTTAACGTATTGATATTCCGAAAGTATTTTTTTTAAGGCAAACACGTGAGCCCAATTTTGTTTTATTGGATTTCTAAGTTTTCTTTTATGTTTATAAATAGTTTGTGACCAATATTCAGAGTTTTGGTGTCCGTGAATCCACCCTTTATAGTTTTTTGTTTCAATTACAAAAATTCCACTTTTACTGATTACAATATGGTCAATTTGAGTGGTTGAATTACCGTTTTTTAGCAACAGGTAATTTAAAACTATATAATCTTTCCTTTTTAAGCGTTTTAGTTTAGATGATACTTTATATTCCCCGAATGCACCTTTAATTTTTGGAAAGACTCTTTTTTTGAAATAGAAGGAAATCCCATATAGAGTTAAAATAAGAAGGACAATAATTAAGAGTTCCATTTCATTTAGTTTCTCTTACGGGGTTTGTTCTAAACTTGCTGCCAACGATTAATGTATGAATCGTAGCTTTGGTCTGTGCGTTTGCCTTGTGCGGCTATGATTTCATACATAATGTTGCCGTTTCGTAGTTTATTTTATATTAGCCTGTATAGTAAGTCAGGTTACATTAAAAGTTTTTCATAAGA
>JBNJFX010000006.1:0-126934 GCA_051747245.1 Bacteroidota bacterium
ACCCATTTGCAATTGTGCATTGGCGGCATTTACAATAGCTGTGATATCATTTTGATTGGTGATATCCCCTTGAGCTATTTCAATTTTAATATTACCTATTAACATAATTGACTCCTTTCTTAAGTATTTATCGAACGGTAGACAATTATGTTTTATATAGGGAATTTAATTACACCTACTTTGTCAAGTTTATAATAGAAAAAAAAATTGGCAGGTTTATTTAAATCATTCCTTATAGTTTCCGGTCGGTGTGCCACCGACCGGGGTAGAAAAAGCTGAAAATGCTGTCATTTTACTACAATAACTTACAGAAACCTGACAGGCTTTAGCAAAATAAAAATATTGAATTTTAAAAATTCACGTGGGCTTGCAATCTTAACAATCGACCTGTTTGCAGGTTTTCTTGATTATGGAAATCCTCTTATCTTATTAATGAAACAGTATATAAGCAACAAATTCAAAAACTTTTTAAGATCAAATTCTTTTTAGCAAGCCTTTAAAAATTGTAGTCATTTTTGGTTCGGCATTGATTGCCGCTCCAATAATTTCAGGTACAGCAGCTGGTTTTAATTTCTCCGGATAGCATAAATCTGTAATCACCGAAACAGCAAAAACAGGAATTTGAATATGGCGTGCCGCTATATTTTCTGGAATAGAACTCATGCCTACTGCATCTGCTCCTATTTTATCAAGATATCGATATTCGGCAGGGGTTTCTAAATTAGGGCCCTGAACGCCAGCATAAACTCCTTCCTTAATATTAATATTTTCATCTTTTGCCACTTCCTTTGCCAATTGAATCAGTTTCGGCTCATAAGCATCATACATATCTGGAAACCTTCCTCCAAATTCATCTAGGTTATCACCTCTTAAAGGATTTTCAGGAAATAAATTTATATGATCATTTATAATCATTAAATCGCTTAATTCCAGTTTTGGATTTAAGCCACCTGCAGCATTGGAAATGAATAAATATTGTATACCTAATAAATGCATAATGCGTACGGGCATAACCACTTGCTGCATGCTATAGCCTTCATAGTAATGGAAACGACCATTCATCGCAATTACTTTTTTACCGCTTAATTCTCCAAATATTAGATGTCCACTATGTGTCTCTACTGTAGAAACAGGGAAGTTGGGAATATCCTTATAAGATATGGAATGTTCTATATTAATATCTTCCACTAAAGCTCCCAAGCCAGTACCTAATATGATACCAACCTCTGGTTCAAAGTCTATTTCGCCTTTTATAAAATCTGTTGCTTCTTTTATTTCTTTTATTGTGCTCATAATTCTTTTAAACAATTTTGTCCGAATTTGATTGAAGTAGCCATATAATCAAAAATTTATTTCAAATATTTTAAACCTTTTTTGATTTATAAAGTATATGTACCTACATTTAATGTAAATACAATTAAAAAATTATGAAAACAAAAATTTTATCAATCGGAATGGCAGCATTAATAATGGCTGCAGCTTTTACAGTATTACAAAAAGAAGTAAAAGTAGACACTAACTCAAGCCAAATTGCATGGGTAGGCAAAAAAGTAACAGGCCAGCACAATGGAACTGTGGACATTAAAGAAGGTGCATTAGAAATGGAAAACGGTCAAGTGACCGGTGGTAGTTTTATCATAGACATGACCACAATTAATGTATTGGATTTAGAAGGTGAGTATAAAGATAAATTAATGGGTCATTTAAGATCTGATGATTTTTTCAGTGTTGAAGATCACTCAACTGCTAAATTCACCATTACTTCTTTAGATAAAAGTGAAGCAACTGATGCTACTCACTTTGTTGCAGGTGATTTAACCATAAAAGGAATTACTAATAAAATCACATTTCCAGCAAATGTAACTGTTGAAGATGGTAAAGCAAATGCAAAAGCTTCTTTCGCCTTAGACAGAACAAAATGGGAAGTTAAATATGGCTCTGGATCATTTTTTGATGGTTTAGGCGATAAAATGATTTATGATGACTTTGAACTGACTGTTAATTTATCTTCGCTATAAATTAAAACAGTTGAATTATTTATTGAATAGGGACTTATTGTCCCTATTTTTGTTTTTAAATAACTCAAAATAATGATCACAATTATTTCAGGAACAAACCGCCAAAACTCGGTATCAGCAAAAGTTGCTCATCTTTATCAAAGCTTATTGACCCAAAATCAAGTGGAATCCAATATTATTGATCTTGCTGATTTGCCAAAGGATTTCGTTTATACCGCATTGTATGAGAACAACGGCAAAAACCCTGAATTCAATAAATTTCTAAAGCAGTTGAGGTCTTCGGATAAATATGTTTTTGTCATCCCTGAATATAATGGTTCATTTCCTGGGGCACTAAAAGCCTTTATTGATGGAATGGAATATCCCAATAGCTTCCAAAATAAAAAATGTGCATTAGTTGGAATTTCGTCTGGAATGCAAGGCGCTGGATTAGCCTTAAGCCATATGACTGACATCTTCAATTATTTAGGAATGAATGTTTTAGCATTAAAGCCCAAATTAGCCAGAATTGAAAGTAATTTTGATGGTGAAGAGGTTACGGACACACTTTATAGTGAATTGCTTGAAGAGCAAGTGAAGAAGTTGTTGGAGTTTTGAATTTACATTTTTAGTAAAACTTTTAAGATTAATCTTTCTCTGCTAACTGGCGAGCAATGCTATTAAGTTAAATTTCTACTATATAATAAAACCTAATCGAAGACAAGAAACTACGAACTCAAGTAGTAAAACCAGCTAAAGCTGTCCCGAAAGCTTTCGGGATAACCACAAAAAAAATGGAAGAAAACAAAAGGATTTTCGCTAAAGCGAAAATTTTTAACAAAACGCTTATTGTATTGGGATGTGCTAGCCCCCGGTCGGTGGCTCACCGACCGGAAGCAGAAAGGTAACTACATAGAAGAGATGGTCGGTGTGCCACCGACCATGGTATCAATCACAACTTCATACCTTTTAACCTTAAACTATTCAACACCACTGAAACAGAACTAAAAGCCATAGCGGCTCCAGCTATCATAGGATTTAGCAAAAATCCTGTGAAAGGATAGAGCAGACCTGCTGCAAGCGGAATTCCTATAATATTGTAAATAAATGCCCAGAATAGGTTTTGTTTGATTCCTCTTATGGTCAATTGAGATAAGTGAAATGCTTTTGGAAGATTCTGTAAATCAGAACCTATCAAAGTCATTTTAGCTACATCAATGGCTATATCAGAACCTTTTCCCATGGCAATGCTAACATCAGCCTGAGCCAAAGCTTCAGAGTCATTAATTCCATCGCCTACCATAGCCACCACTTTTCCTTTGAATTGCAATTCTTTAACAAAACTGGATTTATCGGCAGGCATTAAATGCGCTTTAACATGCTCAATTCCGACAGCATCCGCTACAGCTCTAGCGGTTTTCTCCGCATCCCCAGTTAGCATATATACTTCCATCCCCCTATCTCGCAATTGCTGGATACTTATTTTTGCATTCTCTTTTATTTTATCGGCTATGCCAATCAATGCCAGAATTTGATTTTCATCTGCAAAATAAATCACCGTCTGACCTTGAGACTCCCATTCATCTGCCAATATTAATGTCTTATCATTAGTTTTAATATTTTGCTCTTTCATCAATGCATTATTACCCACAAAATAGCTGAGATCTCCCAATTTAGCTTTCACTCCCCTACCGGATATACTTTCAAAAGCATCCATATTTACTGCCGGTAAATCAACTGATTTTAAATGATTTAGAACTGATTCAGCTAATGGATGCTCACTTTTGGCTTCAATTTGATATAAAATCGATTTGAGTTGTTCATTTTCTGAAAACCATTTCTGATTCACCACTGATGGCATTCCTTCCGTAATAGTTCCTGTTTTATCCAAGATAATGGCATTAGCCTGATAAGCTTTTTCCAAACTTTCTGCATCCCGAATGAGCATATTGTTTTCCGCACCTTTCCCTACTCCTACCATAATGGCAGTAGGTGTTGCCAAGCCAAGGGCACATGGACAAGCAATCACCAAAACAGTTATAGCTGAAAGCATTCCTTGGGTCAGCGCATTATCACCTCCAAATATTTGCCATAGTATGAAGGTCAAAATAGCAATCCCGATTACTACCGGCACAAATATTCCAGCAATTTTATCTACCAGTTTTTGTACTGGCGCTTTACTCCCCTGTGCTTCTTTTACTCTTTCAATTATAGAGGCCAATAAGGTATCTCCACCTACTTTCTCCGCTTTGAAAGTAAAGCTGCCTTTTTGATTAATGGTTCCTGCAAAAACCTTTGCACCTTCAATCTTCTGAACCGGAACTGGCTCTCCGGTTATCATGCTTTCGTTTACATAGGAATTCCCACTAAGCACTTTACCATCCACAGGAATTTTATCACCTGGTTTTACCAATATCTCAAACCCTTCTTTCACTGCATTGATTGGAATTTCTTCTTCTTTGCCATTTACTAAAACGATTAAGGTTTTAGGTTGCAAACCAATCAGTTTTTTCAAGGCAGAGGAAGTATTGGTTTTAGCTTTCTCCTCCAGATATTTCCCTAAAGAAATGAAGGTGATAATGACTACTGCTGCTTCATAATAAACATGAGCTTCCAAACCTCTTTGTAGCCAAAATTCTGGATAGAAGGTATTAAAAACACTCAAAATAAATGCAATCCCTGTACTTAAAGCCACTAAAGTATCCATATTGGCTTTGCCGTTTTTAGCTTGCTTCCATGCTCCCGTGAAAAAATGACCACCAAAATAGAATAAAACGATGGCGGATAAAGGCAGAGATATATAATGTCCAACTTCCCAGGACATAAAAAACATTCCGATGATGAATACGGGAATAGATAGAATAGAAGAACCAATCAAACTCTTCTTAATCTTAAGAAACTGCTTCATTTGCTCCTCTTCCTGCCTCTCTGCTACATTATCTTCTTCCATGATGGCATCATAGCCCACACCCTGTAAAGCAGTTTTTAAATCTTCAAGTGAAACTTCATCAGGATTAAAGCTTGCCCATGCAGTATGAGTAGCAAAATTCACCTCAGCATCTGTAACTCCTTTAGTACTTTTTAAAGTAGAGCCCACGCTAGTGGCACAAGCAGCACAGCTCATGCCCGTAACTGGAAATGTTTTTTTAATGGTATTAGCTTCAATTTTCTCAGCCATATATAATTTCCTTTACGGAATAATTAAAATCTTCAAATCAATATATAAACAAATTTTCATATATTACGATATGAAAGTGATGGAAGTTCAAAAGAACGATAAAAAATTAGAAGCTATGGCAAAAGTGTTGAAAGCTGTTGCCAATCATAATAGATTAAGAATTGTTCAGCTCATGCTCGATCATGGTGAAATGACTGTGAATGAAATCTGTGAAAAGTTGGAAAACTGTGAACAATCGCTTTTATCGCATCATTTGGCAGCTTTAAAAGAAGCTGGGGTTTTAAGCTCAAGAAGAGATGGTCGAAAAATCTATTATTCCTCAGCCAAAAAAGAAATAGAGAATTTATTGAGTTGTATAGAAAATTGTTGTGAATAAATGATTAGTAAGATTTTACATTTGATTATTAGCTTGGAGTTTTTTAGGTGAAAACACCAAAAAAAGTGGGTACTAAATTATAATAACCAAAATTCTACAACATATTCCCGTTTTGGTGTTTTCACCAAAACTTCTTGCACACATAATAATTATGAATAAATAATGAACGATAAAATAAAAGAAGTATTAGAAAAAACACCCTTTGAACCTGAACTTAAAGAAGAAATTTTGAAAGCAGGTCGCTTGAAAAAGGCTAAAACCGGACAGACCGTGATCACTCCTGATGACGAAGCACAGGAAATGCCATTGGTGATGTCAGGTTTATTGAGGGTGATGCGAAATGATGATAATGGAAATGAAGTATTTCTCTATTATTTAGAGGGTGGGGAAACTTGCGCCATGTCTATTACTTGTTGCTTGGAAGGCAAAAGAAGTTCGTTTCATGTTATAGCGGAAGAAGATTCTGAACTATGGATGATGCCAGTTTCCAATTTGGATAACTGGATAACGAAATACCCAAGTTTCAGAAGATTTGTATTCAATTCTTACCAAACAAGATTTGATGAATTATTGCATACTATCGACAGCATGGTATTTATGAAACTTGATGAAAGGCTTTATAATTATCTACTGGACAAAAAAATTGCAAGCGGTTCATTTGAAATTAAGAAAACACATCAGCAAATTGCGAATGAATTGAATACTTCGAGAGTAGTAGTTTCTAGACTTTTGAAAAAATTAGAGAAAGAAGATAAGATAGAGCAAAGAAGAAATTATATTGAGATATTATAAGGGGACGAATTCAGCATGCTCAAAGAAGTAAAACCTGTCAGGTTTTCAATTTAAATTAATGATGAAATATTCTTAAAATTGGTACTATCTATGTATCTTAAACCTGACAGGTTTAGATTATTTAAAATTAGGAAAAGAAAGATTAATGTATTAAATAACTCAAAAGGCGGTTTTTAATCAATCAGTAACTGATGTTACAATCCACTTTTTAACACTGCCGTATATTTGTGAGAAGTTTAAAAAAGAAAATTATTTAGAATTATGAACATAGAACAAATTTATACAGGATGCTTGGCGCAAGGCGCATATTATATTGAGAGCAACGGAGAAGCTGCTATCATAGATCCTTTGAGAGAATCTGCTCCTTACATTGAAAAAGCAGAAAAAGACGGTGCTAAAATCAAATATATATTTGAGACTCACTTTCATGCAGATTTCGTTTCGGGTCATGTTGATTTAGCTGAAAAAACTGGTGCTACTATCGTTTATGGTCCAGGAGCTAAAACGGATTTCAATATGCACGAAGCTACAGACGGTGAAATCTTCAAGATCGGAGAAATTAAAATTAAAGTTTTACATACTCCAGGTCATACTTTAGAAAGTTCTACTTTCCTATTAATAGATAAAGAAGGAAATGAAAAAGCCATCTTCAGTGGAGATACTTTATTTATTGGAGATGTAGGAAGACCTGATTTGGCACAAAAGGCTGGAAAAATCACGCAAGAAGATTTAGCTGGAATGCTTTTCGACAGCTTGAGAAACAAAATCATGACTTTACCTGATGATGTAGTAGTTTATCCAGCTCACGGGGCAGGTTCTGCTTGTGGTAAAAATATGAGTAAAGAAACTACTGACCTTTTGGGTAATCAGAAGAAAAACAATTATGCGCTTAGAGCGGATATGACGAAAGAGGAGTTCATTGCGGAAGTAACAGACGGATTATTACCACCTCCGCAATATTTTGCTCAGAACGTAGCTATGAATAAATCTGCAGACACTTCTAGTTTAGACAAAATCTTAGAAAAAGGTAATGTAGGCTTAGATGTCGAGACTTTTGAAGCAATGGCTAATCATGAAGGTGCTTTGGTATTGGATACTCGTCATCAGAATGAGTTCGTAAAAGAACATATTCCAAATTCAATTTTCATTGGTATTGATGGAAGTTTTGCCCCTTGGGTAGGCGCTTTAATTCCTGATTTGCAACAACCAATTGTATTCATAGCGGAAGAAGGTCGTGAAGAAGAGATTGTAACCCGATTATCAAGAGTTGGGTATGACAATACATTAGGCTATTTGAAAGGCGGAATCAGTGCATGGAAAGCTGCTGGAAAAGAAACAGATAGTTTAAAATCCATTCCTGCTAGTGAATTTGCTTCTGAATTAAAATCTAGAAATTTAACAGTTCTAGATGTCCGTAAACCAACTGAATTCCAGTCGGAGCATGTAGAAAATGCACAAAATTTCCCATTGGATTATATCAATGATAATTTTGATGAGTTGGACAAAGATCAAGAGTATCATGTGCATTGTGCCGGTGGATATCGCTCAGTAATTGCTTCATCCATTATGAAATCAAGAGGAGTTCATAATTTAGTGGATATTGCAGGTGGTTTCAAGGATATAAGTGAGACTGACATTCCTACAACGGATTATGTTTGTCCTTCCACTTTGAAGTAATAAATCTTAATTGATAATTTCAAAATAGAAACGAAACCCGTCAGGTTTTCAATCGAGGATTAAATGGTTGGTGTGCCACCAACTATGGATTCCACCCCGGTCGGTGTGCCACCGACCGGAAATTATAAGGAATAATGTAAGTAAACCTGACAGGTTTAAATTCACATAAGTAAATAATATCGGAGGCTCGCTTAATTATTAAGAGAGCCTCTTTTTTAACCTTTTTATATGAAATATTATTCATATATAATATTCTTGTTCTTGACACCATTATTCCTGCAAGCGCAGAATAATCATCAACAATTTGAGTCCATAGATTCAGTTAAACATGGTTCATTTAATCCAAATGAGGCGCATAGTTTTCATGAATGGTTTAAAAAAGGGCATGTCAGTGGATTGTTCCGAAGCAATTCGATTCAAACCTATAGACCTAAAAGTCAAAATTTCAGTGCTGCCTCTGGATTAGGTGGAAGAATTTATTACCATAGCGCTTATTGGCATGGTTTTCAAATGGGGATTGGAGGGATTTATACCTATAATATCTTATCTACTGATTTGAGTAACTCTACTGATAATCCTTATACACCAAAATGGGAACGCCAATTATTTGACCTGGAAGACCCGGATAATAAACATGATTTAGACAGACTCGAAGAGCTTTTTATAAAATATCGCTACAAAGATTCCTACATCAAAGTAGGGAAAATGCTTTTAAATACTCCTCTGGTAAATCCACAAGATTCGAGAATGAAACCATCGGCTTTTCAGGGAATTTGGTTGGATTGGAATGAAGGGCACCGTTTTGAAATCAATGGTGGATTTTTCAATAAAGTTTCTCCCAGATCCACAACAGAGTGGATTCATATTAATGAAAGCATTGGACTGTATGATCATTTACTTGATCCTGAAAAAGAATATGAGACAATTAACAACAATGGACTTGCCATTTTAGGAGGACATTATTTACCTAATGAAAATATCAGCTTTCATAGTTGGCAATATTATATTGATAAAGTTAGCTTTTCATCGTTTAATCAACTGGAATACAGTCAAAATAAAATCAAGTTAGGTTTACAGTATCTTTTCCAAAATTCATTGGGAGAAAACCCTTCACTTGCAGCAAATCATAATGCTCAGCTATTATCAGGGCAATTAAAATGGAGTCAAAACAAATGGCAACTGTCCTATAATCACACAATAAATATTACCGAGGATGCCCTGAAATTCCCATCTGAGTGGGGAGCGGAACCATTTTATACTTTTATTAGCCGTCACCGGATTGAAGGATTAGATGAAGTAAACAGTCGGTCTATAAAATTGGACTTGCAGCCGATTAAAAGCTGGACTTCTCTCAATTTCGGACTTTATGGCGTATACAGCAATTTCAACAATGATAAAGAAGAAAATACATTAACGCAATTAAGTTTAGATATTCAAACCCATTTAAAAAATGATTGGAAAAATCTAAAAATCAGATTTTTAAATTCTTATTTTATTACTGATAATTTTGCTGAAGGTTCCTTTTTACATGAAGATGTATTTCATTCACAATTGATATTGAATTATCAGTTTTAGTTTAAGCTTTTCTCAATTTCAAAATCACAGAAGTCCCACTTTTTCCATCGCTTTGGATATCAATTTTACCCTTCATTTTTTTCACAAATTCGATGACAATAGAAAAACCTAAACCACTGCCTTTCTCATTTTCTGTACCAGAACTACTCACAACATGCCTGCCCTTTAAAACGTTTTGAATAGCTCTTTCAGACATCCCCAAACCATTATCACTAATTTTAATCTCAATGTAATTGCTATGTTTTTCTGCCTCTATAATAATTCTTCCTTTCTTATTAGTAAACTTAATGGCATTAGATATAATATTTCTAAATATGGTTAAAAGCGCATTTTCATCAGCCTTTACATAAAAATCATTTTCAATAGAATTTATGATCATGATTCTTTTATCCGTTAACTGATAATCAAACAATTCAATTGTTCTGTCCGAAATTTCCCTGAGGGAAACATTCTGGATTTTGAAATTAAAATCACCTTTATTACTGAATGTCCATGACAGTAATTGACTTGTAAGAGCAGATAAGTTTTGAATTGATTTTGACAAATAATCAAAATATTGCCTTTTTCTTTTTTCATCTTTCTCCATTTTCATCAACCCAAGCATAGATTCAATATTTCCAATCGGGCCTTTAAGATCATGGGCAATAATTCCAAAAAGTTTGTCTTTACTTTTATTAGCGTTTACAAGTTTTTGCCTTACGCGGTATAATCTAAATGCCAAAAACAAAGAGATGATTAAAAATATAATGATTAATATCCCTATTGCATATTGTAATTGAATGAGTTCTTGTTGGGCAACGAGTTCTCTTTGATTTTCAGAGTTTTGAAGGATCAAGTTTTCATTTTCTCTTATTTTTTCCTCTACTTCATATCGCGTTTTTATTTCTTCCAATTCCCGGGTTCTTTCTGAAGCAACCAATGAGTCTTTTTCAACACTATGTAGCCTTTGATATTCATAAGCCTGCTGAAAAGAACCTTGATTAGCATAATTTTCTGCAATGAGCCTATAAACCTCCTGTTTATCTCTAGTTTCTGAAGTCTCATACATCATTTGGAGAGATTTCTCATAATAATGCAAGCCACTGTCATAAGATTGGATACGGGTATGAACTTTACCTATAGTATAATAACTATAGATTAATACAGATTTGTACTTATGCTTTTCTTGAATTTTTATCCCTTGATGGAGTAAACTCAACGCTTCTTGGTATTCTTCCAATTCCATTTTGGGTTCAGCTATATTGACTAGATTTATCGAAATCCTGAAGGAATCATCACCCTTCTGATTAATTTTAAGTGATTTTTTATAATTATCAATTGCACTTTGAAAGTCCCCCTCGTAATAATCAACTATACCTAAATATTCATAATTAGTCGCAATATTAAAAGTATCCTCTGATTCTATAGCCTTATCCAGCATCTCTTGATATATAGATCTGGCATCTTTATACTTTTTAATGCTAACATAAATACCTCCTAAAATATTAGCAGCTTCTATTAAATTAGGTATATCCTCAAGTTGCTCAAAAATCTCTATTGCTTTTAAGATCTCCTCAATTGCCTGAACATTTTGAGTCATTCGCCATAATGAATGAGATATCCCAGAAAGTGCTTTCCCTTCATAAAATTTATTTTGGTGTTGAATGGCAATGGTTTTTAGCTTTTCAAAACTAATCAAAGCCTCTGGGTATTCCCCTGTAAAAAAAAGTGCATTGGAATAATTAAGATGAAATTCCAATAGCTGATCTTCAGAATCAAATACTATAGAATCATTTTCAATTTTAGAATAATATTGAATAGCACAAGCATAATCTTGAGCTTCTAGACAGGAATCGCCTTTCTGAATAACATCATTAAAATCTTTGACATCATTTTCAAAAACTAAGGCAATATTTAAAAGGATAATATTGAGTATTAAAACCACAATTATAAATTAATTAAAACTCAAATTAAGCTATTGTTATATAATTCAATAATATTTTAAACGATTATTTTAAATATTTCAAATAATGTAATTAGTCTAACCATTATTTTTTAAAAAACTATAAATTGACATCAATGTTCAAAAAAAGTATTTATTCTATAACCTTATTATTCACAGCAATAACTTATGAAAAACAACATTAAATTAGGGGAAAATTAACAATCTATATACAAATTAATTTATCTTATAAACTTATTTACATATCATATTTCTCTTAAAAATATTAATCAGTCGGTTTGATGTAAGACCTCAAAGCATTTAAGTAAGTCTCGAATGCATCAATCCCTTTATCGGTAATCCTGCAAGTAGTATGGGGATAATTATCTTTAAAAGCCTTGTCAACTTTTATATAACCTGCATCTTTTAATTTATTCACCTGCACACTCAAATTACCTGAAGTAGCATCGGTTTTCTCTTTAATAAAATTAAAGTCCGCCTGTTCAACATTCATTAATAAACTCATGACTGCCAATCTTAATTGCGAATGTAATAATGGGTCTAACGGCTCGAACATATAATTTAGGTTTAAACAAAGCTTATAATATGAAGATAAATTAATTTACACTATAAACTTAATTAACAAAAAAGTTATATGCAAGCTTTTTAAATTACTTATCAAACAATAGTTTTAAGAAGATTCCAGAGCATCAGCTTCTTGGAATTGTCTAGATTAAGATCCGCTAAATCATGCGCATATATCGCATTACCTTTATTGATCTTTAAAATTGAGTATTTGGAGGACTGCACAAATTGATTATGAAATGATAGGAAGAGTTTTAAATGCTGAATAGATTTCAGTTGTTCCGGGTGCTCATGAATAATTTCATATTGCCCCTCCTCTATATTAATGGCTTTTAATAATTTATTGAGCGTTTCCATTTCTTGCTTACTTAAATTACTGTTCACCAAAATCACAACCTCTTTTAGTGTTTTCTTAGGCTCTGGATCTTTCGGTTGTGCCTTTACTTCACTTTGAGGTTCTTTAATTTCTTTTGAAGCAGTGCTCTCGGTTTCTACTACATATT
The DNA here is from genome assembly GCA_051747245.1 of Bacteroidota bacterium. Classification (GTDB taxonomy): domain Bacteria; phylum Bacteroidota; class Bacteroidia; order Cytophagales; family Cyclobacteriaceae; genus Marivirga. Next base: position 12,605 of record JBNJFX010000006.1, read on the forward strand.
CAGCTTTATCGCTTTCTTCATTGAAAACATAAAGTTGATCACCATCAAATATTTGGGCTAAGTAGTCTTGTTCAATATCCATTATTCATCCAATTTAAAAATAGATTTTAATTCTGTCGCTTCTTCTGGTTTCATCCTTTTACCCAAAACTAAACGCAACTGTCGTCTTCGCAATGCACCATCAAATAATTCTTGCTCTTCCTCAGTTTCAGGAATTAATTCAGGAACATCGATTGGTCTGCCCGATTGATCAACCGCCACGAAAGTAAAGAAGGCTGAATTAGAAGGATACTTCTTGCCAGAAGGAATATTTTCACCTTTTACTACAATATGTACCTCAACGGAGGAGCTAAAAGCCCGTGTCACTTTAGCCTCCAAAGTCACTACATCTCCTAAGGCAATGGGGTGCTGAAAAGAAATATTATCAACAGAAGCGGTTACCACAATTCTATTGCAATGCTTTTGGGCAGCAATAGCTGAAACAATATCCATCCAATGCATCAAACGACCTCCCATTAAATTATTCAAAGGATTGGTATCATTGGGCAATACCAATTCAGTCATGATGGTATAAGTATCTTTGGGGTTCTTTGCTTGTTTTGCCATATTAAATCTGATTTACCACAAAGATAAAACATAGATGGCAAACCGACTTCTTAAAATTGTAATTACCTTATTTATAACTCAAACTTTCCGCCTAAATAAAGTAAGTGTTTTGTATAAAAATTATTTGATTTTTTTTACCTTAAAGAATTAATATTAACCTAAGCAGCAAAACAATCCTCAACCACAGATGAAACTTGAAGAAAAAGATTGGACTATACCTCTAATTTATCTATTAGCAGGCATAATTTGGATTGGCTTAAGTGATGCATTACTTTTCTTTTTGGCTGATAAATTTGAAATTCAACAAGGCTTAATTACTACATTAAGTCAATGGAAAGGGTTTTTCTTTGTAGTCCTCACTACTGTACTTTTATACTATCTAATAAAAAGAAAAACAAAACATATTGAATTTGTAAAAAATGATTTCAGAAGATTGTTTCAAGACAATCCGAACCCTATGTACATTTTCGAAAACAGTACTCAAAAAATTTTACTTGCCAATAAAGCTGCCAGCACTCAATATGGCTATACTATAAGTGAATTAAGCCATTTAAATCTTAATGATCTTAGGCCAAATTCAGAAAAAGCTAAATTACAGTTGCATTTAAATGAGCTAAAGGAGGAATTTGTTGACAGTGGGGAATGGTTACATCAAGACAAATTTGGAAATTACTTTTATGTAAATGTATATTCTCATAAAACATTATATAAAGGAAAAGAATGTAGAATTGTAAATGCCATTAATGTCAATAAAAAAATACTAGCAGAAATAGAAAGAGAAAAATTCGAAGAAGCTCTGGATAAAGCTGCTTTGGTATCCATAACGGGAATTAATGGGAATATTCAAGAGGTTAACAGTGAGTTTTGTAGAGTAAGCGGATACAACAAAAATGAGCTTATTGGCCAACCCATTGAAATATTAGAGTCTGGATATCACAGCCCTAAATTTTGGAATGATATGTGGCAAAAAGTTAATGCAGGTAAGATTTGGAGGGCAGATATTAAGAATCAGAAAAAGACTGGGGAATATTATTGGGTGGATATGATTGTCAGTCCTATTAAAAATCACAAAGGGCAAATCTATAAATTCATGTCCATTAGCTATGAGATTACTGATAAGAAGAACTTAGAAATCAACCAGCAAAAATTACTGGATGATTTTACAGAATACGCTTTTCAAACCTCGCATGAGTTAAGGGGACCTTTAACCAGTATGATGGGACTCACTACTTTGTTTGAAAAATATGAGGACCCGGCTTATTTAGTAGAAAAATTAAAATCCACGGCAGAACAAATGGATGTTGTCATAAGAAAAATGAATGACAGTTTGAGCAGAACCGCATTAAATCTTATTCGAGATAAAAGAGACCATCAATCCTCGGGATAAGGAACATAAACAAAACTGGTCATATCGGTATCGATCACGAACAAACAACAAAATTCATCTGGGTCTTTATATGCTTTTTTAAATTCCTCTACTTTATCATCATCTATAATTTTCCTTTGGATAAACTCATCCAAATAGGTAATAAAATAATTCCAGGTCAAATTTAATTCCCCTGCACCAATCAAAACTTGGCCAATAGGCTGTTCGGTTTTACAGATTGGGAAAATAGGATATTCAGAAAACCCTCTTTGACGCACTGCATAAGAAGCTTCTTTCAAGGTATCTGAAATGGCCACAAAATCCTCGGTTATTGTCCCTAAATATTTTCCGCTTAATTCGGGGTTATTATCCATAATCTAATTTTCTATTTTAAAGCATTGCTTCATCTGCAAAGCTATAATATTTATTTTCCGTAAAAATAATATGATCCAACACCGGAATATCCAATAGCTGACCACTTTCTTTCATCTTTCTGGTTAAACGAACATCCTCATTACTTGGGTTGCGATTCCCGGAAGGATGGTTGTGGGCCAATATGAGAGCTGAAGCCATCTGGTCTATAGCTTCCTTAAAAATAATTTTTACGTCTGCTACAGTGCCTGAAATCCCTCCACTGCTTATTCGCTTCATTCGAATCACTCGATTTGCCCTGTTCAACATGATCACCCAAAATTCTTCATGATGTAAATCAAGCATTACAGATTTTAATAAATCATAAACATCTTGGGAAGCCACAATCTTCGGCTTTTCCTGAACAGTTGACTCTTTCCTTCTTCTGCCAAGTTCTAAGGCTGCAATAATTGAAATCGCTTTTGCCTGCCCTATTCCTTTGAACTTCATCAATTCCTTTACCGAGAATTTTGCCAGATGGTTTAAATCATTATTGACTTCGGATAAAATATTTTTCCCTACATCTATGGCTGATAAAGATTGCGTGCCGGAACCAATTAAAATAGCGATCAATTCAGCGTCTGATAAAACCGTTCGACCATGATTCAATAATTTCTCTCTAGGCCTGTCGGCTTCTGCCCAGCTTTTAATGCTAGAAATAGCAGAGTATTGTTCGTTTTCCATTTGGGATGATTAAGGTTGAAACTTAGAGCAGCTATTAAGCAATACTTACATTTTGAAGTAGTCACTTGATAGTCAAAATAAAATCACAATTTAAATTGTAATCTTTTACTTGAGCCCATTTAATAATCCCAAAAGTATCAAATTAGCACAAACTAAAAAAGCCTCAACTGATGGAGTTGAGGCTTAAGATAAAAATCTTAAAAATTCTTAAGCTAATTTAGCTACGTGCTTGGCTAATTTAGATTTGTTATTATCCGCTTTTTTCTTGTGAATAATATTCTTTTTCGCCAATCTGTCCAACATTGAAGTTACAGTTTTCAACAATTCCTCAGCTTGCGCTTTGTCCTCTGTAGCTCTCAATCTACGGATATAAGTTCTCGTAGTTTTAGCCTGATATCTGTTTCTCAAACGTCTTGCTGCACTTGAGCGAATTCTTTTTAATGCTGACTTGTGATTTGCCATATTGATTTATGTCTATTGAAATTCTTGCTTTCTTTTTAAGGACTGCAAATTTAAAAGAATTTGTTTTACTAAACAAAGCCTATTCGCTTTTATCAGTATTTATTTTAAGAAATATGGATAATTCCTGAAAACCAGCCTTCATTCCCTTAAAAAGATTTACAAAAATACGCTTAATTATTGAAAACTCACCTATTGATTTGAATTCTGTTCTATGGTTTTTACAAGTACAATTTATACTTTAGAAACTTAATTAGCCAAAATCATAAGATGAAACGATTTTCCCTGATATTATTAGCTATTGTTGTAATACAAACTATAGCTTCTTTTGACTTCGATAGAAAACCAAACTGGGGTTTCTTTGCCCATCAAAAAATCAATCGCTTGGCAGTTTTCACACTCCCGCCTGAAATGTTAACATTTTACAAACATCATATCCAATATATTACAGAAAATGCCGTAAACCCAGACAAAAGAAGATATGCTGTGGATTATGAAGCCCCAAGACATTATATTGACTTGGATGTATATGGGGATAGTGCTGTATATAATTTGCCTCGTTATTGGCATGATGCAGTTGAGGAATATACTGAAGACACTTTACAAGCTTATGGAATTGTGCCATGGCACGTACATTTTGTTACTTATAAGCTTACCGAAGCCTTCAAGGAAAATAATGCCAAAGATATTTTAAGGTATTCTGCAGATTTAGGGCACTACATAGCCGATGCTAATGTTCCGTTGCATACTACAGAAAACTATAATGGACAATTAACAGATCAATACGGAATCCACGGCTTTTGGGAATCCCGTTTGCCTGAACTTTATTCGGAAGATTACGATTTTTTCATTGGCAAAGCAGAATATGTTGAAAATACACAAATAGCAATTTGGGATGCGGTGAAAGAAGCTCATTTAGCATTGGATTCAGTATTTGGCTTTGAGAAAAAACTGACTGAAAAAATGGCTGACGACAGGAAATACAGTTCTGAATTGAGAGGAAATGTTAATGTAAAAGTATATTCAAGGGATTTTTCAAAAGCCTATCATAAAATGCTCAGCGGGCAAGTTGAAAGAAGAATGCGAAATTCCATCAAAATGGTGGGCGACTTTTGGTACACTGCCTGGGTTAATGCAGGACAGCCTGATTTGGATGTTTTAATTGATGAGCGAGCAATATTTAGTGATGAGAAGTTATTTCCCCAAAGGTCTGATAAGGAACTAAGGCAGCATGAAAGTGGGGTAGAAGAATAATTAAAAAAAAAGCTGTCCTATTTTCAAAGACAGCCTGTTATCTCTCTTAATTTGGGAAAGGGATTAAAAATAATAAGAATAGTAACCTTTCACTCCTTTTTTATTAACGCCCTGAATCACAACTTTACCCTTTACTTCTTCCAAAATGTCAGATAATTCTTTAGGATTATTTACTTCTGTGCTATTGATAGCTGTAATAATAAAACCTTCATCAATATTAAGCCTTTTAAAAAATCCATTTTTCACATCTGTAACCCTCACTCCGCTATTTATATCCAGTAAATCTTTTTCTGCTGTAGAAACAGATTCAAATTCAGCACCAAGAGACTTTGAAAAATAAACATCTCTTTTTAGCAACTCAGTCGTGTTTTCGCTATTGGTTAAAATCAATTCTTTTTGAATCATATTTCCTTTTCTCTCTAAGGTTAGATACAGTTTATCACCAGGAGAGAGCATACTTAATTTCTCTTCAAATTCTGCATGCGTGTTCACATCCTCTCCATTAAATTCACGAATGATGTCTCCTTCCTGTAGTTTCACTTTATCAGCCGCACCATTTTCACGGATATAGCTCACTACTACCCCATCCAAGTCATCTACTCCTAAGTTATCACCCAATTCCGGGGTTAAAGATTTCACCTCAGCACCCAGAAAAGCTTTTTGCACCATTCCAAATTCAATAATATCTGTAGCAATTTTCTTAGCTATATCGATTGGGACTGCAAAGCCATAGCCCGCATAAGAACCTGTTCTTGATAAAATCGCGGTATTGATACCGACCAATTCTCCTTCAGGATTTACCAAAGCTCCTCCACTGTTCCCGGGATTAATAGCCGCATCCGTTTGAATGAAAGATTCAATCGGGAAATTACTTTTTAAGATGTTAAGCTCTCTTCCTTTTGCACTTACAATCCCTGCTGTTACGGTTGAGGTCAAATTAAATGGATTACCTACTGCCAACACCCAAGAACCCACTTCTAAGTCTTTTGATGAACCCAATTTTATGGCTGGCAAATCATTACCATCTATCTTCAATACTGCCAAATCTGTAGATGGGTCACGCCCTACCAAACTGGCTTTATAAGTTCTCTTTTTTCTTACCACTTCAATTTCATCAGCACCATCTATTACATGGTTATTTGTAATGATGTAACCATCCGATTTAAAAATAACACCAGAACCTGAACCTACTTGTTGGGAACTTCCACCACCTCCAAGCCATAAATCCAACCAAGAACTTCTTCCATAAGCTTCGGACACTGTCTTAATATAAACCACACTTTCACGGCTGTTTTTGGAAGCCTCCACAAAGTCAACATCAGGAATAGAACCTGAAGATTCAGTATTTTCTCCATAATTTTCAAGTGCCACATTTCTAACTGGAGTTGGAAAGGAAGAGTCTTCAATACTCAACTCCTGCTTACTATCAGTTAAACAAAATATTAACAAAGCACCTAAAATCCCACCTATAAATGCACTTAGCGTAGTTTTCAAATATTGGTTCATATTTCTTTTCTTTAATCAAATATCTATTTAATGAAATTTTATGACATATATTGTGCCGAATGTCTTTACGAAAAAGAAAATAATTCTGTTTAGAATTTTAATCTCTCATCAAAAACTAAAGGAGTCTGAGAAATCACCTTTATTTTTTTAGATTCAGTATGATTTGGATTGATTAAATAATTAAATTCTTGAGGAATTATACTGCTCGGAACTTTTAAAACTGCTGCTTCACTGTTTAGTACAAAATCATCGCCTATGAATTGGGTTTCAAGCACAGGTGGTTTAGCATCCCATTTTAACGGCAATGAACCTAATTCCAATTCCAATATTTCTATTTCATCTGGAATATCTATCTCTACAATATATCTGTCATTTGGCAGATCTTCATTTAAATCCAAATGGACAGCAACTTCTAACGTAGCTAATGCACGTGATTCAGCTGTATAAACTAAATAAGTATTCAAGCTGTTCCATCGATAGCCTTCTGTTAATGCTGCGCCTATTCCCTTTAAAGTAGTTTTCAGATATTTTTTTCTTTCAATTCTGAATACTCGCATTATGCCATATTTCCGTATTCCAACCTATTTAAAGAATTTCTTACTTCTTGGATTCCTGTTAAGGAATCAAACAAACTTTCAGGAGTAATGCCTCCCAAGGAAGTATTTGGCTTTTTTAACCAACGTTGAAATTTTTCTTTTTCATCGTTAAATACTGAAATTCCAAAATCCAATAATTCAGTTAAAACTAAAATAAGTTCACTATCTCTGCCATTTAACAGATCATTTTCTCTTCTTTTTTTATTATAAGTAGTCTGTGGAACTCCCAATAATTCTAAAATCTTCCTAACAGGAATATTAGCTTTTTTACTTATGAATTCAATCGCTTCATACGGTAAGCCTCTTCTGATAATCCCTACTCTTTCCATTTTAGTATCCCATTCAAAGCTGCCTTCAGAAATATTTATACTCCATTTAGATTGTTTTCTTCTAACTTCCCTAGCTCTTTTGATACTTTCTTTAGGATTAAATTTAATGCTACTTTTTTTGATTTTTTCACCCATAACTCATACAATAATTATGCTATAAACATACAACATATTTACTTAATTACAAAATGACTAAGCCTCTCCTCTTTTAAGGAGAATTACAAATTCAAAAAAAAAGCAGCCCTTCCAGACTGCCCTTACCCAACTTTTATTGTTAACCTAAACTGGATATTATCCTCCTGCCCTATTCAACTCTTCCAAATTGGTATTGCGCTGACGAGCCTTAAATTCTTCTCCTTTGCTGAATCTATATCTAAGTGAAAAACCAATGCTTTGCTGTCCGAAATACTGGCTGATTTCATTGATATTGCCATTGAAATTGGAATTACCTTCAAATCTTCTGGTTCTAAAAATATCCGTAATATTTAAAGAGGCATCCAGTTTTTTATCCATGAAGCTTTTCTTTACTGCAAAATCAACTCCCCATTGTGCCCCAATTGCATATACACCCCAAACCGTATTCGATCTGTAATCAGCATTAAGCTCTAACTTAAAATCATTTGGTAGCATAAATGTATTGCCCGCTTTAGCAAAAGCTGAGGTTGCATTATTTTCAATCTGATTTCCATTTAAGTAAGTAGTAAATTCTTGATGAAATACGGAAAGATTACCGTTGATTGACCACCATTTGAAAGGTTGAAACGGAATTACAGCAGTAGCACTGTAATTTACCTGATCATCAATATTTTGCTGAATAAAAACCGTTGTTCCGTCTTCAGGATTTTGCTGAGGTACTTCTGCAATAAAATCACTAGTTAAGCCATAGTTCAATACCAAATTATACTGACCTAATATGGTTTGTGTAACGGACATAGAATGCGTTAACTGTGGTTTCAAGTACGGATTACCTTGTGCCCAAGTATAAGGATCCAAATACATCACAAAAGGATTCAGATTACTGTAATTCGGTCTGTCAATTCTTCTACTGTAATTGTAATTTACCTGATATCCTTCTGAAACATTATGTTGCATAAAGAAACTAGGGAAAAGATTAAAATAATTTCTTTTGTTCACAGTATTCAAAGTCAAAGACTCCCCTTCCGAATAAGTCTGCTCCGCTCTTAAGCCAACTTTATAAGAAAGCTTTTCTCCTAATTTTCCAGCAAAGCTAGAATACCCTGCAAAAATCTGTTCTGTGTAAACAAAGTGATTGGTTCTATCTGGGTCTAAGGTTCTTTGATTATCCTCTATTTCATAGAAATTAATTTCATTATCAGAAACCACATGACTGGCTTTTAAACCTGATTCCACCTTAATTTTTTTAAATAATTTACCCTCAAAATCTATTTGTGCAGAATAGATATCATAAGCAAAAGGATTTTCATTTTCCAATTTTTCAACTGAAAAAGGTTCTGAGTTCCCTTCTTGAAAATAGCTGTTTGTAAAGGAAGAACCACCATCATTAAATAATTTCACATAATTTAAATCAGTAGTTATTTTTGTGCCATTAGTATCCAACTTGTGAACGTAGTGTAAGTTACCCTGTGTATTTAGGAATCTATAGTCAATCTGATTATCAGAATTAATCATAAATTCATCAGCTCCTTGTTCCAAATCAGTATCGATATTAAAATCATGATAAACGTCCTGACCATTTAAATTAAACATCACACCAATAGATTGCATATCATTAATATCATAATCAGTTCCTACTCTTAAGGATGGGATAACTCTATTTACATATTCTTTACCTGTCTGATCAAAAATCGTGGTCACTCCGTTATTTTGAGTAATTTCTCTATAAAAGCCAGCATCTCTAATTCTTCCTCGTTGCGATAAATCAGCATTTACAAAAGAATTCCAGTCACCCTTTTTGTGGTTCAATTGCAAGCCAGTATTATAGTTTTGCATTTCATTATATCGATAGCCTGCATTCACACTTCCATTTACACCTTGAATATTATTCTTCTTCAAAGTGATATTGATAATTCCAGCATTGCCTTCTGCATCATATTTAGCGGATGGATTGTTGATAATTTCTATGGTTTTGATATTATCAGCAGACATTCCCTGTAGCATGTTTTGCAAATCAGTAGCAGATAAATAGGATCTACGCCCATCAATCATAACCTGTACACCCGATTTTCCATTGAGTTGGATATTGCCATCTTGATCCACAAAAACACCTGGTGATTTTTCCAATACCTCATAAGCAGTGGCTCCTGCAGCCATAGCCGTTCCTTCCACTGAAACCACCATTTTATCAGCCTCCACAATTACCTGTGGACGCATGGCTTTTACTTCCACAGCATCCATCACCTGCACATCTTCTTCTAATTTAATGGCAGATAAATCAACTGTCGGATTATTAGCATTGACTTTTATGCTTTCAGAAAGGTATGTTTCAAAACCAACAGCTGAAATCTTCAAATAATAATCACCATATTTTACATTGATAATAAATTTACCTTCGCCATTTGAAGTGCTTCCGGTAACTAAACTTGAATCCGTAGATTGATAAACCGCCACATTACTGTAAGGAAGTGGCGCGTCCTGATTGTCTTTCAATTCACCTTTGATCATACCATTTTGCGCTTGGGCAAAAGATGTTATAAAAAGTGTTAGGGTTAATAGAGAAAAAATAGTTTTCATGTTCTTAAGCGTTTGCATGTTTTGTTCTTTAGTTTGTAGATGCGTTCATGCTAGCTCTTGATGCATGGAATGTGCCATATTCTGTAAGTGGCGAAATTTGGGTTTAGAAGGTGATTTATTGGATTTATTTAATTTAGAGTGTTCGTTTTTGAACATCATATCATCTCAGAAATGAACAATCGTATAAAAATGTAGGAAGATAATTTAGCATTAAATCAAATTCTGAATAAGAAATTGGAGGAAGGGAATATTATATAAGCACAGTTAAACTTATACCGTGCCTTTAAAAATGAGTAGAATTAAATTATTTCCAATTCCCTGCCAATTTCTTCAATTTGGTTTAAGGTATAATCTAATTGAGCCATAGAAAATCCTGCAGTAACCGTCATTCTAACTCTAGTCTGCTTTCTAGGTACGGCAGGATAAGGCACAGGATTCACAAAAATATTCTTTAGATGCAAGCGATAGGTCATTTCCTTCACTTTATTGTCATCTCCAATTATAATAGGGAAAATAGCCGTTTCAGCATTTCCTATATTAAAACCTGCCTTTAACAATCTGGATTTTACATATTGAATATTCTCCCACAGCTTATCCTGACCTGCTTCATTATTCTCAATTAATTTTAAAGCTGCCAAGGAGGCTGCTACAGATGGCAAATAAGGAGAAGTAGAAAACATATAAGATCTACTGCTATATTTTAAATAATTAATCAATTTCTGTGATGCAGATACAAATCCACCAACAGCACCAACTGATTTACTCAAAGTACCGGTAATGATATCGACCTTGCCTTCTAATCCGAAATAATCAACCGTTCCTTTGCCATTCTTTCCTATTACACCAGTAGCATGGGCTTCATCAACTAAAACCCAAGCTCCATAGTAATGCGCAACATCCAAAATTTCAGGCAAATTGCAAATATCTCCATCCATAGAATAAACACCATCAACCACCACCAATTTATTGATGAATTTATTCTGAACACTTTTCAAAACTTTTTCTAGTGAACCCGGATCATTATGCGCAAAGAATTTTTTATTAGAGCCTTTACTTCCATCAATTAAACTGGCATGAGAGAACATATCATAAATTGCAATATCCTTATGCCCCAACAAACCTGAAATTGTTCCAATATTGGCCGCATAACCAGAGGTGTAAACTATAGAAGCCTCCATTCCTTTCATGGAAGCTAATTGTTCTTGTAACTCTTTAATAATTCTCATTGAGCCGCTTAATAAAGGAGCACCACCGGCCCCTCCACCATATTGCTCCACTACCTTATTTACCGATCCCCAAATTCTTTTATCCTGGGTGAGGTTTAGGTAATCATTAGAAGCAAAATTGAGCATTTCCCTAATTTCACCTGTTTCGGGGTCAACTACATTGGACACCACTTTTGAGCCGTCAACCGATTCCCTTTCATACAAAAAGCGACTACTCTTTTTCATATCAGAAAACCAACTGTCCATCATGTCCAAACGACTTTCCCATTCAGCATATTCCAATTTTGGGTCTCCCGTAAAATTGTATAATGAATATTTGTTAGCATCTATTTCTCCTGCTGGAGAAATGTCAAAATACATGTGGTCAATTTGTTCTTCTTCAAAAAGATGATAGTGCTTCCTTGTGGGAGTGGGATTTAATGACATATCGTAAAATTTTGGTTATGTAAACTATATGTAATAATAAGGTTAAGTAATTTTTTTTGCAAACCAACTTCATCCTATTTTACACTAAAAAGCAATAAATTTAATCATGGTAAAAAAGTTAAATTCATGTTCTTGTCTAGCATCCATCCTGTTAGGCTGTAGCGCTTTTTGTATGACATCAACACCTCATGTTCTAGTTCACTTCTGAAAAGCAATAAACGTCCTGCAAGTGGTTGAACGATTTCGCTTTTATCATCAAAATAAATAGCTAATTCTCCCCCATCTCCTTTTTGCCAATTTTCATTAAGGTACAGCACAAATGAAATTACTCTGTGGGCATTCTGCTGAAACCTGTCTACATGCTTTTTATAAAAAGTGTTTTCAGGATAGATAGCAAAATGGGTTTCAAAATCCTTTAGCCCTAAATAGCACGTTTCATTTAAGCTTGATTTCAGCATCTCAATTTTATCAAGAAATTGCTGGACAATTTCATTTTGGTTTTTCCTGTCCAACCATTGAATATAATCCCCTCTAATACTCTTATCCAATTGGAACAATGCCTGTTTACCTATTCCTGCCTTCTTGAAATTTCCGGATTGATTTCCATCATTGGCTAAGGAAACTAACTTTTTCACATCATCTTTGGAAACGAAATCGTCCCAAACGAAATAACCAGTATCGCTTAAATGATCGATAGCAAGGTCTAAATTTTTTACACTAATCATTTAACGGCAAAAATACATAATAAACTTATTATATTGATAAGATAATTCTAACTCCTTATGTATAATTGCATAGGAACTTGCATTTTTTTTACTCGTAGGAGTTTGTAGACTGTAAGTTTCACCATTTCTATAATCATTTCAGCCAAACCTAAGAAGAATTTTTTAAAAGTGATAAACACAAAATTATGTCTTCAGTTAAAGGTAATGCTGTTTTATATTTCGATTTACATTTCAAATTGGCGAATAAACCAGATGATATAATTGCTTTTTTAAACCAATTTGAAAATGCGGAAATCAATCAAAGCGAATTTTACGGCAAGGTGAAATTCCAGACCATCCGTGATATACTCAATCAGAATAAGCAGCTTAATGGCCAAGAAGATGCCTTCCAAAAGGAATTGGATGGAATGTTTGATGAAATAAAATTAGAAATATGCAGACGTTTAAGAGTGTTACTGGCCTTTGAACAAAAAAGTGGTGTAATACAGGAAGACTGGCAAAAAATCAAAGTGTTTAATTCAATGTTAATAGACTTGAAACAGCAAGGTCTATTTGATATGATTAAAAAACTTATGACTGAAAACAAGATTGATTTAGGGAAGAGATTTACTTTTGAAGAAAAATATAAGCCATTTACCCCTAATCTAAACGGGAAAAACAGTCAAAACCACATAAAGTCAGTTTTAAAATCTGACCATAAAAGTATATCCGACACTTTGGTTATTTGGCTTAATTCCTTAGAATTCGAAAAGGTATTTAAATACAACAATAATGGAAAGGATAAAATCTTGGCCAAGGAACTTCCTGAGGATTTGATTTTTGAAAAAATCATTCCAAAAATCATTGATGCCAACACCCTAAATTTTAATATTAAAAAAGATGGCAATTATAAAGAAGTATTTGAACTAGATAACTATTACTTAAACAAAGTGATTGAATAAAGCTATTTATCGTCTACTAATGAAATCTCATCCTTCTTTAACTTATCTACTATCAAACTGCTAGCGCCAATAATTGGAGCGGATTGATTTTGTAGTTGAGATGAGATAACCCTTACCCTTCCTTTAAATACCGGCATTAAATTCAATTCCAAATGTTCCTTAACTGGCTTAAAGATTAAATCACCTGCTTGAGATAAGCCTCCAAATATAAAAATTGCTTCCGGATCGGTATGAATTACAGTATCTGCCAATTTTGTCCCTAAAATTCTGCCTGTATATTCAAAAGCTTGCTTGGCAATTATATCACCTTTCAAAGCATATTTTGTAATCATTTCCGGGCTCAACTCATCAAAACTCACTGACCTCAACGCACTATCTTCGGTATAATCTGCCAACAATTTATAGATGGTTCTTTTAATTCCAGTTGCAGATACATAGGTTTCTAAACAGCCTCTTTTTCCACAACCACAAAATCTTCCATTTCCGTAGGTTACCGTGGTATGCCCTAGCTCACCTGCAAATCCATTAGCACCATTCACTAACTGCCCATTGCTAACTATTCCCGCTCCTAAACCAGTCCCAAGGGTGATAACAATAAAATCTTTCATGCCTTTGGCCCCACCAAAGATCATTTCCCCAACCGCTGCAGCATTGGCATCATTGGTTACAACCGTTGGCACATCAAATTCATCCTCAAGTGTTTTGGCTAAGGGCAAAATCCCTTTCCATCTTAAATTGGGGGCATGTTCTATTGTTCCTTTGTGATAATTAGCATTTGGTGCCCCTACTCCTATCCCAATTAATTCATGTTTTTCAGGATCCAATCCTTTTCGGATTTCATTTGAAAGTAAATGAATATAATCTGTAAAAACTGCTTCTGTTTGTGTTGGAATTGCCCCTTGATATAAAACCTTTCCATCCAAAGTAACAATTCCGAATTTTGTTCCAGTGCCTCCTATATCGATCCCAATGCTAACTTTCATATAACTCTAAATAAATAATATAATTTTAAAATGCCTAATTGACTACCATTAGCCAGAAATATCAATTTTTATAATGTTTCTTAATTAAATACTCTACTAATAAATCAATAGGCTCTTCTATAAAAACACCCTTATTCAAATGATTTTCTTCCACTACTTCATTCACAATTTCTTCAAAAAAATAGGGTACAGAACCAACAAAATGAACGGGGAGGTTTTCGTAGTTTTTAATGCTGCAGATATAAGTATTTACAAAATCTGAAACGCTTTGCTTTACCATATCTCTAAGATATGGGTTGGCAATCCTTTCCTTTATAAACTGACTGAAGCTACTCAAATAAACATTTGCATAAGGCTTTATGTAAACGTTCAATAAAATTTCCTCTTTGTTCAAATGAAACTCTTGCTCCAATTCCCTGGCAATATCATCAGGCAATTGTTTTTTCAAATACTTACTTAAAAGCAACTTACCAAAGTGGCTTCTACTTCCTTCATCACCTAGAATGAAATCCATTCCACTTACTTCTTGACGAACAATATCACCATCAAAAAGACAAGCATTAGAGCCTGTTCCCATCAAAGCTGTGATACAGGGCTCTCCATTGTATGTTGCAAATGCTGCTGCCACAATATCTTCTTTCACATACATGTGCGATTTATTGAAAACCATGGACAACCCTCGCTCTACCATTGCGGCAAAATGCTTACTGGAACATCCAGCGCCAAAATAATAAACCACTTCAATATCAGATTTATGGCCTAAAATTTCAGAACCCAGTGATTTCACTGTTTCACTTATCGCCACATCATCCATAAAGAAAGGATTAATTCCTTTAGTACTCTTTCTTACTAAAGTCTGCTTGGCGTCTACTAACTGCCAATCACATTTTGTGGAACCGCTGGTACCTATTAGTATCATAATTTATATTGATAAGATTTTAGCAATTCGTAAATCATCTTTATGAATATCCTTTGGCTGATTCATAATATCATCAAATTTATTGAAAATAATATCATGATGGCTGATGCCTACCATTGCGTCTGTTTTTCCTTGA
Source organism: Bacteroidota bacterium (assembly GCA_051747245.1). Lineage (GTDB taxonomy): Bacteria > Bacteroidota > Bacteroidia > Cytophagales > Cyclobacteriaceae > Marivirga. Next base: position 27,884 of record JBNJFX010000006.1, read on the forward strand.
TCCAAACCTTCAACTGCGGCAACACCCATCTTACTGGCTAAAACTCTATCGAAATAAGTTGGGCTTCCACCTCTTTGAAGATGCCCTAATATAGTCACTTTTGTGTCAAAATAAGAGGATTTCTCCTTCACTTTTTGTGCTATTTCCATAGCTGAACCAGACTTTCCTCCCTCAGCCACAATCACTAAACTTGAAGTTTTTTTCTTTTTCCCTCCTTTATTTAGTTTCTCTACCAATTCATCAATAGAAGTTTCTTCCTCAGGAATAATAATGGAAACTGCACCTCCTGCAATACCACTATTAATTGCAATATAGCCGGAATCCCTTCCCATTACTTCAATAAAAAATAAGCGGTTGTGAGACAAGGCGGTGTCTCTTATTTTATCAATAGCTTCTACTGCTGTATTAGTGGCCGTATCATATCCAATAGTGTAGTCTGTGCCCGGAATATCATTATCAATAGTGCCTGGAATACATATATAAGGAATACCATGCTCTAAAAATAAATGGTGCATCCCTGTGAAAGAACCATCTCCCCCTATTCCAATTAGGGCATCTATATTGTGCTTTTTCAATTGCTCATAAGCCTTCTTTCTTCCTTCAGGAGTTCTGAATTCTTTCGAGCGTGCTGATTTCAACATGGTTCCCCCTCTTTGCAAAATATTAGCTACCGAGCGAACGTCCATTTCTTCGAAATCACCCTCGATCATACCTTCATAACCACGGAATATCCCTACTATCTCTTTATTATAATAAATACCCGCTCTAACTACAGCACGTATAGCAGCATTCATTCCAGGTGCATCCCCACCGGAAGTAAAAACACCTATTCGATTCATCTTATTCATCTAAAAAAATTGTTCAGCCCGCCAAAGATAGTGTAATGTGTACACTTACCCAATAGTATTTTATTATCTTTGCAATACTAATTGAATAGAAACATGTCAGAATTCCATTACAATCCGCACATTTCCGTTGATTGCGTCATTTTTGGCTTTGATGATGAAAAGATCAATATTTTATTGATAAAGAGAAAGCAAGAAGGTGAAAATGTTTATGCATTACCCGGAGATTTAGTCCAAAAAGGAGAAGATTTAGATGTTGCAGCAGCTAGAGTACTTTTCGAGCTTACTGGAATGAAAAATCTTTACTTAGAACAATTTAAAACTTTTGGTTCGCCAGGCCGAACCTCTGATCCTGTCGATGTTGAATGGATTAAATCAGTTAGGGAACATCCTGAAGCTAGGGTAATAACGGTAGCCTATAATTCCTTGGTGAAAACTGAAGATTTTGACTATAGACCTTCTTCATTTGCTGAAGAAGTTTTGTGGCATCCGATTGAAAAACCTCAAAAATTAGGCTTTGACCATAATGAAATTGCCAATACAGGTTGGGCAATGTTAAGAGAAAAAATTAAGAGAGAACCGGTTATTGCATTTTCCTTATTACCTGAAAAATTTACTTTAAGGCAATTACAGACACTTTATGAAGCTATAGTAGGTCAAAAATTGGACAAAAGGAATTTCAGAAAAAGAATGCTGAGAAATAAGTTCTTGGTCCCATTAGATGAAAAAGAAACCAATGTTTCTCATAAACCAGCTCAATATTATCGTTTTGACGATGCCATTTACCGTGAAGACTTTGCAAAAGATGAGTGGTTTTTATTCTGAAAAACGGGTATGCGCTGCAGATAATGACGCAGACTGACAAACATTACTTTTTAACCATGAAACTTTTGGTAGCCAAAGGCTACACTTTTTTAAACCACAAAGGTTCTCTAAGTTAAACTTAAAGTTTCAAAATAAGGGATAGCCTATGTCAGACATTCTACTAAACCAGCCATTTTTGTAATCTTCTTTTTCTAGTCCTATAAAATAAGATTTATTGATAAAGTTAGTGTATGTCGGACATTTTATTGACATTGATAGAAATGTTAAGATATTTTGTGATAATCCAACTGATTAATGTCCGACATTTGCAATGTCTGACATAAGCACGTTTTATTATTTTTTCTGATTGAAAAAACAAATGGAATAAGCTGGCGCGAAATTTAATCAGATGCGAATAGTTTTAATTAATTTTCGGTATTTTAAAATTTCCAAAATGATTTAATTATGTGTGGCATAGCAGGGGTCTGGGCAACAAATGGAGCTTTAAGTAAAGACAAATTTGACAGTGCCCTTCATTTAATGAATCACCGGGGTTCAGAAGAAAACCATTCTATTTCCACTTCCAACACAAATCTGGGTACGCAAAGATTAAAAATCATTGGGATTGATAGCGGTCATCAGCCCATAACAGATAATTCAGGTCATTATCTGGCTTTTAATGGTGCTATTTATAATTATCCGGAAATTGCCAATTCCCTAAAATTCTCCTCTCAATCAGATACAGAAATCCTTTTTCACCTTATATTAAAAAAAGGAATTCATAAAGCCTTAGAAACTTCAAGGGGAATGTTTGCTTTTGCTTATTTTGATGAAAAAGAAAATAGTTTTCATTTGGCAAGAGACAGAATGGGGCAAAAGCCTTTATATTATTATCAAGATGAAAACATATTGATTTTTGCATCTGAGCTAAAGAGTGTAAAAAAATTAATGGAGCTAAATAATATAGCAGTTAAGATTAATAAAAATGCCATATATCATTACTTATGTTTTTCCAATATACCAGAACCTGAAACTATTTATCAAAATGTGTTTGCGGTTCCGCCTGCTCATTGCCTAAAATACCAAAACGGAAAATTGAATTTCACCTCTTATTGGGAGCACCAATACCTGCCTAAAGAAAAAATACCGTTTGCTGAGGCTAAAGAAAAAGTACAAAGCACCATTGAAGAATCAGTGAAAATAAGATTAAGGGCAGATGTTAGCAAAGGCTTGTTTTTATCAGGCGGATGGGACAGTTCGATAGTTGCTTTAGAAGCATCCAAACATGAGCAAAATTTAAAGGCTTTTACGGTGGAGTATCCATTTCAAACCTCACAAAATGAAAGCCAAGTAGCAAAAGAAACAGCACAGCGGTTTGGATTAAATCATGAAATCATCAAAATTGATAGAAGCCCTTTAGCATTATTGAAAAAATCAATCAGCACCTTTGATCAGCCAATGGCTGACAGTAGTGCTCTTCCTAATTTAGCTATTGCTGAATCTGCTTCCCAACATGTAAAGATGATGTTAAACGGAGATGGAGGGGATGAACTATTTGGGGGATATAGAAGATATTTCACTGCCAAAAACATTCAGAAATTTACTATTTCAAAATTTTTAAAAGACCTCCTTCCCATTGGGGAAAGACGTTCCAAGCTTGGATTTCTGAATAGGATTTCAAGAATTTCAGCTGTAGCTGATACTAATAGGTATTTGTTATATACAACGGATATGTTTCAAGATGATGATATTTCATCTTTTTGGAATAATCCCGATAAAATCAAAAACTCCTCGCTAGATTTATTAAATCAATATTATGATGCTAAGCGTTCGAAGCTTGACCAACTTATGCATTGGGACAGAAACTTCAACTTACTATCAGGGATTTTAGTAAAAATGGACAGGGCAAGTATGGCATATTCCATTGAAGCACGTTCTCCATTTTTGGATCATAAGTTGTTTGAAATTAGCAATCAATTGCCTGATTCTTTCAAAATATTTGGACTCCATAGAAAGCATCTATTGAGATCTATTTATATGGATAAACTCCCAAAATCCGTAACCAAGGCGCCTAAAATTTCATTCGAGGCACCATTAAAAAATTGGCTAAAACAAGATTTTAAAGAACTCCTAAAAGATTTACTTTTCAATCCCCAGGCAAAAGTTTATCAATATGTGAATTATACTGAAATTATGATGCTCTTAAAGGGCGTGAAATATCAGGAAAGAAATACTGATTATATGATTTATGCCTTGTTGGTTTTAGAAATGTGGTTGCAAGAGAACGATTGATATCGGTAAGCTTAAGCCATTTTCCTTCTCCATACGGAATTAGATCAGAAATACGAATAATTAACTGCTAAAACTTAACCACAAAGATTCTCTAAGTTGTTCGCAAAGACCACAAAGTAACAGCTAAAGCTGTTGATCGATTCTTGCTTTGCCAAATTATTAATTAAAATAATTGCTCAGAAATAATCAGCTTTCCTCACATTAACTTTGTAAATCTTAGTGCATACCTCTCTGTGCAACTCCCGACTTTACAGTACGGGACAGGTTATGTGGTTAAAGTAAATGTAGCCTTGGCTACCTTTTCTGTTAGTTTCCTTTTGCGGTGGAATTATGTCTTAATTACATAGCATTAGATAGAAGGATTATGGGACAAGGCTTAATAAAACTAAGTTTTATTAAATTGAACTATCGACTAATCACAATACATTCGCCTATGGTTGTGTCTTCACAACCATATTTAGTAGCAGGCATATATGAATGTTTCTAAGCATCTTTGCATTTGTGAAGACACAAATGCGGGCAGAAATAGGATGGGAATCTCAATAACTTTATCGAATTTGAGTTATCGACTAATCATAAAACATTTGAATATTCAGAAAACTTTAGCAAAATTCGGGCATGAGTTACAAAGAAGTTGATCCGAAATCTATCAAAACCCCAGAATTGCACGGTTTATTATTAGGAGCTATAGCCCCCAGGCCTATTGCATTTGCCAGTACAATAGACCATGAGGGAAATATAAATTTAAGTCCCTTTAGTTTTTTCAATGTATTTGGTTCCAATCCGCCTATCTTGATTTTTTCGCCAGCTCGCAGAGGCAGAAATAATACGACAAAGCATTCTTATCAGAATGTAAAAGAAGTAGCTGAAGTGGTGATTAATATTGCAAATTACCCAATGGTAGAGCAAATGTCATTAGCCTCAACAGAATACAATAAAGGGGTAAACGAATTTGTAAAAGCAGGATTTACGCAAGCAAAATCCACTAAAGTAAAACCACCAAGGGTTGCAGAATCACCAGTAGCATTTGAATGCAAAGTAAATCAAGTGATAGAAACAGGGGAAAGTGGTGGCGCAGGTAATCTTGTAATCTGTGAAGTAATTCATATTCATGTAAATGAAGAGATTTTAGATGAAAATGGAAAAATAGACCCTTTCAAATTGGATCCTATCGGCAGATTAGGTGGGAATTGGTATACTCGTTCTAAGAATGCATTATTTGAAGTAGAGAAACCTTTGCAAAAACTCGGAATCGGAGTAGACGCTTTACCCGAAGAAATCAGAAACAGTAATATCCTATCAGGAAATGACTTAGGAAAACTAGGTAATGTAGAGAAGATCCCCGAAGCTTTAGAATTAGAAGGGGTATTAATTTCTGTTAACTGCGATAAAAACAATAAAGATGATTTACATAAAATAGCCCATCAATTACTGGAGGAAAATAAAGTGATGGAGGCATGGAAGGTTCTATTGCAGTTTTAATTATTATCAAAAAGAATGTGATACTTAGATAATAATATATAAAATTTAATTCCTTAACACTTATCGTCCAATACTCCCCTTTGAAGGTGTTTTCACCTTCAATTTTCTGTGAATTTCAGGTCAGCCTGTGAAAAAGTTTGGGTAAAACACCCAAACGGGAGGTGACTGATTCTTAAAACGGATGTTTTTTGAAATCAATCCTAGCTTGCCCGTCTTTAATAAAATGTGCTATACATTTGGATTGCGCTGATTGATTAATGCCTTTCAAGCTAAGTTTCAATTCGGATTTTGTAGTCTCATCCTTTAAAAAGTAGTAAACTTCAGTTGTTCCATATTTGGTGTGGGGTAATAAATCGGCATGTTTTTTCATTTCTGACCATAAAGTGTCTTCCACAGAAAAAGCATATACTCGTTGTACAGGGCCAGTGTTATTACCATTTCTTTCAAAAGCCAACTCTTCAAAACCTCCTTCCAGAGAATTAATATTCTCAGATTCAAATAAGGAATAGAATATCAAGCCCACTACAATTACCGAAATCATTAAGATTATTTTTTTCATATCATCCTTATTAAAATTGAATTGTTAAAATAAAATTACCGCTCATGTATTAAACCCATCAAATATAAACTTTATAGTTATTATAATTTTAGTTTATTTGTTTTAAATATTAAATTAAACGCATGTTAAACTTTAAAAATACATTTTTGAAATGAAATTTAATACCAAAAACAATCTTGGGAGAGTGATTTGTAAAACAGAGTATCAGGCAAATAATAATTGGATTTATTGCGATTGGGAAGGTTATGCTAATGTTGATGCCATAAAAAACTGGGGACTGGAATTTGCTGATTTGGTTAAAAAAGCAAAATGTCCATATCTATTGAATGATGATAGTAAATCAACAGGGCCATGGACTCAAGCCATGGATTGGATTGAATCTGTATTAATCCCAAAAGTTATAGAGGCAGGATTAAAATATTATGCACATGTAGTATCTTCCAATACATTTTCAGAAATGTCTGCAAAAGAATTAAACATGAACATTGGGGGACATTTGGAAATGGCTACTTTTAAAACAGTTGAAGAAGCAGAAGAATGGTTGAAATCCAAACAATAATAAACCCCTATTAAGAAAAGTAAGCTTTTTAATAGGGGGAAAGCTTACTTTTATTCCTTAACCCGAAAAATTCATATGAATTTTAAAACACCCAAATTTGGGCTATTAGGTTTTTATAAATTATCGGGGTTAACCCTTGTGTAATCTACTAATAATCAATTATTTTAAATTTATTATCTTCATTCATCATACCCCTTTCATGAAAAATGCGGGTTAATATGAACTTCACAACGCTGACCAGCAATTAATTCTTTTTGTTTATCAAAAGTAAAAGCCGATTTTTCAGCTTCCATTTGTTCTTGATAGCCTTTTCTTAATTGTTTTCTTTTTACGGCTTCTGCAAATCGCCTTACATCTTCTTTTGAATTTAATATTAAGGAAGGGACGGTCATCAAACTACCATCTTCATTTTTAGCGACCATGGTGAAATAACTGGTGTTGGTATGCTTTACTATACCGGATTTCACATTTTCAGCTATTACTTTAATGCCAATAATCATACTGGAATTCCCCACATAATTAACTGAAGCCATCATAGAAACCAATTCACCTACTTCCACAGGTTGGAGAAAATCTACATTATCAACCGATACGGTCACACAATAAGCACCGCTATGTTTAGTAGCAGTAGCATAAGCCACTTTATCCATCAAAGAAAGTAAAATTCCACCATGAATTTTTCCTCCAAAATTAGCATAAGATGGAATCATCAATTCTGTAATGGTTGTCCTTGAATTTTCGGCAGATTTTGCTTTCATATTTTTTTTGAAAGACAATTTACTGAAATTTTGAGGAAATTGATATTCCAACTTAATAACAGATAGGAAATCAATTAATATCAATCTTAAAAATATAGTAAAATACAGAAATGTTACCTTATATTTATTATTTTCAACTACTGCTTGATGAAAATTTTGGAATCCATATCTAATATTTCAAAATCAATTGAATCAATAAGTGGCAATACTGCATCATAAAAACCGATTATAAGTATCCCTCCTGAATTTAAACTATCGTGGAATTTCTGGAATAATTTAATTTTTGAATTTACATCAAAATATATCATTACATTACGGCAAAAAATAATGTCAAATTTCTTATTAAAATCATCACTTATTAAATTATGATGATCCCATTGGACATGAGATATCAAACTTTCTTTTAATTTAAAATGATTTGGGATTGTAGTCTCTTCAATAAATGATTTAAGACTGCTATTAAGTTTATATTCACTTAAATTTTTGCTGTATTCTGGAAATTTCATTTGATGGTATTCTCCATTTTGTGCAATTTGTAAAGATTTATTACTGATATCTGTAGCCCAAGCAGTTACCTTGTGTTGCATTCCTAATTCCTGTAAGACTATTCCCATTGAATAAACCTCTTCACCTGTAGAGCATCCTGCATGCCATATAGACAAATTTCCTTGATCTTGAAATTTCTCCTTTAAAATATCTTTTTCAAGGGTTTTCCAGAGCCTAGAATCTCTGAACAAAGCAGTCAAACCAACACTTATTTCATCCATAAAGGGATAAATAAATTCTTGTTCCCTGAGGATTTTCATCCATAATTCATGAATAGAATTCAAATTGAAAACAGTAAGTGTCCGCAGTAACCTTCTGCGTAGAGATTTAGTCTCATAGCAACTAAAATCAATACCATGCCGTTGCTGAATTGCATCAGTTAATGAGCTTAGTTCTTCATCGCTTATTTCAATATAACCTTTTAAATCACTCAACTATTTTGATTTTTCCAATATTAATAATGCTCTTTCCTTTTCATTTGAACCAATCTTCTGCATAGCTGATTTGTAAGCCTTTTTTTGTCCATCCCTCATTTCAAGTAATAAATCAAATGTTTCCGGACTAGCCTTCTCAGCTAACAACTGACCTTTAACGTGCTCATAAACTCCGTTTTTAATAAAATCGGAGAGTAATGTTTTTCTCAAATCCAATCTCTTTATCCCCAGTTCTTTTAAGAAAAGATCATTAGCCGTTTTAAAACTGAAGTCTGGATAAACTTCAGCAATAGGAAAACAATTTTTAAATGCAGCCACCATTTCCTGAAATTCAATTAGCTTTTCTTTGTCCTGAGTAGTGAAAAGAGAGATCACCATGACCTTGTGCGGTTCTTGTTGTTCATTTAAAATAGGAGTGAAATTACCAGCCATCCATATTTCTTTACCCTCAGCACTCACAATCCTGAACTCTCCTGAGAAAGTTCTCCCTTCCAAAATACTGTTCCACATTATTTCATATTGAATAGGGTCGTTTCCGTGTTGAGGGATTAAATTACGATAAGGTTTCCCCTCTATTGCAGCTTGTTTATATCCGGTTATGCCCATGAACACTTCATTTGCACTATTCACATTGCCTTCTAAATCCAACTCAACTGTTGACAAGGAAGATAAAACAGCATCCATTTCCTTTTGCTTAGTATTCATTTGATTTTGGGTAGCTTCAAGCTCTTCCATGTTTTGCCTTAACTCCTCCTCTTGTGCTCTCATTTCCTGGGTTAAGCTTTGAGACTCTTCAAGCATCCTTTCAGTAGTAGTATGACTGGAAATAGCGGCAAGATTAAATCCAATTCGAGCGGCAATTTTCTCTAAATATTCAAAATGATGCTTATCTAAATTATTAAAAGAAGCAATCTCAATTGCTCCATAAATCTCTCCTTCAGAAATAAATGGCAACAAGCAAATACTTCTAGGTAATGCATCCCCTAGTCCAGACTTAATTTGAATATAATCCTCTGGAATCTCTGTCAGATAAATTAATTCCTTATCATAAAATAGTTGACCTAATAAACCTTGTCCTTTTCTTATTTTCTTCTTGAAGTATTTCCTGCGATCAAATGCATAGGTAGCGGATGACTGGAAATACTCACCCTCTTCATCTTCATATTTGATGAAAAACTGACCTTGATTAAGATTTAAATATTTAATGACATTTTTTAATACTTGAAAAGAATATTCTTCAATATTATTACCAGTAGTTTTAACAGAAGCTATTGCTGCCAATCCTTCATTTATCCAGGAATTTTCCTCTTCTGCTTTCCTTAAATAAACAATCTTTTCATTTGCCTTTTCCAGTTCTGATTTCATTTGATCAGAATTTATATTAGAGATAGCATCCATAAATCCTTTACCCCCTATTTGCTGGATGGCTGAAAAAGCTATTTTAGTATCTTCTTTTAATTCCTGATATAATTCAAACTTTTCATCTAATTGACGAATACATTTGTTTAGCCAATAAAACTTACCTGTCCAAATTTTAAGCGATTTATAAAAAGAAGAATACGAAATGAAGTTTATCACTAAAAAAATCAGTGCTAATGACAAGGAGACCCAAATCAAAAACTTCATTTCTATTTCCATTACGGATAAAGCCAATCCACTAGAAACAAGTAATATGATTAAAATATTTAAGATTTTATTGATCATTTTATTCTAGGATTTTTAATGTTATTCTTGCAAAAACATCTCCTCCTCTACACACCATAAGAATAAGCAAGTAGCCTCTGGAGCTTCTTTTATTTGAAATTCTAATGCATATATAAACAATGAGTTTTTAGCTTTTTGAAAATCAGAATTCACAATTTCCTTTAGCGGATTTAATTCAGGCAATAGCAGTTCAGGCACATCTCCATAAATTTTTAAAGAGTAATGGTCTGATAATTGAGAAATAAGGGTTGCAGAAATGATATTATCTACTTCCCTGAGCATTTCATAGGAAAAATTAGTGTTCAGTTGTTTGTTATTATCTGTGTTGGTAATATAATTACTTGCTAGCTCATCAATTAACCAATAGCTTTTGCCGAAAATATCCCCAATAATTTCAGTTTTAAACAGTGTTAACTTTTCATCAAATGGAATATCCTCCAATTCATTTAATAATTCATTTCTTTTCAATGATTTCGCTTTAATGGTTTTGAGATCAAAGGACTTATTAGTGAATTGCATTAAAGACTTTAACACTCTCTCATGTCCCCATTTAAATACATTTAGTATCTCTTTTTTTCCGGTAACCTCATGCATGTTCAATAGTTTTTTTATTTTGACTGATGTTTTTTAAAAAATTATTTGCAATTCCTGGGACACTTAAAACCAAGCATACATTGCCATTCCCCATAATGGTGACACCACTCAGAAATGGATTATTCTCAACCGGCTTTAACAAAGGTTTTTCAATAATCTCCTTTTGTTGAAGCAGGTGATCTACAATAAAGCCTAGGCGCTTTCCATTTATTTTTACAATAATAACTTTAATGATCTCCTCGGGTGAATAGCTATCTATCTTGGATTGATTAATGGGAGATTGTTTAACATTGGAAAGTATCTCTGAAAGGTGCAGTAATATTACCGTATTACCCTGATTTACAGTTACCCAACCTTTAAAAGCTTTTCTAATATCTTTCTTCTGAATTGAAATAACTGATTCAGTATAGTTTAAGGGGATTCCATAAACTTGTTGATCCAATTCAAATAATAAAGTAGATTTTACTGCCATAGAAGAAGGAAGATTTAAAATAAATTTTGATCCTCTTCCTATTTCCGATTCCATTTGAATAGTTCCACCTATACTATCAAGTGATTGTTTCACAACATCCATTCCTACACCCCTTCCTGAAATATCATTCACTTCATCATTGGTTGAAAAACCAGGTTGAAAAATCAGCATCAAAATTTCTTCCTGACTCATGTGTTCTATTTCCTGTGTACTTACAATTCCTTTAGCCAGGGCTTTATCCTTAATTTTTTGAGTATTTATTCCAGCCCCATCATCAATTATTTCTAAAATTACATTATCAGATTCGCTGCTTGCTCTTATTCTAAGCTCTCCTTCCTCCTTTTTATTTTGTGCTTTCCTATCCTGTGTATTTTCAATCCCATGTCCAATGGCGTTTCTTACCAAATGAATCATGGAATCACTAATTACGTGCAGTATATTTCGATCAATTTCTGTATCACTCCCCTCCAAAACTAAGTTTACTTTCTTCTCTTCCTTATTGGCGATATCACGAACGATCCTATGAAATTTATTAAATAGAAAGCCTACCTGAACCAAGCGGACATTCATTACAGAGTATTGCAAATCAGAGGAAATCCTGTTAAGACGAGAAAACTCATTATTAGATATTCTACTATTCATTGCAATTAGTCGGTCTCTTTCAATAATCAATTCCCCAACTAGATTTAGTAAATTGTCTAATTTACCTACCGGCACTTGCACCAAATCAGAAAGGCTTATTTTACCATTGGTGACCTGATCTTCCACTTCTATTTCTTCATTGTCAGAATTATCCTCTATTGTGTCTAATTCTTCTTCATTATTTAATTCTGGTTCAGAAATATTATCATTCGATTCCTTTTTATTATTGCGAATAATAACTTCCAATTTTGTTTTGATGCCCTTATACCTTACCGTTTTCTCATCTTTAATGGCTGAAATTAAACTTCCTAAAATATCAACTCCCTTAAAAATAGAGGAGAATAAATCAGGATTAAGCTCTATTTTTTGATCCCTTATTTCAGCAAACAAATCTTCAATTACATGCGCCAGTTCTGCAATTTCATTGAAGCCCATTCCCGCAGCATTCCCTTTTAGTGTGTGGGTAATTCTAAACAGTGACTGTATTAGATCCCGATCCGTGGGCTTTTTCTCCAGCTGAATGAGCAATCGGCTAATTTCCTCGTAATTATCCATAGCTTCAGCCAAAAACAATTCCTTATATTCGTTCTCTTTTTTCTCGTTATTCATAAAGCACTAATTATAAAAGCCGGAAAATTTTTTAAATCTATTTGATAGGAGGCTGCACCTGATTCATAAGCTTCTTTAGGCATACCGTAAACCACTGAGCTTTCTTGATTTTGAGCAATAGTGAGCCCTCCATTTTGTTTTACTTTCATTAATGCATTTGCACCATCTTTACCCATTCCCGTAAGAATACAAGCAATTGCTTTATCTTTATAAACAACAGCAACTGATTCAATTACTGAATCAATCGAAGGATTATTATATGCCGCAAATACTCTATTATCTTTAACTATTTCAGTCTCACCGTTTTTATTCATCAATTTTGAATTAAAATCTGTAGGAGCCAGGTATATATAATTAGGTTTAATCACAGTACCTTCTTTAGCTGCAATAACTTTTTTGCCAGTACTTAGCTTTAATCTTTCGGTGAATGTTTCAATAAAGCGTTGAGGCATGTGCTGAATAATTAAAACTGGTATGGCTAAATTATCTGGTAGATTATTTAATAAATATTCAACAGCACCTGGTCCACCTGTGGATGCCCCTATTACTAATATTTTGTAATTCAACTCATCTGAAAAACTATGATCAAAAGTGTTTTGCTTTTTTAATTCACGTTGTTCAATCGAAAAATTTGATTCGGCTGCTTCTTTTATAAATTGAATAAGCTCAGGATAACCTTTTTCAATTTGGTCTTCGGTAGGTTTATCCATAAAATCAAAAGCACCCTCATTTAAGGCTTCAAATATTTTAGGACTTGCTTTTTCTAAAGCACTAAGCAATATAATGGGAATGTCTAGCCCTTGTTCCTTCACTTTTTTTACAACATAAAGCCCATCATAATCAGGCATAATCATATCGGTCAGAATGACATCGGGCAAAACCTTCTCAGCTATTTCAACACCAATCAATCCATTTTTTGCACTTCCAACTAGCTCTAGAACATTACTTTTTCTGATTATATCAGACAAGACAATCCTCATGAAGCCGGAATCTTCAATTAATAAAACTTTAACTTTCTCAACAATCTTCATTCAATTACAAGTCATTGACTGCCTTCACTAATTGATCACTTGTAAAGGGTTTTAAGATGTATGAAAATGCACCTAAGCTCAGCCCTTCTTGAATTACAGACTCTTGCCCAACCGCACTTACCATTACAACCTTGGAAGGAAGCCCTTCTTCCTTATAAACTTTTAAAATATCGATCCCTATCATATCGGGTAAGATATTATCCAATGTTATTATATCAGGCTGCAGATCAAAAGCGAGATCAATGGCTTCCTCACCAGTAGAAGCTTGACCGATTACCCTATACCCTCCTTGTTCTAGTGCGTCCTTTATGACCGTACGCATATACATGGAATCATCAACTATTAATACATTCTTACTCATAACTTCTAAATTGATTATATTATATACTTTTGCTGTGATGCCGTATGGATTTGGCATTCTCCTGTAAATGAATTGAAATGTGCTGTTCTAGCAACATGACCACCTGTATCTTGAGCTGCTAAAAAAACCTTATTAGAAATCAGGAGCTCTTTTATCACCTTGATATTTTCTGCTCCAACACCATAAAAATTTTCATATAAACTAGCACCTCCAGTTATTTTTGCCCTTAATGATTTAAGGTCTGATCCTAAATCAGTTAATTGGCAAAACATCTCTGAAATAATCTGTTCAGCAGATTTAAAGCCTATTTTTTTATTTGATTTAACCACAGGAATATGTGCTCCGGAAGTGATTTTCATACTTCTATCTTGTATAAATAACCCAATACATGATCCCAATCCGTAGCAGATCATTTCCGTTACCTCTTGGGTTGTATAAAAATCATTAATAAAAAGCACTACCTTTTTCATGCTGTTTATGCGGTTTCCTTTTGTTTTTTAAAGAATTGGGTGGTTTCCTGATCGGTGATAACATTGATTATATCTATTAATACAATCAACCTATCCTCCATTTTCACTATTCCCCCAAAGTTTCCTTTTTCTGAAAATGCTTCACCTGTAAATACATCATTCTCAATTGAGTTTACATCAATACTTAGCGTATTAGGCACATCATGAACCAGCACACCCATTTTATATTCATCGCTTTCAATAACTAGGGTATAACTTGCTTCATTGCTATCTTCTGTTTCAGCTAAGCCAAACTTGCTCTGTAAATCGATTATAGCAATTACATTTCCTCTTATGTTTGCCACACCTTTAACAAAGTCAGGAGTTTTGGGCATTTTAGTAATATTAGGGGTTAGAACTACCTCTTTTATTTGATCGATATGGAGCCCATATTCTTCATCTCCTAGCCGGAAAACTACTATTTGAATTTTTTCAGCACTCTTTTCAATTTTTTCACTCTTGCTCATAATAATGTGATTAATTTTAGATTAGAGGATAAGATTTATGCCTTTTTAAGCTTGAATTGTTGAACTCCAGCTTGTAATTCAGCAGAAACCGATGAAAGTTCATCACCTGCTTTGCTGATTTCCATCATGCCAGTATCCATTTGCTGACTTGAACTAGCTACTTGTTGACTGCCCGCTGCTGTTTCCTCTGATACCACAACTATTTGTTCTATATTTTTAACCACAGATTCAATAGATAGCTTTTGATCAGCAGCCGCTTCTAAAATCTCTTTAGAAAAAGCAAAAGTCTCATCATTTGAAGTTGCTATTTCCTGGAATATTTTTTCTGCTTCTGAAGAAGATTTGTTTCCTTCTCCTACACTCATCTCCATGATTTCAATAGCTTTCCCTGCTGAAGTTGTGTCTTTCTTTACATCCTCTATAATTTTATCAATCTCATCTGCTGACTTTCTAGAATCTTCAGCCAATTTCCGAATCTCCTCTGCCACCACTGCAAAACCACGACCTGCATCTCCAGCTCTTGCAGCCTCAATTGCAGCATTAAGTGCTAATAAATTTGTTTGACTTGCAATTTCAGTTATTACTTTTAAGGTTCTTCCAATCTCTTCGGTTCTTCCAGTCAATATTGAAATAGATTCTGAAGTCATATTAGCAGACTTCTTGATCCCGCTCATATTTTCCACTAGGATTTGAACCGTTTCCATTCCTTTTTTAGAATTCTCCTGTCCTTTTTCTGCAGCTTTATTAATAAAGCCAGCCTTCTTTTCCGTATCTAATGCGCTGGTGTGAACTGTAGTAACTAACTTTGAAGATTCATCTGTTCTTTGCGCTTGATCTTGAGCACCTTTAGCCATTTGAGCAATCGCAGTTGAAACTTCAGTGGTATTCCTTTTCATGTCATTTGTTTGCTTCTGCAACAAATCAGAAGACCTGGAAACCACGTCTGCACCCTCAGAAATATTCATCAATACACCATTAAGATTATCCAATGCAGCGTTAACTTCTGCTCCAACTTCAGAATTATTCATTACTCTCTGGCTCAAATCACCTTTGGCAATGGCTTTTATAACATCAATTATTTCCTTTTGCTCCTCTGCTGCTTCTTTAAGTTCTTGTTCTCTTTCAACCTGCTCGGTTATGACATATCGTACCCCAATATATTTTATAGGCTTTCCATTCGGGCCTAGCACAGGTGCAATGATTGCATCTACCCAATAGGCACTACCATCTTTACATTTGTTTTTTATGACACCTCTAAAGATTTTACCTTTCCCAATAGTAGCCCAGAGCTCTTTAAATACCTCTTTAGACATATCCGGATGCCTAAACAAACTGTGAGGTTGCCCAAGACATTCTTCTCTTGAGTAACCAGAAACCTCACACAACAAATCATTTACATAGGTGATTTTACCTTTCAAGTCGGATTCTGAAACCACACAGGCAACATTGATTTGTTCCATTCTTGTTTCAAGCTCTCTTTGTAACTGAGCTTGAGACTCCATTGTATTTTTTTGATCGCTTATATCTTTTATAAAGGCAGTATAAAGTATTTCCGAACCCGTTTTCACTTTACTTAAAGAAAGATTGCCCCAGAATTTAGTGCCATCTTTCTTAACCATTTCCAAATCCCTTCCTTTTCCAACCACTTTATTGACACCAGTTTTTACATTATTGTCAATGTATTGATCATGGTTGGCTCGGTGTTCCATAGGCACAATCATTTTAACATTCTGTCCCATAACTTCCTCTGCAGAATAACCAAAAAGCTCCTCTGCTGCCTTATTGAATAATGTTATATTTTTATTGGTATCTATACTCACTACAGCATCAAGAGCTTGTTCTAAAATTTGTTCCAATCGAGATTGGGTTCTTTTCATCTCTTCTTGAGTAGCCGTCATTTCCTCCATTGCTTGTCTCAACTCTTCCTCAGAAGCAAGCAATTCATTCACTACCTCCTCTTTATTCTTTTCTCTTTTACCATTGGATGGTTTTGCTTTTACTTTATTATCTTCTTTAACAGGCATAACTTTTTCCTTTTTTAAATTCTTTCCGATTGCCATAACTATATTTCTTTATTTTCTAATTGATTAATGTTTTTTAAATAAGCTTTTGTGAAATTTCGATAATCCGTTGCTCCATTGGAGTTTGGTGAATAGGTGATGACACTTTCACCAAAAGAAGGGGCTTCAGATACCCGCACATTTGTCCTAATTACTTCCTCAAAAAGAGGTACTTCTAAATGTGATTTGATATATTCTTTTACTTCTTTATTTAGGCTTTTCCGGCTATCTACCATTACGCTCAACACACCAGCTATTGACAAATCCGGATTTACACTAGACTGCATTTGCTGAATAGTATTAAGCATTAACTCAATACCTTTCACACTTAATACCTCCATTTGCGCTGGAATAATAACTTCATTAGAAGCGTATAAAGCATTTAGGGTCAAAATTGATAGAGAGGGTGGGCAATCAATCAGGATAAAATCGAAATCATCAACTCCTTTTAATAAATCAGATAAGAACGCATGATTATTTTGATCTCTTGAAATTGAATATTCTAAATCAGCTAATTGAATGCTTGCTGGCAAAATTTGAATATTCTCAGTTTGTATTATTACATCTTCAATTTTTGCATTTCCATAAAATATATCGACTAATGTTGGTTTATGATCATCCTCAACCCCAAAAGAAAAGCTTAGGTTTGCTTGTGGATCCCAATCAATTAATAATACCTTATAGCCCTCAAGCGCTAAGGCTACCCCCATATTAATAGTAATAGTGGTTTTACCGGAACCACCCTTATGGTTAACAATTGATATAATTTTCCTTTCTTTCATCTTTATCAAAGGTAAATTGTTAAGAAAAGAAAATTGCTCAGGCTTTACTTCTAGGACGGGCTACTATATTTACTGAAAATTATGTCAGTAAAAATACTTAGACAACTACGTGACCTTAGTAATCTGATTAAAAAAGTAGGATAAAAGAAACCCAGCAATAGATTTTATTAATTTATTAAGGAATTCTTTTTGTTGATGAGCTTTCCTTTCTTGGAATTGGGTATTTCTATTTCAATGCTAGTCCCTAGGGTATACTCAGAATTTAACTTTATTTTACCTCCTAATTTCACAATGGCTTCTTTACTTTCAAACAAGCCCATTCCTGAACCTTTAGAACGGTCACTGCCCCGATAAAACAAGTCAAAAACACGCCCGATTGTACTTTTACTGATTCCAATTCCGTTATCAAAAATTCTTATTATAACCTTGTCTGATTTACAGATAATCTCAATTTCCACAATATTGCGTGGTTTGTTATAATCAATAAAATCAAGGCAATTCTTTAAAATATTGTAAATGACAAGTGTTATCCTATCCAGATCATTGTAGAAAATATAATTTTGATCGAAATTTTGATTGAATGTCACTTTTTGATAATTGGAATGAAAAGACAATTCATCTTTTACTAAATCAAATAAAGCTTCAAATTCAATTTTTTCATCTTTTAGAGTTTCATTTGAATTTTTAGAAATGCGGCCGAGAGTTTGAACCAAGGAATCTAATTTCATGACACTTGACTGTATCAAATAAATATATTCCTTTCTTTCCTTATCAGTATGAGCTATATTTAATAAATTCAGCAAGCCTAAAATAGAACTAATTGGAGATCTTAAATCATGCGATGCGCTATATATAATCCGATCCATTTCGTTTTTGGATTTCTCTAAAAGTGCATGCTGCTGACCCAATTCTTGTTTTTGTTTAATGGACCTACTAATATCTTTAATTACCCAGTAAATATGGTTATCCTCTGATTTCTCAAATGAAATATTAGTCCAATAACTCTTATTGGAAGTTGACTTTAAGAGGTAAATTAAATCTTTACTGAGATGTTCGCCTTTTAGTTTGTATTCCAAATCAGTCCAATCATCTGGATCTGCAAATAAATTTTTTAATAGAAAGTTTGAATCACTGATCTCAAAAAGTTTGCTGGTCGTTTCATTAATGAATTTAAATCTCCCCTCCATGTCACTTTTTATAAGGCATACCTTATCAGAAACTTCCAAAAGCCTTAGCATTCTTTTTAGGTCGGAAAAAGTTAAATCGTTAGTCATTCAATTTATTATTGAACACAAAGTTCTACAATTAAATAGTCTAATAGAATACCAAAAGACACCCGTAAATGACTCCGTATTTTTACTGAGAAATCCCTGTGATTTACCACTATATTGTCATTTGAGCCATTAAAACTCTTATAATTGTTAAACAAATAAAGAGTAATAATGAAAAGCAAGTTTAATTTTCGAAGGCTATGTGAGAGTTTAACAAAAAAGTTTGAAAGGGATTCGAATAAGCAGAATATCATCAAATTGTCAGTTGATATTAGTATCCCAAATGAATTTTATGGCAGTCCAGAGGTTTGCGAAAAATTATTAAAACTAGGATACGAATATTTTGCAAATAAACTTATTAATGGAATTATAAAGATCGAAATTGTTCGCCAGACCGAATTAATGCAGGAAACTACCTTAATGGTTAAGATTTCAGGTACTGACAATATTCAAAATTCAGAAAATCACAATTTAATCTCACTAATTAAGGAAAATGAGCTTTTGGGTCTTCAAAATGAATTTAAAGAAGCAGAATACATACAAATATCAAGTGAAGGCTCTACATTATTATTTCAAATTACTTTACAGAACATAGAATCATCCACTAATAAAAAACAAGCACTAAACTTAAAAGATAAGAAAATATTAATAGCAGAAGACAATGAAATTAATGCTATGGTTTTTTCAAGTTTTCTTGAAGAATGGGGATGTCATAGCAGTTTTGCCATAAACGGATTGGAAGCACTTCAAATGGTTCAAGAAGATGAATATGATTTAATTTTAATGGACATCCACATGCCTGTTTTAAACGGGATTCAAGCTACCAAAAAAATTAGGGAATTTAATAAGAACATACCCATTGTAGCTTTAACTGCTTCTGATTTAGAACAAGATTTTAACGGAGCTCAAATAGCTGGAATTTCAGACTATTTAATCAAACCCATTAGTAGTCAACTTTTACACTCCGTTATTTCAAAGTGTTTGCTTGATGCTATTGATGAGTTCTAAATATTATACAATACATGATTTTTTATATGAATACCTTTTCAAGTATACTTTTTTTAGCCTTTAGCCCTTATATAAATCAAATTTTAACCTTTATCCTGATATTACTAGTTATAATATTGTTTCTCCTTTATAAAAACAAAGTAGAAAGATTGAAATCAGCCAATTCTGAGTTAAATGCAAAGCGGCTAGGAGGTCAACTAGAAGTCTTAATGAAAAATCTGCCGGACCTAATTTTAAGTATCAATTTAAAAGGCGACATTACCTATTCTAACAAACCCGTTTTTGAGATTAATCCCTCAGATATTATTGGGCATAATATCTCTGAAATTTTTGGAATGGATATGTTAGAAAAATATCTAAATTATTTAAAAAACGCTAAAGGTATAAGCCCTACTCAGGAAGAAACTTATGAATTTAACAGAAGCTTTTTCAATTGGCGCCTTTTACCTGTCAATTGGTCTGGAGAAGGTGAAGTATTAATGGTTGCCCGTAACGTAAGTAAAAAAATTGCACTTAGAAATGCGCTAATAGATAGTCAACTTAATTTTGAGGGATTTGTCCAAGCTCTTCCAGGGGTTGCTTATCGTAAGGAATTAGGAAAAGACGGAAGGGAAAGTTATACATTTATCAGCCACAGAATACGTGATTTAACAGGATATGCTGTTGAAGAATTTATGACCGATAAAATCAGATGGAGTGAATTAATAGAAGAAAATGATAAAAAAAGGGTTTTTGAACAAGCAAAATTCATCAGTACTGAAAAACCTGGGTTTTCCATTGAATATAAGATATCAACTAAATATGGCGAAAAATTATGGCTACTGAACCAAGCTCATACAACATTTAAAAACAACAGAGCTGTTAGAAGAGAGGGTGTTATCCTAGATATTACAAATCAAAAAGAGAGTGAATTAGAAGTTTATGAGCTAAATAAAGAGCTAAAAGAATTAAAATTTGCAATAGATAATACTTCTTTGGTTACAATCACCAACATTAAAGGCAGAATAAAATATGTGAATAACAAATTCATTGAAATAAGTGGTTATAGCAGGGAAGAATCCATTGGGCAAAAGCACAATTTAATCAACTCTTCCTACCACTCATCTGAATTTTGGGTAAACCTATGGACAACCATTAGTGCAGGGAAAATATGGAATGGTGAAATCAGGAACAGAGCTAAAAACGGTGGGATTTATTGGGTAAATACCTACATAGTTCCTATAAAAGACTCGAAAAACGAAATAAAAGAATACTTATCCATCAGAAATGATATTACAGAAAAAAAACAACAAGAAGAGGAGAATAAGTTATTATCACTTGTTGCAAAAGAGACTTCCAATTATGTGGTCATCACAGATGAAAACAGGAACATTGAATGGGTAAATGAAGCTTTTGAAAGGGAAACTGGCTATAAGCTTGAGAAAATTAAAGGAAAAAGCCCAAGTGATTTCCTACAAGGGGAGGGTACTTCTAAAAAAACTATTGAAGATATTAGAAGTGGCTTAAAAGCTCAAAAAAGCTTTACAACAGAAATATTAAATTATACTATTGACAATAAACCTTTTTGGGTGAGTATAAATTTTCAGCCTGTTTTTGATGAAAACGGGAAATTAATCAAATACTTTTCGTTAATGCGAAATGTAACTACTTATAAAGAATTGATAGATAAACTGGAAAAAGCAGTTGAAAAAGCTGAAAAATCAGATCAACTGAAAACCACATTTTTAGCTAACATTTCTCATGAAGTAAGAACCCCGATGAATGCCATAATTGGCTTTTCAGAATTATTAAGCATGAAGACTGTTTCGGAGGATAAAGTCAAATATTTTTCCAACATTATAAATCAAAGAAGTAAAGATTTGCTTTCCATTTTCAACGACATGTTAGATACCTCAAAGTTAGTTTCAGGTCAGGTGCAGCTTAATATTACGACAGGATGTTTAGATAATTTGTTTAAGAAAATATATAACATCCATGCTGATTCGAATCAAAAACTTAAAAGTAACAGGGTTAGTCTTAAAGTAAATGTTGATATAAAAGAGAGTGAACTATTGGTCAATGCTGATTTCATAAAATTGCATCAGGTATTAGAAAATTTAATTACCAATGCGATTAAATTTACCGAAAAAGGCAGTATAGAATTCGGTTGTAAGAAAACAGAGCCTCATAAAATTCTTTTTTATGTATCTGATACAGGAATAGGAATGGATCCAAGCCTTCACCCTTATATTTTTGAAGCTTTTAGGCAAATTGAAGATACCCACCTAAGTCATGGGGGATCTGGTTTAGGTCTATCTATTTGCAAAGGTTATGTGGATTTAATGGGAGGGGAAATTTGGTTTGAGTCTGAAGTTAATAAAGGGACAACATTTTATTTTTCAATTCCGATAAACTAGAGTTCACTTGATAAATAAAATAAGACACTTTAATTTATCTATAATAAAAATTAAAGGGTCCTATTTGAAATTTCATTACGTTAAAACCCCAAAAAGTAGTACTTAATATGAAATCTGAGGTTTTGGATATTACCGATAGATTTATTCCAAATTATTTTATGTAATTTCTTCCTTTCCTTTTTGCTACTATATAACTAGAATTCTATCATCTCTTTTGAAATTCGGATTAAAAAATGACGACACTTTAACAAGAAGAAATAATTAGTGAAAAACAAACACTAACCATTTTTGAAATAATTAAAATATTATTCTTTTTTTATATTGGAATTAATGGACTCAATTAAATTTAATAAAATCATTTTCACTTGATCTCTTACGCTAGACCTATCCTTGTTGGACAACATCTTATCTTTATAAGTTTGTAGTAATTCCAATAATTCAAAACATTCAATATTCTTTATGATTGGATTTATCCTATGCAATTCTTCCCTAATTTCCGCTTTACTTAAATTATCATCAAGAATAATCTCTAGCAACCTACTTAAGTCCTGAATCAATAATCCCCTTATCTTATTCAATTTTTCATGACTGTTTTTAAAGGCTTTTTTATAATAATCTAAATTATATTGTGCAGAGTCCTTGCCAGTGGGCTGCTCTTTAACTGCAGTTTTAATTTTATCAATTAAACTATCAAATTGAAAGGGCTTGTGAACACAACCTTGCAGACCAGTATTCCTGATTTTTCCATAAAGTTCCTCAGAGGAAGGTTCAGCAGTAAAAGCTAAAATAGGAGTATCAATATTCAAGCCGTTTTGTTGTGATCTTATTTTTTTTGTCAAAGCAAAACCATCAATTTTTGGTAATTGAAGATCCATTAATATCAAATCAAATGATTCTTTGAATGTTACATTCAATGCTTCTTTTCCATCTGCTGCAATAAAGCAATAAGCCCCGCAATCATTTAATAATTCCTCAATAAGCATTTGGTTTGAAGGTACATCCTCAACATATAGTATTCGATAATTATCTAGAGGATTTTCTTCTTTATTTAAACCCTGAGGACCGTCATCAATCTTTGAATCTTCTAGCTTTAAAAATGGAATAACAATATAAAATGTAGTTCCAACATTTAATTTGCTTTCAACTTTGATAGTACCTCCTAATAATTCCACTAATCCTTTTACAATAGACAAACCCAAACCTGTGCCACCATATTTTCTAGAAATATGTTTTTCAGACTGTTGAAATGGCACAAATAAATACTTAAGCTGATCTTCTGCTATTCCTATACCAGTATCTGCCAATTGAAATTCTACATCAATTCTATTTTTATAAAATTTAGTCTCCGCTATCTTTACTGTTAGCTTTACCTCTCCTTTTTCAGTAAACTTTAATGCATTATGCAATACATTATTAAGTATCTGAAATAATCGATTTATATCACCTTCTAACCATAATGGAGCGTCAAAATCCTCCACAATATTCAATTGAATTTCTTTTTCAACTGCCTGTTCATGAAATGAGGATTGTAGCTGATCAAGAATCCCTGATAATTCAAATTTTATATTGTCCAAGCGTACATTTCCGCCTTGGATTTTATTGAAATCTAAAATATCATTAACTAAATGCATTAAATTATCACTTGATTTCTTCAGCGTGTTGATCATATCTTTTTGATCCTCTCTTGGGTTCCTTCTCTGAAGAAGATTAGTTAAACCAATCACAGAATTAAGTGGTGTTCTAATTTCATGACTCATAACAGATAAAAACTCTTCTTTTGCAGCTGCGGCTTCTTCAGTTGCACTTTTTGATATCAAAAGTTCCTTTTCCTTTTGTTTTTGCAGGCTAATATCAGAACTAAATGAATAATAACTTTCAATATTTCCATCAGAATCTATTAAGGGCACAACTGTTTTAAGTAACCAAAACCTACCTCCATTTTTATTATAGTTGCATATTTCGCCTCTCCATATCTTTTTATTGTCCAAATGCTCCCAAATTTTATCAAAGAATTCTTTGTCATGTACGCCAGAATTAAATATGCTTTTATACTTTATGCAATGGGGTTTTCCTAATATCTCAGATTTTTTGTAACCTGCTAAATTTAAAAATTGATCATTTACAAAAATTATATTCCCATTTACATCCGACTCAACTATTATAGCTGTTTGGTTAAGTGCATCATTCTTGATAGAAAGCTCTTTATTGATCTGATTTAAAAATTTTGTTTGAGCTTCTAATTGCTCCAATGTTTCCTGTAACTCCTTATTTACTTTTTTATATTTATTGTTGGCATAGGTTAATAAAGCGTTTGATTCAGCCAGTTTCTGCTCATACTCAACTTGTGATGAAATATCCTTTATTAATCCTCGGATAGAAAAATTCCCTTTGCTATCAATTAAAGATTTTAGATTGATTTCACACCAAATGAACACCCCACTCTTTGATTTTAGTTTTCTTTTTAAAGAATACTGTCCATTGGAATCCTCAATAAATCGTTTTAAAATATTAATAAATTCATTCTTATCCTCACTTGTCAGAAAATTAGAGAAATTACTATTGATAATATCCTTCTCTTTATAGCCTAATAGTAATTCTAGAGCAGGCGAAGAATAAATTATTTGTCCAGTAGGTTCTAGTAAACATATCCATTCTTGCCCTGATTCTGCTAGGAGTTGATACCTTTCTTCTTTAAATTTTAATTCTGACTTTAAATCATGGGACTCAGATATATCTGTCACTGTACCGTACATCTCAATTGGCTGTCCATTTGCATCCCTTATAACATTGCCTTTCTCAAGCACCCATTTTTTTTCGCCTGTTTTAGTAATAATAGGATGCTCCACTTCATAGGTTTTATTATGCTCCAAACATTCATTAATCGCATTTGCTACTTGCTGCCTATCCTCCTCAGGTATGGTATTCAAAAATTTATTATAATCTGGTTGGTCAACATCCTTATAAAAACCGAATATTTCATACACATTATCAGACCAAAAAAGCTCATTAGTTGAAACAGACCATCTCCAAGTCCCCATATTGGAAAACCTATGGGCTAATTGAAAAATTTCTGAAACCTCCTTATCCTTTTCTGAAACAGATACCCTGTCACTAATATCTTGATTGACCCCTATTATTTTAATGAGCTTACCTTCTTCATAATAAACATCAATTACACATCGAATAAACTTTATAGAATTTGAAGGAGTAATAATCCTAAAATCATAATAAGGGTTTGGCTTTTCACCCTTATTTAAACTTTCAAGTAAGTCATAAAAAAGCTGTCGGTCATCTGTGTGAACGAACTGAAGATATTCTTCAAATTTAGCAGGCTTCCCAGATTTGCTGACTTGATATAAATCATACATACCGGAAGACCATTCTATATTATCATTCACTAGATCTAAAGCCCAGCTTCCTAAATCAGCGAGCTTCTCACTTACACTCCATTTCTGACTAAGGAGGTTAAGTTGTTGCTCCAGAAATTTAAGAGGTGTTTCATCCTCCCCAATTAAAATTCCATATTTAAATATTTCCTCTTCAAAAACTAATTGAACACTTAGGCTTATATGAAATGTTGTGTTAATATCTTTTCTGAAAAGTCTAAAAGACCCCAAACTTTGATAATCTACCTTTTCATTAATTAATTGTCTGAATCTATCATTTATATCTTCATTAAATAACTTATCAATCAACCCTAAATCCTTATTGTTAAAATCTTCAGAGTTTAATCCACTGATTTTAATTAGACTTGAATTAAAGAATTTTATTGAAAGCTTTTTATCAAAAACAATCCATATATGTCGACTGTTTTTAGCCAACAATTCTGGTAGGTGAAAATCTGTCGTCCCCATAAAAAATTGGAATATGCTTAAAAGTTAATTTTTTGCTCTACGATCTTTTTAATCAACTCAGTAGTATTTTTAAGTCCAAACTTATTTAATATGTTGGCTCTATGTGTTTCTATGGTTCTAGGACTAACATCCAATTGATCTGCTATTTCTTTGCTTGAATAACCATCTTGCAAATATTGAATAACTTGTTTTTCTTTATTGGTCAAATAAAGCATGCCCTTCTGTGGTCTGTTATACATGCTATTAATTAATAAGGAAGATATTTCTAGGGAATAAAATTTCTCACCATTCACAACTTTCTTTATCCCTCTGATTAATTCATCAGGTTCTGCATCTTTATGAATATAACCATCGGCTCCTGCTTCAAGGGCATTTACCAAGTAAAATTCCTCTTTATGCGAACTAAGGATAATTACCTTAAGATTTGCATTTACATTTTTTATATATTTCACAACTTCCAGCCCGCTTTCTTTGGGTAAAGAAATGTCTACTAGTAAAACATGACTGGTTAAAGAAGGGATTAATGGTCTAAGTGAATCAAAATTTTGATGTTCACCTACTACCTCAAAAGTCGATTCATTTTTTAAAATGGCAATTATACCAATTCTAAAAAGAGTATGATCATCAAGTATTACAATTTTAGACATGCAATTAATTTATGAAAAAAAAATTAAAACCTCTAAATTTATTGATATATCTTATTAAAGAAAAATACTTTTCGATTACATCATATATCCTGACGTTAAACAGAATTAATTACTTAATTTTCACCCATAATTATTAAAAAAAATCTAATGTTTCTCAAAAAAGTATAGGATAAATAAACCACCCAACAATATCAATTTTCATTCGTTATCCGAGCAAAATATTTTTTATAACATCTTTTGAAGAAAAATTGTGCAGTACATGCGATTAACTAAAATCACATTTTTTATTTCAACACTATTATTATCCGCTAAAGTATTATCTCAATCTACATTGGAGAAAGCTGAACAATATTTTGAGAAAAGACATGAAACTATAGAAGATGGAAAAGCCAACAGTACTAATATTGATCAAGCCATTAGTCTTTTCCAAAAAGTTAATTCCGAACCAGAAAAAACAATTGGATTATTAAAAAGCTATGAATTTAAAGCTTCCTGGACAGCCGTTTCCGAAAATGATATGAGATCGCTCTATGAGAAAGCTTTAGAATTAGCAGAAGAAAAATCGGGAGATTTCCCTGAAAATGGAGCAATTGCCTATTGGCATGCAGCTAATTATGCACGTTGGGCAGATTTAATTGACATTACAGAAGCAGCTCAAGAAGGTGTGATCGATAAAATTAAAATTTTGGCAGAAAACGCCATCAAATTAGATGAAAAATATAATCAAGCAGGTGCACTAAGGTTATTGGGGGGAATTCATTTGGAAGTGCCTGCAATACCTTTGATTTTAAGCTGGCCTTCAAATGAAAAAGCAAAAATAATGCTGTCTAAAGCCTATGAAATAGCTCCTCAACATCCTGCCAATGCATTTTTATATGGCAAAATGTTATACCAAATAGATAATAAAGAGAAATCAAAAAGTATATTGGAAGAATTAATAAATCGGAAAGAAAGATCTAATTTTCTTTTGGTAGATAAAAAGTATATCGAAAAGGGCAGGAAATTTTATAATGCGAATTTTAAATAATATATTGAATACTAGACCTTATTCTTTTCCTAACGTTAATAATTTATAAATTTACAGTAGTATAAAAGCAAGATTAAATTATGAAAAAGCTATTAATCGTCTTAGGAAGTATAATTGCCCTATTTGTTCTGACCATCGTTTTAGTCCCTATTCTATTTAAAGATAGAATCGTTTCAGCCGTTCAGACGGAAATTGACAAATCCATAAATGCAAAAGTGAATTTCGACCCTTCTAAAATCGATATCTCGCTTTTATCAGATTTCCCTAACCTAACCCTGGGAGTTCGAGATTTTTCCATTACAGGAAACGACACTTTTGAGGGTGACACTTTGTTTGCAGCAAAAGATTTTTCCGTTGAGATGGATATCGTTGCCATTATTAAAGGAGAACCGCTCAATATCAAAGGCATCATGTTAGACCAACCTTTAATCAATATTCTGGTTTTGGAGGATGGCTCTGCAAATTATGACATCACCTATCCTTCTGAAGAAGAAGAGGAAGAGGAGACAAGTTCAGATGAAGAATTAAAACTTGGGATAGACCATTGGGAAATTAAAAAGGGCAGAATCAATTATTATGACCAAATGAGTGATGTGGCAATATCGCTATTAGGCGTAGATCATACAGGAAATGGCGATTTTACCCAGTCCGTATTTGATATGCAGACCAAAACAACTGCTGAAGATTTTTCATTTGCCTATGAAGACGATGTATATGTTGCCCATAAAAGCCTAGCAGCCGAATTGCTATTGGGAATGGACATGGACAGTATGAAGTTTACTTTTAAAGATGCTAAAGCAACCTTAAATGAATTTCATTTGAATTTTGATGGCTTTTTTGCAATGCCTACTGATGACTATGAAATGGACATCAACTTTGCCACAACAGACACTCAATTTAAAAACATCCTTTCATTAGTTCCCGGCATGTATGCCGATGGTTTTGATGATCTGGAAACAAATGGAGAATTCGATTTTTCCGGCTTTTTAAAAGGCGTTTACAGTGAAACGAGCATGCCTGCTTTTGCGGTTGATTTGGTAGTGAGAGATGCTTTTGTTAAAGCACCGGATGTTCCCCTTCCTATTGAAAAAATAGCAATGGAAATGCATGCCAAATCAGAATCCGGAGATTTGAAAGATGGCTTTTTGGAAGTTAAAAACTTCGGCTTAACTATTGATAAAGATAGGTTTACCGCTAATGCAAAGGTCAATAATTTCGATTCGCCTATTTGGGATTTAAGTATGCAAGGTGCTTTAAACCTCGATATTATTTCAAAAATAGAACCTTCTGAAGATTTCAAAATGGGCGGTATCATCACGGCAAATATCAATTCCAAAGGTTCTTATGCAGACATAGAAAAAGAAGATTATACAAATCTGCAAACCACGGGCGATCTTAAAATGCAGAACTTCTCTTATGCTGAAAAAGATGCGCCAGATTTCATCATTAGCAACGCTTCCATGGATTTCAATCCTGAATCCATTAATCTGACCAATTTAAAAGGAAATTATGGTAAAAGTGATTTCCAATTAAATGGGAGTTTAAGCAACTATATCGCTTATGCAATTGATGACAAAGCTGTGATAAAAGGAAACATGAGCTTAACTTCTAAATTATTGGATATCAACGAAATGATGGGCGTTTCGGAAGAGAGTGAAGAAACTGCTGAGGACACAACTGCCATGGAAGTAGTCGTAATTCCAAAAAATATAGATTTCACTTTTGATGCCACGGCACAAACTATCATATACGATAATTTCGAAATGAAAAATGCCGTAGGGCAAATAAAAATTAAAGATGGAATCTTAACATTAGACCCTCTGAAAGTGAATATGCTAGAAGGTTCCATTAATATGACCGGACTGTATAATAGCCAAGACGAATATGAACCAAAATTCGATTTCAGATTGGATATTTCACAATTAAGCATCCCAGAAACATTCAAAAATGTAACGACCGTCCAAAAATTTGTTCCAATTGCTGAAAAAATGGAAGGGAAATTCAGTTCTGATTTCAAAATCAAAGGATTATTAACGCAAGAAATGATGCCCGATTTCCCTACTATTTCCGGAGGTGGTCTAATCAAAATAGCTGATGCTTCAGTAAAGGATTCTAAAGTAATCAGTGGTGTTACTTCACTCTCTAAATTGGATGATACCAATGAGGTGGTACTTGATGATGTGCAAGTTCAGGCGGAAATTAAAGACGGGAGATTAAGTGTAAAACCATTTGATGTTAAGATGGGAAAATACAAAGCCACGGTGGACGGTAGTACTGGCTTAGCAGGAGACATCGCTTATAACTTAAAAATGAATGTCCCAACTGGAAGCATAGGGAAGGCTGCGAATTCTGCAATATCTAATTTATTAGGAAGTAATGTTGAAGCAGTTGGCAGTTCGGTGAACCTTAATTTTAATATTACCGGAACTTATGACGATCCAAAAGTTAAATTAGGGAAAACCACTACCGAAGGGGGGAGCTCAGTTACCTCTAATGTGAAAGATCAAGTAAGCGATAAAATCGATGAGGGAAAAGAAAAGCTTAAAGATACAGCTCAAGCTACAGTGCAAATAGCCAAAGACAGTGCTAAAGCCGAAGCCGAAAGATTAAAAAAGAAAAAAGAAGAAGAGGCTAAAAAGAAAGCGGAAGAAGAAAAAGAAAAGCTTAAAGACAAAGCTAAGAACAAGATTAAAGATATGTTTGGAGACGGTGAATGAAGGCTTCATTTCTATTGAATCACAAGAAAACTTGAAAAATGAAACAACTTTTATATGCAGGAACATGTATGTTCCTGCTTCTTGTTTCTGCCTGTGACAACTCACAAAAGACAGAAAATAAAAAGGAAAATAATTTCTCGCTCGAAATCAAGGATTCAGTCAGTGTAAATATTCTTGCTGATCCACTGCTATCGGATGTCAGTAAAAATGGAGATAAAATAGTATTTCTTGATTGGGCGTCAGATGAATACATCACCATTAATAGAGAAGGGGAAATTTTGGGTAGATTTTCTAAAAATGAAGACCTGCCGGATAATCCTGGGTTTTTATTCCGTTTGCCCGGGATCAGAAATTCAGAAGAAATAGTTTTATATGGAATGAAAGGGATTTTTTATTTTGATGTAAATGGAAAATTAATTCGGAAACAAAAAAGTCCGGCTCCAAGCAATGCGGGTATCATGGCTGGAATTATCGGGCGAAATATAAAATTTGTTGAAGCTCATGGAGAGGATTATTTACTTTTCAATACCTTAAGAGATTTTGATAGTTACCCTGGGGAAGAATTATATTATGAACGATTTAAGGGTATAGAATTAGTTAAAATTGGGCAAGACACTTCTTACAATCTAGGTCAAATTCCTGATAGCAGTATTTTTAGAGCCGGAAAAGCTTACTTTTCTTCTGATTATGATCCAGTAGCTCATCTTGAAAATCAAAAATTTTATCTGGCTTTTGCAGGGGAGCCTATTTTATATCAATACACACTCCAAAAGGATTTTAGCTTATCTCCAGACACAGCAATAAATTTAAATGTTAAAATGCATTTACCCATTGAAGGATTTCCATTAAATGAATTCAATAAGGGCAGTGTAACATTTCGTGGCGATATCTCTGCCATCAGACAAATTGAAACCAAAGATCAATATATCTTAATTAATTACAGCCCTGGCATTCCAGAAGAGGAAGTGGAAGAAGTCAAAGTTCAATATCCTGATGACTTCCAATTGGGCTATAGGAAATTGAGGGAAAAACACTATTCTCAAATTTTAATCCTACATAAAGAAACCCATCAAGAATTGGCTAATCTTAAATTTCCGGCAAATGTATCTAAAGAAGGATTTATAGTGGCCAAAGATGGAATATGGTTTCAAAGAAAAGAGAACTTTGAAGAAGAGGAAGATTTTGTGAGATTTTACTTATATGATTTAGTGAAAGGTTGATAAATGTTTAGCATGTATCAATCATATAATTGTTTTATCCTTTGTGCTATAAATCCCTAAGAAATAAGGATTCAAGAAAGAATTTATAATAAGACCTCAAATCCTATATAATTTATTGGCAAAAATCATCACGACATTAGCTTTGCAAACTTTTTACCTCCTGGGAATTCATTCAGAATTGTTTTGAACAGTACAGTTAAAGGTATGGACAAAATCAAGCCAGGAATCCCCCAAATAAATCCCCAGAACATTAACATCACTAAAACGACTATGATATTAATGGAAAAAGATCTCCCCATGAATATAGGTTCCAATACTGCACCAAATAAGACTTGAGCCCCAGAAAATAAAATAGCAGCTAGTAATAATGTCCCCGGACTTTCAATCTCAATGAAGGCAAAAAGCATTACTAAAATTGTGGAAACCACAGAACCAACCATTTGAACAAAGTTGATAACGAAAGCCATTAATCCCCAAAAAAGTGGAAAACTAATCCCTAATGACCAAGCAATTACCCCAAATGAGATTCCCGTTAGTAAGCTAACAAAAATCTTTACTTTCAGGAAGTCTGACACACTGCGTTCCACTTTCATAAATGTTTTCACGGATTGAGTGCCTCCTGAGAACAAGGTGCTTTGCAATATATCCTTAAAATTGAGTGACCCTGCTAATAGCAACATCAAAAAGAAAAGCGTCATCAAAATATTGACTACTGTACTTTGAATAAAAGAAACTGTTATGGTGAAATTATCTAATATAAACTCTTCAATTTTCTCACTTTTTAATATGTTCTTAATAGTACTCTCACCATTAGTTTGATCTAAACCTAAAGTTTCCGCAAAAGGAGTGACTACTTCCTCAACTTTATTATCCAATTTTTTGAAAATATCAGATTTCCCTTCTTCAATCTGCTTTCCAGACATTTGCACTATTTTAAATGCAGAGAATCCTGTTAAAGCTAAAATGAGGATGACAGTACCTAGTGCTAAAAACTGAGGTACTTTTCTTTTTTTCATCCAGCGCATCATAGGGGTGAAAAGTAATGCGATAAAGATGGCAAACATTAAGGGGATAAAAATAAAAGATAATAACTGTAAACTGTAAAAGATTACTGGGATCACTAGTACCAGTAAAAGTTTGTTGGTGGTTGAATGTTCGTTTAAATTCATTTCAATTTGATTCTATGTGCAAGCTAACGAAGAAGTTTTATTTTGGATATGTGAAATTGAAATATTTGTGTAAATTTTAGTTTTATTATGGAATCTAATGAGACAAACAAGCTTATCAAAAAGTAGCATTGAATTTTCAACTTTTTTAGTTGGTACAATGCGATTAGGGAAATGGGGAGTAAATTTCAATACCAAACAATGGATTGAATTTGTTGAAAAATCCATGGAGCTTGGACTGAATGATTTTGACCATGCCGATATTTACGGAGATTATACTACTGAAGCAGATTTCGGGAGTGTGTTAAAAGAAAAACCACATTTAAGAGATGAGATGCAAATCACCACTAAATGTGGGATTAAAATGCCAGCAGAAAACCGCCCCAAAAATAGGATTAAATCTTATGACAGCGGTGAAAAACATATCATTCAATCTGTAGAAAATTCATTAAGAAACCTTCAAACGGATTATATAGATGTTCTTTTGTTACATCGCCCTGATTTTTTGATGAACCCCAACGAAATAGCGGAAACTTTCGAAAAGTTAAAGGATGATGGTAAAGTGAAATATTTTGGGGTTTCTAATTTCACACCTTCTCAATTTGAAATGATAAATTCTGTATTTCCTTTGGTCACTCATCAATTGGAAGCTTCACTGGGACATTTAAAACCATTTGAAGACGGAACATTGGATCAACTACTAATGAAAAACATTCGACCAACAGCCTGGTCTCCCTTGGGTGGTGGTCATTTTATGCATAAAGGAAACTCAAAAGCAGAACAGAAACTAAATCAGACCTTAAAAAAATTGGGAGAAAAATATGAGCTTAATAATGCACAGTTAATGCTATTATTCCTCAAAAAGCATCCATCAGGCATCATTCCAGTACTGGGAACATCTAAAACTGAAAGGTTAGAGGAAGCTTTAAAAGTGGAATCAACAACCATGGAAAAAGAAGATTGGTATGCTTTATATTCAGCTGCGAAAGGGGAAGAATTGCCATAATGAATAAGTGAAAACTTTTCCAAAGTTGACCTAAAATTTGAAACTATATAATTTAAATTTTCTAGCTTTAAAATTACTGAACTTTGGAAAAGTTTTAAATATATCTTAATGCACTTGATTTTTTCCGTGCGTCATTCCCACGAAGGTGGGAATCTAATGATTTTAATCTTTGATTAAAATATCATATCAGCAAATGTAGTGGATTAGTTGAATTTCAGCTTTAGGACAAAAAATAATTGAAAACGAGTTTCAATTGGACAAGATACCTTCCTCCCGACAGTACGGGACAGGTTGCGAAGGTATGACGCACGGAACCAGTTGAGTTGTTTAATAAAAAAATCAAAAACTGAATATTAAGTATAATATAAATATCCGTTTTATAATCCCCTAGAATTCATGAAATTTGCAGCATGTTAGATCAGTTGAAGGAAACCATTATTGCATTATCTACTGCGCCTGGAGTTGGGGCAATTGCCGTCATTCGTCTTTCGGGAGAAGATGCCATTCAAATAACCAATAGCGTATTTAAAGGGAAAGATCTTTTACAACAAAAAAGCCATACCGCTCATTTTGGAACCATACGAAATGAGGAAGGTGAAATCATAGATGAAGTAGTGGCTACATTATTTATTGCGCCACATTCCTTCACCAAAGAAAATGTGGTGGAAATTTCTTGCCACGGCTCTCCCTATATTGTTCAAAGACTGATTAAATTATTTTTAACCAAAGGAGTTCGCTTGGCAAAAGCAGGTGAATTCACCCAAAGAGCATTTTTGAATGGTCAGTTTGATTTGGCACAAGCAGAAGCTGTGGCTGATTTAATTAATGCAGATACAGAAGCATCTCATAAAGCAGCTTTGAATCAAATGCGTGGTGGGTTTTCCGAACAAATTAAAAAACTGAGAGCTGAGTTGATTCATTTTGCAAGTATGATAGAATTGGAATTGGATTTCGGGGAAGAAGATGTAGAATTTGCCGACCGAGATGATTTGAAAAAGCTTGTGAATCAATTGTTAAGCGTAATTACAGCCTTAGTCAGCAGCTTTGATTTGGGAAATGTGATTAAAAATGGAGTTCCGACCGTAATTGCTGGAAAACCCAATACTGGGAAATCCACTTTACTTAATGCTCTTCTCAATGAAGAAAAAGCCATAGTTTCCGATATAGCCGGAACCACCCGCGATTTTATTGAGGATGAAATCAATTTGGAAGGTGTGGTTTTCCGTTTTATAGATACCGCTGGTTTGCGTGATACGGAAGATAAAGTAGAAGCAATTGGGGTGCAACGCACAAAGGATAAAATGAAGCAAGCTTCCCTGATCATTTATATGTTCGATTTGAAAAACGATACTTTAACAGAAGTCAACCGGGATATTAATATGCTTGAAAATTTGGGGATTCCATTTATAAAAGTAGGGAATAAACTCGATGAGGCACAGCAAGATCTTTATAATGAAATGAAGAAAGATAAAAACACACTCTTCATTTCTGCAATCAATAAAGAAGGTTTGGAAGCTTTAAAAACGAAGCTGGTTGAAACTGTAAACCTCGATAATTTCAAAACTGGAGATACTGTAGTGACCAATATTCGTCATTACGATAATCTGGTTCAAACTCAAAACAGCTTAAACGCAGTTTTAAGGGGTTTAGACGATAATATCACAGGAGACTTTCTTGCGTTGGACATCCGCCATGCTTTGCGCTTCTTAGGTGAAATCACAGGGGAAATTACTACTGATGATTTATTGGCTAATATATTTAGTAAGTTTTGTATCGGGAAGTGATGGTTAAGTTGTAAACTTTGAGATTTAAGAAGGAATTTCATCTAAGCTCTCTACCCTTTAAAATTTTGCACACTAAATCACAATAAATAAGCGATTCCTGCTGATATTTAATCTTATTCCTTTAATTTAAAGGTTGATTGAACCATAGTACCCATTTAGCACGCTTATGACTTATAATATCCTGACTCCCCGAAAATCGCTGAATAAAGCTTTCCTGAAAGTGAAACCCAATCGCTCACAGATTGACAGCTTTAAACAGCAGCTTTCTTCGCTTTTGGAGCAGATTAGGGAAGGTGAATCAGAAGAATTTCATAAGAATATTATAGCAGACTTTCTAAAGAACACCTACTACGCACCCGATTACTACATCAACACCAAAGGGCGTAATGATCAGGTGATTCACAACGGTAAAAACACTAAGAGTTCTGTAGGGGTCATTATTGAAGCTAAAAGCCCTACCAATAAAACGGAAATGCCGCTTAAGGATAAAATCAACACTAAAGCCATGCAGGAACTGGTGTTGTATTTCCTCAGAGAGCGTATTACTCAATCGAATACAGAGGTTCGCCATTTGGTGATTACAAACATTCATGAATGGTTTGTTTTTGATGCGCACCTATTTGACACACTCTTTGCACGGGATAAAAAACTGGTCAGTAAGTTTAAGGAATTTGAAGCGGGTACGCTTTCCGCTACAAATACAGAGCATTTCTATAAGGAAATCGCAAAACCAGCTATAGAAGCTGTAGAAAATGAAATCAGTTTTACTTATTTCAATCTAGATCATTACGAGAAAGCTCTCAAAAGTAGTAAAGAGCATGATAGCAAACTGATTGTACTCTACAAACTGCTTTCTCCTGAGCATTTGCTTAAACTGCCTTTTGCTAATGACAGCAATTCCTTAGATAAAGGCTTTTATAATGAACTGCTCTACATTATGGGATTGGAGGAGTTTCAGGAAAAGGGCAAAAAACTCATACAACGAAGACCTGAGAAAGATAGAATTTACGGTACGCTACTGGAATCCGTAATTTCTAAACTAGAAAGCCGTGGGGAGTTGCACCGACTGGACAATCCACAACAGTACGGCAAAAACACGGAGGAGCGTTTGTTCAACGTGGGATTACAGTTGGTGATTACGTGGTTAAACCGTATTCTATTCCTAAAACTACTGGAAGCCCAATTGCTGGACTACAACCAAGGCGATAAAAGCTTTTCCTTTCTCAATTTGAAACGGATAGGCAATTTCAATAAGCTGGCAGATTTATTTTTCAATGTACTAGCAGTTCCCACCGATAAAAGAACCCCAGCTTTTCAGGAAGCTTTCGCCAAAGTACCTTATCTAAACTCAAGCCTTTTTGAAGCCAATGAACTAGAAAACCGTGCATTACACATTGATACATTGGATGCCAGTGAGAGTATCCCCGTAAGTAAAGGAACAGTACTGAAAGACAGTAAAGGCAAACGATTAAGTGGTGAATTGCCCATTTTGGAATATCTCTTCTCATTTCTAGAAGCCTATGATTTTAGCAGTGAAGGTTCAGAAGAAATACAGGAAGAAAATAAAAAATTGATCAATGCCTCCGTATTGGGATTGATATTTGAAAAGATCAATGGTTATAAAGACGGCTCTTTCTTTACTCCAGGCTTTATTACCATGTATATGTGCCGAGAAACTATCAGAAGAGCGGTGGTGGAGAAATTCAACACTCATTACGAATGGAAGTCCAAAGATTTTGGTGAGCTAAAAGAAGACTTGCATGAAGAAATAAAGCAAGGCAATTTGGGTAGAAAAGCCGTCCGAGCGCAAGCCAATCAACTGATAAACGAATTAAAAATCTGTGACCCTGCCGTGGGTTCAGGTCACTTCTTGGTATCGGCTTTAAACGAATTGATTGCCATTAAACATGAACTGAGCATCCTATGTGATAGAAATGGTGAACCGCTTAGTGATTATCAAATCAGCATAGAAAATGATGAACTGATTATTACCGATTTGGAAGATAGGCTGTTTACCTACCAACCCACCCATGACAATAGCCAAAGGATGCAGGAAGCCCTTTTCCATGAAAAGCAGGAACTGATTGAAAAATGCTTGTTTGGGGTGGATATTAACCCCAATTCGGTGAAAATATGCCGATTACGGCTTTGGATAGAGTTGTTGAAAAGTGCGTACTATAAGAGTGCTGATAGGGTGCAAAACTCCTCTCCTGTGTGTGATGCGGATTATGAAATAAGGGAACTGGAGACTCTGCCAAATATTGACATTAACATTAAAACGGGTAATTCACTGATTAGTCGTTTTGGTTTAGATGAAGATTTAAGCAAGGCTTTAAAGAAAAGCAAGTGGAATATCAGTACTTACCGAAATGCCGTAGATAGTTACCGCAATGCCGTAAGCAAGGATGAAAAGCGAGACATGGAGCGCTTAATTAATGACATTAAAAGTGATTTCCGCACGGAGATTAATAAAAATGACCCAAAAATAAAGCGCAAAGCCAAATTAGCTGGTGAATTATATAACCTCACCATGCAACAAGGTTTGTTTGAAGTCTCCAAAACCGAACAGAAAAAACGCAAAAAGCAGATTGACAAACTGGAGACCGATATCAACAAATTGGAAACTGCTATAGATGAAATTAAAAGCAATGCCATTTATGAAAATGCTTTTGAATGGCGGTTTGAGTTTCCTGAAGTATTGGATGATGAAGGTAATTTTATAGGCTTTGATGTGGTGATTGGGAATCCGCCTTATGTACCAGGTAAAGATTTACCGAATGAATATAAACACGTTCTAAAAGAGAAATATGAATTAACGAGTGGGAAATTTGACCTATACATTTCAATCCTGGAACGATCACTTAAAATTTCAAGGAGTAATAGTCAAATGAGTTTTATAATCCCAAATACATTTTTGGCTAATGAGAATTCAACCTTATTGCGAAAAAGAATTTTAGAAAATAAAGACATTAATAAATTGGTGATTCTTGATGATAAGGTTTTTGATGAAGCTTTTGTTGAAAGTATTATTCTAATACTCAATAGAACTAATAAAATTGACACTTTTCCTGTACTGAATTCACAATTTTCCATAATCCGAGAAATTAATGTAAACGAGTTTGACTCCAGCAGTGATTTTAGAATTCAAGCTAATTTATCACAGGAACAAAATAACTTAATTAATAAAATTGAAGAGCTATCAACTCCTCTTGGTGAAATTTTAGACTTCTGTATAGGTATTCAAATTGGAGGACATGGTGATAGTAAAGAATTTAAATCAAAGTTTATAACAAACAATCCAAGTGATGAAACATACAAGAAAGTAATTGATGGGAAAGATTTTGATACATATAAAATAAACTGGACATCAAAGTATATAAAATACGGAGATTGGCTTCATAGAAAAAGAAATACAAAGTATTTTGAAAACCCTAAGATAATGATTCGCCAAATTGGTGCAACTCCTTTTTGCACATTAGATTTTGATAATTACTACACTTTAAATACTGTGTATAACGGCATTTCAAGGACTAAAGACTTTGATATAAGTTTTGTTTTTGGTTTGATTAATTCATCCACATTAAAATTTTATTGGAAATTAAAATTTCATGATGGTAAATCATTGTTTCCAAAAGTTAAGAAAAGCCAATTAATTCAAATCCCCATTCGAAATATATCAATAAATGATCAAACTAAGGTCATTAAATTGGTCAAGCAAATTCTTTCAATTAAAAAACATGATCCCACAGCTGACACCACCTCTTTAGAGCAAGAGATAGACCAAATGGTTTATGAGTTGTATGGATTGACGGAAGAGGAGATTAAGATAGTGGAAGGGGGTGTTGGGTGATATGGAGTATGAAAATAAAAAGCTTGTTTATCTTGATTATAACTTATATTCTATACTTAAAAAGCCCACTAATGCAGAGCATGTTTTGCTTTCTGAATTTTTAGAAGCAAATGATGATAAAATTCAGTTAGTTTATTCAGATACCCATTTAGATGATTTAAATAAGGGTAAGGTGAAAAAAATGATTGAAAATGACCTTAACAATATTGCAGCATTGACCGATAATTTTTCTCTAGTCCACTACTGGGGAAGAAAACAATTAACACTACAGCAAAGAAGTATAAAAGAGTTTTTCGAATCTCATAAGAGAAACCAAAATACTGGTTGTATAGGCTTTATTCAATGGCTAAATTTTATAGGTTTAAATAAGTTTTGGAAATGGGCTAGAAGCAAGCAAATACCAAAAACTCATAAACAAAGTATAAGCAAAGTTTCTAATTATTCAATCAATGAAATAAATAAGTTGGTTTCAAACATAGGACAACACAAGTCCCTGCATGCATGGGTAGATTCACAATTACAATTAAGAGGCAGTAGCTATAAAGACACCAATATTATTGATTACTATATGGCTGCTTACAGTACTTTAGATTTAATTTCGTATTATCCTGATAAGCTAAATAAGAAAAATAAATTCCAAAATCTTTTTAATGATGCGAAACATTCTGCGTATGGTTCTCAGTGCTTTGCATTTATAACAAATGACTATAAATGTTATCTAAAATCTAAGTTCTTATATGAGTTTATTGATTCAAAGTCGATTTTGATAAAAACGGCAAAAGTGAAAGATTTAGAAATTTTGAAAAAAGAATTGGAATCAATTTTAGAATAGATGAAAAAGCTATCAAGATGTAACAAGAAATATATCAAGACTCTTTTCCGATAAGCAACAGCTAAGAAGAAAATTGGTGAATTTTGAGAATTGTGAGCCTTGTCCGTAAGCTTAATAGAAATAGTAGAATGAAGAATCAACCAAATAAATTTATACTAACAATTTTAGGGTTGCTAGCAGTAATAATAATCCCAATTGGTTTTATATTCTTCAATGTAGTAATGAATATTTTAGTTGCAGGTATCCTATCTTGGCCCTACTGGATAGGAAAGTTATTAGATTACACTTTAGAGTATATAAAAATCTCAAAATGGTTTCTATTAATTGCCACACTACTTTTTACATTATTAGGATATTTTATATATAAAATAAAAAAGAAAGCACTTCTAATTTATGGAGTGCTAGAATTCGTTGCTGGATTCATGACAATTTTATATTCGCTTAATGAGAAATATGATGATAATACCATTTTAGCTTTAGCAATAGGCGGTGGAATGTTTTTAATTGTTAATGGAATTGAAAATTATCATAAAGGGTACAAAATTAGTGAAAATAAAAAGACGAAAAGGGATATAAAAATCAGGAAAAAATGAATCAAGAATTGAAATCACTCATTTCTAACCTTTCAAATGACACATTGTATCGGAATTATTTGAATAAAAACAAAGTAAAGCGCTTCTTCCCAGAGAACTTCTTTACCCTCAAAATAGAACAAGAAAGATTAGAAGCTTGGGAAAATATAAAAGTAAGTCTCAAGGAAATTGGAGAATTCAATAAAGTTGCCAATCCGTATTATATAGGTTTTGGTAATCCAGATGCTGATTTACTGATAGTGGGACAGGAAAAAGCCTTTAATGCGTTTAATAATCCTGAATTAATGCTTTATGAAAGCATCAACAACTCATTTCAATGGTCAAAAATCATCGAAAATAATGGAGATGTCTCAGAAATCAATTTTGACCCAAGAAACCCAATAAAACACCATGATAAAGGAAGATCGGGAAATCATACGTGGTCTAAGTATTCCATTTTAACAGATGCTTTTTATGGTATTAATTCCTGCCATGAAAACATGAAAAAGTATTGGAATCAAAATACTGGTGACACTTTATTTGATAAAGCATTTACAACCGAATTGAATGTAACGCCAGCTGCCAGTAATTCTGGTCTGAATTTGACAAAAGAAAGAGAGGAATTATTAAGTAATCCCTTCTTCAAAAAATTTAAAGTGGTAGTTTTTGCAATCGGTAGTCCCTCAAATAAAGAAGTAGTAAAAAAGATATTTTCTGAAGCTAAATTTGAAAATCATGATTTGGGTAGTTATGGTACTAATAAAAAAAGAGAGGTTGCCATATCCAAAAACACCTCTCAAATTATAGTAATATGTAATCAGTTGAGTGGTAGCAGTGGCTGGAAAAACGAGCATATTGTAGCTTTGGGGGAGAGATTGAGGGGATTGGCTGAATAAATAAGGATAGTTTTTTTCGCAAAATTTGATAAATTTAAAAAGCGTAAAAAAATATAAAATAATAAATTTCAGTTGGAATTAGTCGATTGTATTTTTAGATTTAATCTACAATTGTTTTAGAAATTTCTAAAATCAAACTATATCCATTACCTTTGCAGTCCAAAAAATGCATGCATTCATAACATGAGGTTAGGTTTTGCGTTTTTATGATATAAACTAAACTACTATGAGCAATTTACTTGAAAATATAAAAGAGTATTTCAATAGTAATTCAAGAGAGCAAATTTTAAGAGATTGGAATTCAACAAAATCTGCAGATGAAGTTGGGCCTACTGTTGCAGAATATCTTGATGAACTCAAAAATATAAAGGGCACAATTTTAGAACCTGATGAAGGTTATAATTTTACAACAAGCGAATCACTTAACCCGGAATTTAATTCCGGGTTTTTTTTTAACTTGGCATAATAAAATTATTAAAAATGGAAAAAGCAGCCTTTTCAATCTCAAAATATCAATTTGATAAAGTTAACATTGATCTTTCAAATTATAAGAGTAAAGACATTAAATTAGACTTTAATACAAGTGGTATTTATTTTGAAGAAAAAAAAGAGTTTGAGCTTCAATTCAATGTCAATGCATTAAATGAAAATGAAGCTCCCTTTGTACAAGTAAATTGTGTGGGTACTTTTACATTTGAAAATGTAAGCTCTTATGAGGAGATTCCAGAATTTTTCTACAGGAACAGCATTGCAATATTATTTCCATACTTAAGAGCTTATGTCAGCATTGTTACCACTCAAGCTAATGGCCCTGGAATCATTTTACCTACATTAAACCTTAGCTCTTTAGAAAATACCTTAAGAAAGAACACATCAAAAAAATAAGATCTGGCTTGGAGAAGAAAATTGTATATCAAACTTTAGAGGACAGAGATACAGATTTAGATAAGCTAGAATTAAATGGCCCTTACAAGTGTAATTGGGATAATTCATGGTTAGGTGAAGGCTACTATTTTTGGGATAGTTTTATAGAAAATGCTCATTGGTGGGGAGAAACAAGGAGATATTCAAACGGATATATTATCTGTAAAGCGGAATGCAATTTCAATGACAACAAATGTTTCGATTTAGTTGGGAATACGAATCACCTTATGCAAATACGAGAAACATTTCAGTTAATGGAAAAAGAAGGACTGGCAAATAAACACACCACCGTTAAAAGAATTATTGAGTTTCTTCAAAGAACCAAAAATTTCCCGTTTTCAGCTACTAGGGTGTACGGTTTAAAGTCAAAAAACTTCCACTCAAAGTTTGGCTTAAATTTAATATTTGAAGAAAATCGAAAAGCTGTTTTCGATGTTATACCTACAATTCAGATATGTTTTTATAAAAAAGGAAGTCTTAATCTAAGAAATTATAAGATTATTTATCCTGATGATTACAGAAATGATTATTTGGTGTAATTTTTTTGAATAACCTTTGAGAAATCGTCTAAATATCCATTCTAACAAACTTAATGTAGCTAGAAATCAAGAAGAAATATAAAAAACGATTGGAACAGGTCTATTAAAACCGCAAAGCTCGGTACATATCTTGATGTATCGAGCTTCGAAACTCCTTTCTCCTAGTATGGTAGAATGAGCAATGCAAAAATATTAATTATTATTGATATCGCAATATAACTCTTTTCTGATATAGATGGATTAAAAATAATAGAGTTGTAGCATCCTTTGACTCCTTTTTGTCAAAACGGTTATTAATTGGTATTAAAGATTTATTTTATAAGAAAATCATATCTTTGTTATTAAGATTATGCAAATCATATTCAACGATATTGGTTCATCACTCGGAACACGTGTAAAAGGTCAAGAGATACGTAAAGTTATCTTAGATGCACTTGAACAAGGAGATTTTGTCACATTTGATTTGACAGGAGTTAATGTTATGTCTCATAGTTTCGCAGATGAATGTTTCGGTAAGATTTTATTAGAGGTAGATTTACAGTTTTTAAAATCCAATAGTACATTTAAAAATGCCAATCCAGCTATTTCCAAAACGATTTCTTTTGTATTAAAAAGCAGAATGCAAGATATCTTGGAGATAGCTTAAAAGTACCCTATGTAACCGGCTTTCATACTGTACTATAAAATTTGATGAATGAGCTCGAACTTGCTTCGGGCTTTTTTTATGCCCTATCAAAATTTGATTAAATTAAGTGCATGATATCCAAAGACAACGAATTCACTTTCCCAAACCGCCAACTTTTAGGTAGACTTACTCATAGTAAAGCTAGCGATCTTGAAGCGGTCAAAGAACTGATTGCTAAAGGAGGAGATATCAATGCAAAATCCCTCATAGATGGAGAAACCATATTTTACAAAGCCTTAGATATCAATATTGAGGAAATCAGTGATGAGGTAATCATCTACCTAATTGAAAATTATCAGCCAAACCTAAATGAGAATCAAGGTGATGACATGACACCCTTAGAAATGGCAGTAATGGACAACCGTGTTAATCTAGTGCGCTTCATGCTATCAAAGGGTGCTGACCCGTTTATGGTGGGTGAAGAAGGTCTAAATATTATAGAAATCGCTAGGAATGAAAAGACCTACCACGTTATCCATAAAACCGGTATAGATTATACTGAGATGGTGGGATTATTTGAAAGCTTTGAGAAATAAGCTATATCAATGGCTGGTAATACGTGGGTGTAAGCGTAATGTTAATGCTACACCCACTTTACACGGTGTTGTACTGGTGGAGGGTGTTTTAGTTCGGTAAAGGAAAACTGCTATGAATAAGTTAATTACTGACCATACACCCACTATTATTGAACTCTCTCTATTTACTTTCAAAAGTATCAATATTTACTGATTCGTTAACTGCTTTTTCACAGCTCCTTATTCATTTAGCTATTGAATTGTCAGTGTAGTTAAAATCTATTCGATCATTTTTTTGGTATTAGATTGAAGTATTACTTTTAAGAATGACTTTCCATAAAAATTAATTTAGGATCTGATTCAAATATTTTTTCATTGCCGGGACGAAGAACTCTTTCCAATCAGTTTCAGATATCAAATTACTTTTTGCATTGTTACAAAATGGACAAGCTAGAACAGAGTTTTCATAGGTA
Organism: Bacteroidota bacterium; assembly: GCA_051747245.1. Lineage (GTDB taxonomy): Bacteria > Bacteroidota > Bacteroidia > Cytophagales > Cyclobacteriaceae > Marivirga. The sequence continues at coordinate 72,776 of JBNJFX010000006.1, forward strand.
TAACCTTCGCTTGGATCTAACTTTTCTATTTCAAGTGTTCCTTTTGACCTTTTGGTTTTTTGATTTAATGTGAGATTGCCATTTCTTTTATCCACTATCCTAAAAAGGTCTTTTTGAGATACCTCACAATAATTGCATTTCTCCCCCTGCTCTTTATACCACTTCATAAATTCTTCGGAATTAGAAAAAAGTTCACCTCTGGATTTATTAAAATACTTTGCATGTAATCTATTGAATACCTTGAAATGAGATTTAACTTTAATCAATTTTTCTTTTGAAATATTAAGCTCTTCCATGTAGAATTCATCGATTGAATTATATTTTAACTTTGCTTCACCTGGTTTTAAATTGCTATATACATCTATTTTAGAATATTCATGAATACGATGATTATAGCATAGGTCGAAATACCTTTCTTTGAATGTCATATTTACAAGTATTATTTTATTTGAATCTATTAAAATGACAATAAAACTCAAAGAATATATAAAATCTAATAGATTTAAATGTTCAGTCTATTGTATTTGCTTATAGTGAATTAAATAGGGAAATTAGATTTCTAAAGTTATTAAAAAATGAAGACAAAATTTTAGGGTTAATTCTGTCTCTATTTTGTCTCTGTTATAATATAAAATATTTATTTTCAATTAGTTAATATTCCTGTATTGGGAAGTGATGGTTAAGTTGTAAACTTTGAGATTTAAGAAGGAATTTTATCTAAGCTCTCTACCCTTTAAAATTTTGCACACTAAATCACAATAAATAAGCGATTCCTACTGATATTTAATCTTATTCCCTTAATTTAAAGGTTGATGAACCATAGCACCCATTTAGCACGCTTATGACTTATAATATCCTGACTCCCCGAAAATCGCTAAACAAGGTTTTTCTGAAAGTTAACCCCAATCATACAGAGATAGACCAAATGGTTTATGAATTGGATGGGTTGACGGAAGAGGAGATTAAGGTAGTGGAAGGGGGTGTTGGGTGAAAGCACCTAATCACAGACATAAAGTAAGCGCAATCGAAAATGCCCAATTGAAAGATTTGTTTTTGGCTATTTATTTCAATGATCTGGAAAAAGTAAAAGCTTTTCAAAGAGCGTTTCCTGCGCTTTATCAAAAGAAAAGAGATTTTTATTTATACCTTGATTTACCGCTAGATTTAGTACAGCTTACTTTTTTAAATCAAAAAGTTTGGGGCATGAATGATTGGAGAAAAGAAATATTCCCATTTGTTAAAATGCAAAGAGCAAAAACCGAGAAAATGCTGGCGCATTGGAAAAGTGAATTTAATACGGAAGAGCTGGTCTTCAATCTGAAATTTAATCAATACCATGAATTATTTGACTGCGATGACCCAAAATACCATGACACCGTAATTTTGGACTCTATGGAAGATCTGATCAAAAAAGGCTATCGAAAGCTTGATTTGCAATTATACAATAGAGTAGATTGCTTTGACTTTGAAGCAGTAAAAGCTTTGTTAGAAAATGGAGCTAAAACAAATATTCATTTTTATGAAGATAATGACAGCAGCGTTTATACCAGAGTATTATTTGAAATATCTCACCTAGCTACGAATATGGTCGTTCCTGAATTCGAAGCTTTTGAAAAGATGAGGTATGATCAAAATTTTCACCTCGGAAACTTAGCGGGAGAATTGATAGGGTTGGTTGCCCACGAAGAGATGTATGAATTACTAAAACCTTATTTGGAAGAGGATGAGTATAAAGAGAAAAATTAAAATAAATAACGCTCTAAGCATTCCCAATAAAATCCAGATTACAGGACAAACCTGCCTATGCAGTTCGGGATGGTGCTGCATTGAAGAGTCGGTGCTAGTTAGCGGTTTATCTTGACTATATAGATAGCCTTACTCCAACTCCACCCTAAACATTTTACCATTTCTACCTGCCATTAAAGCTGTTCGGCTATCAATAAAGGTGGCTGTCCAAATATCTTCATCGCTCAGGGTTTGCCATTTTTCTTGATCGCCCAGCCAAATTTCAGCCCCTTTTGGACCGCAAACTAATACGAATTCATTTTCTAAATAATTCGTAACTGCCATGCCATAAAAAGAACCAGGAGTTTGATGGTCAGGCAACGCATTCCAGTTTTCTCCATTATTTTCGGAATAGTAAACATTTTCCAATTGCTGATCAGTAATGGCTAAATCACCACCTGTGATCCATAATTTATTATATGATTTTTTAATGGCGGTCAGTCCTGCAAATTCACCAGTCATCATTGGGGTGTTTTTCACTTCCCAGCTTCTGCCGTAATCTTCGGTATAAAAAACCCTAGCGCTTCCATTGGCTCCTGTGGCTATCCATGCTTTGCCTTCTTCTCCCATCAAAATATTGCTGCCACTTGAGGCAAAACCACCTTCACCTTCATTTGCCATTGGCGCAGTCGGGATTCGAGTCCAGCTTTTGCCAAAATCTGTGGTCTTGAGAATATATGCCAATGAATCAATCGCATCTCCATAAACCAAGCCTTGTCCATTTTCCCAGAATTGCACTGCATCTATAAAGCCTTGCTCATTTTCCATCTGAAAAACTTTTCTCCATCCTGATTCTTCATGAAAATAAAAGATTTGACTTAATTTCCCTTCACCAGCACTTAGCACAATAGCTTCCTTATCACTAATAGGATGAACATCACGAAATTGAAGGCTGTCGATTTCAGGATAAGTAAAGACTTTCCAATCCTCTCCTGCATTAGTCGATTTCAGCAAAGTTGAATAAGTACCGCTAGCCCAAACAATGGAGTCGTTGAATGATTGCAAACCAATAATCAGCGCATCAGTTTGGGTATCTAGCCCAGTAATAATTGGCGTTACCTTTTTATTCCCACATGCAGATGTGAAAATTAAAGCGATCATTATAAAGCTGTATGCTATAGTTCTCTTACCAGTCAAAATATTCTTCCTCATTTAATTCAACTTCTTTTTCTTCTTTCTCAGGGAGTTTTTCTCCTTTTATAATTTTCTTTAAGGTCTTACCTTCTTCTTTAATTCTTTCGGCAACTGATTCCAATGAACGCTTTTTATCCCAACTGACTTCAAAATCATCTGTTGTACCAATGATTTTTAAATAAAGATTGGAATATTCTCCACTTTCTTCAATAGCACCAAATGCCGCATCACTATCTTCTTTTTTATAGTTTTTTAAAGGTACTAATAATCTGTAATTAATTTCCTGACTGAAAGTATGCGTCCCTTGTATTAAAATATTGGATACATTCGACTGAATGGACATCTCAGGTAGATAAATCACTTTATTCTTGATTTCTATGGTGTTGCTCAATTCCCCAAAATTCAAATGCGTGAGTTCATCTTCCCTAACATAATCTGACAAACTCAGCATCGGCTCAAAATCATTCAACTCTCCATTATCAATTTTAGCATCAATAGTGGCAGTAAAGGCATCGGATTGAAAATTCAGAGCTTCGTCCAGCAAAATAAAGGCATCTACATCCGCATTAATTTTTCCTTTCAAATGGCGATCAGTCAAGAAATCCTGCTGGAAATTTTCAAAAGTATAAAATATGCTATCCACATTCATCCCATTGAAATTTGCCTTAGTATTGATGCGTATCTCATTTCTCTTTTTGGCATTTACTTCTCCGCTCAAGGTCATTTTTCCGCCATTGCTTTCCATTCCTAATTGTGAAGCTTCCAAAATTTGTTTGGACAATTTAATATTACCCGATATTTTTCTGCCCTCGAATCGTTTAAATTCTAATTTGGATATATGAGAGGTTAAATCCAACTGCAATTTTGGACTTAGAGCAAATTTAAAGGACTCTTCCTGCTTTTCGATTGAGTTTTCAGCATTGGATAATCCAGACAGCAACTCATTTAGATTGATGTTTTCGCTTATCGTTTCAGCTTCAATTAAAAGAGACTGATTATCCTTCAAGAAATAAGGAATAATATTAAGGAAAAATCCACTTAATTCAATATCGGAATCCCCGATTTTACCCTGCAAATGATTGATGGCAATATCATTTTTATTAAACATCAACCTTCCGTTTACATCATTAATTGGCAAAGGATAATCCTCGTAAACACCACTCAAATTGCTCAGAATAATCTCGCCTGAGTTATTGATTCTGGAGGCAGTGGAAGCTTGTTTGAAATCATCAAAATAGCCCGCTATACTTAAATTGAAATCAATCAAGCCTTCAAGCTTAGTATATTTTTCATGATTAGGAAAGAAGGTAAATAAATCTTGAGTTGAGATTTGTCCTTCAGTAGAAAGGTTAATGAGATAATTTTCAAAATCCTTAATACCCAAATTAGCCGTGAAAGCTTTGCCTTTCAAATTCCCTTTCAAATCTTTCAATACCAATTGAGAGGTTTTCAGGCTTTGCCTGGCGCCATTATTGAAATTACCATGAAAGCTTAAATCTTCAAATCTAGTATTATATTCTGGCTGAAAAAGTGAAGCATTTTCCACGCTAAAATTAAAATTGATTTTTGGGCTTTCTGTTGATGTTAATTTCCCAATCAAACTACCTTCAAATTGAGCATTACCAGTGCTTTCATATTCTGACAATTGCTTTCTATAATTATTAGGCAATAATGAAATAAGCGTGGTGAAATCAGATTCTATTCCTTTCACCTTAATATCCATGTAACTGCTAAGGATTTTATAATTTCCCGAAATCTCAAATTCATTATTTGACAGTAGCAATTCCGAAGGTAAGATATCAACGGTTTCTGCACCTTGAGTGTAATTCAGTTTAGCCTTGACGGTCAGATTTTTATTTTCAAAATAGCTGTACTCTCCAATTTTAATAGCTTTGGAATTAATTTTTCCATCAGCAATAATATGATAAACATCACCTACTTTATTTAAGCTAGCCTTCAATTCCTCAGCATATTGCAAATAAGTTTGCTTTAACGCTTCATCCACATAATTAACTTGCACAGCTTGAATCTGAATATTCTTCAAATTGAAATTGACCGATTGATTAGATGATTCACCAGAACTTTTAATAATATCATAATTTCTCTCACCTGTTCGAGTGGTGCGAATTGTTACTTCTCCCCTTTTCAAAATAATTTTCTCAAAAGAATAATCTCCTTTCAGAAAATCCAAAGTATTAAAAGAAAGTGCAAGCTCCTCCAGCTTAGCTAAAGGAAAACTGCTTCTCTCAAGTGATTCTTCTATGAAAACATCTTGAAAGCGCAGTGAAATATTAGGGAAATCAGTCCACCAATTAATATCAATAGCACCAACCTCCACAGGCGTTTGAATAGATTTATTGACTTCAGATAGGATTTTATCAATCAGTTGGTCTTGATTGTAATACAAATAAGCCGACCCGCCCGCAAAAAGCAGGATAAAAAATAAAAAAAGATAAAGAATAAACTTTCTGATGCGCTTCAAAGTATTGCTTTTGATTGATGAACGAAATTTGTGAATAAGGGGTATAAATCCAAATTTATTTTTTTAATGATATAAGCAGTTGATTTTCAGTTTTATAAATGAAAGCTTGAAAATAATTTAAATTATTTTACAAAATCAATTTGTAAATATAAAAAGCAGTACTACATTTGCATTCCCAAAAGACAACAAAAGGTTGTTAAAAATTAAAAAAGGGGAATATAGCTCAGTTGGTTTAGAGCACCTGCCTTACAAGCAGGGGGTCGTAGGTTCGAATCCTACTATTCCCACAGAATACTAAAGGGTTACAGACGGTAAGTTTGTAACCCTTTTTTATTTATATACTTTTAAATATTCAATCGGAAATACTGCGGGATATAGCTCAGTTGGTTTTGAGCATCCCGACATGCAATGTCGGGAGGGTCGTAGGTTCGAAAGCCCTCAGCTTCGTGAGGGGAAGTGCGGCATGGATGTGGGTATGAACAATCCTACTATTCCCACCACTTAGAAGCCTTTCGATTGATTTCGGGAGGCTTTTTACATTTATAGCATTTATAAACTCAGCCAATATGTGCCATTTCTACATCCTCTTCTCCCCATCCCTCGACAAATACTATTACGGACACACCTGTGACGAACTTGATGAAAGAATAAGAAAACACAACGCTAATCACAAAGGCTTTACAGGCAAAACAGATGACTGGGAACTAGTCTACCAAGAAGAATATCCTACCAAAACAGATGCCCAGAACCGTGAACTTCAAATCAAAAATTGGAAAAACAGGAAACGTGTTGAGGCTTTGATCGGTAAATAACGGATATTAAACCAAGGTTTATTTTTCAAAAGCCAACTCCCCCACTGTAAATTCACCTTCTTTATTCGGTTCTAGTTGAAGTGTTAATATTTCTTTTTGTTCATCTTCAAATCCAAAACGAGTATACACAATAGCTCTTACTGACACATTATCCAATACAGTCTGTTTATTTGACCCATAAAATTTCACCTCAATATTATAATTTCCTTCAATTGCTTTTTTCAACCTAAACTCTTCAGGTCCATAGCCCGCAGTAATATCATTGGACATTCTGGCACCTAATTGAGTATTCTTATTTTGATAACTACATTTTTCCCCATTGGGGTCAGTAACCCACAGGTCAATATCCGTTTCGTTTGCATCCCAATCTATCACTATTCGGATATCCAAAGGCATATGATAAATGAAACATTCATCCACATTTGAAATATCAAGCTCTTTACTATGATTATGAATAATCTTATTAATATCATGCAGAACAATTAATTCAATTCCTGGAAAGCGAGAAATTATATCCCTATCCCATTCTTTTTCTATCACAGTATATAAATTATCTAATCCTTGCTGATATTCCCCCATTTCAGCATAGGTTAAACCTAAATCAATGTATGAGTGTGGCTCAAAAGAGCGAATACTCTCAATTTCTTTAAATATCACTATCGCCTCTTCATAAAACTTATACTCTGATAGTTTTCGCCCGAGAGTTCTTAATAATTCCGTATTTTCAAGTTCTAATTCAGCCAAATTTGATATAACTCTTAATCCTTTTTCCCTTTGGGATTTTTGAAACATATAAGTTGCCACATCAAAATAGAAAGAAGGGATCTCAGTATAAGTTGGCTTTAAACTCAAATATTGCTCATATAGGTCTTGTGGGTCTGTCGCCTTTAAATCACTCATATAGGCAGCATCATTGTCCCATTTATTAAGCTTTATAGAAGATTTTATATTTGAGTTTTTACTAATTGAATCTTCTTCGTAATCATAATTTGGACTTTGTTCTGTTGGGGGAACAACCATTTCTGCAAGCTCCATCTCTTCTTCATCTGCAACTTCTGAAACCACCAAATCCATTAATATTTCCTCGCTCTTTTCGGGTTTTTTAGCAACCTTTTTTCGTTCCACAGTTTCCCACCAATTAATATCAGCTTCAAAGCTTTCACATATCTGTTTCAACCGCTCTTGCTTATATTGAGAGTTGTCCTTTTCTCTTTGAGATACCAATTCATAATACCTTTTTCTGAGAGATTCTGGAGGTGTGATATCATAATTTACATAATCCTCCACTTCATCTAACACGATCAAAGAAGTTCCTTCAGTAACCAAATTAAACTTTTTTCCATGCTTAAGAATCTCTTGACCATCTCCTTTGAGCTGTAAAGATTTCAATTTGGACTGAGCCCAGATTCTTTCCCCAACGTTATTTTCAATCCGATTTGTATTATCGATTATTATCGAGTGCGTGTCTGTTATTTCATCACCATATCCAAAATATAGAACTAATTCATTCCTCGCACCCTCGGCTTTCCCTGTGAAACTAAAATTCCCAACTGCATTTCTCCTGGCGTAAAAATCTTTAATATTCTCCTGATTGTAATCCGCTTTAATAAAATGCTTTTGACGAGACTGTATACTTCTAACAATTTCATCATTTGTTAGCTTAAAAGCATTTAAATAAACTCCATTTGAGGTTAGAGCCAAACTTTCTAAAATGTTATGGTCAGCTAAATTTGAGCTATTAATACATATTACTGGAGAATTAAATCTAAGCTTATTTTGCTCTCCAAAATTGGATAAGCCATCTGAAAAAAGAATTATTTCGTCAGATTTAATTTTTTGAAAATCTACTGAATACAAATTGGTAGCACCATCATATTGAATCGATTTGAGTGTTTCAATTAGTTCAGGACACTTTCCATTTTTTAAATTAAATTTTTCATCTAAATGAAGCGTATTGGAAAATGTTTTTAATTCTATCTCCCCTTCCTGCATCCACTCCAAATAATTTTCAATAATCAATAATTCTTTTTCGATATCCCTGTTTTTCCCTGAAGATGATTCATCCCAAACAATTGCAAGATCAGATAGCTTTTCTTTTTTACGTTCGGCCTCATTAATATTTAGATTAATGTGGAAATAGTTATCCGATGTCACCTTTCCTTTATAGGTTCTTACTTCATTAACTTCTTGAGGCTTGGGGATTAAAAAAGCTAAAGATTTTTCCAGCACTATATTATCATCCTCGTATTCACTAATGAAAGAATTTCGCACTTTCTCAAAATTGAGGTTAATGTTAGGATGTTCACCTTCTATTTTGGAAGGCTTGTTCATAACCACCTCCACTTTTACAGAGAATTTTTCTAATATATTTTTAAGATTAAGAGGTAATTGATAAATATAATTATTGTTATCCGCTGAAGTTAATTCCTGCTCAAAACTCAAAATGGCTTTTTTATATCCTTTGGCTGGTATTGGATAAATGCGAGCTTTAAAATTATTCCCCTTAGAAACTTCAACTAAGCCTGGATCAATTCTTCTACGGGTTACAGCCTCAAATGCCTGGGTTCCTCTTTCTTTTTCTACCACTACTCCTTCACGCATTTCACCATTAACATCAAGTGCAAAACGAGATACGGTTACCCCATTATCTAGAGGAAAATTTAATTCTCCTTCCATTACCCGTTCATTTTCATTGTAAAATTGCATTTCGAATGTAGTGGTAGCAAAATTGCCGGTCACAAACACATCGATATGCAGTCTTTTTAACTCAACTGGAGTGTCATCTTCCGAAGGAGTAGAAATGGTAGGAAACAAAATATTATTCTGACCGAAAAGGACATTAGCCCAAATTGCTAAAATTGAAGTAAAAATTAGTCTATTCATATCTATCTGACTTTTAGCTAATATATTAATTTTCATTTAAATACCTGCAGTAAAGAAAAAGGAATCAAAGTATCAATAGCATTATTTTATTTGTTTTAACAGTATATGTCAAACCCTTAAACCATAAAGGCTTTACTGGTAAATCCGATGACTGGCAACTAGTTTACCAAGAAGAATATCATCCATAACAGAAGCACATAGCAGAGAACTTCAAGTCAAGAATTGGAAAAACAGAAAAAGAGTAGAAGCATTAATCAATAATTTTGGGATATAGATCAGTCATTACCTTGAATAAAACACCAATAAACTAATTTTATTCCTTCTCAAAATCAGCTTGTATTTTTGACTTTTCCGGCACCTGATCCATTGCATGCTCTGCAATAGCGGTAATCGACAATGAAGGGTTAACTCCCGGGTTGGCCGATATCATGGAGCCATCTATAACCATCATGTTTTTATAACCAAAAACATTGTTATTCCTATCAATCACCCCTTTTTCAGAGTCTTCCCCCATAACAGTGCCACCCAAAATATGTGCTGTTGACGGAATTCCTGCCAGGGTTTCCAGCGAGAAGGCAGTGGCATTCCCATTAATAATTTTTGCATAATCTTTGGTTAGCTGAGCAGATTCAGGGATATCTGGACTCGGTGGTTTTCCATTTCCCACTTTCGAAACCATATTACCAAGCCATCCTCTTTTAAAGTTAATAGTGCTATCAACCGACTGCATAAACAACAAAATAACCGTCCGTTTTGACCAGCTGTTAAGCCAGTAGGTTCTGAAATAACGGACAGGCGACTTAAACATATTGACAACGGTGTTTCCTATCCTTTTAAAAATAGTATTCCCCTGTGACATGGGTAAATGCAATAACTTCCAAAAGCCTGACCCTTCTGAATAACGACAAATCTCAAGATGTGTGTTTTCATCAGTATGCAAAATACTGCCGATAGCCACTCCTTTAGAGACATTAATATCTTTCTCCAGACTGGATACGCTGATCAGTGTTTCATTGTTAGTTCTTATTTCTTCACCCGTTTTATCGGAAAGGAGTGGCAATGAGCCTTTTTTCTTCAGTTTTAACAATAATTTAACTGTACCCATTACTCCACCAGAGAAAATCACCCCATTTGCGGTAAGAGATTTTTTTGTTTTAAAAAACTTTGTGCTGGATTGAAGCTGAACATGATAACCATCTGACCCTTCTTTATTTTCAATTGGTTTCACATCAATTACTTCCTGTTCGGCTAGTATTTCAGCCCCTTCTTGCTGGGCAAGATGCAAATAATTTTTATCCAATGTGTTCTTGGCGTCATAGCGGCAGCCCGTCATACAGCCCCCGCAAAAAGTACAGCCAGTCCTTTTAGGGCCTTTACCACCAAAGTATGGGTCTTCTACCTCAACTCCAGGCTTGCCAAAATATACGGCCACTTTAGTAGCCTCAAATTGACTGCTGATATTTCGCTCTTTAGCCAGCTTTTGAAGGGCAAGATCACCGTCAAATAATTCTGGGTTTTCGGCAGCGCCCAGCATTTTATGGGCTATTGCATAATACGGCTTCAACTCTGTTTCCCAATCTTTTAAACTAGCCCATGAACCTGTTTTATAAAAGGCAGTTTTAGGCACAGGCAATGTATTGGCATAAACAAGGGAACCGCCTCCTACACCAGCACCTGAGAGAATGGCAATATGCCTGAAAACTGTGAGCTTCATAATACCGAAAAAACGCAACGATGGCAACCATAACCACTTGCGTAAATTCCAGTTGGTTTTGGCAAAATCTTTTGATTGGTACCACTTTCCTTTTTCAACAACAAGAACCTTATATCCTTTTTGCGAAAGTCTTAATGCACTAACCGAGCCTCCGAACCCACTACCAATTATAATGTAATCGTAATCAAAATCCATGACAACTAATTAAAGAAAATAAGTGATTGTTTTAGATAAACATATTAAATATATGGAAAATAATGATGGCTTAAGTTGTTTATGGATAATTGGTAGAATTGATTTTATAACACCTACAATCCATTATCTCTTAAATCCTGAATTTCTTCTGAATGTTAGAATTGCTCAAAACCCTTCACTCAATTATCAGTTACTGTAATCATAAATTAATTTATGGTAACCATCTCATTAATAAATTACTCTAAAAATAAATACTGGGCATTTAAACAAATGCAATTACTCCCTCCTCATTTGGCTAAAATAAAGGGTTGTGAATTTGTAAAACTGCTAGGAACTGGAAGCGGATTTGGTTTTAGTTTATGGCCTGATTTTTCTACCTATGCTTTGTTAATGAAGTGGGAGAATGAAAGTTTAGCTGAAGATTTCTTCCAAAGTTCAAATGAATTCAATGAGCTAAAAAGCAAATCCAACTCAATAGAAACACACTATTTAGAGTCCTTAGGTGCGCATGGTAGCTGGTATGGACAAAATCCCTTTCCTGATAAAGCAACATACTCAGGAGGGAAAATAGCGGTAATTACAAGAGCAAGAATTAACATCAATAAACTACCGCGATTTTGGCAATTCGTGCCTAAAGCCAGTCAAGCAATAAAAAATGCTAAAGGTTTAATTTTTACCAAAGGAATAGGCGAATGGCCACTGATTGAACAAGCTACTTTCAGTATTTGGGAAAATGAACAAGCCATGAAGGATTATGCTTATGCGGATATCCATAAAGAAATAATTGGGAAGGTAAAGAAAGAAAATTGGTATAAAGAGGAGTTATTTAGTCGTTTCAATTACATTAAGAGCACTAATCACTAACAGCTTATTCTTTAATCCGTAAGCAATAAGTAATCACCAAATTTCAAAACCATGAAAAATCTTCTACTCCTTCCGTTTTTATTAATTTTATTTCAAGCCTGTGCACAAAAAGCTGATAATCCATCTCAAGAAAAGGTAAATCTAAAGCTTAACGAGCAGTTTGGGGACTATTGGTATCAAGGTAAAGCAGAATTGACTTCCTATGATTTAGAGCAAGTCCGGTATGGTGAAAAGAGAGAAGGTGAAGCAGTGCTTATTTTTGTGACGGAGGATTTCTCTAAAAGCAAGCAAGTAAAGCTGGACAATCCAAAAGAAGCTGGAGATGATGCTGAAAAAGTGATGAAACTCAATTTCACCAAAAAATTCAATACGGGGATTTATCCTTATTCTATAATGACTTCGATATTCTCCCCAGTTTATCCGGAAAATGATTTACATGCCCGTAAAATCACCACTTCGGTTCAGGAATGGTGCGGACATGTTTTTATGCAGCTCAACAATAAGGGGAAGGATTATGATTTATTAGCTCGATCATACTTCGAAAGTGAAGGAGATGTGGAAATGAATCTTAATAAGATTTGGCTAGAAGATGAGCTTTGGACTTTATTACGATTGGATCCCCATCAAATTCCTGAAGGTGAAATACAACTCTTTCCTTCTACTCAGTATTTGCGATTAAAACACAAAGAATTAAAGGCTTATGCCGCTACCATCAGTATCAATAAAAATGATGGTTTAAACCAACTCAAAATTGAGATTCCTGAACTGGATCGTGAATTATCTGTTTTCTACAAAGCCCAACATCCTTATCAAATAGAAAAATGGGAAGAAACTTATCCTGAAAATGGAGAAATGATGACGACTACTGCCACCCTTAAAGAAAGAATTATGCTGGATTATTGGAATAGAAATGGTGTAAAGGATAGTACTTATAGGGATGAATTAAAGTTGGGGTTTTAGGTTTAAGTTTCAACGGTAAAAAACAAAAGAGGAAAGCTCGATTGGGCTTTCCTTTTGCAATTTTAGAACTTACGCAGTTTATGAGATACTCCCGTGTATAACTGTCAAAATGAACTTCATAAGAGAATAAAATTATCACTTTGTGAAAACTTTGCTATCTGCGGTTTATGACTGCGAGGGAAAGCTTAGCAAGACTTTATTTGCTAACATTCCCTTATGAATTGTTAATTCTATTAGACAGTTTTTTAATCGATCATAATATTATAAGTAATCAATTATAATCTACATTTTCTCTATCATTTGCTTCACATGCTGGTCTGCCGTAAACATATTTTCGTAAACAGCTTTTATTCTTAACTCTTTATCCAATAAATAAGTAATCCTCCTATTCATTCCTATAACTGGTATAGTCGCCTTATATAGTTTCGCTACTTTCCCTTTGGGATCACTCAATAATTCGAAGGGTAATTTATTTTCTTTTTTGAACTTATGATGAGAGGCTATAGTATCTTGACTCACCCCAACAACTTTCACATTCAAACCCCTAAATTCCGTAAAGGCATCCCTGAATTCGCAGACCTCAGCAGTACATACTTTTGTGAAATTTTTAGGGTAAAAAAACAGGATGATGGGTTCTCCTGCCTGTTCATCTAATTTGAATTTCTTTCCTGATGTTGATTCTAATTGAAAATCGGGAGCTTTTTGTTTTTCCTTAAGAGGCATAGTACTGTTTTTAATATTTGATTAAAACTATTTTAAAATGAAATGGTTTACTAAGTGTTATTTCAGATAACAAATTAGTTTTCATCCCGATAAATGCGGGAAATGTAGTTCAATTAGGTTAGGTAACACGTTGAAAAGCGTGTTGCTTTTTTTTATCGGTTACAAATAGTTTTATAAGCGCAATAAGTACAATTTTCCAGTTTATCGGTTTGCTCAAAGGATTGCTCGCTTATAAATATCTCAGACAAGATTTCTTTCAACCCCTTTTCAAAATCCTCCATCAATAGCTCAGCATTATTCAACTCATTTCTGTTCAATTTCAATTTTTCAGAGAAATCAGCCTTAAATATTCCTTTACCATTATAAAGGCCAGGAACAACATTTTTCACTCCATCATAATCATCACTTTTGATATATAGATATGAATAAATAAGCGTCTGCATAGCCGCACCATTTCTGTCTTTATGGTCACGATCGAATAAGCTTTCTACATCAGGAAATTTAACTTCATCGCCTCCTGATTTATAATCAATTACTCGGATGCTATTATCCTTCTCATCTAGCCTATCAATTGAACCTTGAAGTCTTATTTCCTTGCCATCCTCTAATACTACTGCATGTTCATATTCACCTTCAACCTTTTTAACTGTAAATGGAGCAATTTGAGCATCATAATTCAAAATTTGAACCACCATCCTTTTCACTACATCCCTAATGATGATATTTCTTCCTTCAAATTCGAACTCTGAAACTTTATCCTTTTTGCCGTACAGCTCGGCAAACTCCTCTTTTATGAATTTATCTATATCCTTCTTTAAAAGAATAATTTTATTGGCATCGAGCATTTGATTTAAAACTGAGCCATATAATTTTTCCATGACATGATGGAGAATATTACCAAAATCAGCTGCATCTAAATCTTCACTGACTTCATCCCTTTCTTTTAAGCCTGCGATATATCGGAAATAAAATTGCAATCGACAATTCAGATAAGTCTTTAATGCAGAGGCAGAAAGGAACCTTTTCTCATTATAGGAGTTCAAAATCTCCCAAATCGCATCATTTTTCTCTATAGTGATAGGTACAGGTGATGCGGCTTGTGGATCTTGGTTGAGGCTTTGCAACTTTACTTTTTGTGTTTGAATGCCTAACTCATATTGCAATTGCAAGAGATAACGGCTTGGTTCTCCACCTTTCCCACCGCTATTATCACTGTTGTACATCAAATGCATCTGACTAGAGCGCTGCAGGAGTCGATTGAACAAATAGGCGTAAATAGCATCTCTTTGCTCTAAAGTAGGTAATCCGTACGCTTTTCGGATGTTATAAGGAATGAAAGATTGACTATTTGCCCCACCTGGAAAATTATCTTCACTCATGCTGAGGAAATAGATATTTTCAAAATCCAGATTTCGCGATTCCAATACTCCCATAATTTGAATGCCTTCCAAAGGTTCCCCTGAAAAAGGAACTCTGATCGACTGTATAATTCGATTGAATAAACGGATGAAAGCATTTATATCCAAAGCCAATTGGAATTCACTGATGATTTGCTCTAACTGATTGATCTGCTTATAAATTTCAGAAATAAATTCCTGCTCAGTGGATTCAATTTGCTCTTGATGGACATATTGCAAAATAGTTCTTAAATAGAAAAAATAATTTTCTGAACCATCTTTAAACAAAATTTCTAATAGCGGATTCTCATCTTCATTTTCCGAATACAAATCTTTCAATTCCAGCCGGATAATATTGTTGGATTCAATATGCTGGATTTTAGTTTTGGCTTTCTCTCCCAACAGGTTTCCAACAAATGGATGCTTTAAGATTTTTAAAACATCCCTATGGTTAAAAGTAATTTTATCAGCTTCTTCTCTTTTATTCTTTTGAAGATAAAGACAAATATTCATCAACTGATAGATGGAAGCAAAACGAAGTGGATAACCCATGGTAACATTCACCTTTTGGATTTCCTCTGGAAGTGCATATAAAACAGGGAAAAGCAAACTTTCATCTCCCAAAATGATAGCCGTTTTTTCTGGCTGATCAATGTTTTGCTTTGAAAGTAATTGCCCTAAGAATTTTGCCTGTGCAATATTTCCTTTAATTTCTGTAATGTTAATCTGAGGAGTTTCTTTAATAATTCTATCAGGCAGTTCCTCAGGAAAAGTCTTACCTAAAACAGTATGATTTGAGTATTCCCTAAAGAAATTACCAGCTTCTTGCATAGTATTTTCGGGAGCAGCATAATAAGCATCCATATCCCAAAAAATCTGAGCACCATTTTTCACGGCTTCTGAAATAATGATTTCCTCTGTTTTGGTCAATGCATTGAAGCCCGCAAAAATCAAATGCCCTGAAATCTGTACTTCTCCAGCCTTTAACTTTTCAGCATATTCTCTATACAGCATGCCATTATAGGCTTGATTCTCCTCTTTCAATTTTTGTTTGAAATCCTGATAGACTGGAAAAAGTATATTCCAATTTCGGGCAAATTTCTCCTGGGCATCTTTAGGTTTAGCTTCGAAACTCTTCCAGAATTTTTCAATTAACTGAAGCTGTTCCTCCGTTAAGAAATCTGTGTCTGCCAGCTTTTTCCACTCTAGTAAATTTGCAAAAAGAGGACGAGCATCCGCCATATAATGGTCTACATCATTGAAATCTTTCACTAGCATATCACCCCAAAAATAGAATTGCTCGAAGTCTTCTTTAAATGGCGCATGTTTTTGAAAAACTTCATGAAGCGAGAATACTAAACTCAACTGGTCAGGAACTGCAAAATCACTTTTCTGACGAACAAAATCTTCGATAGCCATCGCTTCTGGAGCCCATATAGGTTGGTCAATTAGCTTTCGAAGTGCGCGGTTGAAAAACAGCCCTGCCCTTCTATTTGGGAAAATGACGGTGTAGTTGGAAATGTCTTTTCCTAATTGGGTATATAATGTATGGGCTAGTTCTTCTAAAAATGTGTTTTGCATTGTATGTTTTAGTGTAAGCTGTTTATCAATTATATGATTATGTACCGGCTATATTTTTTCTAGAGTAAAATTACACCTCAGCTTTCAAGCAATAAGGTCACTCCTACGGAGCTTTGTACAGGTTTTTATACTCATCACCATAATCAGACCCCTCTGGGGCCTTAGATTGTTAATTTTCTCTCCATAATAATTGTTATTTCTACTTTTCAACTTCATTCAGAATCAAAAACTTATTAACCTGAGTTCGACATTAATTTGGAAATTCAGATTTTCATAAAATTCAATAGACAAGGCGTCTTTTTGAAGATATAGCGAGCTATATCGAAGAAAGACAACGCAGTATATTGGATTTTATGGGAAAGTTTTTCTGATTCCGCTTGTAAACAGCGATTTTCTTCCTAATAATTTCTTACAATAGCCCGCTATTGCTTCAAAATTTTTAGTTGAAACTCACTGTTTACAAACGGTCTGAATCCTAAATTAATAATCGAATTCAGGTTATTACACATTTTAAGTCCCATCGGGACGACCTTATGGTAACTCAAATCTTAGCTCGCTCACAAGTTCCGTAGGAACGACCTTACCGTTTCCCGTATAAATTAGCATATACTAATCTCAAATATTTTAATTAGCAATAGACCAAAAACCCTTAAATAATCAATTCTCAATCCAAAACCTTAAACCTCCTCAATCTCCAAAGGATTTAAATAGGCAATATGGGCTGTGACTTTCTCATAACCCATTTTCTTTAATGTACTTCTATAGAAATTAAGCTGCTTTTTATCTTGTTCAGATTTTTTACCTGTTTTAAAATCTAATATTCTAGCTTCATTATTTTTAAGCAAAACTCTATCCAGTCTAATTAAGGAACCGTCAGTTAGTAAAACAGGCACTTCTGTTTTCACTTCCCAATCCGTTTCAAACCAAGGCAATAAATCACTTCCTTTTTGAAGATTATCTTTCACTAGTTTCTGAATGGACTCATAATCTTCTCTATTGAGCATTTTTTCGGCTTTTACTTTTTCAAGCAAATTAGGAATTTCAGATAAATCATTTAATTGAGAAAAAATATCATGAACGTAAATTCCCAAATCTGTTTTGGACAGACCTGAGTCATCCATTATTAAGGTTTGAGAATGCTTAATCTGTAATTTATCCTGCCAATTATGGCTTTCATAATAAGTCAAATCCACTGAATCCGTTGAAAAGGCTTCTGCTTTTTCTTCTTTATCTTTTGCCATTAACGCAAAATCAGCTTCCTGACCTATAGTTAATTTCAATTCGTCTTCATTCCAATTTTCATGGGTTCCAGAAAACTCTAAGAGAAGATTAGATATATACCTTGGGTCACTTTTAGCTTTGGTATTGACTAAAAGTGCATCTCCTGCACGCGTCATGGCAACGTACAACAAATTAAGGTTATCCAAATAACTTTTCACTTCTTCTTCCCAATAGTCTAGTGCAAATACAGAATCTTTTAAAGATGAAGATTGCTTTAAAGGCAAATAAGGAATTTCTGAAAATTGAGTACCTTCTGTATTAACCCATAGCGTGGGAGCCATGATAGCACTAGGGCTTAATGTCCACTCCAAAAGTGGGATCATACAGATTTTAAATTCTAATCCTTTCGCTTTATGGATGGTCATCAACCTCGCTGAATTCTCATTAGATTGTAATTTGATCGCATAGGAGTAACTGTTTTGTTCCCACCATTCCATAAAATCAGGGATTCCACCCTTATTTCCAAAATCTAATAACACATCTTGGAATGCAGATAAGTAGGCTTTTTCTTTTTTAATTTCTTTGAGTTTAAATATCTGAATGAGTTTCTCACTCATCTCCAATAAGCTCAAACTCATTAATTCTTTCTGAGTAGATAAAAACTCTTCAGGCAAGAAATCATCATTAACATCTACTTTCACGATTTCATGAATCAAAGCATTGTCCCCATTGATAATTTTCTGATAGTAGAATTTAATTTGAGCCAGAGCAATTTTATCAGCTGTATATAAATACTGAAAGCAGTTCAATATGAAATTGACAATGTGAGCACTGGACAGCAATAAAGTCTCATCGGAAATAACATTGTAGTCAAAATCCTTTGCCTTTTGAGGATTGTCATTTTTATACTGCTCAATAAAGTCTTGGATTTCAATTCCTTCTGATTTTCTTCTTACCAAAATACCGACATCCTTAAGTTTGATGCCTGCATCCTGCAAACGCTCCAAATCAATCACAAACTTCTCTAAAGCCTTTTCTTTCCAGCTGATTTTATCGCCTTCCTCTGTTTCATCTTCCTCAAAAAACTGTAATTCTACAAATCCATTATAAGGATAATCTTTTTTCTTTTGCTGCACTACTTCATTGTAAGCATCTGGTAGATCCTGCAATAAATATTCAACTTCGGCTGTGAAATTATTCTTGTCCTTATTAACTGCATTTGATTTGATAATAGTAGGTAAGGCAGTAAATAAATCGTTGTTAAAATCTATAACATTAAGTTTGCTTCGAAAATTATGACTTAATGCATCTTCGTGATAAAAGGCAGGTGAAATATCTTCTTTCAAGCCCTTTAATAATAATCTCCAATCACCGCCACGCCATCTGTAAATGGATTGTTTCACATCCCCTACTACTAAGTTTTCATTTCCTTCTGCGAGCGAATTTTCCACCAAAGGTTTAAAATTCTGCCATTGTAAAGTGGATGTATCCTGAAACTCATCAATAAGAAAATGGTCATAAAAACTGCCCATTTTTTCATACACAAAAGGACTTTCCGCTGGATCTGTCCCGATTATTTGATTCAAAAACTGAGTGGTGTCAGAAAGAAACTGAATGCCTTCTTCCTTTTTATAGTCCTGCATTCTTTGATTGAAATGCTGGGTAATCCCTATCAAATAAATATTCTTAAGGATATTTTCAGCTGAGCGATATTCTCCAAGATTATTTTGAATGAAGTGAATGGCTTCATGAAAAAAATCAATTAAGCCTTCGGATGCCGTTTGAATAATACGTTCTTTTTTCTTGGAAGACTTGGCTGCTAAAGTTTCACCATTTGATTCTAAGGCTTTTTGAACTGTTGCATTTACTAAATCGCTTAATTCGTATTTATTCTTTTTTTTACTTTCCTTACTGATTTTATTGAAAAAATTAGGTGCGGATCTACCTTTCCCACTAAAATCATCAAGAGTTAAGCCATTACTTTCAATTAGTTGAAAAGCATTTTTACTGATTCCATCCAATGTGTTTTCAAATTGGGCAATAATTTTATTGAGCTTGTCTTTGAATACTTTCAGCTTCTCATAATCACTGATTTCTTTATTCAAGGCATTTTCAATGATCTTAAAATCATCCTTCATTAATTCCTCCGTAAAGGAAAGAATATCTCTCCTAACATCCCATTTGCCTTTATCTTCCAACTTATTGATTGAGAAATCTATTATCCAATTTTTTAAAGCAGCATGCTTTGGATCACTGATATCCTCCATTAGTAAATCAAGCACAGCCTGTCTGACTTCATCCGTATTTAACAGCAGCTCTCCATCACCTTGAAGACTTAATTCCCTTGCAAAGGATCGCATAACATTTTGAAAGAATCGGTCGATGGTTTGAACTGAAAACCGACTATAATTATGGAGTATTGAAATTAGAAGTTGTTGGGATTGACTTTGCAATTGAGAATCCGAAATACCTAGTATAGTTTTCAATTGCTCCCCCATATCGGAAGGAGCCTTGTGAGAAAAATCAAAGAGATTTTGAATTATCCGCTCTTTCATTTCCTGGGTTGCTTTATTGGTAAAAGTAACCGCTAATATTTTTTTGAAATGGTCAGGATTTTGAAAAGCTAATTTTAAATATTCCCTAGTGAGGGTAAATGTTTTACCACTTCCAGCAGATGATTTATAAACCGTGAATAGATTTTCCTTATGCATAAAGGAAAATTAAGAGAAGTTACACTAAATTAAAAGAGCTTAGTTTATTATATTAACTAAAATCACAGATGAAGCTACAATACATTCAATACAGATAATTACTGCAGAAATAATATCTCCTACAGAACTGGTCTTAATGATTGATTTATATTTGGCTTTTACGTTCAAAACTTCTCCCCTTGTCATAATTTATATTTGGTAGAAAACAAATATAATAACATACATAGTCGAGAAAAAATGCTTTCTTCAATTTATATTGATTTTATTATATTTGTACAATTTATAATTACTTACATTATATTAAAACTGTAATATAAATTATTTTGTCATTCTATTTCCTTTAATTTATTACATATCCTCAAAGCCACTGACACCCCCAGAAACAATAAATTTCATAGCATTAGTACTATTTACATCCCAAGGATGGACTAAATCATTTTTAACGACAATTATATTTCCTGAGAAATTATAGGAATGCGGCATATATACAGAAGAGTAGCCTTCCAATGCAACTTTACTTAAATCACTTTGTGTTATAAAACCGGGTTTAAAAATTTTGCCGGCTTCATCAAACTGCACCATAACAGGCTTATTAAATTTCTTTTTATCCCCTACAAAAGCACCTACCAAATCTTTTATGGAATTATAGATCAAACTTAAAAAGGGGATTTTGGTAATTATATGTTCGAATAATTCGAAAAAGGGCTTCATAAAATAGGTGGAACCTAAATAACCTACACCTATGATAGCGGAAACCAAGATTATAATACCAAGACCGGGTATATTAACCGGTAGTAAACCATCAAGCCAATTAAATACTGCTTGAATTACTAAAAGTGTAAAAGCAATTGGAGCTACAAATAATAAGCCCCTTAAAAAATAACTAGCTATTTTAGTAAAAATTTTTTGTCGCATATCAAATTAAAAACTATATCTGGTTAATAACGCAAAAAGCCTTGATGAAGTCCATCAAGGCTTTGGAAATATCGAATTATTTTAACTCTTATTAAATTGATATTCCCATAAATGACATAAAAGCAATACCCATCAAACCGGTAATCAGCATAGTGATACCTAATCCTTTTAATCCATCAGGAACATTAGAATATTTTAATCTTTCACGGATGGCAGCTAAAGCAATAATTGCCAAGAACCAACCAATACCTGAAGAGAAACCATAAACAGTTGACTCAGCTAAGTTATATTCTCTTTGATCCATGAATAAAGAAGATCCTAAGATGGCACAGTTTACAGCAATTAGGGGAAGGAATATACCTAATGACCCATATAAAGCTGGAGAAGTTTTTTCTATAATCATCTCTACTAATTGCACCATTGAGGCAATAACTGCTATATACATGATAAAGCTCAAGAAACTTAAATCTACACTAGCTAAATCTTTACTAATCCAAGCTAAGGCTCCTTCATTCAAGATAAATTCACTTAACAACCAGTTCATTGGAACTGTAATAGTTAAAACGAAAATAACGGCTAAACCTAAACCAAAAGCAGTGCTTACTTTTTTAGAAACCGCTAAAAAAGAACACATGCCCAAGAAGTAGGCGAAAACCATGTTCTCAATAAAAATTGATTTTATTCCTAAGTTAATTAAATCCATTGTTTTAATATTTTAGCGATTAATTTTCTACGTATCCTGTTTTGTTCCTCTGAACCCAAATTATGAGCCCAAGTATAAAGAAGGCACCAACCGGTGTTACCATGATACCATTCGCTTGATAATCCATACCTATCCATCCATCGGCTGAGAAACCAATAGCCTTAAATACTTCAAAACCAAATATTGCACCTGAACCAAAAAGCTCTCTAAAGAAAGCAACAGCTAATATAATCCAAGCATATCCCAAGCCACTTCCTAAGCCATCAAGAATTGAATCATAAGGTTTATTACCCAAGGCAAATGCTTCCAAACGTCCCATGATTATACAGTTGGTAATAATCAAACCAACGAATACACTTAATTCCTTGTACATATCATAAGCAAATGCCTGTAAGACCTCATTTACTAAAGTTACCAATGTTGCAATAACAGCCAACTGAACAATAATCCTAACACGATTAGGGATTAATTTTCTAATTAACGAAATAGTTAAGTTAGCAAATACAATAACAAAGATAACGGCTATTGACATTACCATTGTAGGCTTCATCTGAGTTGTTACCGCAAGAGCAGAACAAATACCCAATACCTGAATGGTAATCGGATTATCATCATTTAACGGATCCGTTACAATCTTCTTTCTCCTTTTGGAAAGAAGTGCTTCCGAATCTTTTTTTACTGGTTTATCTACAGTTTCTGTACTCATATCTTTAATATCTTTAAATTATAAAGTGGCAGTAGCACCTTTTTTGTTAAAATATGATTGGTAATATTTAAAATAATTTTTCAACATATCATTTAAACCATTACCTGTAATAGTAGCTCCAGACATTCCGTCAACGTGGTGTTCATCCAACTTACTTTCCGGATTGCTTTCGCCTTTAAGCATTTTAACAGATACTAATTCTCCTTGATTATTATAAAGTTTCTTACCTTCAAATCTTGCCTGCACCTTGTCCTCAGTGATTCTAGCACCAAGACCTGGAGTTTCCCCAGCATGGGCAAAAACGGCACCTTTGATAGTTTTCCCTTCAGTATCTAAGGCAATATAGCCCCAAATATTATCCCATAAACCACTACCATAAACAGGGAGAATATAGGATTCTATTTCATCTCCTCCATCCTTACCGTAATATTTGAATACAGGATAAAATCTTTCTTCCGGTGCTTTTTTGAACTGTTTTTCAACACTAACATCTTCAGCAATGATCTCTTCTCCCTTTTCATTTTCGGCAACGATATTACCCTCGTAATCCGTCACCTCAGATTTAATGGATTTATCATAAGTTCCAATTACATCCGTTTCAGATGTCACTTCCATTACAGCACCCAAAATTTGCTTTTTAGTATCCAACTCAATTGATTTTTGTTGAATAGGGTTTAAGCCTTCAGATGTAGCTGCCAATAATCCGCCCAATACTACTGTGAGTATTACGGAAAATAATATTACATAATAATTAGACTGTCGCACGTTTTAACCTCCTCTTTTTATTAGATTCAACAACATAATGATCGATTAATGGAGCAAACACATTCATTAAGAGAATGGCTAGCATGATTCCTTCTGGATAAGCAGGATTCACAACTCTGATAATTACAGTTAAGATACCTATCAAGAATCCATAAATCCATTTTCCAGTTTCTGTATGAGCTGCTGACACAGGATCGGTAGCCATGAATACGGCTCCAAAAGCTAAACCTCCTATTACTAGGTGGTAATGAGCAGGCATTTCCATGAAAGCATTAACACCAATTGCATTAAATCCTAATCCCATCAACCAAGCTCCTGCAAATACACTGAAAATAATTTTCCAGCTTCCAACTCCAGTAATAATTAGGATTGCAGCCCCAATCAATACCATTAAAGTAGAAGTTTCTCCAATTGAACCAGGCATTGCTCCTAGGAACATATTTTTGAAAGAATACATTCCATCAGCCCAAAAGCTAGAGAACGATTCTAATACTGTACCAGTTCCATTTAAGGCTGTATCATAAGCAACAGCCAAAGCAGTTGCTCCAGAGTATCCATCTACAGCGGTAGCACCCCCTAAATAGGTCCAAACCTCACCGGATATATCAGTAGGGTAAGCAAAATATAAAAATGCCCTAGCAGTTAAGGCTACATTTAATACGTTCATCCCTGTTCCACCAAACACCTCTTTTGCAATGATTACAGCAAAAATAGTAGCTAAAGCCACTTGCCATAATGGAATACTAGGTGGCATAATTAAGGCAATTAACATACCCGTTACCAAATAACCTTCATTAACAGGGTGATTTCGAATAACACATATAGCGAATTCAGTACCAAGCCCTACCGCATAAGAAACTATTATGATTGGAATTGCTTGAATAGCACCGATACCAATTTTTTGGATAAAAGTTGCTGTTTCACCTAATGCTAAAAAATGCTGATGGCCAATATTCCATATTCCAAATAATAAACAAGGAATCATGGCGATCACCACGGTGATCATGGTTCTCTTCAAATCGTTGGCATCTCTAACTTGCACCCCCTTTTTGCCCGTAACTGATTTAGGCCTAAAAAGGATTGTACGGTGACCTTCGTACAATGTATAGTACTTCTCGTATTTCCCCCCTTTCTCAAAAAGAGGTTCAATTTTATCGAAGAATTTTTGTATTGGATTCATATTATATAGTATGATTATAATTATTGATATTAATCCTGAGGATTAATCACCCTTTATCCATTTATCATTAAATTGATTCCTTTTCTTAAGATGGCTTGTAGCTCATGCTTAGAAACATCTATGAATTCACATAAAGCCACATCCTCCTCAACTAATTCGAATATACCTAAAGCCTCCATTTCATCATAATCCTCAGCCATAATGGCTTTGAATAAATAGTTTGGCAATATATCCATAGGAAGAACCTTCTCAAACTCACCAGTCAACACAAAAGCTCTTTCCTCACCATTAGTATTGGTATTCAGTACATATTCTTTCTTTTTGTTTAAGAAAGACAATAAGCCAATGGCTCTGTGGAAACTTAATTTTGAAGTTGTAGGCTTAATCCAACCTAATAATTCTTCAAAATCACCTTCCGGCACAACCGTTATTTGCTCATCATAATACCCAATATATCCATCAGCTTCAATTCGCTCCCCTGTTAATGGGTTTCCTGAAATATATCTCACATGATCTCCTGAAATATTGTCTTTCACAATATTTTTAATTGAAGCACCAACAAAAGTTTGATAATATTGAGGCTCACTTACTTCCGAACCTGTTAAAGCCACTTTTTTGGAAGCATCATATTTTCCAGTTAAGAACAGTTTACCAATTTGGATTACTCCGTAAGGTTTAACCGTCCAGGCAATATCACCTTTATTGATAGGATCGATATGGTGAATCTGAACACCAACATTTCCTGATGGGTGCTTACCTGAGAATTTATTGATTTGTACCTCCTCGGCCTGGCTGAACATTTTCAACATTTCTTTATCCTCAGAAATATTTATATGAACCTTGCCTTCGGTAAATTTCTTTATGACCTCTAAGCCTGCAGCAAAAGCTTCTTCCTCCTCTTTATAAATAAAATTATAATCCGGAGCTAAAGGATGTGTATCGAATGCAGATATAAAGATTGCTTTTGGAGAATCTTCAGGATTAGCCACAATGCCATACGGTCTTTGTATGATATTTGGCCAAACACCGCTTTTCAGCATAGTTTCCTTAGCTTTCTCAGCATCAATTGATTTAATATCAGATTTGGAATGCTTTCCAAAATCCTCAAATTCAACTTCTTTATCTGCTAAAACTCTTAATTCTAACAACTTTCGCTTTTCACCTCTTTTGATTTCGGCTACCTCTCCGCTAACTGGAGAACAGTATAATACATCAGGTGCCATTTTATCATAGATAAGTGGTGTTCCTGCTTTAACAGTATCGCCTTCTTCTACTAATAGCTTTGGCCTTGTAATAGCCGGGAAATCAGTTGGTTTAATTGCGAATGTTTCCGGTCTAGGTGCATTTGATATCTTATTTTCAGCTTTACCTGCTAAGTTGATATCAAAACCTTTTTTAAGTTTAATGGTATGAGACATGTCTTTATTTAACAATGAACCCTTATTTGAAATTGAGGCAAAATTAAGAATTATTTTGCTAAAAAAAATCTTTTAATATAATAATACTGCACTTAATTTATTCAAATGAAAACTTTTACATCAACAGCTCAAAAGGCTTTCATGTTCAATGTTTTCTACATAATTTTTAACCTTTTCCATTAACCACATAGGAGTGGAAGTAGCACCACATATTCCAACAGAATCAAATCCTTCGAACCACTTCACATCTATCTCTTCTTCACATTCGACAAAATAGCTATTTGGATTTTGTGCTTTACATACTTGATATAATGCTTTTCCATTTGAGCTTTTCTTTCCGCTTACAAATAAAACTACATCATGCAGTTTAGAAAATTCTATGAGTTTAGGCTCTCTATTCGATACTTGCCGGCAAATACTATCATTGGCATTAAGTTTTGCAGAATTTTCTTGTTTTAATTTAGCCTGTGTGTTTTTCAGACGGTATTCAATTTTCTCTTTTATATCGTAAAAGCCCTTGGTGCTTTTGGTGGTTTGACTAAATAAAGTTACCGGTCTGCTAAAATCTATTTTATCCAAATCAGAATCATCCATTATAATGATTGCATTTCCGTTAGTTTGCCCATCTAAACCGGTGACTTCAGCATGGCCTTTTTTGCCATAGATTACAATTTGCCCTTTATCGGCACACATTTTATCATGAGCATTTTTTACCCTGTTTTGCAATTTCAATACAACAGGACAACTTGCGTCTATGAGCTCAATATTATTTTCCATGGCAATTCTATAGGTCTCTGGCGGCTCACCATGGGCTCTAATCAATACTTTGCAATCCTTCAGGTCTTTTAAATCTTCATGATTGATTACTCTTAAGCCTTTTTTATAAAGTCTATTGACCTCCATATCGTTATGGACTATGTCACCCAAACAATACAGTTTCTCGGCATCCTCCATTGCATCTTCTGCCATTCTTATAGCGTACTCAACACCGAAGCAATAGCCGGAGTCTTGGTCTATGGTTACTTTAAGGTTAGCTATCATGTTTAATCATTTTTTCAGTTGCTAATTGCAGCACATATTCTACCTGCTCGGGTAAAGTTAATTCACTGGTATCCAAAATATAAGCATCATCAGGGATTATCAAAGGATTCTCTTTCCTTTCTGAATCCATTTTATCACGAGCCAATAAATTTTCTTCTATCTCAGGAATTGGTATTAATTGATCTTTTTCTAATAATTCATTTTGCCTTCTTTCGGCTCTCACTGCCAAATCCGCCTTCATGAATATTTTTAATTCCGCATCAGGAAAAACATTTGAGCCAATATCTCTTCCGTCCATCACTACGCCTTTTTTCTTCCCTAATTTTCTTTGTTGGCTTACCATGTTTTTTCGCACTTCCGAAATAGCACTTATTTCACTTACCTGGTTAGATATGTACATTTTTCGAATCTCCTCTTCAACATTCAAGCCATTCAAATAAGTTTCGCTAGAAGCCTTTCTTTCATTAAAAATAAAAGAAATATTTATATTCTCAATGGCTTTAGATACTTCCTTTGGGTTATCAATTGTAACATAATTTTGATGAAAATACAAAGTTACTGCCCTGTACATGGCTCCGGAATCAATGTAACTATAGCCAAGTTGGCTTGCTACTTCCTTTGCAGTGCTGCTTTTTCCGCATGCTGAATATCCATCAATGGCAATAACTATTTTTCTCATATTAACAATCTTTAACCGGACAAGGCAATGGTTTTTTCTTTGGCATTGATTTACGCCCACCATGATTTGCGCAAGCGGATAAAAGCAAACTTATTATTAAAAAGGATATAAAATTTATTTTTAGTGCTTTCCTGAGCATCAATACCTCTTGTTTTATCTTCAATTGCAAATATACAGGATAAGCAAGGAAATTCATGGATTATTAGATGAAATCCTGATAAGGATTAATTACAAAAACAGTTAAACAAATACTTATGTACAATAATAAGCAACAACAATTGAGCTCTAGACGTGTTAAAATAGTAACCAATCAAGAAAATACCATGAAAAAAGACTCGATTGAATATAACGGACTTATAGGCGGGATTTTGGTTTTCATTGGCCTGGTTGTTTATTTTTTGATAATGAATGTGGTAGGGCTAGTACATAACCTGGAACTCAGGGCATTGAATATCTTCATAATGGGTGCTGGAGTTTTTTATTCGATTAAATCAATAAAGGAAAAAAATGAGGAATTCAACTACTTTAAGGGAATAGGCACAGGAATGTTAACGGCTGTAGTTTCATCATTGACTTTTTCGATATTCATTTTTATTTATTTATTGTCCAATCCCGATTTTTTACAAGAAATCAAAAATGTAGAACCTTTTGGTAATTACCTCAATGCATTCTTGATTTCCTTTATCATAATTATGGAGGGGTCTGGTTCTGGATTTTTTCTGAGTTTTGGCATAATGCAGTGGTATAAAAAAAGAACCCCGGATCGTTTCTTAAGGGATCAAAGAAACAGAAAAGACACTAAATAAACATTTCTGAAAAGGATTTAATCCTTTATTCCTTTAAAACATCTAAATGTATTTAAAAACATAGACCTCCTTTTTCAAGTCAATAATTGAAATGAAATCTGTCAGGTTTTTGGTGAAAGTACAAATATGGCAAAGCATGAATAACTACTGTATAGAATTTATTATCTTTGAAGGAGTCAGCTAAAATTTAAACCAATGGGACAAAAAAGAGGAAAGGCAGAAGAATTTTTCAGCAAAGCAGGAAAGAAAATAGATGATTTATTTTCAGAAATCAGTAAAAGCAATATTTCCGAAAAGCTGGAATTGAAAGAAAGATTACAAGAATTAAAACGCAATAAGGAATCTTTGGAAAAGGATTTTAATCATTTTACTGAAGAAAACAAGGAGGTCTTTAAGGATATTGCTGACAGTTTTGAAGAATCATTCGAAGACATCAAAAGTGTATTTCGCAAAAAGAAAAATCAGAAAGGGTAACCTATCCCAATATTTAATGCTGGCCCATAATTATCTCTAGTCCCTAAATTCCATTCGCTAATTGTCCAGCGTTCGCCAGGATCTCTTGCAGGATCATATAACTTAAAGGCAAAATCAAACCGCAAAATCAAAAATGAAAAGTCGATTCTTAAACCAAAGCCTGTCCCTATGGCAATTTCATTGAAAACCTTGTCCCATTCGAAATCACTTCCAGGATTTCCATTTTCAGAAAAAGACCATACATTACCAGCATCAAGAAAAAGGGCTCCATCTAAGAAATTGATCAAATTTCGTCTCACTTCAACACTTGTTTCAAAAATTATTTCTCCGGGTTGTTCGAAACTATAAATGAAATTCCCATCATCGTCTGTTTCTACAAAACTACCAGGCCCCAATCTTCTTGGAGACCAAGCTCTTATACTATTACTACCCCCGGCAAAATAATATTTTTCATAAGGCAAAACATCCTGTGAAAATTCACCATAAGGCTTGGCTACCCCTACATTGAATCGGTAAGCAAAAGTACTTTCCCTACCATAGGGAATATAAGTTCTATAATCTAGAGAAGCTTTTATAAATTGAAAGTAAGCTAAAGAATCATCATTTATGTTTTTACTTATGGCATTTACATTTAAAAAATTCCCGCCCGTTTCTGCGAAAAACTTTATATAACTGGCCTGGCTTTTAGCTTGGCCGTAGTTATTGAAATTTTTAGAAATGTTAATTGAACTGCTGGATACAAATGATGGCAGAAATGATCTACTGAGTTGTCGTCCAAATCTAGTTTGTTCTTCTAATGCATCACTAAAAGGACCACTTAAATCAGAATCTATCAAATTGACATCCGTAACAGTCAAATCAAATATCCATCTCTTTTTATTTTGCCACGAATACCCATAAGAAGCGTTCAAATTACTTCTAGTATATTCTGGTCTATCAGTATAATTAAATCCTAAACCTGTTTTGGTTTTCGGGTTCAATAATGCAAATCTAGATTTCAATTGAGTTCCTAAGGGAAAAAGGAAATGTGGAAAGGTAAATGATAAATTTGCCCTAGCCTCGGTAGCAGTCGTCACATCCGTTTGATCGGATAAACTGGCCACCCCTTCAAAACCAAAGCGACCAGAAAGCTCCATTATTTCAATCCCACCAAAAGGATTTCTGTTTTTTAAAGACACATTATAAAATGGACCTGGTAATCCGAATGCTACATTCACATTTACTCCCACTTCATTACTCAGCTGAAATTTTTCCAAGGGACTAGTGAAAATATTTGCCACAAATTCTCCTCCGGCAGTATCATATTTTATGTTCACAAAACGAAACATATCTAAATTGGCCAATTGTCGCTGAGTATTTAAGGTCTTCTCTAAGCTGTAATACTCCCCTGGCCTTAGAAACACTCTTTGATCCAAAATTCTCTTTTTATAGGTATGCTCATAATATGAGTAATTGATGGAATTAAATTTTTCCAGAGTCCTTTTATCCCCACCAATTTGTGTGTTTACATCGGTCGTGAAATTCACCTTATCCAATTTATACCGCTTATGGCTTTCCGAATCCTGTGGTTTGTTAATAATAATTTCCAAAGCTAAAGATGTAGTATCCGGATCACGAAAAACATTGAACTCTACAAATTGTCTGGAGAATGCGTAATACCCATTGTTTTTCATTAAGCTTTCTATTCTTTCCCGTTCCTCGGTCAATTTACTTTGATCGTAATTATCCCCGGCTTTTATCAAACTGTTTCTACGGCCACCTATCAATACACTCAGCATTACTTTATCTTCCCCTGCATCATAAAAAACAGTATCGATAACATAGCTTTTATTTTCTTCAGTTTGATAATTAACTAAAACCCTCCTATCCTTATACCCTTTTTGTTTTACTTCATAATCAACTTGGGCATCAAAGAAGCCTTTAGATTCCAAAAAGAGCTGCATTTGATCTTTAGTACGTTCTGTTGCAGCAGAATCATAAATAGCTAATGGCTCCCCCCACCTCATTAAAAGGTTCCCATCTTCTAGTTTAGTAGAAAGTTTTTCCGTTTTTTTATTTAGTTTCCTTTCCAGCCGTGTGGCCTTATTGAATCTTTCTTTATCCCTGGCATTTTGAATCTTTTCATTAAGCTTCTCCTCAACCTCTTCCTTTTCTTGCTCAACTTCTTCTTTATCATAATGACGTTTCCCTATCTCATAAAAAGCCACATAGGGGGAGATTGGTAAGAGAAGAATTCTCCTATTTGCTTTTTGAGTAAATAGATCGTCTAATCTATCAGAAGAAATATTTTCATTACCTTTAATCCGCTGTTTATAGAGAAGCTTCTCATCTTTTTTCAAATAGCTTGTGCCAACACAAGAAGTGAAAAATATGATACTGACCAGCAGAAAGGATTTTATTACTTTTATACTCAATTTCAGTGCTATCGAATAAATGCTTACTAAGAATAATACAAAGTTCATCAAATCTCTTCAATTAAAGAAATTCCGACAAAAAGAAGAGCTATTTATAGTTGAAGGAGCCAAAAATACCCTTGAATTATTAAATTCTTCCTATAAATTGGAATATTTAATTGTAAGTGAAGATTTTTTAAGCAGACATCAAAAGGAGATTAATAGTTCTGACATTGAGCCAATCATTGTAAAAGAAAAAGAATTAAGTGCTTTGGGTGCATTTCAAAGCAATACGGATGCCTTGGCAGTGGTACATGAAAAAGCTCCGCTAAAATATAACTCAAATGGTTTTGATTTAGTACTTGATGACATAAGAGACCCCGGGAATTTGGGCACTATCATCAGATTAGCCGATTGGTACGGCATTAAAAACATTATTTGCTCAGAAACCACTGCTGAATTTTACAACCCAAAAGTGATTAGTGCCTCAATGGGCTCGATATTTAGGATTAATTTATACCGCAGAGATTTGAAAGAATTCTTATTAGAAAATAAGAATAGAAAAATCTATGGTGCTTTGCTGGAAGGAAAAAATGTCCACCAAGTTTCTTTTGAAGCTAATGGGCTTTTGGTTATTGGAAATGAATCGCACGGTATTCAACAGGAAATTCTTCCATTGATCACCAACAGCGTAACCATCCCTAAAATTGGACAAGCAGAATCTTTAAATGCCGCAATGGCTACGGCTATTATTTGTGATAATGTTTTTAGAAGTTATTAGTCCTACTTTATCAGATTTAATCCTTCGCTACTACTCGTACAAAATCTCCCCCTTGAAGGTGTTTTCACCTTCAAGTTTCCGTGATACTTCAGGGGAGCTTCAGTGCTAAGGTTTGGGTGAAAACACCCAAACAGGGGCGTGAATCCTCCTCCACAGATAATCAGGTTGATCCATAATATGACAATGTAGGATTAATTTTTAAGCACAAAAAAACCTGCTTACTGAGAGCAAACAGGTTAATGATTTATAAAATATTCCCCCTGATTTTATTCTTCTGCTGATGCCGTAATAACACCATGAAATGTTATGTCTACTTGATATTCTACAGGACCATTCGCTAAAAGATCGAAACCAACATCAATTTTTTCATCCTCTTCGACAGCGTTTTTCAAATACTCTTTGGTTTCGCTATCAATTTCTATTTCGATGGTTTCAGTGACAGTAGAAAAATCAGGAAGATCTGTTTTGAATACTTCTTCTGGCAAACCACTACTCATATCATAAATAATTAATAATCCATCAGTACTAGCGCTATTGCCATCTAATAAATCAGTTATCTCAATCGAAACTTTTTCAATTTCGGCAGATTTAATTCTATCTTTATATTCCGCTAAATCTTCAGCTGGATCAATTGTTTCATATACACTGAAATATCCTGCTTCGGCAGTGTCAAGAACATAAGTTCTTTCAATATCCATAGGTGCAGTAATGTCCGGAAGCTCCACGTCACCCAAGTCATCACAAGAGATTGCAGTTAAACTAAATAATGCGATAATCGATACTGAATAAATCAATAAATTCTTAAATGTGTTCATAATTTTCTTCTTTAAATACGATAAATCAAAAATATAGATAAATATTAGAAAAATTATCTCTGACAAATTATTTGTCCAATTTTTTCGATGAAGTAGCTTAAATAATAGTTGTCTAGCATGCAATTCTTCATAAGAATCTATAATGATTAAAATAATTTGTTTTACTTTTCCATAATACGAAAGTTAAAATTACGTTTGTAATTAGATTTTATGCAACAAATTATCAACCTAAAATAAGCTAAATGAAAAACTGCATATTACTGATTACGTTGATTAGTTTCAGCCTGTACACTCATGCCCAAAATAGAATAAGTGGTTATATAAAAGATGCTAATACCGGTGAAAATTTGATCGGTGCCAATATTTGGCAACCCGCTACAGAAAAAGGAACTGCTACCAATACTTATGGCTTTTACAGCCTGAACATCCCTGGAGATACCGCAACCATAGAGATTTCTTATGTTGGTTATGCCACAGTAAGGAAATTCATTGAATTGGATGGTGACACAAAACTTGACTTTGAATTAAATGTATCTGATGAACTATCGGAAGTTGTGGTAAAAGGATCTCGCCCTGATCTGGAGCTCACCAAAATGAGCAGTATGAAAATCAGTGCTCAGGACATAAAAGCAATCCCTGCACTATTAGGGGAAGTGGATGTTTTGAAAACTATCCAATTAATGCCAGGGGTACAAAGCGGGTCAGAAGGCAGCAGCGGGATTTACGTAAGAGGCGGTGGACCAGACCAGAATTTAATTTTGCTCGATGGCGTGCCCGTTTATAATGCATCTCATTTATTCGGCTTCTTTTCCGTTTTCAATGCTGATGCTATCAGTAATGTGGAAGTCATAAAAGGTGGGTTTCCCGCAAGATATGGTGGGAGACTTTCTTCCGTCATCGATATCAACATGAAAGATGGAAATATGAAAAACTGGCAAGCAGAAGGAGGTATCGGATTAATTTCATCAAGATTATCGGTTGAAGGACCGATCAAAAAAGATAAAGGCTCCATTATTCTTTCTGGTAGAAGAACCTATATAGATGTTTTAGCCAGACCCTTAATTAGAGCCAATACCGATGATGTGGACTTAGGCTATTTCTTTCACGATTTTAATGCAAAAGTCAACTATAAGTTTTCTGATAAAGACAGAGTTTATATCAGTGCTTACACGGGTAAAGATAAATTTTATGCCCGAGACGAATATGAATACGATAATGGTGGGGAAATCAATGAATATAAAGATGAAGCAGGTATTCAATGGGGTAATTTCACCACAGCTGCAAGATGGAATCACTTATTCTCAAATCAATTGTTTTTAAACACCACCGCTACCTACAGTCAATATAGCTTTGACTTATTTAATGAAAGCTATTCACGATACGCTACTCCTGATGAGGAAGTAGAAGAGAATTTCTATTCGGAATACACATCTGGAATTAAAGATTACGGCTTAAAATTCGATTTTGATTATTACTTGAATAATGGCCATTCCTTAAAATTTGGTGCAAACTATATCTATCATATTTTTCAACCAGAGGCCTTTAATTTTGAGTCAGATATTGAGACCGAATTTGATTCCCCAGACTCTAAACCTATTTATGGAAATGAATTTTCGGTTTACATAGAAGATGAATTTGAACCTATTTCAAAATTGAAAGTAAATGCCGGAATTCATGCTTCTGCTTTCAGGGTGAGAGATGAATTTTACCCCTCTTTTCAACCCAGGATTAGTGCTAGATATTTAGTTAATAACAATTTATCCATTAAGGCCTCTTATGCCGAAATGGCTCAATTCCTGCATTTGTTAACCAACTCCGGGATTGGTTTACCTACCGATTTATGGGTACCGGTTACTGATAAGATCGAGCCACAATATGCGCAGCAAACTGCAATCGGAATGTCTTCTTTAATTGCAGATGGAAAATACGATTTTTCTATTGAGGGTTATTACAAAAACATGAACAACTTGATTGAATATAAGGAAGGTTCTAACTTTTTGAATTTGGATGAAAGCTGGGAAGATAAGGTAGCTATTGGAGATGGATGGAGTTATGGTGCTGAATTTCTATTCAGAAAAAAAGAAGGTAATTTCAATGGCTGGGTCGGCTATACTTTATCCTACAATAACAGACAATTTGACGAGCTGAATTTTGGAAGAGTATTTCCTTATAAATACGATAGAAGACATGACATCAGCGCAGTAGCAAATTATAGAATAAATGATAAATGGGAAATAAGCGGAACGTGGGTATATGGGACAGGCAACTCTATTACACTTCCTATTGCAAAAATCGCCCCTTTATCAGACATGCCCAGACAGGATGATGGTAATTTTTACGGAAATAATGATTTGTATCAATATAGTGACAGAAATGCTTACAGAATGCCGGCATATCACAGAGCCGATTTTGGAATTACCCGACATAAAGAAAAAGATTGGGGAAGTTCAAGCTGGACTGTCAGTATTTACAACTTATATAACAGACAAAACCCATTTTATATTGGAACTACAACCAATAGCATTGGGGAAACATCTTTTAGCCAGATCAGTCTGTTTCAATTGATCCCTTCCTTTACTTATAACTTTAAAATCAGACCAAATGAAAAATAATCTAAAGCTAATAATTCTGTCATTATTCATATTCTTAGGATGTGAAAAAGAAGTGGAACTAAAAATTGATGAAAACGAATCAAAAATAGTATTGAATGCTTGGTTAAAAACGGGGCAAGATCCCATGGTGGAAATCAATCGATCTACTTTTATATTTGATAAAAGAGGCACTGACAAAATTGAAAATGCGGAGGTGATTTTATTTGAAAATAATGAAGAGGTAGGGTTTTTGGAACATTTTCAGTCGGGCTTTTATAAAAATGAAAACATTGAAATAAAACCTGACTCAGAATATAAAATCATTGCAAAAGTAGACGGTTTTGAAGATGTTACTGCTGAAGAAAAATCATCAGAAAATTTTGCAGAGGATGATTACGATTTTGAATACAAATCGGAAGTAGTAAATAACCAATATGGATCGGGGAATCAATCAGAAATTACATTTACTTTTCAGGACAATGCTTCTTCCGAAGATTATTATTTATTCCGATTAAAACACTCCTCCAAAAGATGGGAAATAAACAATCCGGAAGACACATCTTATAATGAAAGTTATTCTTATTTAGAATCATCAGATTTACAATTAGAACAAGTTTACTTAGCCAGAACGGGAGCAATGCTAGTTTTGAAAGATGAATTTTTTAATGGTAGTGAATATAGCATTCGTTTTAAAACAAATAATCTATCAACTGACTTTTACAGTGATGAAGATTATGAAGGCATTTCTGAGAATATCTTTGAAGTCCATAAAATCAGTAAATCTTTTTATTTGTATTTAAAAAGCATAGAAAACAATCAATATCCTGACCCCTTCACTGAACCTACTCAAATTTTCACTAATGTTGAAAATGGTTATGGAATTTTAGCTACCTCATCTATTGTTGAAATACCAATTGAGGTAAAAGATAATGAAGATATAAATGAATAACTCAATAGGGAAATATTTGATTATAATAGGTGCCTGCATCGCTTTCTCAGGTATCATTATTTATTTTTTCCATGACAAGCTGCAGTGGATAGGTAAACTTCCCGGTGATATTAGAATAGAAAAAGAGAATTTCAGGTTTTACTTTCCAATTACAACTATGCTGCTGGCTAGTTTGGTGGTTTCATTATTAATAAAAATCATACAGCGATTTTTCTAATAGTTAGAAAAAATAAGCCAAATATTTCACTATTCAGCTTATTGTTAATATAAAAACATATATTTTGTAAAGTATGGTTTATTTTTTAACCTCTTATCATTTAGGCAAAGTTTTTCATTTAGCAGCATTAACCAATAATAAAAACTAAAGCTAGAAATGAATAGCTCCAGAAAAATTTAGGGCTGTCAAAAAGTGGGATGAGCTTAATTCTACTTCGCCATATTTGTGCTGTTTTAAATAACCTGTCAGGCTTGTACTTGACAATTAGTGATAATAACACCATCGTTTTATTCAAAACTTATAGAAACCTAACAGGTTTTGAATTTAGGTTTAAATGGTTGGTGTGCCACCAACCATGGATTCTACCCCGGTCGGTGGCACACCGACCGAAAACCATGATTAATAATTTAAGTAAACCTGACAGCTTTAATCTCAGTATTGAACTTTGACAAAGTAGAATTAATTATAATTTAAATTTTCGTGTATAAGAAATAGTCGGGAAGGCAATCAACCTATTTCCATCATTAAAATTATTTGAACTCCAATCTGGTGAATTGTAAGGATCTGGCGCTTTGGAATTTACAAACAACATGTGAGTAAGTCCGATTTGCCAACTTACTAATTCGTTATTTTTTCTAACAAAACGAATACCTGTTAAACCATACCAAATATTCCTTCTTACAGGGTATTCAGCTTGCTCAAACATAATGCTGCCATCAGGTAAATTTGTTCTTTTAAAAGAAGTTTCAGTTGCTTTAAAGCTGAACCAATAATTTTCTGTTAAAAAATAAAAGTATTTGCCAGCACTTAGGATTCCTGAAATATTGCCCACGGGTGCCGATGTAGCTTCACCATTATAACCTGGATTAAAATATAAATAACCTCCTCCAATTGATATATTATTGTAGCTATTGCCATAAGTATAAGTCCCAAAGGCTAGATTGGCAAAAAAGTTGGTTCCATAAGTTCCCAGCATCATCATATCGCCAAAAGCCAAATGAGAATTCTCCTGAATTGGAATACTATATTTAGCAGTAAAATAAACCGGCAATCCTATTATGGTAGTCCCCATACCAAAAGTAAAATTATCGGTTATCCCATATTGGATATCGTGTGACAAAAAGTATAAAGAATTATAATAAAGTTCCCTCTTTTTAAGTGGAATAGCAGAAGGAGCAAAGAAATAGCGAGAATCATGTTCGGCTGTAATGGAGTCAGTATGTAACTGTTCACCGGGTTTTGAGAAATCATTCTTTGATTCAGATTGGGTCGGATTTTCAATTATTTCCAACAAACTATAAAAAATTATTATTGCCTTTTCTTCATCTGAAGCATCAGTAAGATTAGAACCTACATAATCAGAGCCTAATAATTTATTATCACAATCCTCAATTTTAAACTGGTAACCTTTATCAATCTTCGTAAAAGTGGAGAAATAATAATTGCATTTATCCCTGTAATCAACCGAATTGGTAAAATATAAATTCTTCTCAAGAAATTTTTTCTGGAGCAGATTTTCAATCTTAGTGTTAAGAATTGAAGTTCTATCGTCAATTACAATATTATTTTGAGCAATTGCGTAATTTGAGATGACTAAAAAAAAGATAAGACAAAATATTTTCAAAGTAGATGTCATGGTCAGAGTTGATAGTTCACAATGAAATTAGGCTTTTAGTACAAACAATCAAACTATTGTAAATTATTTATTTTAAGATTGTCTGATTACAATCATCAAAAAAAATAGCCGTAATTTCATACAGCTATTCAAATTCAATTAATTAGTAAAAACTTAACTTAAGCTACTTTCTCTGTACTCCCTTTTAGCCAATCCGGTTTGGTGATTTTCACTTCCGCATCTAATTGATTGAGCATATTGTATAGTCCGAAATAGGTTCGGTTCACATATAACCCATGCCTTGATCCTCTGGCTCCATTACTATTCCTTACTTCTTTCATATTAGAAACCCGCTCACCCATAGCATAAATTTCCTCGAAGAATGCATTATTGCCAAAATTGAAAGTATCATATTGAAAAGGTTTGCTCAACATCCCTATCATTTCTAAAAACACAGTACTGAAAATTTTCCTTTCTGCAGGCGAATCTTTTTCATGAAAAAAATCTAAAGCTTTAAAGCGTTTATCAATTTCATCTTTATCCTGCATAAAACCAGGCTTAAGCAGAGCAAAATAGTTTTCATAGAAATCATCCGGGATTTCTTTTATACATCCAAAATCGATGATTCCCATGGTTCCATCATCCATAAACATGAAATTGCCAGGATGTGGATCGGCATGCACCTGTCTTAATTCATGGAATTGAAAATTGTAAAAATCCCAAAGTGCCTGACCGATTTTATTCTTTGTTTCTTGAGAAGGATTCGTAGCCAAAAATTCTTTCAAATGAACTCCATCCAACCAATCCATGGTAATTACCCTATCTCCAGATAACTCTTTATAATATTTCGGGAAATATAATCCATCAATTTTTCCAGCCATAGCTTCCGTGATTTCTTTTGAACGCTGGAGTTCTAAGCCATAATCGGCTTCTTCCATCAACTTGCCTTCTACCTCACTCATATAATGATCCAATTCCGCATTGCTCATATTAAATAATCGAGTGGCAAATGGTCGCACTAATCTTAAATCGGAACTGATACTATCTGCAACGCCAGGATATTGAATTTTCACGGCATATTTCTTATCGCCTTTTGTTGCCTGATGCACTTGACCCATAGAGGCCGCATTCACTGCACTTTTTGTAAAAGTATCAAAAATAGCATCGGGACTTTTGCCTAATGTTTTTTGAAAAGTTTTCACCACCAAAGGATAAGATAATGGCGGAGCACTGTATTGAGACATGGTGAATTTTTCTTGATAAGCAGGAGGTAATAAATTTCTGTCCATGCTCAGCATTTGTGCTACTTTTAAAGCACTGCCCTTCAACTCACTTAATGAGTCGTAAATATCTTCTGCATTATCCAAATCCAATTGCGAACGATCCATTTCTGGATTGAAGGCTTTCTTAGAATAATGTTTTATATAATTCCCTCCTACTCTTGCTCCTGTAGAAACAAATTTACTGGCACGTTGAATTTTAGAAATAGGTATTCGGGATTGTTCTTTTCTCTCGCTCATTATTATCGGTTTTGAAATATGAATTTGGCAAAATCAAACATTGAATCTAAGGGGCTTTTACCCATCAAATCGTAAGCAACATTTACCGCTTTTTCTATAGCTGCATCTGTTTTTTCAAAATCCTTGCTATCATCATTAGCCCAAAATTGAAGGATAAATAATGTTTGGATCCATAAGCCTTCTGAGTAACGATCCCCAATCACAGGTCGGTCAATAATTTCCTCCGTCTCCTTTCCTTGCAGTAGAATTTCATCTACGAATTTGTAGAAATGCTTTTTGAAAGCATCCAAAAAGGCAGGATTCATATCTCCCTTTCGCATTTTCTGCAAATCCATCATGGCATAAGAGCGATTGGTTTTCAATACTTCAATCAAAGTAAAATATAAAGCCAATAACTTTTCTCTTGAAGA
This sequence comes from Bacteroidota bacterium, assembly GCA_051747245.1. Taxonomy (GTDB): domain Bacteria; phylum Bacteroidota; class Bacteroidia; order Cytophagales; family Cyclobacteriaceae; genus Marivirga. The sequence goes on from JBNJFX010000006.1 coordinate 113,216, forward strand.
ATATTCAACAAATGTTTCCTCAGCATAAAGATTTTCGATGGTCTCCTTTAGGAAATCCGCCCAAATATGTTTTTGCAATGCTTTGAAAGAGTTGAAATGATTGTAAAAATCTACTTCTTTCATTTTCAAATCCTTGGCGAATTTGTAAATAGAAGCAGGTTCTTTCCCATGTTCTAAAACAAATTCGATAAATGCTTCTTTTATTTTTGCATCAAGTGGTTTTGCGGTTTTTGCTGTTTGCTTTTTTGCCATAAGTCAAATTATAATTATGGTGATGTAACAGCCTGATAATGGGAAAGGTTTAAGGAAATTGAAAGAAAATAAAAACAACAGGTAAGAGCACCAGCCGGTAAGCTCGCACTCAATGTCGTTAAATTAAGCTTTTATTAAGCCTCTACTTTATCTTTCTTTAAAGTGAAAACAGTAATTGCTGTGTGTCTTTGCCCCTGGTTGTGTCTCCACAACTAGTTACAAAATGTTGCTATGCTTTCCTCCTTACATTTGTGAAGACACAAATGCCAGCGGAAATGTCGTTAAATTAAGCCTTTTTATAAAGTCAAATTCTATAATAATTCCAAAAGAAAATAAATTTATCTTAGCACCAAGGCTTTTCCCTCGCCTATGGTTGTGTCTTCACAACCATATAACGGCAGGTACCTAACCATCCTTCCATGCATTTGTGGAGACCTGTCTGCCCAGGCAGGCACAAATGCGGGCAGAAAAAGGATGAGGAATTCACTAACTTAACGACATTGAGCCTGCGCTAGCTTTCGAACAACTATTTTCTAATTAATCTTGATTTTATATTATCTAATTTCTTCCAATTCCCTTCCCTTAGTTTCTGGCATTATGAAAATTGCCCATAACAATTGAATCAGCATCATTACAGCAAAAAACCAAAAAATAACGGATGAACCGAAAGTACTGGCAAAATACGGGAAAATATTAGCTATAATGGCTGCAAATAGCCAGTGGGTAAAACTTCCAATTGACTGACCGTGTGCTCTTAATTTATTTGGGAATATTTCTGCTATAAAAGCCCAAATAATTGAACCACTTCCAACAGCATGAGCCGCGATGAATAAAAACACGAAAAATGGTAGTAAATTAGAAGGGATAATATCTCCACTGAAACTAATAGCCATTAAACTTAAAGAAATTAAATAACCAGCCGAGCCGAGATAAAGTAAAAATTTTCTACCCAATCTATCTATCAAATACAATCCTATCATAGTGGCAATAACATTTATAAAGCCAATCCCCATAGTGGATAGCAAACCGTTTTCAGTACTTATTCCAGCTGATTCAAAAATCCTTGGAGCAAAGTAGATGATGGCATTGATACCAGACAATTGATTAAAAAAAGCTATCAAAATCGCCATAAAAGTGAATTTGAAATATTGCTTTTTGAAAAGGGCAAAAAAGCCTTCCTTTCGCTCCATTTTTGCTTTTTCCTTTTCAATATTTTGAATGATACGATCTACATTTTCAGGATCCGTTTTTGTTAAAACCACTCTGGCTTCTTCATAATCATTTTGATTGGCAATTAACCATCTTGGACTTCGAGGCAATCGAATACTCAATAAAGAATATAATAAGGCAGGAATAATTTCTACACCCAGCATCCATCTCCAACTGCTATCCAGATCAGCTAAGGCTATTAAGTAATTAGAAAAATAAGCTATTAAAATACCCAAAACCACATTAAATTGAAACAAAGCCACTAACATTCCTCTTTTTCCTGCTGGGGCAATTTCACTTATATACATAGGTGCAATCACGGAGGAAGCACCAACGCCTAAGCCGCCTAAAAAGCGAAAAAACATGAAAGTGTTAACTTCAGGAGCTAAGGCTGAGCCCAATGCGGAAACAGTATAAAGCACGCCAATGAGCAAAAGCATGGGTTTTCTTCCGAATCTGTTGGCAGGATAACCAGCAGCCAAAGCACCGATTACAGTTCCGTATAAAGCAATGGCAATGGAAAAACCGTGCATCCAATCTGACAGTTGCCAAATTTCCTGTATGGCTTGTTCTGCGCCTGATATAACCGCAGTATCAAAACCAAATAAAAAGCCACCCAAAGCAGCCGTTAATGAAATGAAAAATACGTATGAGTTTTTGAACATCCTTTCCTGGGTCAATTAGCGTTCGCTAAAAATAGGAAAGTAATTTGAGAATGGAAAGTAGGCAGGTGATGAGGTGACGAGTTGTTGAAGTTTTGAGGTATAGACCTGACATTTGGTAGATTGAAGGATGTCGGGTGATGGGTGTTGGGTGATGGATGATGAGGTCATCGCAAATAAATTATAGAAATAAAATTGAAATAAATAGTGCTGGCAATGTGTGTCTTTATTTCAATTTTATTTCTACCTATATTTCTAAATTTTAGGAGAATCCACACATCCTCAACTCAAAATGATCTAGTCTTAGCGTCTCGCTAAGATATTAGGAATTAAGCTAATACCCAGTCTTAGCGAGACGCTAAGACCAGTATAGATTTACACTTCACATCCTCACCTCAAAACTTAAAAAACTATTCACCTAAACACTTCAAAACCTAGTACGCTCTCACTTCTTTTCCTTCCATAAAGTTAACAAAAGCCTTATTCACTACTCTGTTTCCTCCTAGAGTTGGAAAATCTCCTGTGAAATACCAATCGCCTAAATGATCGGGACTCGCTTTATGTAAATCTTCAACCGTTTGGTAAATGACCTCTACTTCCGCTTCAATAGTGTCTATTTTTACCAATTCGGCAATTTTTTGTGAAATTTGCTCATAAGTAAAGGGCTCAAACACCATTTTAACATGATTTTCAGAATTATCCCCCGAAAGGCACTTTTGATAAGCTTCTTCTAAAACATTCTCTTGTTTGGTTTCTTTAAGTAAAGCCAAAACTGCTCTGAAGGCAATAAAATCCTTCATTTTACTCATGTCAATTCCGTAGCAATCCGGGAAACGAATTTGAGGAGCTGAAGAAACGATAATTATTTTCTTAGGCTCCAATCTATCTAACATTCTCAAGATACTTTTTTCCAAAGTAGTACCTCGAACGATAGAATCATCAATTACCACGACTGTATCGACCTTCTTTTTTATCACTTCATAAGTGGTATCATAAACATGCGCCACTAAATCATCTCTGTGTTGATCGTCAGTGATGAAAGTTCTCAACTTGGCATCTTTAATGACCAATTTTTCTACCCTTGGGCGAAATGACAATAATTTTTCTAATGCTTGATCATCTTCTCGAGTACTTCTTAATTCTTGCAGTTGTCTTTTAGCCAAATGCTGTTCCATTCCTTCCATCATACCTAAAAAGGAAGTTTCAGCTGTATTCGGAATGTAAGAGAATACAGTATTTTCCAGATCGTAATCGATTGCCTCCAAAATTCTAGGAACCAAAAGTTTGCCCAACATTTTACGTTCCGAATAAATTTCAGGATCAGAACCTCTTGAGAAATAAATCCTTTCAAAACTGCACGATTTTCTTTCCAATGGCTCAATAAATTGTTCCATTTTATAATCCCCTTTAGTATTGATAACTAAAGCATGGGCTGGTTTAATTTCCTGAATATCTTCATAATTAACATTAAAAGCAGTTTTAATGGCTGTTTTCTCCGAAGCCACCACGACCACTTCATCATCAGCATAAAAGTGAGCCGGTCGAATACCAGAAGGATCCCTAGCTACAAAAGCATGTCCTGCGCCAGTAATTCCCGCCATGGCATATCCACCATCAAAATCACGGCAAGCACGTTGCAAAACATCCAGTAAATCTAGTTTTTCTTCAATTATCTGGGTGATTTCAGCATTAGTATATTCATCCTTATGATCTTCAAAAATCCTTTGGTTTTCCTCATCCAAGAAATGACCGATTTTTTCCATCACCGTAACAGTATCCACTTTTTCTTTTGGATGCTGCCCCAGCTCGGTTAAAATATCAAAGAGCTCTTCAACATTGGTCATATTAAAGTTTCCTGCCACCAACAAACTCCTGTTTTTCCAGTTGTTTTGACGTAACATTGGATGACAATTTTCAATGGCATTTTGCCCGTGAGTACCATACCTTAAGTGACCCAACCAAACTTCACCGGTAAAAGCACAATTTTCTTTCAACCATTTTTCTTGATTGTACCACTTTCCTCCTGCTTTCTTTGCCTTTTTATACTTTTTGGAAATTTTCTTAAAAATTTGGGTTATGGGCTGGTTATCAACTGAACGATATCGACTAATATATCGGTGACCGGGATCTACATTAAGCTTCACGTTTCCTACTCCTGCTCCATCCTGTCCTCGATTATGCTGCTTTTCCATCAACAAATAAAGTTTGTTCATGGCATAAAGCGGGCCATACTTATCAATAAAATACTGAAGGGGCTTTCTTAAGCGGATAAGGGCTATTCCGCATTCGTGTTTGATGATATCGCTCATGATTTTTTACTTAAGACACAAAGTTAAGTTTATTATAATTGATGTTCAATGTTTTTCTTCTAATAAGACCACACCTAAAAATAATACAAGTAATATATTCGATAGAAGTATGGTTTTATTGGGATAAATTTACTTAATTGGTAAAGGTAAAGTTTTAAAATAATCCTATTTTTGAATTTAACTTTTTGATGCTATCTGCTTCAAACCAAGACATAAACCAAGCATAGAAGTGATAAAGGCTGTTTTAATACAAATATTCATTATTTTTTCAACTATAACAATTGGATATTCACAGGATGTTTCCCTTGATTCCTTAAATGATTATTTTGAACAAGAAATAAAAACCGTTAACCTCAATAAATTCACTGAGGATTTATTAAAAAAAGAAATAAACGAAATCCCATCAAAATCTATTTATACATTTTCAGAATTTCAAAAACCCCTTCGCCTCCTTGCTATTGCAGAAAAGGCAAGAAAACATGAATTGTCCATACAACTTATTTCAAAGCTAATCCCGATTAGTAAAACCAATGATAGTTTTCAGGCTTTCCTATACATGCATTTGGGGCAAAATTACAAAAGAACTGAGCGGTTAGTTCAGTCATTGGAATCGTACCTGAAATCTTCTAGCTATTTAGAAAAATTAAGGGAATATTCACTTTTAGCTGAAGTTTATAATAGGATTGGAAGAATCAACATGAATGGTTTAAATAATGAGACCAGTATAGAATATGCAAATAAAGGTTTGGAATCCATAGAACATGTTAAGAATTACAATCGAACAGACTCCACAACACTATTGGGGTTAAATGAAATTAAAGGTGTTGCCTACAGAAGATTAGGTGAGTATAATAAAGCCTTAGTAAACATAAATAAAGCTGTGGAACTTTCTACGGCACTAAAGGATTCCATTCGCCTAGCATTAAACAATGGGAACAAAGCTACCATTCATTATGAACGGGGTGATTTTGATAGCGCCATCCCTTTACTTGAAAAAGATTTTGTCACAAGTATAAACTCCGGGGTATATAACAGCGGTATGAACGCCCTTATCTATTTAAGCTGGATTTATATGGATATGGGAAACACAGACTCAGTAATTCAGATATTTGATAGAATGAAATCCATTAATAAAAAATATGAAATCACAAACCCCCAAACAAAAACAGAATTTTTTAAAGTTGGGGCTAAAGTTGCTGAGATTAAAGGTGATACTGCAAAAGCCAATCAATATTTAAGGGATTATATTTACCATGATAAAATCAGGGACTCTGTTAATTTAAGCAATGATGTTACAAGCTTGCACGAACGTCATTTAATGGAACAGGAAATCAGCAAATTAGAGCTGCTTCAAAATACAAATAAGCTTCAAGCCTCCCATCTTAAGTTAAGAACCGCACTATTAATTATTATTGCCATTGCATTATTGGTGGTATTGTGGTATGTATTTACACTAAGGAATAAAAATAAAAAAATTGATAAGTTAAACGAGCTGTTGGAAGCCAAGGTATCGGAAAGAACGGCTCGTTTGATGGAAATAAATAAAGAATTGGACACCTATTTATACAGAGCTTCTCATGATATCAGAAGACCTATCCGAACTTTATTAGGCTTGAATAATATTGCTCAAATCAATACAGATCCTGAGCAAATGAAAGTGCTATTTGGCAAAGTCCATTCCACTGCTATGAGCATGGACAAGATGTTGTTTAAACTTCAGATGGCTTATGAACTAAACAATACGCATAGCATTGAAAAAGTAGATATTGAAGAATTAACAAAAGAGTGTGTAGAAGATATGTCACTGGAAATAAAGGAACATAATGCTAATATCTCTGTGAATATCAATGAAAATGCAAAGTCTGTTGATGCCAATAAAGCTTTGCTCAGGATTGCTTTGGACAATATATTAGAAAATGCTCTGCTTTATCAAAATGCCGAAAATAATGAGATAGAAATATTTACTGATACAGGAAATTACTTTTTCTATATCCATGTAAAGGATAATGGATTCGGTATTCCTGAAAAATATTTCGATGATTTATTTAAGCCGTATTTCAAAATCAGTAACATAACTCAAGGTTCTGGACTGGGTCTGTTTTTAGCTCAAAAAGCCATGTCATTTTTGGCAGGGGAAATTTCAGTTAGCTCAACTGTAAATGAAGGCACTCAATTTACTTTAAAAATCCCTGTTAATCCCAAATAGGGAATTTCTCTAAATGCACTTCTTCATGAAAGAATATTTTGGCTGAAGCTTCAAAAGAGGCGGTAATATCCGAAACTAAAAACCTGTCTTTTTTTACTTTCCTATCCGAAAGCAGGTTATTATCTTTTAAGAAATGTTCCAGTCTTTTAGCCACTATGCTGGCAGAATCCAATATATCTACTTTTCCATCGTAAAATTTATCAATTTCATTTTTAATTAAAGGATAATGAGTACAGCCCAATATTAAAGCTTCAATTCCCTTTAATTCTTCATGATGTAGATATGCTTCTATAATGTCATGGCTGATCCTGTTTTCGAAAAAACCTTCCTCTATCATTGGAACCAAAAGCGGAGTAGCCAAACTGTTTAATTCAATGTCTGGGTTGAGTTGTTTTAATTTTGATTCATAAGCATTGGAATTTACGGTCTGCTTAGTCCCTATCAGCCCTACTTTTTGATTGCTATAGTTTTGCGAAACATGTTCCACCACCGGATCAATCACATTAAATACCTTTGCTTTGGAGCCTACATACTCCCTTACTAATTCGAAAGCTGCTGAAGAAGCAGAATTACAAGCAATCAAAATTAATTTACAGCCCTGTTGAAGCAGAACATCCGTTACTTTTATACTATAAGCTTGAATGGCAGCCGCAGATTTATCACCATAAGGCAAGTGGGCGATATCACCGAAATATACCATGCTTTCATTGGGCATTAGCTCTTTCACTTTATGCGCCACGGTAAGCCCGCCTATTCCAGAATCAAAAATACCAATAGGTGCTGAATAATCTTTGTCCATTTCACAAATATGAGAAGTTGTTGGGATAATTTAGAAAATGAAGGTAAAATTCTACACTTCAATATTTAATTGCCTTCCTTCTTCTTGAGCTTCTTTATCCTTTTTACTTCCAATAGCTATTCCAAAACCAAAGCCAATAGGTATCCCAATTCCTATATAGGCATAATTATTTAATGCAGCACCAAATACAACCCCAAATGGAATTCCAAAAGCAGTCATACCCAGAGCCATCCACATATTTCTATAATGATCTTTGGCTACCAAATTCAACTCCTTTTCTACAATTTTCAATATATTTCTATAAGATTTCTGTAGTTGTTGAGCCAATGCTGATTCAGATTGAGCTTGATTCGCTTTATCAATTTCTGCATTTATGGATTGTAAAATTGATTCTGAAATTTCTTTTTCGCTTAAGGCTTTAATCAATTTTTGAAATTTTAGAATTCTTTTTTGAAGTCGGCTTTTTTGAATTCCTTGATGCTTAGGATTGAAGTTATTGAGTGGCATTTGTCATAATTTATACACTAAAATATATAAATCAAGCCCAATTAAAAAATAAACCCGAGGGTAAAAGTAAAAGCATAGCTACTTCTGAAGATTGAAATTAGCCTATTTAAATACTTTTCAAACGAAATTTCACACTAAAAAACCCTTGACATTCGCAAATATCAAGGGTTAGTTTTAATGTTTTTATTTAAAAACAGTTTAAAATCTTTTGATTTAATTTAGCTCAGATTCTGGTCGGTGTGCCACCGACCAGGGCAGTGGGTCTCCATGGTTGGTGGCATACCGACCATTTTGATTTCACAAGATATAATTATCTAAATAGAAAAACTTTCTCCGCAACCGCAAGTTCTGGATGCATTTGGGTTAATGAATTGAAAGCCATTTCCGTTTAATCCATCAGAGAAATCTAAAGTGGTTCCTAATAGATAAAGCATACTCTTTTTATCGACCAACAGCTTTACACCTTTATCCTCAAATATTTCGTCCCCCTCCTTGACTTGGTCATCAAAACTCAAATCGTACATCAAACCGGAACATCCGCCCCCTTTTACAGAAACCCTCACATTGCTAGCATCACTGTGTCCCTCTTCATTTTTTAATTTCCCTAATCTGTCTTTCGCTTTGTCTGTAACAATAATCATGACTGTAAATATTTATTTATGATACCGGATTTAATACAACACTAAAAACGGTAATGGTATTACGATCTCTTCCGTAGTAAAGTTTGTCTAAACTATCTAAAATATTGCTCGCCCTAAAATAAGAGGTATGCAATTGTTTATCATCTTTTGTCATCCACTGAATAGTATAGGAACTTTCCCTATCCCTGTAGTTTTTGACATAATCCATCATTTTCTTGAGGGCTTCTAATTTATCATAGCCCGTTTCAGAATGAAATAAAAAGGATTGGTTGTGCCTTGGGTTGATGGTAATCAAATCGAGCTTTACTTTCCCGTCTTGAGAACCAAACTCAAAAACCAACTCACTATCATTCAAGCCCAGATAGTTTATGATTTCTTTCTGCAGCTTGGCACTTTCTATATGTATATCTGTTGATGTTTCCATCCTTAATTATTTCCTTTTTGAAATTTAAATAATGATTTTGAGTATCCCAACTTTTTTATCCATGGAAAAGTTTCTGCATTTTTGCATTCTCATACGCAAAGTTAGTCAATTAGTCGCACAAAATTAAAAAGCATGTTGAAAGTTGAACATATCGGTATAGCGGTAAAAAATATGGAAAGTGCCAATTCACTTTTCAGTAAGCTATTCAATAAAGCCCCTTATAAACTGGAAAAAGTGGAAAGCGAAAGTGTTGCGACCTCTTTTTTTCAAATGGGCGAAACAAAAATAGAACTGCTAGAAGCAGAATCTGAAGATAGTGCCATTGCCAAATTTATCGAGAAAAAAGGGGAAGGTATCCATCACATTGCTTATGAGGTTGAAAATATTGAATCAGAAATGAAAAGATTGGAAGCAGAAGGCTTTCAATTAATCAACAAAGCCCCTAAAAAAGGAGCTGATAATAAATTAGTCTGCTTTTTACATCCTAAAAGCACTAATGGCGTACTAATAGAACTGTGCCAAGAAATCAAAAATTGATTATTGGTGCTGAATGGAATTATAATATTTCAGCTTTTTCTTTCCTTTTCTGGTTTGAAAGGAGCTTTTATTACAGGCAGAAAATAAAAATGCGCCTAAAAGCAAGAAAATGAATGTCTTAAATAATTTCGTCTTCATAATACAAAAGTAAAAAATTCAATTTAGAAACTCAAAAATATTAAAATGAGCGATCAAAATAGAACAGAAATAAATAAACTAGGTGAATTTGGTCTAATCGATAAAATCGCAGAAAAGTTCAGCAAACAGAATAATTCTACAAAATATGCCATTGGGGACGATGCAGCGGTGATAGATGTGGGCGATTATTACCAATTGGTTTCCACTGATATGCTCATTGAAGGCGTGCATTTTGACCTTTCTTATTTTCCTTTACATCATTTAGGCTTCAAGGCTGTGGCTGTTAACGTATCCGATATTGCCGCCATGAATGGAATAGCGGAGCAAATCACCGTAAGTTTAGCCTTGAGCAACAGATTTTCTTTGGAAGCCATAGATGCATTTTACGAAGGCGTTAAAGCAGCTTGTGATGCCTATAAAGTTGATTTAGTGGGTGGTGACACCACTGCCTCTCCGTCTGGATTGATGATTTCGGTTACGGCAATTGGTAGAGTTGATAAAGATAAAATTTCTTATCGTTCAGGAGCAAAAGTGAATGACATTGTTTGCGTAACAGGAGATTTAGGCGGAGCTTATATGGGATTACAAGTTTTGGAAAGAGAAAAACAAGTGTTTTTAGAAAATCCTGATATGCAGCCACAATTGGACAAGTATCAATATATAGTGGGAAGACAATTAAAACCAGAAGCCAGAATGGACTTGGTTCACGAGCTTTTGGATTTGAAAATTGTACCGACTTCCATGATTGATATTTCCGATGGATTAGCTTCTGAATTGCACCATATTGCCAAACATTCGGATGTGGGCATCAATGTGCATGAAGATAAATTGCCTTTTGCTACTAATACGCAAGAAACAGCCATTGAATTTAAATTAGATCCGAATACTGCTATTTTAAATGGAGGCGAGGATTATGAATTGCTTTTCACCATCTCTCAAGATGATTTTGAAAAAGTAAAAAACCATCCTGACATTCATTTTATAGGCTATATCAATGAAAAATCAAGTGGCTTAAATTTGGTAACCACTAAAGGAAATCCGATTCCATTAAAAGCACAGGGCTGGGATCATTTTGGTTGAGAATAAACCACAAGAGAAAGAAAAGGACAGCCTTGGGCTGTTTTTTTTTAACCACTGCTTGTACCGACACATCGGTAAGTTTCTCTAAGATTTAAGCAAAGGGCACAGAGGGATAACTAATAGCTTATAATTAAATCAAATGGTTCTGTGCTATGTCAGACATTAAAATGTCTGACATTTCTGTAATTCTTGCTTTATCTGATAAATTCATTTAGAAACCCTCAAGGTTTTCGAAAACCTTGAGGGTTTATTTGTTTTTATTTCTTATTTATGTTATTTTTAACATAAATAAGAAATACAATGAATTATATTAACTTTAAACAGGCACTTCAAAAGTTTGTCGTCTTTTCTTTAACGGATATTAAGAAAATATTTCCTGATTTTGATTTACGTAGATTAGCTGAATGGCAGGAGAAAGGATATATCAAAAAAATCATCAATCGTTGGTATATTTTTACTGATATAGATGTAAAAGACCAAACGCTTTTATGGATGGCTAATCGCATTTATTCCCCTTCATATATTTCAATGGAATTTGCCTTATCCTACTATGGTCTTATTCCTGAAGCGGTTTACACCATCACCTCTGTAAGTTCACGCAAGACGATTACATTTGACACTCTTTTTGGGACCTTTGCATATCGTCACCTAAAACCATCACTATTTTTTGGTTATCAAATAGAAGAATGGGAAGATTTTCCTGTTAAGTTAGCACAACCTGAAAAAGTAATTTTGGATTATTTATACCTAAACCCCAATTTAAAAACAGAGAAAGACTGGAAAGCGCTGCGTTTAAATTTGAATCAATACCAAGAACTGATTGATAGTAAAAATTTAGGAACCTACTTAAATCTATTTGAATCAAAAGCATTAGAAAAAAGAGTTTCTCATTTTCAAAAGTTTATAGCAATATGTTAGCCCTATCTGAAATCACTAAATATTATCCCGAAAAACTGAGGCCTTTCCAAAGGTTTATCATTAGAGAATATCTACAATATAAAATCCTACAGATCATTTTTGATCATGCCAAGTATTCCAATAAGTTATGTTTTCTGGGAGGTACATGCCTGAGGATAGTTCAACAAAACAGTAGATTTTCTGAGGATCTAGATTTTGACAACTTTAACTTGACAGAAAGTGATTTCAATTCGCTTTCAAATGTAATTAATGAGGGGCTTAAACGTGAAGGTTATAAAGTAGAAATAAAAAACGTTACAAAAGGAGCCTATCATTGTTATATTCGTTTTCCTGAATTACTCTACACTGAAGGGTTGAGCGGTCATACTGAAGAGAAAATATTAATTCAATTGGATACTGAAGCACAAAATTTCGAATTTGAGCCTGAAAAACATATCCTCAATAAATTTGATGTATTTACAGAAATATTGAGCACACCAAAAGATATCCTTTTAGCACAAAAATTCTACGCAATTTTAAATCAACCAAGACCAAAAGGCAGGGATTTCTTTGATGTTGTTTTTCTTCTAGCTAAAACTAAACCCAACTATGATTATCTTAAATTAAAAGTAGATATCGCAAATCCAAAAGCACTAAAAGAGTCAATTTTGGAGAGCTGCAAACAAATAGACATGAAAGAAATGGCGCTAGATGTCGCCCCTTTTCTATTCGAGGCAAAGGATGCAAAACGGGTAAGTTTGTTTGAAGCTTTTATAAGACAGCAAGAACTTTAAAAATGAACCACTATAGAACTGGAGGAGACAATTATGGTTTAACCACAAAGTTTCACTAAGATTTACTCAAAGGGCACAGAGGGATAGCTAAAAGCTTTTAATTGAATCAAATTGTTCTGTGCTTATGTCAGACATTGAAAATGTCGGACATTAAAACCTCGGCTTTACTTTGCCAACCAATGTGCCGACATTAAAATGTCGGACATTTCTGTAATTCTTGCTTTATCTGATAAATTCATTTAGAAGCAAGATAACCCATCACAAATTAATAATTTTCAGGTTCTTGTTTGATATGGCGAACCCTCAATATTTTGATTTGGTCTGGACCGATCAAATAAACTACTCGAATACTAAATTTCTCGAATGCTCGAAACATTCCATTATTACTAACTTTAAAGCGGTCAAGGGGGTATTTTTCTGGATTCTCAGGAATCTTATCAATCATTGATAAGATAGAGGATCGAACATTTTCTGCATTTTGGATAGAGTCTTCCGCTATTCGTTTGATTTGCTTCTGAAATGATATTTTGGCATGGGTATCCCAAACAATGTTCATTTTATCCATTTTTCAGACTCCTTTTTCACACTTTCATGGGAAACATGATCACCTGAATCAATTCGAGCATTTGCTTCATCCAATTCCTGATTATATTGCTCAATACTAATCCTTGAACTGTCTTCCTTTTGTATTTCTTTTTTTAGGAGTGCTTCTAGCTTGTCAATGAGTTTCTCATTTCCTATTGAAAGTATAGCTTCGATGAATTGAAGTTTTCTAGTTTGTAAATCCATAATTGAAAGTAGTTTATAAATTGCCTCTATGCAAACATATTGCCTTTTTTGAAAAACGATTTTCGGCACTGTAGGTTAGACAAGTGTTGATTTTCAATAAATTACTATTCTTTTCGACCTCCTTTATTGCCTTTAGAAACCCGCAAGGTTTTGAAAACCTTGCGGGTTTGGAGTATAAAATCCCTATTGACCAACAATAGAATAATCTATCCGATTTGCCTCTAACCACTCCCTTGACTGTTGCAGTGCTTCTTCGTAATCATCCGTATCCAAATCCCCTGTGGCTTCATCTACGGGGATGGGGAAATCTTGGATAATGGGGGCTATGATTTCCAATATTCTGTAGGCGCAAGTTATTTTTTGATTGCTGTCGGGGTCTGGTGAGGAGCAGTTTTGCTCATCATTGAATACCTGCTCTACCAAAACATCAACGGCTGCTTTTTGGCGGGTGAAAGCTAAAGTAGGGTATATGTCA
>JBNJFX010000007.1:0-120635 GCA_051747245.1 Bacteroidota bacterium
CACAGGGGGGTCTTTTTCCTGAATATGGTTAAAACTGGACTAAACGCAAGCTGGATTAGGTTTATATCTATATTTTGAATTATTTAGGACAGCATTAATAAAAAGCATAAAATTAGTATCTGCCAATTGCAGAAAAGAAATAATTTCAGCATTTTTCGGTTAAAAAACTGACTATCATGGAACAAAGTGCTGTAACTGCTATATTTCTTCCTTTAGCTTTAGGAATCATTATGTTGGGAATGGGAATGACCCTCACTCCCAGTGATTTTAAGAAAGTGGCGCTCTACCCCAAAGCAGCTGTTATCGGATTAATTAGTCAATTGATTCTTTTGCCCTTAATTGGGTTTGGTTTAGCTGCTTTATTTTTTACGATCCCAGAACTAGCCGTTGGTTTGATTTTAATTGCACTTTGTCCTGGCGGAGCAACATCTAATTTAATCTCCCATTTAGCCAAAGCGGATTTAGCCTTATCCATAAGCTTAACAGCCATAAGCAGTATCATCACTAATTTTAGCATTCCAATTTTATTGAATATTGCTTTAGCGCATTATATGACTGGAGAAAAGGCTATCTCCCTTCCTTTCTTTAAAACATTCATTCAAATCTTTTTAGTGACTATTTTTCCAGTAGTCATAGGGATGATCATTAAGAAAAAGCGGCCTCATTTTGCCTTAAAGTCTGAAAAGGCAATGAATATAATTTCTACCTTTTTCTTTATCCTTATTTTATTAGCTGCAATCCTAAAGGAAAGAGAAAATATCATTCCGTATTTTGAACAAGCTGGAGTGGCTGCAATTATTTTAAATATATCAGCTTTATTGATGGGCTTTATATTGGGTAAAATATTTGGCTTGAATAAAAGACAAAGAAGCTCTATTGCAATTGAAACGGGTATTCAAAATGGAACTTTAGCTATTGCATTGGCTTTAAGTCCAGCAATTTTGAATAATACTCAAATGGCAGTGCCAGCTGCAATTTACAGCTTATTGATGTTTGTGACCGCTGCTGTAGTTATACTGATTTCTAAAAAACAAAACTCACAAGAGGCTTTAAAAGAACTATCTTTATCATAAATCTAAAATTATCAAACATGACTAAAAAATTATGGATTATCAGTGCTTTAATGCTGACTTCCCTTTGGGTTGTTGCACAAGAGGAAGCCGAATTGGTGAAAAATACCATTAAAAAGAATACAATTAAAGGACATATTTACTTCTTGGCTTCTGATGAATTAGCCGGGCGTGAAACAGGTACACACGGAATTGATGTAGCCGCTCGATATTTGGCTACTACATTTCAACGATACGGAGTTTCTCCTATTGAAGGAGCTACAGAAGGTTATTTTCAAGAAGTTCCTTTGGTGAAAAATGTTGCGCCCGAGGCTTATGCACTTCAAGTTGGTAAAGAAGCTGTAGTTGCTGAAAATTTATTAAGAGTGGAAGGTTCTGGAGTCGAATTAAAATCAGATTATATTTTCCTTAATTACGGAACTGAAGAAGATTTCGATAATAAAAAAATAGAAGGGAAAATTGCGGTGGTATTAGCAGGACAAAAAGACAATCAGGATTACAGATTTGTTTATCAGGCAAGTGCTAAAAAATCAACTTTAGCAAAAGAAGCTGGTGCTGTAGGCATAATTGAATTACATACAGATAATCCTGATAATTGGAAGACCTTTAAAGGCTTTATGGGAAGAGGTTCTTCCATAGGTTTTAAATCAGAAGATAAAGGCGATAGCTTCTTCAAACTTTGGGTAAATGATGGCGAAAAACAATGGATGGATAAATTGGATACAAGGAAAAAGTCTGAATTGACCGTAAATATTGGGGAAGCCATGCAATTACCAATGCCTTCTAAAAATGTGGTAGGAATGGTAGAAGGAACAGATCCTGAGCTAAAAGATGAATTTATCATCTATTCTGCTCATTATGACCATTTAGGAATAGGAAAACCAAATGCAGAAGGTGATTCTATTTATAATGGTGCTCGTGATAATGCTGTTGGGGTAGTAACCGTAATGAGTGCAGCAGAAAGTATTGCTAAAAACCCAACCAAGCGTTCGGCATTATTCATTTTATTCACAGCTGAAGAAAAAGGCTTGTTGGGCAGTAAATATTATGTTGAAAATCCACTTTTTCCGTTAGATCAAATGGTTTATTGCTTTAACAGTGATAATGGTGGATATAATGATACTAGTTTAGCTACCATTATTGGTTTGGAAAGAACGACAGCTGGTAATCACATGAAAGAAGCTTCAGAAACATTTGGACTGAAAGCGATTGATGATCCTGCAGGTGAGCAAGGGCTTTTTGACAGAAGTGATAATGTGAATTTCGCCAAAAAAGGAATTCCTGCCCCGACTTTTAGTTTAGGTTTTACAGCTTTTGATGCGGAAATCGGAAAATATTACCATCAGCAATCTGATAATCCTGAAAGCATAGACTATGATTATATGGAGCAGTTTTTTAGAGCCTTTGTTCTATCAGCTCGACTGATTGCAAATGATGAGGAAACTCCTTTCTGGACGGAAGGTGATAAATATTATGAAGCGGGAAAATCGCTTTATGGTGAATGAAAAGTGCTATAGCTTCCTGAATGAAAATTTCAGGAAGTTATTCTATTTCAAATTTAAATACCCATCTATAATAATCTTTGTAATTGTTGTCCCCAATGCTGCCTCTTTCTATAATCTCCACAGTTTGAGAACCCTTGAAACCTTCTTTAGCCCTAAATCTAAATAGCAATTCTTTTTCTATTAATTTTATCTCACTGATTTGATATTTTTTAGCTTGTTTTCTAATACTACGCCCACCTTCTGCAGGAAAAGTACTACCAAAGCTATATTCATATAATTCAGTTCCCTCAAGCGTGACTTTAATAACCTCGGTTTCTACATCGCTTTCCATATCTTCTTCTTTACAGCTAACAAAAGATAAGAAAAGAAAAACAATCAATAATTTAAGTTTCATTTTATTATTTTTAAGTAATCTATTTCACTCTGATTTCAAAAACCCACTTTTTCTGATCTGTAAAGTTATCATCTCCAATACTAGTGGATAATACAATCTCAACTGTTTCAGATCCACTAAAGCCTTCTTTTGCTTGGAAATTGTATTTGCCCCAATTCATTTCACTGATTTGATGATTTTTAGCTTGCTTTCTGATTTCATACCCGCCTTCTGTTGGAATAGCTTCCGCAATTTTATACTGATATGATTCTGTTCCTTCAAGCGTGACTTCAATAACTTCAGTTTCTAAATCGTTTTTCATATTGTCATTACAGCCTATAAAGCTTAAAAAAAGAAATAAACTTATTATTTTGAGTTCCATGTCCTTTGTTTTACTAC
This sequence comes from Bacteroidota bacterium, assembly GCA_051747245.1. Lineage (GTDB taxonomy): Bacteria > Bacteroidota > Bacteroidia > Cytophagales > Cyclobacteriaceae > Marivirga. The sequence goes on from JBNJFX010000007.1 coordinate 3,348, forward strand.
TAAAGGACTCTTAATTAGATCAATAGGTTGTATGTATTTCGACAATACTGATAATTGTAACTCCTGTTACAAACAAAGGCTCTACAAAAACCGTATCTTTGTGAAAATAATTATACAACTTATAAAATATCATTATGAATCATAAAAACATTAGTCCAGAGGAGTTTGATAAGCTTTCAAAAGAACCTAATACTGAAATAATTGATGTTCGTTCTCCTGAAGAAGAAGTAGAAGGCTTTATTGAGGGAGCTAAAGTAATCAATATCATGGGGCCTACTTTTGCTGAAGATATCAAGGCTTTGGATAAGGATAAAACATATTTGGTGTATTGCAGAAGCGGAAATAGAAGTAGCACGGCTTGTGGCTTTATGGCTAGCAATGGCTTCGATAAGCTTTATAATTTAGATGGCGGAATACAAGCTTGGAACCAATATACTAATTCTTAATTTTTCATTATGGAAGCATTAGAAGTAAAAAACGTAAAATGTGGAGGTTGTGTAGATTCCATTAAAAATGGTCTGGCAGAACTTGATGGAATTGATGTAAAGAACATCGATATTCCAACGGGTAAGCTGGAATTTGAAAGTGATGGCAAAACTCCATTAGATAAAGTGAAAGAAAAATTGGATAGCTTGGGTTATCCAGCAAATTCATAATTATGGCAAGTTTTGGAGATTTAATTAAAAGTGAGACACCTGTTTTGGTAGATTTTTATGCCGATTGGTGTGGGCCTTGTAAGATGATGGCACCTTATTTAGAAGAGGTGGCTCAGAAAATGAAGGGCAAAGTGAAAGTGATAAAAGTAGATGTTGATAAAAACCAACAAGCATCAGCTAAATATCAAGTGCAAAGCATCCCTACTTTGATTTTATTTCAAAATGGGCAAATTAAATGGAGACAAGCAGGAGTTGTGGATCCCAATACTATTATGTCTCAAATAAGCAGTTTAAGTAATTAATATGAAGACGAATAAATTGCTGCTCCCAATTTTAGCTGTTCTTACATTAGGGCTGGCTCCATATTTCCCTGAACCCCATTTTTTTGGAAAAGTTCGTTGGGTTTTAGGAGGTGGTGAAGGCATGCAGGCAGGGGATTATTTTGACTTATTAATGCACGGAGCACCATGGGTGTTTTTAGCCTATCGATTGATTGAAATGCTGGTTAAATCTCTCAAAAAGCAAAGTTCTTAAAAAATTAAAGTAAAAAGGCTCATCTTCAAAAATGAGCCTTTTAACATTAGTCTTTACACAGTTTCTAAGAAAGTCCTAAATGAAAGACATTTGTCTTGAAATTTTTTAAGGTGCTCTTCTCTCAATCTTGGAGCTTCCTCGGTCATATATTTTTCCAGCTTATCCAACTCATCCGTAAAATACTGAATGGCATAAGTTTCGCCTTCATTCTCTGTTTCATTTAATAAGCGTAACATTTTATGTTCATGGAAAAATCCCGTAGCTAAAATTTCGGGTATATGGGTCTCCTTCATCCAATTTAACCAGCTTTCTTCCACTTCTTTCTCAACATTCACGGTAACATTATAAATAATCATGGCGTTTTTTTCGATTTTTTTTTACAAATTTGGAACATATTATCGTTTCTAAAAAACATTTTTAACGTCTTGTGGTTATTTTTTTACTTATCAACCCTAAAAATATTGAGTGAAAAGAATTAAACTTTAATTTAAACAGGTAAGTAGAAAGGAGAGAAGCATAGTGAGCAGTTATTCAATTAAAGATTTAGAACACCTATCGGGAATTAAGGCCCATACCTTAAGGATTTGGGAACAGCGATATAATTTTATCGAACCTAAAAGGACTGATACCAATATTCGTTATTATAGTGACGAAGATTTAAAATTGGTATTAAACATTTCTACACTCAAGGAAAACGGATATAAAATATCCAAAATCGCCAAAATGGGCGAGGAAGAATTAAGTCAAGAGGTTTTAAAAATAGCAGAAACGAATCTAAGATTTCCTGATCAAATCAACTCATTGACATTGAGTATGATTGATATGGATGAAGATAGGTTTGAGAGCATCCTAAATAATAACATTCTGAAATATGGTTTTGAAAGAACCATGTTGAATATAATTTATCCGTTTTTAGCAAAAATCGGGATGTTATGGCAAACGGGCAGCATTTTGCCCGCCCAAGAGCATTTCATTTCTAATTTGATTCGTCAGAAAATGACGGTCGCCATTGATGGACAATATGTGACAGAACGAGAATCAAAAGGGAAGTGGTTATTATATTTGCCAGAAGGCGAATTACATGAATTATCTTTAATGTTTTCTACTTTCCTATTAAGAGCAAGAAAATTTAAAGTAATTTATTTAGGTCAAAATCTTCCAAAATCAGATTTATATTCTGTAAAAGAAATCCATGAACCGGATTATATATTAACAATTTGCACATCGGCTCCTAAAAAATCAGAAGTTCAAGAATATATTGATGAAGTAGCGGATTTATTTAGTAGTGCAACTTTTTTTGTTGGTGGTTTCCAGGTTATAGGGCAGGATATTAAAAGAAAGAAAAATGTTGAGTTCATTATGAAAATGGAAGATCTAATTGATTTCATCAATGAAAAAGACATAGAACTTTCCCCGAAAAGACCAGAAGGTCAGAAAAACATGAAATACGAATAAGAAATAATTTTTAGCATTAAATTCTAAGCTATCCGAGAGGATGGCTTTTTTTATATCAATTCTTTTCAGTCTTCATCCCCATCTTTTTGCTTATTTAATTTATTTCTTTAAAAATTGTAACTACTCACTTACCAAATGAACAGAACTGATGTTTCCATTTATTGCAAGTTCTATTCCTTGTTTATAGAAAGAAAATCAAGAAAAAGCTAATACAAATCGTGTTAATAAAATGGTTTGAACAAAAACTTATTTAGTACTTACACCCCCGTTTGGGTGTTTTCACCCAAACTTTAGCACTGAAGTTCTCCTGAAGTCCCACAGAAATTTGAAGGTGAAAACACCTTCAAGTAGGGGTAGTTGTACGATAAATGGTGAGAGATTGAGTTATATTTATGTAGCTGAGAAGTTACGGAAAATAAGGTTGAATTTAAATTTTGTTAAACATTTCTTAAACATTTAAAATTGATGTATATACATGTAAAAAAGTGGAATAAAAACTGTTAAAGCCATATAATGCTAAAAAAGAATAATAATTGCATTTAGTGTGTTTAATTAAAATATAAAAATATTAAACAAAAAACTTGGTTATTGTTTAATTAAATTATAGTTTTGTTAAACAATATTAAACACCAACAATCATGACAGCATTAGAATTTGGTTACGCAATTAATAACATGACGAAATCTATGAAACCGTTTGCATTAAGGCTGACGAAAGACATGGAGCAGGCAAATGATTTAATTCAGGAAACTGTATTAAAAGCATTTTCAAACCGAGAAAAATTTTCTGAGGGTACTAATTTGAAAGCATGGTTGTTTACTATCATGAAAAATACATTCATCACCAACTATCAGAGAATGGTGAGGAGAAAAACGTTTATAGACACTACTGAAAATTTACATTTTATTAATTCTACTGAGAATATTGCACAAAATTCAGCTTATGGTTCTTTTGCAATGGATGATATTGTAAGTCAAATTTCAAAATTGGATGATGTTTATAAAGAACCATTCATGATGCATTTCAGAGGGTTTAAATATCATGAAATAGCTGAAAAATTAGAAATTCCGATTGGAACTGTTAAGAACAGAATACATATTGCTAGAAAAGAGTTAAAGGATGCTCTGAAAATATATGCTTAAAATAAAGTCTTATTTGTGCTAGAATTTCAATATTTTTAGGAGTTTTAGATTTAGATGAAATTTTTGTGAATTTTTTAATTGGACTTTATATAATTAATTTTATTAATGGCGAATAGAAAAGTAGTAGTGATTGGTTCTGGTTTTGCAGGTTTATCTACTGCAACTTACTTAGCCAATGAAGGCTGTGATGTTACGGTCTTAGAAAAAAATAGTGATCTAGGAGGACGAGCCCGTCAGTTCAAAGCTGAGGGCTTTACTTTTGATATGGGGCCAAGCTGGTACTGGATGCCTGATGTTTATGAAAGGTATTTTGAAACTTTCGGGAAAAAGGTATCGGATTACTACGAACTCCAAAGATTAGACCCTTCTTACCACGTTCTTTTCGGGAAAGATGATATTTTGAAAGTGCCTGCTAATATGCAGGAATTCAAAAATATGTTGGAAGAACTTGAAGCAGGTAGTGGTGAACAACTTGACAAATTCTTAGAACAAGCAGCATATAAATACGAAAAGGGAATTAACGATTTGGTTTATAAGCCAGGTCGTTCGCTCACTGAATTCATGAGTGTAAAATTACTATTTGATATGGTAAGAATGGATATTTTTTCTTCCATTTACATTCATGTTCGAAAATTTTTTAAGAATGACCGTATCATTCGCCTGATGGAATTCCCCATTTTATTTCTAGGTGCTCTTCCTGAAAATACACCCGCACTGTATAGCTTAATGAACTATGCAGATATAAGCCTTGGGACTTGGTATCCGAAAGGAGGGATGCACAAAATAGTTGAGGGAATGGTGAAGCTGGCAGAAGAGAAAGGGGTTAAATTTAAAACAAATCAGGAAGTATTTTCTGTTGATTGTGAAGGTAAGCTTGCCAAAAGGGTAAATACTAAAAGTAATACTTATGAAGCAGATGTGGTTGTTTCTTCTGCTGATTATGAACATACTGACCAGAAAATACTTCCTGAGAATTTCAGGAATTATAATTCCAAATATTGGGAAAGCCGAACAATGGCGCCTTCTTCTTTAATTTTCTACTTAGGCGTAGATAAAAGAATTGAGGGCTTAGTCCATCATAATTTATTTTTTGACCATGATTTTGGTCCACATGCCCAAGAAATTTATGAAACTCCAAAATGGCCAAATGAGCCATTGTTTTATGTATGTGCACCATCAAAAACTGATGATACCGTAGCTCCAGAAGGAAAAGAAAATATATTTATTTTAATGCCGGTTGCTCCTGGTCTGGAGGATAATGCAGAAATAAGAGAAAAATATTATGACCTTATTATGGACAGAATGGAGAAAATATTAGGTGAAGACATCAAGAAATATGTAACTTATAAGCGAAGCTATGCGCATAATGATTTCATTAATGATTATCATTCATTTAAAGGAAATGCTTATGGCTTGGCTAATACTTTAAAGCAAACGGCAATTTTAAAGCCAGCTTTAAAAAACAGGAAACTTAAAAACTTTTATTACGCTGGACAGTTAACTGTTCCCGGTCCGGGAGTTCCGCCATCATTAATATCGGGACAGGTAGTGGGAAAAGAAGTAATGAAAGATTTTATTAAGAATTAAAAGCATGGATGCTAGAGAACTATTTAACCAGACCACATTTGAATGCAGTAAGCTGATTACGAACCGATATAGTACGTCTTTTAGTTTGGGCATTAAAAGTCTTGACAAAAAATTTCATTACCCTATTTATGCTATCTATGGTTTCGTTCGCTATGCGGATGAAATTGTAGACACCTTTCATGAAAAAGATAAAACCGCACTTTTAAAAGACTTTAAAGCACAAACTTATGAAGCAATAGAAAATCAAATCAGCTTAAACCCTGTTTTGCATTGCTTTCAGATGGTTGTGAATGAATATCAAATTGAACATAAATTAATTGAAGCTTTCCTTCACAGCATGGAAATGGATCTTAAGGATATTGATTACGAACAATCCTCTTATGAAGAATATATCTATGGTTCAGCGGAGGTTGTAGGATTAATGTGTTTAAAAATTTTCTGCGAAGGAAATGAAGCAGAATATCAAAAATTTGTACCATCGGCTAAGAGTCTGGGTTCAGCATTTCAGAAGGTAAATTTCTTACGTGATATAAAATCAGATTATTATGAAAGAGGAAGAGTTTATTTCCCCGGAGTAGATTTCAATGATTTTTCAGTTTCACATAAGGAAAAAATTGAAGCCGATATACAAAAAGATTTCAACCATGCGTATGAAGGAATAGTAAAATTGCCAAGAGGCGCAAGATGGGGCGTTTACTTAGCTTACACTTATTATTTGAAATTATTTGATAAGATTAAGCGATTCCCACCTAATAAAATTTTAGAGGAAAGAGTGAGAGTGCCCGATTCTAAAAAACTATTTCTGCTGTTGGGTAGTTATGTGAAACATCAGTTCAATACGCTTTAAAAACAGCCTCATGATGAACTTAAATGTAAAAATAGACAATAGTTCTGGATTCTGCTTTGGTGTGGTTTACGCCATCGAAATGGCGGAAGATATGCTCGATGAGCAAGGCTATCTTTATTGTTTGGGTGATATTGTGCACAATGATGAGGAGGTAAAAAGGTTAGAAACAAAAGGATTAAAAATAATCGACCGTGGGGCTCTCCAAGAATTGAGAGATGAAAAGGTTCTGATTCGAGCGCATGGGGAACCGCCTTCTACTTATAAATTAGCAATAGAAAATAACCTTACATTAGTGGATGCCTCTTGTCCTGTAGTTTTGAAATTACAGAACAGGATTAAAAATTCTTTCGATAAAAAAGAGCAAATCTATATTTATGGAAAGCATGGTCATGCTGAAGTTGAAGGTTTATTAGGGCAAACCAATCAGGAAGCGGTGGTTTTTCAGGATATAAATGAATTGGATATTGAAAGCTTGCCAAGGGAAATGACTTTATATAGCCAAACCACCAAAAGCACCGATAATTTCTATAAAATCAAGGAAACGCTAACTGAGGCAGGTATTAGTGTAAATGCAAATGACACCATCTGCCGACAAGTTTCCAACAGAGACAAAGAACTTAGATCTTTTGCAGGAGAATTTGATAAAGTTATTTTCGTTTCGGGAACAAAATCATCCAATGGAAAGGTTTTATATAATGTATGTAAAGATAAAAATCCTAATACATATTTCATTTCAAATACTACCGAATTAGACAAAAGTTGGTTTGCAGAAAATGATTCAGTAGGGATTTGCGGTGCCACATCCACTCCAATGTGGTTAATGGAGCAAGTTCGAGATGAATTATTGAGATTTTAAGTTCAATTCTTTTTAATTTGTATTCATGTCAGAAGTTTTGACCATATTATTTTATGCCTTTTTAGTAGTAGGAACCTTCTTCTTTATGGAAGGAGTTGCTTGGTTTACACATAAGTATATCATGCATGGATTCCTATGGACATGGCATAAGTCCCACCATAAAGTGCATAATCATAAACTGGAAAGAAATGATTTGTTTGCTGTAGTATTTAGTGTGCCTTCTGCTGCATTAATTATGGCAGGAATTGAATTTCCTGAATTAAGATGGTTATTGTTCGTAGGAATAGGAGTAGCTTGTTACGGAGTATTCTACGTGTTATTTCATGACATTTTGGTGCACAGAAGAGTGAAATTAAAATTCAAAGCCAAAAATTCTTATCTGAAAAGAATGATGCGAGCCCATTACATCCATCACGAAGTCCACACCAAAGAAGGAGCAGAAGCTTTCGGTTTTCTATACGCCCCAAAGAAATACGAGCCTAAAGAAGAGAAAAGTAAGGCGTAATTGGTTTTCATTTAATTCCTGTTTCTTTTTGTTCAAATCCTCACAGTCTTTGAACTGAACTTCAATAGAGATAACAAAATTCCCTCCTTGCTGACACAGGGCTTTAGCGTAGGATTAAACAGCCTTTGGCTGTCTTTTGTTTTCTTTTGTCTCTTTTGTGGTTAAGCATCCAGCTTTAGCTGGTTTAAGTCTGCTTGTGTACATTTTTTGTAATCGAACAGTCTTGTTTTAATAGTAGCAAAGAGAAAGGCAATAGGCTCTCAATGAATTAAAAACATTTTAAACTCATTACAAACTTTAAGTCCGTGATTATTTTCTAATCCAACATCTCCTCCTTCAACTTCTCCCAATCCTCATTTTTATATTTCTGATAACAATGTTGGTGATAACCATCAAGCTTAATAAGTGAATCAAATAGTTTTACTTTTTCAGCTTTACTTAAGTTCCCCACCAAATGTTGGCTAACTTCATTAGCCCTGTTCATTACTGAAAAACTAGCTATTTTTCCCTTTTCAGTCAATTTCAAGTGCTTACTTCTTTTATCCGTTTCATTTGTTTTTTCTTCAAGGATTCCATTTTTCACCAATCTTTTTATGGTTTCAAATATGGTAGTCTTTTCCTGAAGCGAATGATTGGCAACCTCTGATTTACTACAGTCTTCATGGCTCATCACAAATAAAGCCACTCCAAATTCAGATAAATTGTGGATGGTCTGATTAGCAAATGCCTTCTTTTCCCAAATCTGAGTAAAACTCATCATTCTTCCCCAAACCCAACCAATATATTCATCAGGTGAATTCGCAGGAAATGGAAAGGGCATTTTTTTGCTCATTTCTTCTAATTCATTTCCAGTATTCTCGTCCTTTTCATCCTCAATCAAACTTTCCCCAAACTCACTCATAGTCGCATTTGGATTCTTTTTTAAGAAATCCTGATAGAGTTGAAGCAGCTTAATTCCGTTATCTAACATTTTCTGTAAAATTCTATTCTAATATTAAAAACAACTTTGTAATATAAATGTTATGAATTTGTAATAATATTAAATCTTAAACCATTGTCATTAAGTTTAGACAATTTTCCTTTCCGCCAGCTGGAGGAAAGGATAAAAGGATGAGGCTTAAATAAAGCTTAACTTAATGACATTTAATCTTAAACTTAAATATTAAAAATGATACGTCACATTTTTGGGTTAATAGGTACTGTTATAGTTTTTATGACTTTATCTCAATCACTTTTTGCACAAGGGAAAGCTAGTTTTAGCGGTTATGTTAGAGATGCCAAAACAGAAGAGCCTTTAATTGGAGCCAGTGTAAAAATTGAAGGAACTGAATTAGGTGCAGTTACCAATGTTGAAGGCTACTATGAAATTAAAAATATAGAACCCAAATCTTATACTGTAACCGCTTCTTTTGTGGGATATGAAAAAGCTTCGAAATTCAATGTTACCGTGCGTTCAGGCGGAATTCCCAATGTAAATTTCGAATTATCTGAAGATGTAGAGCAATTAGAAGGCGTTACGGTACGTGCAAATCCATTTAAGAAAAATGAAGAAACTCCTTTATCTATTCAAAAATTATCCCCAGAAGAAATTGCTACTTACCCTGGTGGGAATAATGATATAGCTAAAGTGGCCCAATCTTTACCAGGTGTAAGTGGTTCGGTTGGTGGTTTTCGAAATGATATTATTATTCGAGGAGGTGCGCCAAATGAAAATGTATACTATTTAGATGGAATTGAGATTCCCAATATCAATCACTTCAGCACTCAAGGAAGTGCTGGTGGTCCGGTTGGTTTGCTAAATGTCTCTTTTTTCGAAGGCGTGACATTATCTTCCAGTGCATTTGCAAGCCAATATGATAATGTGCTTTCAGGAGTATTACAGTTCGACCAAAGGGATGGAAATAGGAGGGAGTTTAGAAACAATTTCAGATTGAGCAGTAGCGAAGCTGCCATTACCACAGAAGGCCCTTTATTTAAAAAGAAAGATGAAGAGAAAAGTAATACTTCATTTATAGCTTCCGTGAGAAGGTCATATTTACAATTATTATTTCAAGCTATTGATTTACCTTTTTTACCTGATTATTGGGATTATCAATATAAATTGACTCATAAATTTGATGATTATAATGAGTTGATTTTTACAGGAGTCGGTTCTATTGATGATTTAACCATCAATGCTCCTGATGATTTTGATGCAGAGCAACAAGCCGTTTTAGATCAAATTCCTGTCATTCAACAATGGAGTACAACTTCTGGATTAAGCTGGAAACGCAGGTTTAAAGATAATTCTGGATTTATGACCACTGCTTTAAGTACCAATATTTTGAATAATCAATTTGAGCAATTTGATGATAATGTAAATCAAGAAGGATTGGTATTTAGCAATAATTCTCAAGAACAAGAAGTCAAATTGCGCTACAATTTGACCAAATTCATGGAAGATTGGACTTTCAATACAGGTTTTATAGTTCAAGAAGCCATTTATTCCAATAATTCTGAATTGATAGATGAAAACAGAGGTTTTGATTATGAAAATAGCTTGAATTTCACCCGCTATGGATTAAATGCCCAAGCTTCAAGAAATTTTGTGAATGACAGATTAGGATTGTCTGCTGGCTTTAGAGTTGATGGAAATACATTTACAGAAACAGGAAATGAATTTTACAGAACTTTCAGTCCGAGGTTCTCCGCTTCTTATACTTTTGATGAAGAAAGAAAATGGACAGTAAATGCCTCAGTGGGCAGATATTATAAAATTCCGCCTTATACGATTCTTGGATTTACTGATCAAAATAATACTTATGCCAATAAAGATGCTGAGTATATCCAAAGCGATCATTTAGTAGCGGGAATTGAATATTTGGTAACTCCATCATCTAGATTTAGCATTGAAGGCTTTTATAAGAAATACGATAATTATCCAGTTTCTGTAGTGGATAGTGTTTCTTTGGCTAATTTAGGAGGAGGATTTTCAGTATTGGGTAATGAAAATATTGAAAGCGTAGGATTGGGAAGGACTTATGGAATGGAGTTTCTCTACCAACGAAAACTGACCAAGGACTTTTATGCAATTCTGGCTTATACGCTCTACAGAAGCGAATTCACAGGTTTTGATAAAAATGAATATTTACGCTCAACTTGGGATAATCGAAATCTACTGACTTTCACTGGAGGCTATAAGTTTGGGAATAACTGGGAAGTTAGTGCAAGGGTTCGCTATTTAGGAAAAACACCATTAGCACCTGTTGATCAAGAAGCTACTTTACAATCTTATCCAAACATAATTAGAGATTATTCCAGACAAGGAGATTTGCTATTAGATCCATTTAATCAAACCGATATCAGGATAGATAAAAAATGGAATTTTGATAATTGGACTTTTAATATCTTTTTTGAAGTACAAAATGCTTTTGTTCAGGATCTGCCTTCAGAGCCTAATTTTGGGTTAAGAAGGGATGATGATGGGGAAATACAACAACCTCGTGAATTAGTACGTATTGCAGATGTAAGTAATAGTTCTTTATTACCTAATCTGGGTATAGTAATTGATTTTTAAATTAAAGCTTTCTTATCTTAATTTCTATCAAATATTAGTTTAATTTTGACCTAAAATTTATTTTGGAATCTGATATATTTTTAGATTTCAATGTCAATTGACCAAAATATAAATAGTAAATGAAAATAGCAGTAGTAGGTACAGGTTATGTAGGATTAGTAACGGGAACATGTTTCGCAGAAACAGGAAATCACGTTACCTGTGTAGATATTGATGAAGCCAAGGTACAGAAATTACAATCCGGTAAAGTGACCATTTACGAGCCGGGTCTTGAAGTAATCTTCGAAAGAAATGTCAAACAAAACAGATTAGATTTTACAACAAATCTAAAAGAAGGAATTAAAGGAGCCGAGGTGATTTTCTTGGCACTTCCCACTCCTCCAGGCGGAGATGGGGCAGCAGATTTGCAATACGTTTTAAACGTTGCAGATGACTTGGGGCATATCCTAGAAAACTATGCAGTAATAGTGGACAAAAGTACTGTTCCTGTAGGGACTGCCGATAAAGTGTACGCAGCTATTTCAAAAAATGCCAAAGTAGATTTTGATGTAGTCTCCAATCCGGAATTCTTGAGAGAAGGGGTTGCAGTAGATGATTTTATGAAACCTGACAGGGTAGTGATCGGGACTCAATCTCCTAAAGCAACCAAAATCATGGAAAGATTATATGCTCCATTGGTGCGACAAGGTAACCCTGTCATTTTTATGGATGAGAAGTCAGCTGAGTTGACCAAATACGCAGCCAATTCATTCTTGGCCACCAAGATTACTTTCATGAATGAAATCGCCAATCTTTGTGAAAAACTGGGCGCCAATGTAGATATGGTGCGTAAAGGAATCGGGACCGATACCAGGATTGGAAAAAGATTTCTTTTTGCAGGGATCGGTTATGGCGGAAGCTGTTTTCCAAAAGATGTTCAGGCATTGGCAAGATCTGCCAAGGATGTCAATTATGATTTCAAGATATTGAATGCGGTAATGGATGTGAACACTACTCAGAAAACCCGCTTGATGGATAATTTGAATGGCTACTTTAAAAATGACTTGAAAGGCAAGACCATAGCAATGTGGGGATTGGCTTTTAAACCGAATACGGATGATATCAGGGAAGCACCAGCACTTTATAATATAGAAGCTTTGATAGCAGCTGGGGCAAAAGTGCAGGCTTACGATCCCGAGGCTATGGAGAATGTTAAAGGTCAGATAGGGGATAAAATCACTTATGCTGATAATCCAAATGAGGCCTTAAAAGGTGCGGATGCCTTGATGATCATGACCGAATGGCCAGTGTTCAGAACACCTGATTTCGATAAAATCAAAAAGGAATTGAAAGAGCCTTTGATTCTGGACGGAAGAAATTTATATGATGTGGAGCAGATGAAGGAACTGGGCTTTACGTATTTCAGCATAGGAAGATAATATTTATGGCTAAAGAGCGAGTATTAATTACCGGGGCAGCAGGGTTTCTTGGGTCTCATTTGTGTGATAGGTTCATCAAAGAAGGCTATGATGTAATCGGCATGGATAACCTGATTACAGGGTCTATGGACAATATAGCCCATTTGATGGGAAAGGAGAATTTCGAATTCTATCATCATGATGTTTCCAAATACGTGCATGTTCCGGGCGATTTGAAATACATTCTACATTTTGCCTCTCCTGCAAGCCCAATAGATTATTTAAAGATCCCTATTCAAACTTTGAAGGTAGGGGCTCATGGAACGCATAATTTATTGGGCCTTGCCAAGGATAAAAAAGCAAGGATTTTAGTGGCTTCAACCTCTGAAGTTTATGGCGATCCATTGGTTCACCCACAAACAGAAGATTATTACGGAAATGTAAATCCGATAGGGCCTCGGGGAGTTTATGATGAAGCCAAACGCTTTATGGAATCCATTACGATGGCATATCACACTTATCATCAATTAGAAACCCGCATAGTAAGGATTTTCAATACTTATGGTCCTAGAATGAGGCTGAATGACGGTAGGGTGTTGCCTGCTTTTATTGGGCAAGCTTTAAGGGGAGAAGATTTAACTATTTTTGGAGATGGTTCTCAAACGCGTTCGTTTTGCTATGTAGATGATTTGGTAGAAGGTATTTATAGATTATTGTTGAGTGATCACACACATCCAGTAAATGTGGGAAACCCTGATGAAATCACAATTTCGGAATTTGCTGAAGAAATTATTAAATTGACGGGTACCAAGCAAAAAGTGGTTTATGAAGATTTGCCTAAGGACGATCCAAAGAAAAGGCAACCGGACATTACCAAAGCAAAGGAATTGTTAGGTTGGGAGCCAAAGGTCAACAGACAGGAAGGCTTGAAGATTACTTATGATTACTTTAAATCCTTAGACAAAGAGAAGCTTTTTCAAAAAGAGCATAAAGATTTTGAGAAATATATAGTGAAGTGATGGCAAATAAAGTACTGGTTACGGGCGGTTTAGGATATATAGGTTCTCATACTGTGGTTGAGCTAATCAATCAGGGTTATGAACCTTTGATTATTGATAATCTTTCGAATAGCGATATTTCTGTTTTAGATAGGCTGGAAAAAATCACGGGTAAGCGCCCTGAATTCCAGCAAGTTGAAATGCGGGATAAGGAGCAATTGCAGGAAGTTTTCTGGAGTAACAATAATCAAATAGTAGGAGTAATTCATTTTGCTGCTGCTTTGCTTGTAGGAGAGTCGGTTGAACAGCCATTACATTATTATTATAATAACCTTACTTCAACAATAAATTTGCTTGAGTGCATGAATGAATTTGATGTAAAACCTATAGTGTTTTCATCTTCATGTACAGTTTACGGCAACCCAGATCAATTACCAGTTGGTGAAAAAGCTCCAATAAAACCTGCTATTTCACCTTATGGAAATACAAAGAAAGTCTGTGAAGACATTTTAAAGGATGCAAGTATTGCACATCCAATAAAAGTCGTGTCCTTAAGATATTTTAATCCGATTGGAGCCCATAAATCTTCCATAATTGGGGAGTTTCAGTCAGGTCCACCACATCATTTAGTGCCATTTATAACTGAAACCGCTACTGGAAAAAGAGAGAAGTTAAATATTTTCGGAGGTGATTGGAATACTCATGATGGCACTTGTATTCGTGATTATATTCATGTTTCAGATGTTGCGGAAGCCCATATTAATGCCATGGAATATGCCATGAAGCAATCCGATAATTCATTTAATGTATTTAATATTGGCTCAGGTGACGGTTACTCTGTTTTGGAAATGGTGAAAAGCTTTGAGAAAACTACCGGCATGAAAGTCCCTTATGAAATTGTGGACAGACGACCAGGAGATGTAGAAGCTGTTTATGCCGATACCACAAAAGCTGCAAAAGAATTAAATTTCAAAACTAAAAGAGGCTTGGACGAAATGCTAAAATCAGCATGGGATTGGGAGCAAGCTTTAGCTAAAGAATAATTACGAATTACGAATTGGGTAATTACGAATTTGTTATTTGAATCAGATAGTTGCTAATAGTAATGTTTTTTATTGATTTTTAACTAATTCCTTATTAGTTTTCCGTAAAAAACTATCATGCGAAACTTTCTATTTATAACTTGTATAACGCTTGCTATTATTTTTTCTTCATGCTCATCTGAAAAGGCTAAGGAAAATATTAGTGATTCAGATATAGAATTTCAATTTGAAATAGTAGACTCTTTGCTTGTTGATTATTTAGGAGTTCCATTACTATGTGATTTTTCACCTAGTCAGGAGCATGTTTTATTCTTTAATAAAAGAAATACAGAATTTATTATCACAGATGTTAAAGGTGAGATAATCAGCCAGTTTACCAAAGAAGGAGATATACCGGATAATCCAGGAACACTATCGGATAGACCTATTTTTTATGATAATCATACGGTCATAGCCCATGGTCAAAAAGGAATATGGGCTTATGATTTTGAGGGGGAAAATGTTTGGAAAATTGAAAGAGAGCAGCCCCTGAGCTATTGGTTCAGTAAAAGTTATGGAAGAAGCATGTATTTGTTGGAGCCTGAGCATTATTTCACCGTAATTAATTACGATCAATTGGCTATAGATGCTTCAAAAGACAGTCTTTATGAAAATCAGCATGCTTTAAAAATTGTAAATAAAAATAGTGAATCCACTAAAGCTGCAATTCCTTTAGAATCATTTAGTCGATATTTAGATGGTAAGGGTTACCAATCTTCTAGCATGCTCCCTTCCAATCATTTCAGGGGTAATCAAATGGTAATAAGCTATCAGAAAGAAGATTTGATTTACATATATGAGTGGAAAAATAAATCTTTTCAATTGGCAGATACATTTTCTCTCAACATAAATCCCTTTTATCTGGATGAAGGAAAAGATAGGGAATCGCTTGAAGGGCAAATTGGATTTTCTATGGGAGGTAAAATGGGTGAAGCAGAGGTAAGAGGAACATGGCTATTATCTGAAGATCAAGTGCTGGTGTTTTATAATAAAGGGATTAAAGAACCTGAAAGGAAAGAGCCAAAAATGGAAAAAGTTGGGGAAAATAGTATGAAGTTAGTGACACCAGACAATATTCCCGAAGACGAATTTCAAGTATATAGAGAAGGTAAAAAATATGGTCGTCCTTTTAAATTACCCAATGCACTTTCAACACTATTATACGTGGATGGGGACTTCGTATGGTTTAAGAAAAACTATGAAGCCTTAGGTGTTGAAGATGATCATGCTGTGTTCTACAAAACAAAACTTATAGAACAGGACTAAATATTTGTCAAATAATTTAACCCCTGTTAAATTACTGTCTACTGTCTACTGTCTACTGTCTCACTTATGAGTAACTTCAATAAATTTAGAAATAGCCTGATAAACCTCTTCTTCCTCTTCAAACATTCCCATGTGACCAGTATCTGGTAAATTTTTTAAATACGGATGCTTCATGTATTTAATTTGGGATTTACTTGAGGCAACAGGAATGCTACTATCTTTTTCTCCATAAACAAATAAGATAGAGCCCTCAAATTCCTTAATGAAATCCAAACTATCACTGCGGTCTCTCATTGCCAGCATATAATCGGTAAGTGTTTTTTCTGGAATTTTGCTTCCTTCATCCACTATGGATTGGATGGTGTCTTTTAATCTGTCTTTGTGTTTATCATCAAAAAGCATTGGGATAAAGCTTTCAATGAATTTTGCTACTCCATGCTTTTGAATAAACTCAATTGATTTTTCCCTGCCTTCCTTTTTTTCTTCTGTATCGGCCAAGGCAGTGGAATGAATAAGGCCTATATGAGAAACTATATTGGGGAATCTTTTAGCTATTTCAAGTGTAACATAGCCTCCTAATGAATGCCCCATGATTATGCATTCAGAGACATTCAGCCTTTTTAAGCAATCATATATGGAATTTGCTACCATGTCAAGGCTCAGCTCATAAGGCAAGCTGTCACTTTTCCCGAAACCTGGCAAATCAGGGGTGATTACCTTATATTTTTCAGATAATTTTTCCCTATAGTGATTCCATATTTTATGGGTTTCCCCATAGCCGTGCAAAAAAACTACCGGATAACCTTTTCCGGAAACTTCATAGTGAATGGTCATAGTTTAGCATGTAATGATTGTTCAACCATCTGAAGCGCAGTAGTAAAAATACCTTTAGGATCGAAGTTACATTCTGCATGTAGTTCATGTTGTTCACCATGCTCTACAACCCTGTCAGGTATACCTAAGCGTTTCACTTGTGAAGAATAATCATTTTCTGCCATAAATTCAAGTATTGCACTACCAAATCCTCCCATTAGGCATCCATCTTCTATGGTTATTACCTTTTTATATTGGGAAAATACCTCATGCAATAATTTTTCGTCCAATGGTTTTACAAATCGCATATCAAAAACACCAGCCTCTATATCTTCTTCTGAAAGTTTTTCAGCTGCTTCCATTGCGTAATTCCCAATATGACCTATGCTTAATATTGCTATATCTTTACCTTCTTTTATTTGTCGACCACTTCCTATCTCCATAGCTTCCATTGGTGTTCTCCATTCTGGCATTACACCTTTTCCTCTTGGATAACGGATGGTAAAAGCTTTTCCCTCTCTTGGTAGCTGAGAAGTGAACATCATATTCCTGAGCTCTGACTCATTCATCGGTGCAGCCACTATCATGTTTGGTATGCATCGCATATAAGCTATGTCGTAATTACCATGGTGAGTTGGGCCGTCAGCTCCTGCAAAACCCGCTCTGTCCAAGAAGAAATTAACCGGTAAGTCTTGAATACAAACATCATGGATTACCTGATCATAGCCTCTTTGCATGAATGTACTGTAGATATTGCAAAATGGAATTAAACCTTGTGTAGCCAATCCAGCTGAAAAAGTTACGGCATGTTGCTCTGCAATTCCCACATCAAAAGCTCTTTCTGGCATGGCTTTCATCATGATATTTAATGAAGAACCCGATGGCATTGCAGGTGTAACCCCTACGATTTTATCATTTTGCTCGGCTAATTCCACAATAGTATGGCCAAATACTTCCTGATATTTTGGAGCAGATGGTTTTTCTACTGGCTTTTTTTGGATTTCCCCCGTTATCTTATCGAATTTCCCCGGAGCATGCCACTTTGTTTGGTCTTTTTCAGCAGGGCCAAAGCCTTTTCCTTTAGTTGTGACACAATGCAATACTTTAGGCCCAGGGATATCTTTTAAATCCCTTAAAACATGAACTAAATGGTTTACATCATGACCATCAACAGGTCCGAAATATCTTAAATTAAGGGATTCAAATAAGTTACTTTGCTTTAATAGGAAAGATTTTATGCTATTCTCTAATTTGCCTACAACCTCTTGAGCACTTTTTCCAAACCCGCTTACTTTGCCCAATAATTTCCAGACATCATCACGCATTTTGTTGTAAGTATGCGAGGTGGTGATATCTGTTAAATATTCTTTCAATGCCCCAACATTTGGGTCAATTGACATACAATTATCATTCAATATGATGATCATATTGGCATCAGAAGCACCCGCGTGGTTCATGCCTTCAAAAGCCATACCGCCCGTCATGGCGCCATCACCGATTACGGCAATGTGTTGTTTGTCAAACTCTCCTTTAAGATTAGAAGCCAATGCCATACCCAAAGCAGCTGAAATT
This sequence comes from Bacteroidota bacterium, assembly GCA_051747245.1. Classification (GTDB taxonomy): domain Bacteria; phylum Bacteroidota; class Bacteroidia; order Cytophagales; family Cyclobacteriaceae; genus Marivirga. The sequence goes on from JBNJFX010000007.1 coordinate 21,614, forward strand.
GAGGTGGAAGAGTGACCTACACCAAATGTATCATACTCACTTTCTTTTCTTTTGGGGAAACCAGACATTCCTCCATACACCCGGTTAGTATGGAATTTTTCTTTTCTTCCCGTTAAAATTTTATGTCCGTAAGCCTGATGCCCCACATCCCAAACTACTTGATCTTCAGGAGTGTTGAACACATAATGTAAAGCTGTAGTGAGCTCTACAACACCCAAACTTGCACCAAAATGACCACCATAAATCGACACATTATCAATTATAAATTGTCTTAATTCTTGGCTTAATTGGACTAATTGAGATTGATTGAGGTTCCTGAGATCAGCAGGGCTGTCAATCTTTGATAAAAGTTCTCCGGGTTGAATAAGCATAATGTCTTAAAATGTTTAAAGCAGAAAACAAATACTTTTAGTAAATGTTTCATCTTATTATGTTTTTGTACCAATATTCCCCACTCGGGGGACTAATGGGGCTAGTGTCCTCATTAATAAGTAGGTCACGAGCCGTTTTGAATCCACAAATTACCGAAATTTTTGTTTTATTAAAGGCAAATTTACAATAAAATCCTGCCAATCACCTGTAATCTTTTCAAATTCGATTATCTTTGAAATTGTTGAACGCTTAAATGACCATCGCAATTGAGTTTTGAAATAAAACTTCCACTTTTTGAAGGCCCTTTTGATTTACTCCTTTTCTTCATTGAAAGGGATGAATTGGATATTTATGATATTCCCATATCCAAAATCACCAATGATTTTCTGGATTATTTAAAGCATTTGGAGCAAATGAATATTGAAGTGGCTAGTGAATTTATTTTGGTGGCTTCTACACTGATGCGCATAAAAGCAAAAATGTTATTGCCCCGCCCGCAGATCGATGAAGAAGGCAATGAAATTGATCCTAGGGAGGAATTGGTTCGCCATCTATTAGAATACAAAAAATACAAATCTGTTTTGCAGGAGCTTTCAGATATGGAAGGCAAAATGCAAGAGAAGGAAAAGCGGGGAAATGTTAAAAGAGAGGTAAGATCACTTTCTGAAACCATTAATGTGGAAGCAGAACTGCAAAATGTTGATTTATATAAACTTTTGAGGGTTTTTAGGGATGTGATGGCACGCTATGAACTCGAGAAAAACAAACCTTCCCATAAGGTGGTTCAATATCCCTATACCATCGAAGGTCAAAAAGACCATATCATCGGAAAACTGGAGCGAGATGGTAAGTTAGCTTTTACTAAATTTATTGAAGAGAAACCGGAGAAGATAGCGGTGATTTTTAATTTTCTGGCCATATTGGAGTTATTGCAAAGTTCATTGATTACTATTACGGTAGGAGAGGGATTTAATAATTTCTGGCTTGAAAAAATTGAAACAGTTGCTGAATGAAATTAGAGAAGGAGAAAATTTTCAAAACCCTTAATCCCAATAAGGTATGGATTCCTGTATTACTAGGTGTATCCATTGTAGCTTTTTTATTTTATCAAGATGATAGCGTAACGGTAGAAAATCTCTCATTAATTTTTGAGGCTGAAATTTTACCGGTAGCATTGGCCTTTTTTGTTTTGTTTGCCCGTGATGTAGGTTATGTATACCGTATTCGGATGATAACAGGCAAAAGGCTTACTTGGAAAAGCAGTATTTATGTTATCATCCTTTGGGAATTTGCTTCTGCTGTGACGCCTTCAGTTGTTGGAGGTACTGCCGTAGCAGTCTTCATATTAATGAAAGAAGGCTTGAAACTTGGGAAAGCCTTGGCTTATACTATGATTACCGCCATTTTCGATAATCTTTATTTTGTGGTGATGGCCCCAATTGTTTATTTGATAGCCTCAGGTCATATATTCCCACAAAATTCAATGATAGAAACGCAATTGGGCAGAAGCTTGCCTACATTGTTCATTATAAGTTATTCTCTTATTGCTGTTTACACCTTTGTAATGGCATTTGCGGTTTTGGTCAACCCAAGATGGTTCAGGTGGATATTATTAAAAATTACTTCTATAAAATTCTTAAGAAGATGGCGACAGGGTGCTTATGAGCAAGGCTCTGAAATCATGATGGCTTCAAAAGAATTAAGGGGAAGGAATTTTACTTATTGGTTAAAAATATCACTTTCCACTATTTTTATATGGACTGCTCGTTATGCCATGTTGAATTGTGTGATAGAAGCATTTTCCAATCAATCATTCTTTGATCATATCGTGATTTTTGCCCGCCATGTAGTGATTTGGATTACCATGTTGGTTTCTCCAACGCCTGGCAGCAGCGGAACTGCTGAATTTATTTTCACCCAGTTTTTTAAAGAGGATTTAGGTTCGGTTACTTTCATTACCAATATATTCTGGCGTTTGATGACTTATTATCCGTATCTGTTTTTAGGTGCGATTGTGTTGCCAAGATGGATTGCTAGGGTTTTTAAGAAGAAGAAATAATTTAGGTTTTGGTAGGTATCGGGATACCCTCAGGCACACGCGACACGCGTGCGCCAACTACGGAAACGCGTGCGCTAACTTTGGAGGATTTAGATTTTGGTAGGTGTGTTGGTACTATTGGCACAGGCAACACGAATAGGCTTTTTAGGTAGATAGATGATATTCTATGGCTCCGTAGGAGCCTACTTATGGTAACTAAATGACTTTTAGACAATCCTAAGCTCCGTAGGAGCGACCTTATCATTTACATACTCTTAATATAACTCAATATAAGTTTTTCTTTGAAACTCATTGCTCTCATGAGATCTTCTAGATTCTTTATTAACTGTATTTAACCTTTTGAGTACGAAAAGGCATTTTAACATAAGGCCGTTCCTACGAAACTTTTGGTTATTATATTGCTTTTAAATTACCATATGGTCGTTCCTTTGGAACTTCCTCAAAGCTATTGGATTGAAAAATTTATAAGATGGGTTAACCGTCATACAGTTAGGGCTTCCGTGCTTATGTCAGACTTTGAAAAAGTCGGACATTAATCATCTTGAAAAACCCAATGTCTGACATTCAATAGTAGCTATCAGCCTTAATATTTGCAAAAAGAACCATACAGATTGACTTATCAGGCTAGAAATACAAATGTCCGACATTTATGAAATGTCATTCGTAATTTTTATTTAATTTCCATAACTTGATTTCATGCAAATCAATCAAATAAAAGAGACTTGTCTTTACATCAAGAATTTAGATAAAGCTAAAGATTTTTATCACGGAAAATTGGGTTTACCTATAATCACCCATGCCCCTGAAAAATTGATTTTCTTTCGTTCAGGAAGTTCGGTATTGCTTTGCTTTAATCCGGATTTTAGTGAAGGGCAAGAGGTGCCACCACCGCATTTTGCTAGGGGAAAACAGCATATTGCTTTTGAAGTGCCAGCTAATGATTATGAATCAGCAAAAGAAGAGCTGGAAGAAAAAGGAATTACAATTACCTATGAGCATGAATGGCCAAACGGTAAGCTATCGGCTTATTTTGAAGACCCCGAAGGGCATGTATTGGAGATTGTCCCTACTGGGCTTTGGGAAAAGGATTGATTTATTCCAAATGCAATTAAACCTGTCAGGTTTTAGTTATCAATATTGCAACTAATAGCAATCTATAAAGCATAGATTCAATAGAAACCTGACAGGTTTATGGTGTTAAGCTAGGTAGATAAAAGTCAGACATTTCTAGAATGCCATTCCTAATTAAACCAATAGTGCTCCTTTTTTCTTCAAAGCCTCTTCCACATAATCAAAAGTTGACAGAATATCTGGTTTTCCATCCACTATAGCTACATCATGTTCGAAATGTGCTGAATATCTTCCATCAGCCGTTACGATGGACCATCCATCGGCTAATTGTTTGATACTTCTGCCGCCTAGGTTAATCATAGGCTCAATGGCCAATACCATTCCTTCTTTCAATTTAGCTCCTCTACCTCTTTTACCATAATTGGGCACTTCAGGAGATTCGTGCATTGTTTTACCTAAACCGTGCCCCACTAATTCTCTTACCACTCCATATCCATGTTTTTCGGCATGTTGTTGAATGGCAAAACCAATATCTCCAATTCTGTTACCCGCTTTACATTCTTCTATGCCTAAATACAAGGATTCTTTAGTGACTTTCAATAATTGCTCTATTTCCGGCTTTACTTCTCCCACAGCAAATGTGTAGGCATGATCTCCATAAAAACCATTCATTTTCACACCGCAATCAATAGAAATGATATCACCTTCTTTTAAAGGATCGTTATTAGGGAAACCATGAACTACCTGTTCATTAGGGCTCATGCAAAGCGTGTTTGGGAAATCATATAAGCCTAAAAAGCCAGGCTCGCCACCGTGGTCTCTTATGAATTCTTCCGCTTTTTTATCCAATTCCAAAGTAGAAATGCCGGGTTCAAGCATTTCAGCCATTAGCCCTAAGGTTTTGGATACCAGCAATGCGCTTTCACGCATTATTTCAATTTCTTCTTTCGTTTTAATATGAATCATCTCATCAAATCTTTTAATTTTTCCCAAAAGCTCTTTTTCGGAAGTGTGTATTCAACTGGATTATTGCCCAATAGTTCCCAAACTTTACTCCAACCTAAAAAACCTCCAATGTTTCTATCGTCAATAAAAAAGTCAACATTCAGTTTTCGGCTTTGCCCAGGTTCTAGTTCCTCTTCTGGAAAGTTTTTATTGACAGCATAAAACTCAACCCCATGCTTTTTGCAAAAATCAACCGCTTCCTGTAAAGCCTTGCCTTCACGCACCGTCCACAAAATTAGTTGGTGTTGCTGTTGTTGCAAGGCTTTTAAAGTTTCAAAAGCAAATAATTGAGGCTTACCGATGCCAGGGTATCGGTCTTCTACTATGGTGCCATCAAAATCTACTGCAATCTTCAACATTTTTACCATTTTAGTTCGAACCTTCCTTTATTTTTCCCCTTTTGGGGAAATTCCAGCCAAAGGCTGGTCAGCCTCTGGGTGAAAAAGGGGGCTGTGCGTCCACAAGCAATAAGCCGGTCGCAGACCGTTTTATTTTGCTTTGTATTCTGCTCTTATTTTTGCCTTCAAACAAAGGCGGTCATATATCATTTCCGCCAGCTTTTCCGGGATTTTTTCATTTCCAGGCTGCAAAGTTAAGGCAAATTCTTTTTCCGACACATCAATGCGGTACATTATCTGCACCAGTTTTTGAAAGTCAGTATCTAATAAGTGGGAAATATAGGGGCTGAGCTTATCAATAAAGCTTTGTTTGTGGAAGGATTCTTCCGGACTGATTTCAAAATCAGGGATTAATTTCTGGGAAACGGTAATCAGTTCTTTTTGGTAATCCATTGATTGGCATTTACCACAAAGCTATTAAAAGTAAGGTTGATTTTAAAATTATAGTAACCAGCATTAGAAAGTCATTTTGGTTCTGATTGATCGGGATTAATTTTTTTTAAATAAAATTATCCGAAATCTATCGGTATTGTTGCCTAAAGATATTTGGGATGATTAAAGACTAGATTCCAATAAGGAATTTTGGTTTTGATATTGAAAATCGAACCAATAGGCATAATCTTGATACTCCACGCAATCCGGAAGAGTAATGTTGTTGATTTCCATTTTCATTTTAGCCGATTGGGGAACCCATGATGCAAAAAGCTCTTGTTGCTCATAAGGTAAGCTGGAAATTTGAATAAAATTAATGCCTTGGTGGAAATTAGGACTTGCTTTTAGCATTGCTCTGGATTTTCTATTTTTACAAATGTAATAATTTATAAAAGACTTATTATTAAGTATTTGTTAATAGTTTGTGAAGTTTTGTAGATTAATTTAATAATGTTCAAACAGTCAATTTTTAAGGTATTTCACGGTTTTTATCATAAATTTCGCTTATTTCGTGTTTCTATTTTTTAAGTATGGAGTATTTGGAAGCATTTGATTCGATTAGACCTTATAAAGATTCAGAAGTGAATGAAGCCGTTCAGCGCTTGATTCAGCATCCATTTTTTGATCAAGTTACTAAAAGAGTTTTTCCTGAGAAATCTATGGATCAGCTGAAGGAAGCCTTGGCTGAGGTGAAAACCGTGAAAGATTTCCAAAAGGTAATGATGTATCCCACTGCGCGCAGGGTGCTTGATAATAGTTCGGACGGAATTTCTCATGACGGTTTTGATAAAATCAATCCTGATAAATCTTATCTCTTTATTTCCAATCACCGGGATATAGTGCTGGATTCCACCATTCTAAATGTCTTGTTATTTGAATTGGGGATAGACACTACAGAAGTGGCTATAGGAAATAATTTGCTGGTGAATCAGTGGGTAACAGATTTGGCAAAACTTAATAAGAATTTTATTGTCAACCGAAATATCCCCCCAAGGGAGATGTATTCTTATTCCCAGACCCTTTCTTCCTATATTAGACACACAATATTAGAGAGGAAAACTTCCATTTGGATTGCACAGCGTGAGGGCAGAACCAAAGATGGGGATGATCAAACGCAACAAGGGTTGTTAAAAATGATAGGTTTAAGCGGGGGTAAAGACTTTTATGAAAATTACGCTCCATTAAGAATTGCCCCAATGGCCATTTCCTATGAATATGATCCATGTGATGTTTTAAAAGCACGTGAAGTAGCTTCAAAAATGGCAGGTAAACCCATTGAAAAAACGCCTGACGATGATTTGCAAAGTATGATTGCAGGCATAACAGGAGTGAAGGGCAGGGTTCACATCTCTATTGGAAAAATTGTAGATGAAAAATTGCAGGAAATATGCGAAATCAAAAACAAGAATGATCAAATGCAGGCTTTAGCCGATTTGATTGATGAGCGAGTGCATAAAAGCTACAAACTTTGGCCAAATAATTTTATTGCTTACGATTGGTTGTATGAAGAAAGGTTTTCAGATCATTATACAAAAGAAGAAGCAGAAAAATTTGAGGCCTACCTTCACAAGCAAGCACAAAATTTCTCTGCTAATTTCAATGAGTTAAAAGATCCACTTTTGGCCATGTATGCCAATCCCATTAAAAATAAATTGAAGGTAGAAGGACTGGCAGAGAGTGAATTATAAAATCCTTCTCAATTCCTCTACATTGCTAGCCCCGGTTGGTGGCGCACCAAACGGAAGCAGAAAAAATAGCTAGTAGAGATGGTCGGTGTGCCACCGACCATGGTATCAGCTGAGAGTGAATTATAAAGTTTTTGCTTTTACTTCAAATACCATTTCAGATCTAATGTCTGTGTCAGAATTTACTGATTCTCTGGTAACCACTTTATATTCAAGGTCGTAAGTATCCTCTTTAATGTATTCATCCAAATTGGCTCCGGTAGTTTCCATTTCTAATTCACTTCCAATGGTTTCAGGTACTTCTTGAACTTCAGCTATCAAAGTTGAGCCTTCAGTATCATTAGAGATATAAATCTCAAGACTTTTTATAAAACTGAATGTTCTATCGTTTGGATTGGTGATTGTAAGTGTAAGTTCCTTTAAATTCACATTTTCCACCAAATCTGCCCTCGTATTATTATTTTCAAAGCTTTGCTGCGAAGAGGAATTAACATCAGGAGTAGCAAAATCAAGTGGTAGATTTACCCCTGATGAAGAAGGAACGGTAAATTCCGCAGAGTTATTAATATCAAAGGTAGTCATCTCATCAATTTTTTCTTGAAGATTGCATGAACTAAAAATCAGTAATCCAGCAATGAATAAAAAAAATGTAGTCTTCATAAATTAATATATTTTTTGGTTTGTTATTATGTACGGATGTTTAGTGGTATTGGATGTAATGCCTCCATTTTTCCAATACTTCCTCCAAATCACTTGGCAATTCTGAATCGAAATAAACCTCTTTATTTTGAGATGGATGGATAAATCCTAGTGATTTGGCATGTAAAGCCTGCCTAGGAATTATTTTAAAACAATTGTCCACAAAAGATTTATACTTTGAAAATTGAGTTCCCTTTAAAATTCTATCTCCGCCATAAGTGGCATCATTAAATAAAGGATGTCCAATATATTTCATGTGCGCCCTAATTTGATGGGTGCGTCCGGTTTCCAAATTACATTGAATTAAGGTTACATATCTTAATCTTTCCAACACTTTGTAATGGGTGATGGCAGTTCTGCCAAAATCCCCTTCAGGAAATGCATCCGTAATCCTTCTATCTTTAAAGCTTCTGCCCAGATTTACATCAATAGTGCCTTCATCCTGCTCCAAATCACCCCAAACCAAGGCGTAATAAGTTCTTTCAATGCTGTGATCGAAAAATTGTTTAGCCAGATGTGTCATGGATTTTTCGGTTTTGGCTATCACCAAAAGTCCTGATGTATCTTTATCAATCCGGTGTACCAGACCAGGTCTGCCTTCATTGCCTTCCATTTCGGGCAATTGCTGAAAATGATATGCCAATGCATTCACCAAGGTTCCTTCCCAATTTTGATGAGCAGGATGCACTACCATTCCGGCTTCTTTATTTACAATTAATAGATCGGAATCTTCATATACAATATCTAAAGGTATGTTTTCAGCTTTTACTTCCGTATCTCGTGGAGGCTCGGGCAGTGCAATTCGGATGTTGTCATTTGGGTGAACCTTATAGTTGGGCTTAATAGTTTCCTCATTTACCTGCACAAAACCATCTTTTATTGCTTTCTGAACCTTGTTTCGAGTTACATTCGGAAGCCTGTCCATTAAAAATTTATCAATTCTCAATAAATCTTGTTTAGGATCCACTTTTATTTGATGGTGTTCAAATAAGCCATCATCTTCCTGCTCTATTTTTGATATATCTTCTTGCATATTTTCTGTCTGATTGCAAAGTTAGTAAAAAGATAGTGTGAACGAACACTTCATTTATTTTGATGGAAGTATAAAAAGTGAGATATTTAATGCGGTGTATGAATATAAAACGATGTTAAGATATTTTTGCAGTATACTATTATTGCTTTCAACGGTATTTTGCCAGGCACAATCCGTTTGGGATAAATTAAATAAGGATCCCTTTAAAACCTCTCAGGTATATGTAGGGATTAGGGCTGGTGCTAATTATAATAATGTAAATATCATAAACCGTTATTCATTAGTTAAACCTACTAATGACTTGGATGATGGCCTATATGATAAGAAATACCAAGATGTTGAAAATATCGGTTTAATTTACGGAATCACTTTTATGTATCAATTTGAACAGCGTTTGGTTATAGGTGCAAATGCATCTGTAAATCAAATTCGGTTTCAATATGAACAAGAGCAGCCTAGTTCTACAAGAAGCGTAAATTTTATTCATAATCACAATCTCAATTATCTAGATTTACCCGTGTTTTTCCGGTTTATGTTCCGAGAAGTAAATAATAAATTTTGGGATAAGAGTCACCGAAAGCCCACCGTTCCGCCTATTATTCCTTTTGTCCAAGTTGGGGTCAATTTCTCTGTTTTGTTAAATGCTGATAAAGAATATACAAAATACACCACTCAAAATGGTATAGAAAGCCAGGAATTTGAGAAAAATGAGGATATTGCTTCCATAATGAATCCTTTTACTTTTGGTGCATTTGCGGGAGCCGGGGCAAGGTTTAGATTAGGTACTTTTTACCTAACTTTAGAAGCCAATTACAGGCATGGGTTTAATAATGTGAGTAATGAGTCAGGACGCTATTCCAATAATAATTTACAAAACGAGGCGTATGATATTATGGATGATTTTAATTTTCAATCAGTTGAAGGATTGATAGGGATAATTTTTCCTTTAAAATATTTAAGTAAAAAAGAATTTTTACCGGTAGAGATATGAGGCATTTATTTTTAATAATATCGGTATTTATATTGTTTTCCTGTCAGGATGACTCAATAGATTTCAATCCTACTGAAAAATTCAATAGTATATTCGATAATCCATCTGAGGGCTTAAATTTTAAACCTTTGGATATTATAGAAACAGAGGATGGTGGCTTTATAGTTTTGTCTGAGTTGGCCAATCAAAACATTTTTATTTTAAGAGTGAGTAATAGGGGAGAATTCCTTTGGAGTGATCAGCTGCTTCCTCAGTTTAACGATCCAGTACCAAACTTGGTGGAACAGGACGGAAATTATTACTTTGTAGCATCTACTGTTCCTGACTTTACAGCGACATTATTTCAAATTGATGATTTAGATCAAAATATAGAAGCTTTAAGAACTTATACAGGATATAGGAAACCTTTGGCTTTTAACTATTTAACCAATGAATCTTTCTTGATGTTAACCTATAATGATACCACAGGTTCGGTTTTAAGCAAATTACAAGATGGATTTGCTATGGAATGGGCTAGAAGATATGATGACATTCAAAATGCACATCAAAACCTCGAATCATTTGAAGCCAATAATAGAAATGATTTTTTTGTAGGAGCCCATAACGCTGGCTCTTTGATTTATTTTAATTCATTGAGAAGAGAAGGGGTGACGCTTACTTATACTGATAGTGAAGGGATTGAGAGCGGTAAAATCAAAAGTAACCAAAGAAATTTTATCAATTCCTTTGTTCCTTATGGGGATGGTTCAGCAGCAGTGAATTATATTTTCAATGGTGAAACCTTTTTTATCCCATCTTATACAACTAGAATCAATGATTCCACTAATTTACAGGTAATAGATGGAGAATTGATGCAAGATCGTTTAAGTATCAGAAAAGCTACTTCTGGCATTATAAATATAGGTGGAGTTGAATATGTCGTAAATGGATATACCACTCTTGATGGAAGGATAAAACTTAATTTTTATGAAACAGGTACAGGAAGTCAGGTGGCCATTAAATATTTGGGTGGAGTAGATCCTTTACAGATAGTTAAGATTATCCCTACAGAGGATGAAGGTATTGCAATTCTTTCCCGGATTACCATAGCCGGAGCTAAGCAGAGAATAAATGTGGTGAAAATACCAAAATCGGAATTGGAAGATATATTGTTAAATTCTTAACAAAAAAGCACTGTCATTCGTTTATTGACCGTTATGAAATCATTTAAAGGCATATTACTTAGCATTTTTTTATTGGTATGTACCGAGAGTTTAGTGGCTCAAGATTCTAATTTGAAGATTATTGAAGTGCCTGAATTAGAAAAAATAATGGCTGAATCTGAACCAGATGAACTTAAGGTTATAAATTTCTGGGCTACATGGTGTAAGCCTTGCATTAAAGAACTTCCTTATTTTGTGAATGCCCAAAGTCAATTTCCGGATGTAGAATTTATTTATATGAGCATTGATTTTTCAGAAAATGCTGACAAAGCAGAAAAATTTGCGCAAAAGAAAAAGCTCAATCCTTCAGGACTTTATTTAATAGATGATGTAGATTATAATTCTTGGATTGATAAGGTATCGCCAGAATGGTCAGGAGCCATACCGGCTACTTTAATAATCAAAGGCGGAAAAAAATATTTTTATGAAAAGGAATTTCATGAAGGTGAATTGGAAGAATTAATAAAACAAAAACTAAATTAATATGAAAAAGTTTATTTCATTATCGTTGATACTAATGGCCTTAATGGCTTTTAGTTTCAAGAAAGGTGGCTACGAAGTTGGGGATAAAGCCAGGGATTTCTCCCTTAAAAATGTGGATGGAAAAATGGTTTCCATGGATTCTTATGAAGACGCTAAAGGCTATATGATCATTTTCACCTGTAATACATGCCCGTATTCGGTCGCTTATGAAGATAGGATTATTGCCTTACATGAAAAATATGCAGACAAAGGTGTGCCCGTTATTGCCATCAATCCTAATGATGACGAAAAATCTCCTAAAGATTCTTTTGATAAAATGATCGAAAGGGCTAAGGAAAAAGGATTTCCATTTCCGTATGTTTATGATGAAACACAGGAAATCACTAAAGCTTACGGAGCCACTAACACTCCTCACGTTTATGTTTTAGATGCAGATAAGAGTGTGAAATACATTGGAGCTATTGACAATAACACAAAATCAGCTGAAAAGGCAGATAAAAAATATGTTGAAGATGCAGTAGATGCAATTTTATCCGGAAGCGAAGTTCCTGAAAAGAAAACCAAAGCAATAGGATGTACCATTAAGTGGGCATCATAATTTATCAATTAGAAATCTAATCTGTAAAAGCTAACATAACCGTTAGCTTTTATTGTTTGATACTCAGTTTGTTCTAGTTTTTATATGGACTTAATATTTAATTCATTTGTAACAAATTTCGATGAATTACGCTTAACGGAAGCATAACTAAACAATTTTAAGTATGAATAAGATAATTTTTGTGTTGCCGTTTTTAATTTTAAGTTCAATCTTAGTTAAGGCTCAATCTGATCAAAGTGGGATTAGGGCTTCTTTGAATCTCTCAAATTTATATGTAGAGGAAGTGAATGATGAAAATACAAAACCTGGTTTTGCGGTAGGTGTTTATTTTCGAAAAGGTATTTCAGATCAAGTAAGTATACAGCCTGAAATCAATTATAGCTTAAAAGGTTCTCAAATCCACTATGATGGTGGTTTTTTTACAGGGAGCGGAAAGTATAGATATAACCTGTCTTATATTGAAATTCCTGTTTTAGCTAATATTCATGTAGGTGAGAGCTTATATTTTAGCGCAGGTCCTTACATTTCTACCTTAATTGCAGCCAAAGTAAAGGATGTTGATGGAGATGGAAGTATTAACAGTGTTGAAGAATATGATAGAGATGATTTTAATACTTTTGACTATGGTGTTGCTGCCGGAGTAGGTTTTGACTTCACAGGTGGAACTGCAGGTGTCAGATATAACTATGGATTAGTTGATGTTGCTCCTGAAGGAAATGGCCTTGACAATGGGAAGAATTCAGTCTTGCAATTCTTTTTGGGCTTCGAATTTTAGGAACTTAATAGGGAATTATAATAAAGCACAGTTGTGGATAGCAGCTGTGCTTTTTATTTTTCCACTACCATTTCAAGCAAATCATCTAAATATTTTCTATTGTTCGATAATCTCGGCACTTTATTCTGACCACCCAATTTGCCTCTTTTCCTCATCCATTCATAAAATGTGCCTTGAGGAACTTTATGAATCACTAGGCAGTGCAGCGCAATGTCTTTATGTCTTTTGGCGTCATAATCGGAATTTATTTTTCTTATCTCATCATCTAAAGTATGAGCAAACTCATCAAGATTTTCTGGCTCTTTTGAAAATTCAATTACCCATTCATGTGCACCGCTTTTTCCCTGTTCCAGATATTTTGGGGCAGCCGTAAAATTATCAATGATTACCCCGGTTTTGTTGCAAGCTGTGGCAATTGCCTTTTCAGCATTTTCTATCATCAACTCTTCACCAAATGCATTGATGAAATGCTTAGTCCTGCCACTGATTTTAATTCTATAAGGGTTTAATGAGGTGAAACGAATAGTGTCTCCGATTCTATATCTCCACAATCCGGCATTGGTACTTATTACTATTTCATAAACCTTATTAAGCTCCACATCATCCAAGCGAATGGTTTTGGGTTGTTTTTCATCTACATTTTCTAGGGGGATGAACTCGTAGAAGATTCCATAATCCAGCATTAAAAGCATTTCATCCGAATCCATTCTGTCTTGAATCCCAAAGAAGCCTTCAGAGGCATTATAGGTTTCCAAGTAATTCATTCTTGGGGATTTAATTAAATCCTTGAAAAGAGGCTGATAGGGAACAAATGAAACTGCCCCATGAATAAATAATTCTAAATTTGGCCAAACCTCTGAAATATCACCTTTTCCGCTTAGTTCCAGAATTCTCTGTAAAAGAACTACAGTCCAAGTGGGTACGCCTGTGAGGCTTGTGACGTCCTCCTTCATGGTCGCCTTTGCCATTGCTTCAATTTTCCCTTCCCATTCGTCCATCAAGGCTATTTCCAAGCTAGGCGTTCTGATGATTTGTACCCAAAACGGCAGGTTTTTCATAATGACAGCGGAAACATCTCCATAAAAGGAATTGGAATTGTTGTCAAACTGATTGACTTGCTGGCTTCCGCCTATGCTTAGGTTTTTTCCAGTGAATAATCTAGATTCAGGATTATTATTTAAATAAATGGATAATAAATCCTTGCCACCTTTGAAATGGCAATCTTCCAAGGCTTCATCTGATACTGGAATGAATTTACTTCTATCGTTGGTAGTTCCAGAAGATTTAGAAAACCACCTTATTTCGGTAGGCCACAGTATATTTTGGTCTCCTTTTAATAATTGGTCTATATATGGGAAAAGTTCTTCGTAAGTATGTAAAGGGACTCTTTCTTGGTAATCCTTAAAATTTTTTAGGTCTTGAAATTGATATTCCCTTCCGAATTTGGTGTTCCTAGCTCTATAAATCAGTTTTTGAAGTACCTCACTTTGCATTTCATTGGGGTATTTCATGAAAAGCTCCACCTCGTGGATTCTTTTCTTCATTACCCAAGTCATTATAGAGTGGAGGAATTCCATAGCTTATAGTTTTCGTTTTAATTCGAAATGCTTACCTAAATATACTCTACGTACTTGTTCGTCATTTGCTAATTCTTCTGCAGTTCCGGCCTTCAAAAGCTTTCCTTCAAACATAAGATAAGCCCTATCAGTAATGGATAAGGTTTCGTTTACATTATGATCGGTGATGAGAATGCCAATATTTTTTTCTTTTAACCTCCCAACTATGGTTTGAATCTCTTCTACGGCAATTGGGTCAACTCCTGCAAAAGGTTCATCCAATAATATAAAAGCTGGATCCATAGCTAAGGCACGGGCAATTTCTGTCCTTCTTCTTTCTCCACCGGAAAGTACCATGCCTTTGTTTCTTCGGACATGGCCCAGACTAAATTCCTCTATCAAGCTTTCCATTTTTTCTTTTCTGGCTGTATTGCTGATTTTTCTCATTTCCAATACTGCCATAAGATTTTCTTCTACCGTTAAAGATCTGAAAACTGAAGCTTCTTGAGCCAAATATCCTACTCCCTTTTTTGCCCTTTTATACATAGGCAATCCAGTAATATTTTGCTCATCTAAAAATATTTCCCCAGCATTGGGCTTTACTAGTCCTACAATCATATAAAAAGAAGTAGTTTTTCCGGCACCATTTGGCCCTAATAAACCTACTATTTCTCCCTGCTCAACATTTACGGAAATATGGTCTACTACTGTTCTTTTTGAATAAGTCTTAACTAGATTTTCAGCTCTTAATTCCATTTTTATATTTTTGTTTTGAAGCTTTAAAGCAACAAACATACCTAAACAGCAAATTAACGAAAATAATTACTCAATGCGGATATCTTTTAGATAAAGCTGCAAAGATTTTGTTCCGTTAAAATAATTTTCTTGTATGGTAAACGCTAATTCAAATGATTTTGAATTCATAATAAGCGGTTTATATTCCGCCATTCCAAAACCAATAGCATTTATTTTATGCCGGCCATTTTTATCCTTTACAGTCATTTTCAGGTGTTTTTCTTTAAGGATCATGGGTTCTCCCAATACTACTAGATCCTTTGCTGCAAAAACCGGTTGCATATTTCCGGGGCCGAAAGGATCCATTTGGCTCAAAATGGAATAAAATTTATCTGTAATATGATCAATTTTGATGTAGCTGTCGATATGGATTTTTGGAATTAATTGTTCTGCTGTAATGCTTTTTTGAACTACTTGTTCAAAAGCAGCTGAAAAATCAGGGATTTGATCTATTGGTAATGTTAAGCCTGCTGCATGTTTATGCCCTCCAAACTGTTCTAAATGTTCTTTACATGACTCAATAGCTGAATAGAGATCAAAACCATCCACAGATCGAGCGGAACCTGTTGCTTTTCCATTGGATTCAGTCATGATGATAGTTGGGCGGTAATGATGCTCAATACATCTTGAAGCCACTATTCCGATTACGCCTTTATGCCAGTTTTTATTAAAAAGCACAGTGCTTTTTGCCGATAAAAGCTCAGTGTTTTCTTCAATTATACTTAGGGCTTCACTAGTAATGTTCTGGTCAAAATCTTTCCTTGTGGTGTTTTTATGGGAAACATTTTCTGCTATGATTAAGGCTTCGTCTTCATGAATGGCAGTCAACAATCTTACCGCTAGATGCGCGTGATCAATTCTTCCTGCAGCATTTATTCTTGGCCCAAGTTGAAAGACTAAATTGGAGATGGTGATTTTATCTTTTAGCCCTGAAGCTTGAATTAATGCTTTGATTCCCGGACGTGGGTTGAAATTTATTTTTTCAAGCCCATAAAATGCAAGTATTCTATTTTCTCCAGTTACTTCCACAATATCAGCAGCAATGCTTATAGCTACCAAGTCCAGCAATTCAAAAGCATGGTGCTCAGGTATTTCTTTTTGAATGCAAAAAGCTTGGATGAGTTTAAAGCCAACCCCACAGCCCGATAATTCTTTATATGGATATTGGCAATCTGTCCTTTTAGGATCCAATACAGCAATTGCTGAAGGAAGTGATTCGCCTGGGGTGTGATGATCACAAATTATAAAATCAATATCTTTTGAGTTGGCATAATCAACTTTATCAATGGCTTTTATTCCGCAATCCAATGAAATAATAAGGCTGCAATTTTTTTCTTTTGCATAATCAATGCCTTTATTAGAAATTCCATAGCCTTCCAAATACCTGTCCGGAATGTAATAGTAAAGTTGCTTACAGTAATTCTGTAGGAAGCTGTACATCATGGCAACAGAGGCTGAGCCATCAACATCATAATCGCCATATACCAAAATGGGTTCATCATTGTCAATTGCTTTTATTAGTCTATCGACTGCAATTGTCATATCCTTCATCAGAAATGGATCCTGACAGTCCTCAATTGAAGGCCTGAAATAAGTTTTTGCTTCATTAAAATTGGTGACGCCTCTATTGACTAATATTTTAGAAAGTATTGGATTGATGTTAATGGCTTGGCTTAAGTCATCAACCTTAACTTGGTTGGGTTCTGCTGCTATTATCCACTTTTTCTGTTTTGGCATGTTACAAAATTAAAAAGGCTTCGATCAATACCGAAGCCTTTTTTAAAAATGATTTTATAAATATGCTTATTCACCTACCATTACAAAAGCACCCCAATAAAAAGGTGATTCATATTTGTCTTTAATGGTTTTTTGAGCCTCATTAAAAGCGGTTAATTTATCCTTGCCCCCAATCCAATTTTGATAGAAAGCAGTCATTAATTCTTGAGTAGCTTCATCATCAACTGACCATAAACTCATGATGATGGCCTCTGCACCTGCCACTTGGAAAGCTCTTCTAAGTCCGTAAACACCCTCTCCGTTTTTTAAATCTCCCAACCCAGTTTCACATGCAGATAATACTACCAATTCAGTATTATTCAAATTAAGGTTCATGGCTTCGTATGCAGTTAAAATCCCATCTTGATTACTGGATTCATTAACTCCGGAGGCGATAAATGTATTGGCCCCTGCCATAATTAAACCTGACTTTAAAAGTGGGTTTTGGGAGTATTTATCTTCTTCTGATTCTTCAGTGGTGGATTCATTATCCTCTAGGAAGAATCCGTGGGTTGCAATATGTAAAACCTTGGGGTTTTGTACACTTTTTAACTGAATTTCATCCGCCTTGTTCTCCAGAAATGTGTTTGGATTAGTGGATGCATTTGTTGAATACAGATCATTAATTTTGTCCACTTCTTCCTTTGTACCCGGTAAGGAAGTTACTAATGAATTTCCTCTAATATATCGCTGTAAACTTCCTCTTAAACCTCTGTTAAGGCTTACATTTTCTACAATTTTACCTGCCAGTTCACTATCCGTATCTAATGATTCCGCAATTCCCTTATTGTAATTTGGAAACCCAAAAAGGCTTGGAGCAGATGCCAAATTAGAATTTTGTTTATTGTTAAAGGCAATTAAATCTTTAGTGTTGGTAACTAATTGTATGTTTTGTTCTTCCAATACATATTTATCCGTTTTGGTATTGTATAAAGCATTTATGCTTATCTGATTATAAATACCGTCAGGAGACAAATAGATTTTGCCATATTGCTTGGTTTCTTCTGCAATAGGTTTCCAGTAGAAATCATAACTATATTGATCTTTTACTTTATACTTTATGGAATTTTTATAATTCTTTATGTATTTATTTTCTAATTCCTGACCATTTTCTAATAAAATTAGTTTAGGTTGTTTGGCATTTTTATCGATTAATAAGACTGCGTAATTTATTTCATTTTCAAATACACCACTGCTGTCAGGTTTGAATTTTCTAAACCTGATCATTTCAACGGCAGCCTCATTTTTATTTAATTGCTTTTGTATGTCTTTCCAAGTATAGTCTTTTGCAACAAATGCATCGGCAAAGTCAGATGAGGCTCTACTCAATTCTTTTTCCAGTTTTTGGGATGTAGAAATCAAGGAGTCCAATTTTAAATCCTGTTGTGCTAATTCCTCTTCTGACATGGAGTAAAGCTGTGCTATCAGTTCTTTGGTGCTAATCCAACTTTGATATTTGTTTTTCAACTCTTTATTATCACTGTTGAAAATGTTCTTTCGAGCTTTGGCTGTGGCATACATGATAAGCCCTTTGGTGGCTAACTGATAATTGTACATATCACCTAATAAAGACGGGTCTTTATCTTTATAAGCAATAGCAAATGAATTATATTCTTCAAATGTTGATCTTAAGGTATTGGTGTAAAAATTTGCCTTTTGTTGTTCGCTTAATGCAGGAAAGTATGCTTCAATTTGTGCGAAATAATTATTAAAAGTTTCTTCGAAATAGCTTTTTGCTTTTTTAGGGTTGTTTTGAAACCAATTTAGCTCTGCTAATTCTTTGCTGCTTTCGGCATATAGCGGATGGTTTTTACTTAAATATTTAGACCTTAATTTGTGGGCAGAACTAATATGTGTTTCAGCTTTTTCGATATTATTCATCCTGAAATTGGCTATGCCCCACCTTAATTCATATTTGGAGTATTCAGGATTGCTTTTTTCCAAAATTTCCTTTGAGTTATGATAACTTTCACTCATAAATTTATAATAATTTTCTAAATCATTACTTTTATTAAGTGCTAAAGCTTTTTCCTTCAATACTCTGGAATACAATTCGCTTTCAGTTCCTAACACTTCTTTTATGATTTCGAGTGCTTTATCGAAATACTTAAGTGCTTTTTCTTTTTGATTGGTCGCAATTAAATTTTGAGCGTAATTTGCATAGGTGCCTGCATTACTCAGAGTCGAATCATCACCCATTATATCTTTGAAAATTTCTAAAGCCTCATCATATAAACCTATTTTCCAATAAAGCAGTGCTAGATTGTTTTTGGTGTTAATTTTTAATGTTTTCTCTCCAGATATTTTGGAAATAATGTCTAATGCTTGTGTATAGAGTAATTCAGCTTCAGAATATTGAGAGCGGTAATAATACGGTATGGCTAAGGTGACAAGTGCTTCAGTATATTCTAAGCTCTCCTTACCAAAATATTTCTCAATTAAATTGAGGTTTTTATTTAATATTTTTTCTGATTTGGAATAATAGCCTATATCAAAATATGCCATTCCCAATTCCTTATTGACTACATGCTGGTATTGTTCGTTTACAAAATCGATCTTTAGCAAATTTTCAAGTATTTCCATTGCTTTTCTATGGTTGCCAAGTATGCCTTGAGATTTTGCCAATTCAATCATGCTTTCGACATAACCTGGATTGGCTTTGCCTTGAGTCTCTTCATAAATATTGGCTGCTTCAGAAAAATATTCGTTAGACTTATTAAAATCATTGTTTAACTGTAGATAATATCCTAGGTTAAAATGAATATCGGCTATTAGCAATGGGTCTTTATTGGGAAGTTTTTTTCTTAGGTTCAACTCTTCCTGCATTATATTCAATGCTTTCTCTAAACTATCAAAGGCCAAGTAAGCATCACCTAGAAAATATAATAAATCAGCCGAAATGGTATCTGTATTTTGTGTTGAGTGCTTTAATATTTCTGAATTATGATTTATTATTTTTTCATATTCTTCATTATTAAATGCAGCTTCTATTTCATTATAAAGATTTAATTCACCGTTTTGGGCATTTACGGATTGAATGATACAAATTTGAGCTAGTAATATGAGAGTAAATAATTTTTTCATGACACTTTCTTATAATGTATTGATTATAAAGTTAATATAAATGAAGTCAACTTAAATATTCATGAGCAAATTTATATTAGTATATGATGTCTACCTGTTGGCAGACAGGAATATTTATCGTTAATTTCATAGCCATCCCCAATTTTTTGGGGATGAATTAAATTCTAATAATTTACGTATAAAATATAAATAAAAAAATATAATTTAGGATTTATGCAATCGTGTTTTTTCAATTTATAAGAAATATAATTTTTCTTTAATGATAAAACAGTTCTATAGTGTGTTTAAAATTAAAAGTTTTAGCTTGTTTAGTGCTTTCTAAGGATATTATTAGTATATAAAAAAGGCTATTTTTACTCCCATTCAATATTTCAACAGTTAATCAAGTTATATTGCTAGATAATTTAAAGATTTATATGCGCATAGTATTTATATTATTGATTTTGACCTTAAGCATTTCATTAAATGCACAGAATAATAATGTTCATGTTTCATTTCCGCTCAATATGAATGATAATCAAAAATTGATTCAGGAAACATCATTTGAATTTACTGCTATTGCCCTAAAATCTAAGCAAGTGGAGGATTTTTCAGAAATTAGCTTTATTTATAATTCGGATACTCTTTTTTTTAATAATGACCTACATTCTAAAGAAGGCTCCGAATATTTTTATTCTAGTCTGATTCACTTTGACCAACCTATAAAATCTATTGATTTATTCATTCAAGAAGACATTAAAGATTTGGAAGTTGTGCTTGTAAATGGCAGCGGAACATATTCAAATTTTTCGCAGAGGAATTCGAGTCAAAAAGATAACTGTGAATTAGAAGCAGTTGTCCAACAATCGGAGTGGAGAGCCGGACTGCCGGAACCTTCTTACAACAGAAGTTTTACAAGTACTGAAAATATGATAGTCCATCATTCGGCAGGCTCTAATAATATTTCTGATTTTACTCAGGCAGTTCGAGATATATACATTTTTCATACGGAAGAAAATGGATGGTCAGATATAGGGTATAATTATCTAGTCGCTCCTGATGGAGTGATTTATGCCGGTAGAGATCCTGACACAGGAGCTCAGGATGAAGTTATAGGCGCTCATTTTTGTGGTTCTAATTCTAATACCATGGGTGTGTGCCTTTTAGGAAATTATGAAACTGTTGAGCCAACTTCGAATATGTTAGAAAGTTTAGAGGAAGTTTTAAGTTGGAAAGCCTTTAAAGACAAATTAAATCCATTAGAAAGTAATTCTCATCCTTTAAATTCAAATTTGGACGTTATAGCAGGACATCGAGACGGTTGTAATACTTTATGTCCAGGGGAAAATGTATATAAGAGATTGCAAGATATTAGAGTCAATGTGGATGAGCAGTTGTCCGCTTGTGAGGGTGAAGAAGAAAGCCCTATTGTTGAAATAGAATTTGATACTATCCATAGCCAAAGGATTTATCCTAATCCTATAAAAAGTGATTTTTCATTTAGTTTGAATATTTCTCAAAGTAAGCAAGAAGATCTACAATATATTAGGGTTTTTACTCAAGAAGGGAAGACCATAAAATGGCAAAAACTGTATTTTAATGAGAATAAAATAGAAGTAAAGCTTCCCAATACTTTAAAGCCGGGGATTTACTTTTTACAGACTACATTCAAGAATGGTGAAGAAAAATCACAACGGTTTTTAATTTTATAAAACTAATACATCTGGAGTATTTTAAGTTTTGCTTAGGAACACCTTTTCAGCCATATTTGCAACTCATAAATCATTAGGCTATTGCAAAAAATTAAAACCATCATTTTCGATTTAGGAGGTGTAATCATTAACTTATATGTTGAGAAGACCATCTCGGCTTTTGCTCAATTATCTGGATTGCCCGAAAAGGAAGTGGAAAAAGCATATTTATCTGCTGATGTTTTTAAGCAATATGAAAAAGGTCAGATATCCGATGCTGAATTTCGCCAAAGCCTAAGAGATAATTTTAATTTAAAAGCTACTGATGCTGAAATTGATCAAGCATGGAATGCCATGCTAGGTGAAATTCCCATAGTTAGAATTGATTCTATAAAAGAATTAATACAGCATTATAAATGTATTGTTTTGAGTAACACCAATGCAATTCATGAAAGAGCATTTCATAAAATATTATCAGGCTCATTTTCTTATCAGAATTTAAATGATTTGTTTCATGAGGTTTACTTTTCCCATGAATTAAATCAGCGAAAACCTGATCAAGAAATTTATCAAAATGTTTTAAATCTTTCTCAAACAGAAGCAACAGAAGCACTGTTTATGGATGATGGTCAAGCTAATTTAGATTCGGCCTCTAAATTAGGAATCCATACACTTCACATCCCAAGAAATGGTGGTTTTATGAATTTATTGGAGCATAAATTATCGGAGATATGATTGAGAAAAATACCCGCTATTATGCAAAGAAGATTTTACTCTTTGTATTAACTTTCATTACCACCACATTGGCAGGTTCAGAATGGGTAACTAACCGAATCCTATTTTATTCCCCAGATTATTCTTGGGCAGATTTCTTTGCAGGAATGCACTATTCCATTCCGTTTCTCTTCATTTTAACTGTACATGAATTTGGGCACTTTTTTACTGCCAAATACCATAAGGTTGAAGTGACTTTACCTAATTATATCCCAGGATGGCTGGGGTTTTTGGGAACTGTATCTTTTGGTACTTTTGGTGCACTAATTCGCATAGTTGGTCCAATAAAATCCAGAAAGCAGTTTTTTGATATTGGTATTGCAGGGCCTATCGCTGGTTTTGTGGTGGCATTAGGAGTATTATTCTACGGATTCACCAATTTGCCTGAACCTGAATATATATTTGAGATTCACCCTGAATACGAGCAATATGGGATGGATTATGCTGACCATGTTTATGATAATGGAGAGGAAATGATGGGGATAAGCTTGGGGAATAACCTACTGTTCAGCTGGTTTGAGGAAAATGTTGCGGATCCTGAACGGTTACCTAATCACAGGGAGATCATACATTATCCTTATTTATTTGCTGGCTTTTTGGCATTGTTCTTTACGGCTTTAAATTTAATACCCATTGGTCAGCTGGATGGAGGGCATGTGATTTATGGCTTATTTGGTGCTAAGAATCATCAAATTATAGCCTTTACGCTCTATATGATTTTCACATTTGTCGCAGGCTTGGGATTAATTACCGCTGGGATAGATTTAGGTGATTTTGCTTTATATAGTACTATGTATGTAGGCTTTTTGTATTTCTCATTCAAAGGCTTGGGCTTTCAACAATCCACTACCTTAATGTTAGCAGTGGGTATGTTTGTCGCACAATATTTAACTACTTATTTATTTCCTTCTGTTACTGGATTTTCTGGCTACTTACTTTTTGTATTCCTGTTAGGTAGATTGATTGGGGTAAAGCATCCGGTTGCTCCAGATGACAGACCACTTAGCACTGGAAGAAAAGTATTAGGATGGATTTGCCTCATCATTTTCATTATCTGTTTTAGTTTTGAGCCGTTAGTTTTGGAGTGATTGAAACTATAAAAGCCAAAGGCTTTGAAGGTTTAACCACGAGTTTTACACAAAGAACACAGAGTACAGCTAAAGGCTGTTAAAGCTATTCTTGACAATACTACTCTAGTCTTAGCGTCTCGCTAATACTGCCATGATGTAGTTTTATTGTTATCATGTCTTAGCGAGACGCTAAGACCAGTACAGTAGTTGAAACTTTAACTTGATGATTTTTTGTTATATTTATCTTAATATTAAAATTAAATTCAATGGATATTGCAAAAGAAAGAAAACGATTGATTGAACAGCTTTCCAATACTGAGGATGTCAATATCATTCAAAAAGTAAAGGATGTTTTAAATGCATCAAATGAAAGTAAAGTTGTTGGATATAATGCTGATGGAAGTAAAATTACAAAATCAGAATTAATCGAACGAGCTCATCTTTCCAATCAATCTATAAAAGAAGGTAAGACTAAAAGCATAGATCAGATTAAGGAAGAAATGAAAAAGTGGTAATTCATGGAGGTAGTGATTACTGAGCCTGCAGAAAAGAGTTTAAAGGATATTTATTGCCGATTTGAGGAACATGTTGCAATAAAAATCATAAATAAAATCTTGGATAGAGCCGATACCTTACAGACTTTTAGTAAAAGAGGAAGAATAGTTGATGAACTTCAATCCCTTCAAGAAGAGCACCGATATATTATTGAAGGGAATTATAAGATTATTTACAAACATGAAAATTCTAAAGTTTATGTAACTGATGTGTTTGATATGAACAATGATCCAGAAAAAATTAAAATCAAACATCAATCTTAATGTGCTTCCTTTCTTAAGTCTTTGAATTTTTCATAATTAAAACACTATTTTTGCGTTCATCGATTACAACAACAAACCATAAAATTCTGAATGTCCATTCTCGTTAAGGGTCTTATTAAAAAATACGGAGAGCAGACTGCTGTCAATGATGTTTCCTTTGAAATCAAGAAAGGGAATATTGTAGGCTTTTTGGGGCCAAATGGAGCAGGAAAATCCACTACCATGAAAATGATCACAGCTACCTTGCCTGCTGATGCTGGAATTGTGGAAGTAGATGGGATTGATGTGGGGCAGCAACCTTTAGAAATCAAAAAACATATTGGCTATTTGCCCGAGCATAATCCTTTGTATTTGGATATGTATGTGCATGAATTCTTGCGCTTTTGCGGAGGGATTTATGGAATGTCTGGCAAATCATTAAAAAGTAGAGTCAATGATTTAGTAGATTTATGCGGATTGCAAAAAGAGCAGAACAAACAGATTGGTGCTTTGTCCAAAGGGTATCGACAAAGAGTAGGATTAGCCCAAGCTTTGGTGCATGATCCTTCTGTTTTGATATTAGATGAACCTACCACAGGTTTAGACCCCAATCAAATTATTGAAATAAGAAATTTGATATTGTCGATAAGCAAGGATAAAACGGTTTTGCTCAGCACTCATATTATGCAAGAAGTACAAGCACTTTGTAACAGAGCCATCATTATCAAGGAAGGTAAATTGGTTGCGGATCAAGCAGTCAATGAATTAACAGAGGAAAAAGAGAAGTTCACCATTAAAATAGAATTGGAAAAGCAAGCGGACTTATCATTCTGGACTACTCATTCAGAAGTCAATAATTTGAAACTGGTAACTGAAACGGAATATTTATTGGAGACTACTAAAGATATCAGAAAGGAAATCCTGAATTGGGTTACCCAAAACGATGTGGATTTAGTCGGAATTTCATTAGAAAAAGGCAATATGGAAGAAGTGTTTCACAAACTCACCCAAAATAACTGAGCTTATGTGGAGTATTTTTACAAAAGAAATTAACAGCTTTTTAAATTCACTCATCGCCTATCTAGTCATGGGTGTTTTTTTGGTGAGCATGGGATTGTTGGTTTGGGTTTTCCCCGATACCGCCATATTTGAATACGGTTATGCCGATATGGGTATTTTCTTCAATTTGGCACCTTATGTCTTAATGTTTTTAATTCCAGCTATCACCATGAAAGCTTTGGCTGAGGAATCGAAAAGTGGCACTTTTGAATTGCTGATGACCAAGCCGATTACAGAATTAAAATTATTATTGGGAAAATATTTAGCGGGATTAGTCTTGGTGGTGATTTCATTGATTCCCACTTTGGTTTATTATTTTTCTTTGTCCTATCTCAGCAATCCCGTTGGAAATATTGATTCAGCAGGAATAATGGGTGCTTATGTAGGCTTGCTGTTTTTGGTTTCTGCCTATACGGGCATTGGAATTTTTGCTTCTTCCTTATCTGAAAATCAGATTGTGGCATTTATCATTGCGGTTTTCATCAGCTTTATCTTCTTTATGGGATTCTCCTCCATAGCGGATTTACCATTTTTAGCAGATTCTGGTCTTCAATTTGAAAAAGCAGGCATGTTAGCGCATTATGATTCATTGGGGAAAGGAGTCATTGATTTTCGAGATGTCCTGTATTTTCTTTCTATTACGGCTTTATTTTTAGGTGCTACTTTTTGGGTTTTAAAATTGAGGAAATGGAATTCCTAAAGAAAAAACGGTCTTCGACCGACTTATTATGGAGGTCACATAATGCAATGATTAAGTTTTCTACCAAATTGAATAAGTCGTGCAAAAACTGAATCAGATGAAATTAACAGAATATACGCTAAAATTCCTTATCATTCTCACTTTGGTGGTATTGGTTAACCTTGCCATGCGTCATCAAATATTTCGTTGGGATTTGACAGAAGAAAAGCGCTATTCCATGAACGAAGCGACTATTTCTATGCTTCAAAATCTGGATGAACCAGTATATGTGGAGGTCTATTTGGCAGGCGATATCAATGCGGAATTTAGTCGATTGCAAACCGCCATTAAGCAAACTTTAGAGCAATTTAAAACTTATGCTTATGGAAATCTGCAATATAGTTTTGTCAATCCTGATGAAGCCAGTTCAGCTAATGCACGAAATGAATTTTACAGATATTTAATGGATAAAGGGATTCAACCCACCACCGTTTATGATAATGCGGAAGGTAGGAAGTCCCAAAAATTGATCTTCCCAGGAGCCGAAATTTCTTATGGCGGAAGAAGTATGCCTGTTATTTTACTAAACGGCAATAATTCAGCTGGGGCCGGACAAGCCATTACGCAATCTATAGAGAATTTGGAATATGAATTAGCAAGCACTATTAAAAGCCTTGCAAATCCTAACAGGCAGAGTGTGGCTTTATTTCAAGGAAAAGGAGCTCCTTCCGGGAAAGTCTTGAAAGGATTGAATGATGCCATCAGCTCTAAATATGATTTAATTCCTGTACAAAACACGGAAAGGTTGTCCAATTTTGATGCTACCATATTTTTAAGACCAACAGAGAATTTTAGCAATTCTGAGCTTTATGATATTGACCAGTTCATTATGAATGGAGGGAAAAGTTTGTTTTTCATGGATGGCTTGATGATGGATGTGGATTCCATTAAGGATTATGGTGCAATGGCAATACCTATTGAAACCGGGATAGATGATTTATTATTCAAATATGGCGTTAGGGTCAATAAAGATATATTGCAAGATGTCAATAGTGGAAATTTTCCTATCGTAACTGGAAATATGGGCAAAGATCCACAGATTCAACTATTACCTTGGCCCTATTATATCATTCTGAATAAATATGCTGATCACCCGATTGTGCGAAATATGAATGCGGTTTACGGGAAGTTTGTAAGCTCGATTGATACAGTAACTGCAAATGGAATTGAAAAAACACCTTTGATATTTACTTCTGATTATACTCGAAAATTGAAAGGGCCTATTCACATTAGTTTTGAAAATTTAAAGGAAGATGTGAAGCCTGAAAATTTCAATTTAAAAAATGTACCAATTACATATTTACTAGAAGGTGAATTCACATCAGCTTATCAAAATCGTTTGCCTCCTGAAGGAAAAGAGAAGTCCAAAACAAAGAATAAAAGCAATGAAAACTCAATTATAGTAGCTTCTGATGGCGATTTATTGTTGAGTGAAATTGACCGAAAGAAGAATCAGCCTTTTCCTTTGGGCGTTGATCCTTATGCAAAACATCCATCTAATTTCGCCAACGATCAATTGATTCTCAATATGTTGAATTATTTATTGGATGAAGATGGCTTGATCATTTCGCGGAATAAGGATTTGAAAATCCGTCCTTTAGATAAAGTGAAAGTATCTGAAGATAAAGTATGGTTGCAATTTGTAAACGTAGCTTTGCCAATTGTTTTGATTGTACTATTTGGCATTTTAAGATATTATTGGAGGAAGAGAAAATATTCAAAATTCAATGGCTAAGTCTCAATCAAAGAAAAATATCGTTTTATTATCCGTTTGGCTAGGTTTAGTGCTGCTGACTATTTTAGCCTACAGTTATAATCCTTACGAAAGAAAATCCACTTCTTTTGAAAAAGATTTGTTTGCTGTTGAAAATACCAATCAAACAATTTCCCGCATCGAATTAAATGGACAGGACTTCAGTAATACTTTAGAGAAAAAGGGGGATTCATGGTCTGTAAATCAGGAATATCTTTTGGATGCTTCTATGCAGCAAGTATTTTTCAAATTATTGGAGCAAGTTAGTATTCAAAGACCGATAGTAGGGGAGAATTCAGCTAAGATTAAGCAGAATGTACTGGATTCAGGCGTGCAGGTCAATATTTATGGAAATGAAAACTTATTGAATTCCTACACGGTAGGTGGTGATTTTCAAGCCATGCGCTCTTATTTTGTAAAGGGAGAAGAGGTTTATTTGGTACAATTGCCAGGTTATCAAAGCTATGTAGCAGGAATTTTTGAAGTTCCAGAAAATGACTGGCGTGATCGAGTGGTTTTTGATGGAATATGGCAGGATATGGTCAGTTTAAAAATCAACAGACCTAATAAAGAAGCAGTAGAATTTAAATACGATGACCGATTATTACGTATCCAAAACCAGCAGGCAGACACAGCAGAAGTAATGAATTTCGTAGAGCGATTTAATTATTTCTTTGTAGATCAATTCCTACCCGAAGATCATATAGCCTTACAGAAAAAAGAAAGCTTCGATAAAGCCGGCATCATTGAAATTGAAGGCTTAGATAAAGACAAAAGCTTGAGATTAGAACTTTTCAAAAACCCCGAATTTAATGCTTACTTAGTCCATATCAATGGCAAAGAATGGGCAGCAATTAGAAATGAACGGATGGAAAAGCTTTGGATAGAGTTGGAGAAGTTGTAGGGAGTTTTAAGAGATAGAAATGCAACCCCTAGTCTTAGCGTATCGCTAAGACCCTCCGGGTACATAATACTGATTAAAGCATATCATATGAATGCAATAGCCAAATTGTTTCATAAGGAGTTTTAAGTAGTAAGTTTTTGGTTTTAAGTTGCGAGGGTTTAAGGTTAGAATATATTATTCTGAATTTGAACTTATTACCAATTTTTGGTATTTTTAAGTAAAGATTAATAATATGAGTAAAAACACGTCTGTATCACTTGGAGAATATTTTGACCAGTATGTTAGCAGCCAGGTCTCAGCTGGTAGATACAAAAATGTAAGTGAAGTAATTAGAGCAGGACTTCGACTTTTGGAAAATGAAGAAAGCAAAGCAGTTGCATTAAGAAATGCAATTCAAGAAGGAATTGATAGTGGGATTGCTCATGATTTCGACCCAAAAAAGAACCTTGAGGAATTAAAAGCCAAAAGGAGAAAGAATGGCTGAATATAAATTGACCAATAGAGCTGTTGTTGACTTGAATGAGATTTAGGAATATACGGCTGACGAATGGTCTGAGGAACAAGCAAATAAATATTACGAAATGCTGCTTAATAGATGCCAATATATAGCCAATAATCCTGATTTAGGGAAAAACTATGACGGAATTACAACAGACTTGTTTGGACTAAAAGCAAACCGACACATAATTTTCTATCGTAAAACTAAATCAGAACCGATTGAAATAACAAGGATATTGTACGGAAGAATGGATTTGAAAAACAGATTGGATGAATAATAAATAATTTTATTTTTATGAAATCAAATCTCAACATAGAAGATTTACAAACAAAACTAAGATTCATTCATATAACACCTACAACTGAAAATAAATACTACTAATGAAGTTTAATCTATTTTTGTATCTACTTGTTTTCTTTACCTATTTTGGAAAAGGGCAAAATCTAAATATGGTTATAGAAGTAAACCACAGATTAGTCGAGAGCGATGTTGTAGGAGCATATCTGAATTTTGAAACTACAGATGGAACGAAGAGTAGAAATCTAATTGGATACTATCCTGGAGAATTAATGCTAGACCAAGAAGATTGGGAAGAAATAAATTCTGAATTAACTAAAAAGATAACTCTTTCCTTTAATTATTATGATCATTCCAGAAGGAATGATACCTCATTAAATATAGAAGTAGAAATGCAAAAGGAATATTTTGATATGCGTTACCTAATATTAAGGGTTTACGATTTAAGAGAAAAAGCCTTCAAAAAAAGATATGGTTGTTTGACCGAAAATGACTTTGTAACAGAATTTAGTTGTCCAGATTGTGGAGTATTAATTCAATGTAAATAAAGACTTCCCTAGTCTTAGCGTCTCGCTAAGACCCTCAGGGCACATTATAATGATTTAAGCATTTCATATAAATGCAATGTCAAATTGTTTTCTAAACCAAAATGGATATTGTTTCATAACTCTTAGCGTCTCGCTAAGACCAGTATCTACCTTTCTGCGCCAATACGTCTTTAAACCTGACAACTAAATACCCCTATAAATTTTATTTTATTCCCATAATTTCAATTTTATTGCATCCCTAGTCTTAGCGTCTCGCTAAGACTTTTCTATGATTTGGAATTTGCTAACAGGGGTGTCTTAGCGAGACGCTAAGACCAGTCATAGGATTAGCGAGACGTTAAGGCTAGGCATAGACTCAAAAAAGTATTAACATATTAATTAGTAATGAATTTTTTCAAAATTGATGTTTTTATTAATTTAGTTTTCATGGGAAGAAAATATGCTATACGCAATCAAGAAAGCTTATACTTTGTAACTTTTACGGTCGTTTACTGGCTTGATGTCTTTACAAGAATTGAGTACCGAAATATATTATTGGAATCTATCCGGCATTGTCAAGATGAAAAAGGGTTAAATGTCGGAGCTTGGTGTATAATGACAAATCATGTTCACATGATAATTGGTAGTGAGGGTAAATTCAATTTGGAAGATATTATTAGAGATATGAAAAGTTATACTTCCCGACATATAAGGAAATATATGGAAAATAATCCTCTTGAAAGTAGAAAGGATTGGATGATATGGATGATGCAAAGAGCAGGAAAAAAGAAGTCAAATAATAAAGATTTTCAATTTTGGCAACAGCACAATCAACCTATTGAACTTACTTCTAATGAGTTAATCGAACAAAGGCTTGATTATATTCATAATAATCCCGTCAAGGCTGGGTTTGTTGAAACTCCTTCGGATTGGTTATATAGTAGTGCCAGAGATTATGAGGGAAGAAAAGGATTGCTCGAGATTTTTCATCTTGATTAATTGAGGTTTCCTTTCCTAGTGTTTCCTAGTCTTAGCGTCTCGCTAAGACCTTAAGAGTTTGGCCAGTACCCAGTCAGTCTTAGCGAGACGCTAAGACCAGTGTCTGGGATGCTAAGACCAGTCAATCCATAACTTGCAAACCAGACAACCTGATAACATGTCAACTTATTTCCAATCTATTCCCATCATATTTCAACTATATTTCCCTGAGAACGATTCTTAAACGGAAATTTCCGACTTCAAACTTCCCACTTCCAACATCCATCACCCCTCATAAACCCATTTTTCAACTTTTACCTGCCATTTAAGAATTTTTTATTGCTTAATGCACTATAAAGTATAGATTTGCAAATTAATTTTTAACTTTGTTGGTAACAGAAAATCAAGAAGTTTATAGCTAAGCTTTTGATCAATTTTAAAAGCGAGCCCTAAATAAAAAACTATGAAATTTTTAGTATCCTCATCTGCATTATTAAAGCAAATTTCATCCATCAATGGGGTGATTTCAACTAATCCCATGGTGCCTATTTTAGAGAATTTCTTATTTGAGATTCAAGATGGTCTTTTAACTATCACGGCTTCGGATTTACAAACTTCCATGATTACCGAGATTGATGTGGAATCATCTGAAAACGGAAGCATAGCAGTTCCAGCCAGGATCTTGATGGATACTTTGAAAAACCTTCCTGAGCAACCTGTGACTTTCTCAATTGATGAGGAAACTTACAGCATTGAAATCAGTTCTGACAACGGTCGCTATAAATTAGCTGGGGAAAATGCAACGGATTTCCCTAAAGTACAGGAAGTTGAAAATCCTGATACAGTGGATATTTCAGCTGATGTTTTAGCCACTGCTATTAATCATACCATCTATGCTACCAGTAATGACGAATTACGTCCGGCTATGGGTGGTGTTTATGTGAAATTTGATGAAACCAATACCACTTTCGTAGCAACTGACGGTAACCGTTTAATTCGTTACAGAAGAGTAGATGTAGCTTCTGATTCAGGAACTGGTATCATTATCCCAAGAAAAGCATTGTCTTTATTGAAAAACAGCTTGCCTGCAGAGAATGTGAACGTGGCGGTGGAATTCAATATGTCCAATGCTTATTTCAAATTCAATAATATCAAATTGATTTGCCGATTGGTAGATGAGCGTTTCCCTGATTATGAAAATGTAATTCCTGCGGAAAATAATATCAAGTTGACCATCAATCGTCAAGAGTTTATGGCTTCTTTAAGAAGGATTAGCATTTATGCCAATAAAACAACCCATCAAGTTCGTTTAAAAATCAATGGAAGTGAATTGCAAATCTTTGCTGAAGATTTAGATTTTTCCAACGAGGCAAATGAAATTATGGCTTGCGAGCATCAAGGAGATGACATTGAAATCGGCTTCAATGCTAAGTTTTTAATTGAAATGTTAAATAACCTGGATAGCAAAGAAGTAAGCATTGATATGTCAGCACCAAACAAAGCAGGTTTATTATTCCCATCTGACATGGATGAGAATGAAGACATCTTGTTATTGGTGATGCCAGTGATGTTAAACAATTATGTTTAATTAATTTTTTCTTTGATTATAAAATAAGACGTTTTACATTTGCCCAAATGAATTTCAAGCACAACACATATTATTACTATTATCAAGTCCCGACAGGAATCGGTAATGGTAGTGTTATGCATATGATGTAAGACATATTTCAAATAGAAAATATACCAAGCCCGGTTCCAATGGAATCGGGCTTTTTTTATGCCCAAATTTTAAACTTTAACATTAAAAATCAATTATTAATACCATGCAACAGATTTATGAAAATTACACAGCCGAAGATCAAGATGTTTGGGGAATACTTTTCAGAAGACAATTTGAAAACATCAAAAAGGTAGCCACTAAAGAGTTTGTGGACGGAATTGATAAAATTCATTTTACCGAAAAGGCAATTCCTAACTTCGAGGAAACCAATAAATATCTAAAAAACTTAACCGGATGGCAAGTAGCGGCTGTGCCAGGGATAGTAGATGATGATAAATTCTTTGAGCTTTTGAGCAACAGAATATTCCCTGCTACCACTTGGTTAAGGACCAGAGAGCAGTTGGATTACTTAGAAGAACCAGATATGTTCCATGATGTGTTTGGGCACATTCCATTGTTGACCAATCAGCCCTTTGTAGATTTCCTGCAAGGCTTAGCTAAAATTGGATTGAAGCATTTGGATAATGATTGGGCTATTCATCTTTTAAGTAGAATATACTGGTTTACTATAGAGTTTGGATTAATTAGAGAAGAAGGAGATTTAAGAATTTATGGAGCTGGAATTATTTCCTCACCAGGAGAAACGAAATTCTCTATTTCAGATGATCCTGAGCATTTTGATTATAATGTTGAATCCATTATTGACAGCAGCTATAGAAAAGATAAGTTCCAGACTAAATACTTTATCATTGATGATTATGAGCAACTATATAGCTCTCTTCCTCATATTGAGAAAGTGATTGAAGATAGATTGCAAAAGGAACCAGTTAGCATCCCTTAGAAAGTGTATGTTAAAGCTAAAGCAATATTTTTTCACGACTTGAAGGTGAGAACACCTTCAAAGGGAGAGTTTTCAACCCACTCCCTCGTTTTGGTGTTTTCACCAAAACTCTATAGAATGATTATTTCATTAAACCTTCCAGTTTTCAAAACCTGGAAGGTTTTTTTATTTCAATTTTTATTCTCCTCCTATCCTGAATTTTTCATAAGTTTGATATATGATGGAAGACAGCTATAAACATCAGGGCATGCGCAGAAAATTGATACAAAAACTGCGTGATAAGGGCATACAAGATGAAAGAGTTTTATCGGCTATGGGAAAAATTCCCCGCCATGTCTTTTTTGAAAATGCTTTTTTAGAACATGCCTATCAGGATAAAGCATTTCCTATTGGGCATGGACAAACTATTTCCCAGCCTTATACTGTAGCATTTCAAACTGAACTTTTAGAAGTAAAGCCTGGCGATAAAATATTGGAAATCGGTACAGGCTCTGGCTATCAGGCATGTGTGCTTTGTGAACTAGGAGCTAAAGTTTATACTATCGAGTATCAGAAGCCATTGTATGAACGTACTCGGAAATTCCTTCCACAAATTGGTTATAAGCCTCATTTTTTCAGTGGAGATGGTTCAAAAGGAATTCCTGCTCATGCGCCTTATGATAAAATTATTGTAACAGCAGGTGCCCCAAGTGTGCCTTCAGCTTTGCTAGAGCAATTGAATGTAGGTGGATCCCTTGTAATACCAGTAGGGGACAATACAATACAGCAAATGCTTCGATTAACTAAAGATTCAGAAAAGAAGATTGTAAAAGAAGTGTTTTCTAATTTCAGTTTCGTGCCTTTGAAAGGCGACCAGGGATGGCAATAAAAAAGGCTGAATAAATTTTATCCAGCCTTTTAGAATTAAATTTAGTCCCGTTCTGAACGCGGGATGGGTTTTTCGGATTAAGGTCTTTGGTAGAATTCCACTTTGCCACTAGCTACATCGTACATACCGCCTGCAACCCCAATAGAACCTTCATCAAGCATTTCTTTTAATACTGGGCTTTTTTCTTTGATCTGTTGAATGGTAAGCTCCACATTTTTATCAGCTACCTTTTGTACAAACTCAGCATTTTTTGAGCTTCGCTCGCCATCGGTAGATACAGCATCCAATGCAGGCTTAAGTTTTGTCAACATACCTGTTAGGTTTCCTAATTCTACATTGTCACAAGCACCTTTAACGGCCCCACAACTTGTATGACCCAATACAACAATAAGTTTTGAACCGGCTACTTTGCAGGCAAATTCCATACTGCCTAAAATATCCTCGTTTACGAAATTGCCCGCAATTCTCGCACTGAAAATATCTCCTACTCCTTGATCAAAAACCAGTTCTGCAGGAACACGTGAGTCAATACAACTAAGCACAACAGCAAATGGATATTGCCCCGTACTGGTTTCATTTACTTGTTGCATAAGGTCACGGTCAGCTCGAGAGTTATTTACAAAACGCTTGTTTCCTTCTTCTAATATGGAAAGAGCTTCTTGCGGGCTAAGTGCCGCTTGACTTTTTTCCGTTTGTGTCTTCATAATTCTTAATTTATTAATATAATTGAATTTTTTTAGTTTATCTCTTCTTTAACATCCTCACCTTTATCTGAATGAGTGGTAACTGTGAATTTTGGAGGTGTCGGACCCTCTACAGGCTCTGTAAGGTTTATAATTTCCACCTCAATATCTCTTCCTTTAGCACCTATCCTGAAATCCTCTATAATTTCATATATATCATGATGCATATAACGGGTGTTGCTAGCATCAATTACTACTTTAGAGTTGTTAGGGATATTGGCCAAAGATTTTAAAATAGTTGCCTTATTAATAAAAGTTAATTCCTGAGCCAATTCCAATTTCATTATATCCTTACCATCTTCTTTTTTCTCATGCTTGGTATTAAGCGTAATTTGGTAGTTATTTAAAAGAATGTAGAAAATAGCTATTACTAAACCTATACCAAGACCCACCAATAAATCTGTAAATACTATACCCAGAATAGTAGCTATAAATGGTATAAACTGTCCCTTTCCTTGTTTGTACATTTTTTTGAATAGCGCAGGTTTAGCTAATTTATAGCCCACTATAAATAATATGGCAGCCAAAGTTGCCAAGGGGATAAGGTTAAGTAAATACGGAATAGCTATGATACTTCCTAACAAGAGGAATCCATGAATAATGGCAGATGCTTTTGTTCTTCCTCCGGATTGAATATTGGCAGAACTCCTTACAATTACCTGAGTAATAGGCAAACCACCAATCATACCGGAAATAATATTTCCTACTCCCTGAGCTTTTAATTCACGGTTTGTAGGTGTTACCCGCTTATAGGGATCCAACTTATCAGTTGCCTCCACGCACAATAAAGTTTCCAAACTTGCCACTACAGCTATTACTACTGCAGTAATATACACTTGCGGGTTTGTTAATGCTGCCATTTCAGGGAATGTAAAATTACCTAAAAAGCCACTAAAGCTTTCTGCTAATGGAACATTTACAGATTGATCCGCTCGAAGTGAAAAATCCGGCATTCCGCTAAATACCTGGTTCAAAACGGCACCAGTTATCACAGCTACTAAAGGCCCTGGTATCAATTGAAATACTTTTTGTTTTTTCATAAAGCTAGCTTCCCAAAACAATAAAATCGCTAGTGAAACAAGGGTGATAATTACAGCTCCCGGGCTTATGAAATCAAGCATATTTAGAAGTTCGCTAAAAGTATTTTCACCTCCGCTACCAACAAAACTTAAATCTCCTTCAGGACTACTGTCATAGCCAAAAGCATGTGGTATTTGTTTGATAAAGATGATGATACCTATACCTGATAACATCCCCATAATAACGGATGATGGGAAATAATAGGCGATGATACCTCCTTTAAGAAAGCCCATGACTATTTGGATAATTCCTGCCAAGACAACCGCCATCAGGAAAATCTCAAAACTTCCTAAGTCCTGAATGGCAGCAAGTACTATAACAGCCAAACCAGCAGCAGGCCCACTAACTCCCGTAGGAGACCCACTTAATGAAGCAACAACTATACCCCCAACTATACCGGCAATTAAGCCTGAATATAATGGAGCGCCCGAAGCCAACGCAATACCTAAACAAAGAGGTAAAGCAACAAGAAATACCACAATACTAGCGGGTATATCAGATTTTAGATTTTTTAAAGGGTGAAAATTACTCATATTAAAAATAATTTATGTTCTAAAAAATTTAACTATTCATCTATTTTAAACTATATTTTTTGTGAAATTCATCGAAGCCAAGTAACTCAACCTCTACATTTTTATATTGAGCACCTTCGTTAGTATATAATTCAATTGCTTCAATTACATCAAAATCAATGAATTTTGATTTTCTAGCATCAATAATCAACTTAGAATTTTCAGGTATCTCATCTAAGGTTTTCACCATGCTAGCCTTATTCAAGAAGGACACTTCATCGGATAGTACTAATCTTATTGGTTCACCTTCTTTATGAGAAGCCTTATCAAAAGAATAAGTGTTTTTCATGTTTTTGAGTAAGATATTAAGGAACCCGGCTAATAAACCAATGATAATACCGACTAATAAATCTGTGAAAACGATGGCTACAATGGTGATAATAAAAGGGTAGAACTGACTTGGCCCTACTTTGTACATAGCCTTCATCAAATTGATATTCGCTAGTTTATACCCAGTTACTAATAGGATTGCTGCCAAACTTGCATAAGGTATCATATTAATGACAGTTGGGATTAAAAGAATCGCAATTATCAATAGGATACCGTGTAACCAAGCTGATAATTTAGTTTTAGCTCCTGAGTTTATGTTTACAGTACCTCGTACAATAACTGCTGTCATAGGCAATCCACCAATCAAACCTGCAATGATGTTACCCACACCTTGTGCTTTCATTTCTCTGTTTAAAGGCGTCCTTCTTTTCTGTGGATCTAATTTATCAACTGCATCAATACTTAAAAGAGTTTCTAAACTTGCTACTATGGCAATTGTAATAGCAGCGGTATAAACCACTGGATTAGTTAAAACTGACCAGTCAGGAAAAACAAATAAATTTTCGAATGATGTATCTTCTCCAAGCACAGGAATAGTCACTAAATGTTTTTGTGATAAAGCCATTCCGTTTTCTAGAAACATGAATAGAGCATTTATTCCAACACCTACAAAGACTACAATTAATGGAGCAGGAATAGATTTAATGCTATTGATTTTGATATAATTCCAACCTATAAGTATTATTAATGATACAATAGCAATTAGGAAAGCTGTTGGGTCAATATTATTAAATGCAGAAGCTAAAGCACTTAACGCATTTTCACCATTATTTTGCCAAAAGTCTAAATCACCTAAATAATCCTCGTCATAGCCAAAAACGTGTGGTATTTGTTTGATTATTAGCAGTATACCAATTGCGGCCAACATACCTTTAATAACAGAGGAGGGGAAGTAATTTCCTATTGTACCTGCCTTTAAGTACCCTAATATTAATTGAATTACACCGGCTAAAACAACGGCAACTAGAAAGCCTTCAAAAAAGCCTATATCTTCAATTGCACTATAAACAATTACAGCCAATCCTGCTGCAGGGCCTGAAACGGCTAATTGGCTACCACTTAGCAATGCAACCACCACACCACCAACTATACCGGTTACCAAGCCTGAAAATAGTGGAGCACCTGATGCTAAGGCGATACCCAAGCATAATGGCATGGCCACTAAAAATACTACTAAACTCGAAAGAGAGTCATTTTTGAAGTGTTTAAATGTAATCCCTGTAAATTTTGAAAATTTTGATTCACTCATTGATTTAATCAATTATTGATTTTTTGTAAAAAAAGTATTTGAAGCATTGTTTTATTGCAATTAAGAGCACTTAGCACAATAAAAAATGATGATCAATAAATATGATTAAACTTTTGGGGGAGGGGTGATTTTCAGTATAGGAATGGACAGGTAAAGACTTGATTGAAAAATATTATTTACCAAAGATTCATGTAGGATATTATAAACGGAAGCACGAAAAATACCTAATGCCTTTAAATTAAGTTTGTGATTTTCGTCCTCGCTTTTTTCTTTTGAAGACTCTTTGCTTTCTTCCTCAAAAATATTCAAACCGCTTGTGGATTCTTCAGCTAGTACATTACTGCTAACTTCCTTGTGTTGGAAATCCTCAACCGCATTCAGGCATAATTGGGGTATGAAAGCCACATTAAAGAGGCAGACAAAAAAGAATGCTGATATGATGATTTGAATTGTTTTCACTTATAATTTTCAAGAGTGCAAAATTAAGTATTAAAAATTTAAATATAGAATATAAAATACTTAAATGAGCAGAAAAAGTTACAAATACAAAGGTATAGAGTATTGGAAGGCCTTTTTTGATAAGTTATAGCCTAATTCTAAATGTTCATGATTTCATGATTTTTGCTTTATAATCAGTTCATCTTGGTAGTCTATCTTTATATAAAAAAAATGAAGATATTATACGCTATACAAGGAACGGGTAATGGGCATATTAGCCGTGCTAGGGAGATAATTCCTATTTTGCAAGAATATGGTGAGCTTGATGTTTTAATATGCGGCACACAAGCAGAGGTTGAATTAGACTATCCGGTTCGATATCAATTTTATGGTTTAAGCTTTATTTTCGGCAAAAGGGGAGGGGTAGATCTTTGGAAAACTATAAAGAGCATAAAATTTATTAGACTTCTAAATGAAATATGGAGATTAGATGTTTGTCACTATGATTTAATCATCAATGATTTTGAACCGGTTTCTGCTTGGGCATGTCTATTAAAAGCCAAGAAATGCATTGGGCTTAGCCATCAATTCGCAGTACTTCACCCTTTTTCTCCTAAGCCAAATAAAACTGATTGGTTGGGTTATTTAATCTTAAAATATTATGCACCAGTAAAGAAATCATATGGATTTCATTTTAGAACTTATGCCGATAAAATTAATTTCCCAATTATTCGCCAAGAGGTTAGAGCACTAAAAATCAAAGAAGAGAATTATTATACAGTCTATTTACCAGCTTATAGCGATGAAAGAATTATTCAGGTTTTATCGAAACTAGAGGCTCAATTCAAGGTTTTTTCCAAACATAGTTTTATAGGAAGTACAGAGAAAAATGTAGAAATAATCCCTATAGATAATACCCTTTATTTACAAAGTTTGGCTGCTTGCAAGGGAGTGATTTGCGGAGCAGGATTTGAAGGGCCTGCCGAAGCTTTGTTTCTTAAGAAAAAACTATTGGTAATTCCCATGAAAGGGCAATATGAGCAGCAATGTAATGCTGTAGCTTTAGAAAAGTTAGGAATTGTAGTGCTTAATTCATTACATCTAAAGCATTTACATTCTCTCAATGAATTTATCGACCAAAAAGAAAGACCACTAATAGATTATCCTGATGAAACAGATGAAATTATTCGAAATTTAATTTTGGAGAATGTAGAAACAAATTACCCGGTTACCACTGCCTTACTTTCATTTTCTTGATACCTGATGATTTTGTTTATCATTCCTTTAAAGATAAATTCATGAAATGGGAAAATGCTATACCAATATAATCTACCAAATATGCCATGAGGTCGAAAAGTAGCAGTTTGTGTGATTTTATTTTTACCGTCCTCCTTAGAGATTTTAAATTCAAGCC
This sequence comes from Bacteroidota bacterium, assembly GCA_051747245.1. Taxonomy (GTDB): domain Bacteria; phylum Bacteroidota; class Bacteroidia; order Cytophagales; family Cyclobacteriaceae; genus Marivirga. The sequence continues at coordinate 61,950 of JBNJFX010000007.1, forward strand.
AAGCTTCTCCGGGCAATTTCATTTCTGCAAATAGGAGTAGACGACCTTCTTTTTTATCAGCAACTAAAACTCGCCAAAAATCAAGGGAATCTCCTGCTATCAATTGGTCAGGACTTCTTCTACCTCTTCTTAACCCAACTCCCCCTACCGCTTTATCCATATAGCCTCTTAGCTTCCATAGGAAATTCCAGTAATACCACCCGCGATCTCCTCCTATTTCCCATATATTTTGTATTACCTCTGAGGGGTTTCTATCAAAAGTATCTGTTCTTTTATCCCTAAAACAACCATAAGTAGGCACTTGTACAAATTCCATTAACTCAGTATTAATTTTTGAACTTGCTAAGGCATCTTTCCAACTTGATACCACTTCATTTTGAGCAATTCTATCAAAAGCTAATTTTACCGCCTCGCTATATGGTATAAGTTCTTGGGGTACAATATCTTCTATTCCTTTGTTTTCGACTATGACTTCATTCCTCATGCTATCAACTAAACTGCTGGCAATTTTATAGCTGGTGGCCGTAACAAAATGAAGCCAGTAGGAACTTAAGCGAGGGGTTAAGATTGGAAGTGTGATGATATATCGCTTTAAACCCCTCACTTTAGCGAAGTTCAATAGCATTTCTTTATAGGTTAAAATGTCTGGTCCTCCTATGTCATAAGTATTGCCATAAGATTCCTCTTTCCCAATTATGCCTGATAAATAATTAATGACATTTCTAATAGCAATAGGCTGACAACGAGTTTTCAACCATTTTGGAGCTATCATAATGGGTAATTTTTCAACCAAATCCCTTATGATTTCAAAAGATGCTCCTCCAGAGCCAATGATGATGGCTGCACGCAATACTGTAAGTGAAGCATTGGCTTCTACTAAAATACTTTCCGCATTTTTGCGTGATGTTAAATGTTTTGAAAGTGAATCATCATTAGAAATCCCACTTAAATAAATTATATGCTGACAATTTGTTTTATTAATCGCCTTTACAAAATTCAGAGCCGTATCTTTTTCCATTTGCTGGAAACTTTTGGAGGAGCTGCCCATTGAATGAACCAAATAATACGCAGCTTCTATGTCTGGTGGTAGGTTTTGAAGTTCCTCAGGATTTAGGAGGTCTGCTTCATAAAATTGAACTTTGTCAATAATTTTTTCTTCGAGTTCAATTCTTCTTTTATCTCTAACTAAGCAAATTACATCATGCCCTTGCATCACTAAAATAGGCAAGAGCCTTCTTCCTATATATCCGTTTGCTCCAGTTAAAAGTATCTTCATATTATGTAAACCATTCAGACCCCAAAAAGTTGTAAGTTTAATTTATCGAATAATTAAGGTGTATGGTAGAAATTTTCTAGTGAGTTTGGTCAAACTTCATTATATTTAATTTATTAAATAATTAATTGTATTAAACGAAGGGAGATGGAAGGTTTTAAAGCTATAAATTTGAGGAAGAAAGGCACAATTAAGAATGAAATTAGTGTGCTTTTAGTAGGGAATAACCCCATTGAAATGAGTGCTATTTATGAGAAATTGCATGCTTTAAAAGACAAAATAAAGAATATTGAAACTGCCTTCTCTCAGGAGGATATGTTAAAAAAAATTCACTTGATGCATCCCAATTGTCTTCTTTTAGATGATAATATTGGAATTAACCCTTTGAAAGCAATTGTTAATAATGTTAATGCGCTGAGTAAGGAAGCTATTTCGATCACAATATTAAAATCGAATAATAAACAAGAAGTAACTTCTGGTGTGCAAGAATATTTAATGAAGGATGGGCTAGATGGCACTAAAATTTACAATGCTTTAAGAAATGCCTTGAAATTTAAGAAAACGCAACAGTTTTTCAGAATTAAGTATTATTCAAGCAGAAGAAATTTTAAAAGAATATTCATATAAAAGCTTTCAAATAGAAAGTAAATGATAATGTTTTTTCATCTCTCTTAACTTTAACCTTGATTTTCTTGCCTTCCTTTTTGCTTAATGTTTTATTAATATATTCTAAGCTTAAGTCTTTACCAGAATTACCATTCAAACTAATTATTTTATCTGCTTTTTTGAGCCCAGCATTATGGGCAGGGGTGTTTTCTCTTACTTTTTCAATTTCATAATAAGGTTCTAAATAATATTCACCTTTTGCTATTACAGACATTCCGCTCATGTCGTGTTTAAAATCTTCCTTAATAATGCTATTTCTCCTTAAGTATAATTTTTCATTTCCATAATCAAAAAACAATCGAAAGCGTTTTAAAACTCCCCCGCCAATTGTGCCATTTCGACCAGTGCTCTTAATAATATCTTGATAAGCACCGGAGTCTGGGTAATTGGTGACCACTTCTTCTAAAATATATTTATCCATTGATAATTCTGGGATTCTTGCGGCATGTCCTTCAATGGTCCCCGCTATTCCCGCACCCAAAACATCCCTTACATTTTTTTCTGGAAGTTGAATATACTTGCTGCTGTTTTTGTGCAGCATTAACGGATGGGAAGCCCCTGTATCAATCATTAGTTTACTTAATATTTCTGTAGAATCATTTACTTTTAATTTTTGGAAGATGTAAGGCTTGCTTTGTTCAATCTTCATATCGATTGAGGTATAGAAAAACATAGGGCGATTGAAAAATTCAGGACGGTAGAATTTCATAATCTCATTTTTATAATCCACTCGTACTATAAAATTTTTAAAAAAGTCATAACCTAGAATTCCATGTATTTTTATCCCTAAGTTTTTTTGAAGGTTTAAATAATCTTCTTTTAATATTAATAAAGGAATATTGCTGCCAGATATTTTTCCCACTTTAACACTTGTTCTATTAACAATGAAAGCTTCCACTTCTTTAACTCCAGCTGCACCTACTAACTTCAATTTCCTGTCTGGCACGATATTGAGTATGTCACTATATGATTTGTCGATTAATACAGTATTGGTCACGCCCGTATCAACTATAAATTTTAATGGAATAACTCCTTCAAAAAGGACATTTACAATGATTAAATTACTATTGAGTTCGAAAGGAATGGTTGTGCTTCTTTTATTATCATTTATTTCGAAACCAAATTTTAAATTTTGCCCTAAAACTTTTTTAAATTCAGCAGTTAATAGTAGTAGGGTTAAAAAAGTATAGCTGATACACTTTTTAATCATAATTGGAAATTATATAATGAATATGAGAAATATACAAAAATACATTGAGCATACTAATCTAAATGCCACAATAACTTCTGAAGATATTGAAATGTTATTAATGGAAGCCCAAGAAAGTAAAGTTTTTGGGATTTGTGTCCCACCGTTTTGGGTGAAAAAGGCAAAAAGGGATATAGGAAAATCGGATATTCAATTAGTTACGGTTATTGGATTTCCTTTGGGATACCAAATGAGCCAAACAAAAGAAGCAGAGGCACATCAAGCTTTAAAGGATGGAGCCGATGAATTGGATATGGTCTTGAATATTTCGGCAGTGAAATCGGAAATGATGTGGCCAAAAATAGAAGTTGCTAAAATGGGAAAGCTAGCGCATGAAAAGGGGAAGATTTTAAAGGTAATCATTGAGACAGCTTATCTGACTGAAGATGAAATTAAGGAAGCATGTAAAATTTGTGCTGATGCTGGGGCGGATTTTGTAAAAACTTCTACAGGTTTTGCCCCTGAAGGAGCCAAAGTTGAACATGTGAAGTTGATGCGATCCGTTTTGCCAGATCATGTAGGCATTAAAGCAAGTGGGGGAATAAAAACTTATGAACAGGCTTTAGAACTGATAGAAGCAGGTGCTGATAGAATTGGGACTTCTTCTGGGCCTAAAATTTGTCAGCAGAAATCCTAATTAGCAATTTTCATAGGGACAATCCCTTTGTGCTTATATATTTTAATGCCAAAGTGGTCCGAGATATAATTTCTTAATCTGGAGTATGCTAATTGGGATTGTCTGTCATCTGGATAGAAAATAGCCGTCTCCAGTACTGCTTTTAGGAAGTTTTTGGATTTAGAAAATTCAATGATCCATTTCTTTAACGCATCTGAGAAATCATCCATGTATTTTTGCTTGTGATCCCGTCCATCGAAAAGTAGTTCCAATTGATTGGAGCTATATTTATAACGGTAAAAACCTGCTAATTCATCATAAAATGTAGAGAGTTCCTCAAGATTATATTCTGTGGTTGAAATTATTTTTTCAATGGATTTGTCTTTGAGGCCTAAGGGGTTATAGCGTAAAAGATAAATGTCTTTAACGATTTCAACCATCTGATTCAATAAGGAATCTTTCAGCTCCATTTGAGCATTTTCCAATAAGTAGTTTTTATCAAAGGGAAAAAATCTGCGCTTCATTCAATTATATTTTTTCAAAGATATAACCAAATCCATAAAATCAGAAGGCTTTTTGAGGTTAAATATTCAAATTAATGCCTGATGCCACATTCATCACAATATTTCATTTTCTCCGGTGGACGCTTTTTAGGTTTCTTTTTGTGGCCAAAATAGGTCCAATCTGAATATTGAGGCTTTTCCATTTTCTTGGCTTTTTTGCGTTTTTTCTTGGCATTACGCTTCATTCTTTCCTCATATTCTACAATGAGTTGATCTCCCCAGCTTAATTTCTTTTTCTTTTTGAATAGGCCGAAAAACCAAGTCTCCTGCTTTGGCTGCGGCCTCTGACCATAATTCTTATCAGTCTCAGGATTAAGACTAGATGGATTTTCCTGACTGTAGCCAGGCTGAGATTGACTTATCGGTTGTTTTTGGCAAGAAGCTAAAAACACAACGGCAACTATAAATACAAAACACATTTTATTCATGCCCTAAAAACGAAAATCTTTAAAATTATTGTATGCTATAACTGAACATAAATCGCAAGATATAGTATATTGTACTCCATTAAAAATTAAGTTAATTGTGAAAAAAGATTCAATTCAAATAGAATATAAGAAGTATGATGCAATAGATGAACTTTCATCTGAATTCCAGGATTTATGGAAATCTGCTTCAGAAGCTAGACAATATTCGCATTCACCTTATTCCAATTTCACGGTAGGAGCTGCCATTGAATTGGAAAATGGAAATATAATTACCGGAACCAATCAAGAAAACGCATCATTTCCTGCAGGCTTATGTGCTGAAAGAACTGCTATGTATAGAGCAGGAATACAAGCACCTAAAGAAAAATTTAAGAGAATAGCGATTGCGGCTAGCAGGAGGGATTCTGATCAATTAGCAAGTGCACCACCTTGCGGAGGCTGCAGACAAGTAATGTTGGAATTTGAAAAAAGACACCAACAAGGATTTGAAATACTTTTTACTGATGCAGAAGGTAAGTTTATTATTATTGACAAACCAACTGATTTATTCCCCTTTTCATTCGTATTTTAATTTTTAGATATGAAAGAAAAGAATAGCTCATCCTTCAACTATTGTTAAAGGATGAGTGGTTTTTAATTATTCTTTTATAATTTTTGACATAATATAATTTCCTTTTTTGTCTTGTAACCGAAGGATGTAGCTACCTGTAGGCAAGTCATTTAAGTCAATTTTTCTTTGATTATTTTCAAGTTGTATTTTTTTATAGACAACACCCTTTAAATCAAATATGGTTATCTCATGTGGTTCATCAGCATTTTCTAACTTTAAATTCATCACATTTTTAACTGGATTAGGATAGAAACTAAAACTCACCATATTATCAGGCTCATTGGCTGTAACCCTACCTGTTTCCGTAACTTTAATTTTACCGTCCTCAACCAAAGCTTCTACACTGACTACCTCTCCTTGTTCTCCACTTAAATTAAAATTAATATCAGAGGTTTCGTCATTCTCTACTCCTGGATATTCAACTCTTATTTTGTAATCGCCAGTTGGTAAACTAGGAAATGAGAACTCACCGTTTTCATCGGACTTGATGTAAGCCATCAATTCATAATCATCTTCATTCAGCCTTAAGCTACTCTCTGGTCTGGAAGAGCCGACAAGCTTTCTTACACTAACGCCAGCACCACTGACCTTCCTTCTGGGCAAAATGCGTAATGATGAATCCGCTTCTTCATATTCTTCTTCCACAACTCCTGAAATTTCAGAGCCTGGATCTGTTAATTGTTCCGGTTCTTTTTCAACTTCTATTGTAATCTCTGAAACACTATTGTCCAGATTGATAGTGTCGGCTACTTCCCAATCAATTGTGTTGCCTAAATAAGTAGGTATTAAATTAGGGAATTCTTCCTTATCAGGATTAGCCAAAATGATGTAATCACCCAAAATTAAATCTTCAAAATTAAAATTATTGTCGTTATTTAGATTTTGAACTGCTGCTGTATCATATTTATTAGCGTATGGATTAATGGAAAATAATTTCACATCACCTTGGGTGACCTCAATATTTTCAATATCCACTACATTACCAGAAAGTGTAGTAGCTATGGTTTCGTAAGGGATATAAGTTCTATGACTACGCTTGCCTGTTTCATCTATGGCAACAAATACTAAATCATAGCTTTCATTTGCTTGAATGACCGAGCGGTTTGGCAAAAACTCAATTGTGACATCTTCACTTTGTTGAAATTGACTGAGATTGAAGGGTGATGTTGATTGATTATTTTGTCTGTAAATGTACCTTAATCTTGAAATCTGGTTTCCATTATTGGATTTTGAACTGACAATAGCTGATAATTTATCACCAATTTGAATATCATAAATAGATGGTATTGGAGGAATACCACTTAATTTATAAGGTGTGTTTCCTGAAAATGCTCCTAAATTAGGTTCGTTTATAGGTTGAAAATCATTATCCACACTAAATGAGTTTGAATTGTTTTCCAATAGTGTATTAAAGTCTCCTTGTTGAGAATTATTGAAGGTATTAGCTCCATTTGTCCCGTCATTTTCATAAAGTGAATTTTCGAATGTAAAATCATTTACCTCTGAAATTTGACGGATGGTATTATAATTAATATTGAATTCAGTTAAATTATTAAGAGTTTCATCAAAAGTGCTGGTATTATAATTTGTGAATAAATCAACAATATTATTTTCAAAGTTGATTTTATAATAAGCATCTAAAGTGTTTCCCAAAATACCTACTACAGAGACCGTATCTACAAAATTAGAACTGAAATCAATATTTTTGGTATTCCCTGCTATAAATGCAAAACCAATATTATTATGCTTTATTTCAATATTTTGTAAGGTATCTTCGGCTGTGATATTGTTTTGTAAGGATAAGTTATTTAAAACCAAACCATTTATAATTGTCCCTGCAGGATCACTAATTTGTTGTTCATTCTCGAATTGGCTTAGTGATAAACCTTGTACTACAGCAGAATCTGTATTGAATTGAGTGTTGGGGTTTTGATCAAGGAAATATCCAGGTCCCAATAGTACTTTAGGCTCTTGAATATTCACCCCTTTGTAAACTTCTGTTGATCCTGCAATATAAATAGTATCTCCAGCTCCTGATCCTAATATTGCTTTTCTTAAATCCTTAAAATCAGTGCTTTTCCCTGTTCTATTGTCAACATACCATCTTTTATTATCAGAAAGTATTTTTAAACGAGTGGCAGCAGAATTTAAAACAACATCTAAGTCAGGGTGACTTGCTTGTACTGTATAATCACCTGCATCACTGGTAGAAAAGTTATTAACAGTATATTCATTACCAGAAGCACTTGTAATAGTGTCTCTATTGAGCAACCATTGATAGCTTGCATCTGCATTTTCAGGGATAGGGGAGGAAAATGTTTGATTATCACCAAAAGATATCTCTATGGTCGAAAATTCGCCAAAAGGCTTTTGTGGCGAGTAATCGTATTCTCTAACAGTTAAGTTTTTAAGTAATTCGTCAAAATCTAGGAAATTCCTGCTTACAAATAAAGAAATTAGGTTAGCTTTATTGCTGTAATCTCCAACGGAAGTAAAGCTGTTATTGGAAATGTTAATAACTCTTATGCTATCAGAAATTTGTATATCAAAAGCTCCTTCAAAATCATTTCCACTAATAGAGAAATCTTCTAATAATGTCCAATTACTTAATTCAGTTGGTATTTCCCCTGTGAAATTATTATTTCCAATTTTGAATTGAATTAGATTTGTTAAATCACCTAATTCTATTGGAAGATTTCCACTTAAATCATTTCCGTCTAAATTCAATTCATAAATATTTGTTAAGGTATTTATAGTAGGTGGAATTTCCCCTGTAAAATTATTTCTTGATAATGCTATTAAATCTATATTAGCAAATGCGGTAATAAAACCTATGTCTCCTTCAAGTTGATTTCCATATAATGCTAAATTATTCAGATTGGTTAAGTTTTCAATTTCTGAAGGGATCTCTCCTTCTAGATTGTTATTGCCAAAATCCAAACCTTGAAGATTTGTTAGGTTTCCAATGGAAGTCGGTATGGCACCTTCAACATCATTGTTCCACATTGAAAGCTCTGTAAGAGAAGTTAAATTTCCGATATCAGTTGGAATGTTTCCGGAAATACTATTTTGAGCCATTGCAATATCAGTAAGATTAGTATGAGTCGTAATTTCAGATGGGATTTCTCCAGAAAAGTTACAATCATGCGCTCTAATTCTTAAGAGGTCATTTTTATTTAGAATTAGGTCTTGAAAATCTCCCGAAAGATTGGGGTTGTTGTATAGAAATATTTCTTGTAGTGCCGTCATGTCTTGAAATGCAGAAGGTAAAGTTCCGTTTAAGTTGTTGGAATTTAAGTCGATATAACGAATTCTACCTTCAGCATTTAATTGTACACCAAACCAGTCAGAAAGGGGTAATTCAAGCCAGCCTGTATTATCATTCCAATTGGCACCATCAGTTGCATTATATAATTCCACAAGAGCTAAAGAATCAGATTGGGAATTTTCACCTGGCATAATATTGATTCCTTCGCTTCGGCTAATGCACCCATTTGAATTTTGAATGTCTACCCAATAACTGCCTGGTTCAGTAGGTGATAGTATTGAGTCATCCGGATTATCAATGCTGTCACCATTTAAATACCATTGAATAGCACTTGTTTCACCACTTGAACTTGCCTTTAATTTTGCAGTTGATGTGGTATTACCTCCATCATTGAATAAGTAAGTCCAATCTAAAGGATAGTTAGCTGGATTTATTACACCTGTATTGTTTGCTCTAGTTCCTGGTGTTGCAGCATAATTTATAGGTGCTAGTACAGTTCCGTCACCTCTATCAATTATGCCTTTGGAGCTGCTAAACCTAATGGGGGATATCCATTCTGAGGTTCCGTCCAGGCTGAATTTATGAAGAATAGTGCGAGAAGATATACTATCTTGCAATAATTCACCATCCATATAAATTTCATTTATTCCTCCATTGTTTGCCCAAATTGGAAAATAGATAGCATTTTCTCCGACATCTATCCAAGATTCGTATGCTAAATAATACCAATTTCGAGCAGCTAGTTCATGCTCCCACGCTATAGCGCCATCTGTCATGTTTAGGGCTCCGATCCATGCATCTGTAATAGTGTTGTCTTGACCACCACTTTCATAATGTACAGCTCCATAATGAATAAAACTATTGCTTTCATCTACATGTAAAGGGAAATTTTCAACTAAAAAATCAGACTCAAAGATATGGAACCATTGGAATAAGCCTCTATTATCCAATTTAAAAATATGGCCTGAATTTGACCCTGTATAATTGGTAGTATTGCCATTCACCACTATGGAATCTGCAGACTGTATGTTACCTGCAACATATAAATTTTCACTTGAGTCTTCTTTTAAATTATAAAACTCCATTTGATTGGATCCTAATATCTCGGTTAAATTAATATAGTCTCCAGTTGTTGCATCTAATTCTAAAAGAAATCCTGTGCTTTGGTCAGTATTGATAAATTCCTGATTGTCAACATTTAAAGTGTCAGCAAAACTTCCTGATAATAATAAATTGCCATTTTGTTTGAATATAGCCTCATCAAAGCCATAGTATATCCCTCTGTTTAGGGAAGCAGAAAAATCTTTTGACCAGTTGATATTTCCGTTGAAATCGTAGGATTGCACATTATATACTAGGCGGTTAAATTCATTGATATAAATGGAAGGGACAATTATTTGGCTGTCATCAACTACTAAGCCAGCATTTCTATAGCCATTATCGAATGTTTCAGCTACAAATTCGTAATCGGAGAAAACCTCAAAACTATTTACATAATTTCCCTCTAAATCCAATTCTACAATCACTTTTTTTGAAAGGGAATCATTCTCACTAAAGTAATTTTGTCCTTCTATAGTGATAGTATCACTAACAAACACTACCCCAAAGACTTGATCGGTGGCCTCTACTTTAACCAATTCATTAAAACTGAAATCACCTATGTTATTATAGGTTTCATCAGGACATTGGGCATAAATTTTTGTAAGAAAGATAAAAGAGAGAAATGTGATTAAATAGAAAGTTTTCATGGTACATCATATTTATTATTAGTACAATTTATATAATAAATATAATCAAACCAATTGTTTAAGTTACTAGATATTAAAGGGATATAATATAATATTAGGATATTTATTAATTATAGATAGTATGTAGTATAAAATTCCGCTAATGAATGTGTGCGGAATTTTATACTGTAATTACAGATATTAAAAAATTAAATTTTATTTTATTTTTTAAGGAATTTAAAAGTTAAATACTGATTTTTCTTATTCTTTATTTTGATGAAATTCAAACCATTTGGAAGGTTGCTGACATCAAGTTGGGTAGCACCATTGCTAATCATTTGTTTTTTATAAATAACGCCTTGTAAATTAAAAATGATTAACTCATATGGTTTATCAGCATTTTCTAACTTTAAATTCATCACATTTTCGACTGGATTAGGATAGAAACTAAAGCTCATCATTTTATCTGGCTCATTAGCAGTAACTCTACCCGTTTCCGTAACCTTTATTTTACCGTCCTCAACTAAAGCTTCTACACTGACGACTTCTCCCTGTTCACCACTTAAATTAAAATTAATATCTGAGGTTTCGTCATTTTCTACCCCGGGATATTCTACTCTTATTTTGTAATCGCCAGTTGGTAAATTAGGGAATGAGAACTCACCGTTTTCATCGGACTTGATAAAAGCCACCAATTCATAATCATTTTCATATAGCCTTAAGCTACTTTCAGGTCTGGAGGAGCCGACAAGCTTTCTAACACTGACGCCAGCACCTTTTACTCTCCTTCTTGGCAAAATCCTTAAAGTGGAATCAGCGTCTTCAAATTCTTCATTAATAATCCCGGAAATTTCAGAGCCTGGTTCGGTTAATGGATCTGGCTCCTTTTCAACCTCAATTGTAATACCGCTTGTGTTTTGTTGTAAAAACAGGGTGTCTGCGACTTGCCAATCCAAAGTGTTGCCTAAATAAGTAGGAAGTAAATTAGGGTATTCTGCTTCGTCAGGGTCAGCCAAAATAATATAATCTCCTAAAATAAGGTTTTCAAAATCGAATGTATTACTCCCTGCTAATGATTGCACTGCGGCTGTATCATATTTATTGGCAAATGGATTTATTGCAAAGAGCCTAACACTCCCTTCGTTTACATTTACGTTTTCGATATCCACCACATTTCCAGAAAGATTGGCCGCTATTGCTTCATAAGGAATATAGCTTCTATGACTTCGCTTTCCTGTTTCATCTACAGCCTGAAAAACTAAATTATAGGTTTGGTTAGGCTGAATAGAAGAACGATTGGGTAAAAACTCTACTTCTATGTTTAAATTAGGATCAAAACCCCTTACTGTAAAAGGAGAAGACGATTGATTGTCTCTTCTATATAGGTATCTTATCCTTGATACATTATTTTCATTATTGGATTTCACATTGAGTTTAGCGGACAATCTTGAGCCAATTTCAATATTGTAAATCGAAGGGACTGGAGGCAATCCACTTAATATATAGGGTTCGGTTCCCGCAAATGCACCTTGTGCTAGGTCTGCATTTGTAGGGACGTAATCATTATCAACAGAGAAAGTCCCACTTGCATTGGTAAATAGACCTTCATCATAGGCAATGTTATCGGTGAAGGTATTAGTGCCAGTTCCTTCTGTTCCGATAATGCTATTGGAAAATGTAATCCCATTGATACTATCATTAATAATCCGAATATTGTTATAGTCGAAAATCATATTTTCCAAACTGTTTTTAGCAGGAGATATAATATCAAAAAATGTGCTTATAGTATCTATTATATTATTGCTCACATCAAAATTATCATAAGACCTATTGACATTTTGAATGGTGGTGGAAGCAAACTGAAAATTCTTGATAATATTTCTATGGACTATTATTTCATTGTTTTTATCTGTAAAACTAAGGATTTGCAATCTATTCCCTACAATTTTGACATTTTCCAAAACATCAGTAGCTGAGGAAGATTGATTATTGAGTCTTAAAGATCTAGCTGAAATGCCATACACTTCACTTCCATCTGAGGTGGCGGTTAAGTCAATAAAATCAATTTCTGCTGCTTGCTTATTGAATTGATTGTCAGGATTTTCTTCTAAGAAATAACCTGGCCCGATGAATACCCTCGGGCCGTCAACTATTGCACCGCTGTAAATTTCATTTGATCCGGCTATGTACAATGTGTCACCACCTTTTGTGGCTGCAATAGCCTGGGGCAAATTCCTAAAATCTGCAATTGTACCGGCTCTGTTATCAACATACCAATTGGTTTTTCCTCCTGCAATTTTTACGTTGACAGGCGCTGAATTTAGGGTTAAATCAGCTAATGCAGGATGTGTTGCTCTCAAAATATATCTTCCAGATTTGGCAGTGGTGAAATTCTCTATAGTCAATGTATTACTTGTGGCATTGGTTAATGTGTCGCCATTTAATATCCATTGATAACTAGCGGTATCATTAGGCTCTATAGCCGAGCTGATTTCTTGGGTTTCACCTATAGCAATATCAAAATCAGTAGGATCCCCTATGTTACTTTGAGGGCTATAACTATATTCATTTATCCCTAAGTAGGGTAATAAACTTTCAAATTGTAATTGATTAAAAGCCAGATTTACCATTTGTAAATTAGGTATTGTGCTGATATCTGGCATGAAATCAAAATTATTCGAACTTATATCTAATGTATGTAAATTTTGAGCCGCAGTAATTTCTACAGGGAAGGCACCTTCCAAAAGGTTATTCCTCAAATACAAGGATTCAAGATTGGTTAAATTCCCAATTCTTTCATCTATTGTCCCCGTAAATGCTTGCTCTGATAAATCTAATCCGTTAAGATTTGTCAAATTATAAACCCCTTCAGGGAATGCGCCACCATTTGCTTTTGTATTCCAAATAGAAAGAAGTTCTAATTGAGTTAAATCACCCAAATTATCAGGTAGGTCAACTAAAAGGTTTGGATTGCCCCCGGCTTGTAATGCCCTGAAGTTTGGCAAATTGAGTACATCGGGAAATGTCCCTGTAAAATTATTATTGCTAAACCAAATTTCTCTGAGATTACTACAGTTTAATATTTCAGAAGGAAATTCGCCAGTTAAATTCAAATTCTCAAGATATAAAAATTCGAGACTGTCCATTTGGCCGATTTCAATGGGCACGCTCCCTTCAAGTGAATTCCCACTTAAATCTAGATTCCTTAGCATTCTAAGCTGTCCTATTTCTGGTGGAATTTGACCTACTAATTCGTTATTGTGAATATTGAATTCATTTAGGTTTGGTGCATTTGCAATTTCAGCTGGAATAGTATCTGAAATGGCATTATTGAAAATCCTCAGTTCAATTAGGGTTTCCTGAAAAGCATCCGGATAAATTGCCCCTGTGAAATTACAGTCATGTGCAGAAACTCTTTCCAGTGCAGGGAAATTCCGTAAAAAGTCAAATAATTCACCTCCTAAATTAGGATTTACATATAGGTAGATATTTGCTAATGAGTCTAGATTCTTGAAACTTTCGGGTATAGTGCCATTTAAATTATTGTTGTTTAAATCTATGCTTGTTACTCTACCTTCTGCATTTAAACCAACTCCATGCCACTGATCGAGTGGTAAACTTAGCCAGCCCTCTGCATTAGCCCATGTAGTATCACCGGGATTAGTAGCATTATATAAATCAACCAGCGCTAAAGAGTCTTCAGCATTGTTTCCTACCAGTATGGACAGAAAGCCCTGTTGAGATTTATAGCTGCCTGATTGTAATTTTTGAGTGCTGTATGTGGATGATGATACCTGTATAGCTAGATTTTCGCTCTCCACTTTAGATGCAAAATTACCGTAATTATACCTGAGCTGTTGTTGAGCAACCAATAATTGGCTCCCAAAAAACATTGTGGTTAATAAAAAAAAAATAATTCGTTTCATAAGCTTGATTTTAAATCAATTTCAGAATATTTCAATTAATTTGAAGCTACTTTTTGGTCTTCCAATAATAGCTTTTCTAGCTTATTAATTTTCTTTGCCAAGTCTTTTGTTTCCTTGAGTGCAGTAGTTAAAGTCTCATTTTCTTTTTCTAAGTTTTCAACTTTTACATTTAATTCCTTAATGGCTTCAATCAATACTGCTGTCATTTGTGCATAGTTGACTGATTTGAATCCTTCATCGTTTGTGTGTACAAATTCAGGATAGATTTCTTCTACTTCTTGAGCGACCACCCCTATCTGTCTTTTTTGAGGTTTGTTTTCATCTTTCCAGAAATAAGAAGTGCCTCTCAGTTTAAGAGTGTTGCCTAAAGCATTATCTAAAGTTGTTATATTTTTCTTATAGCGTTTGTCCGAGGTGGTTAAAAATTCTACTGCGGATACATTTCCTGTAGAGCCTTCAAGTGTAATAATATCAGTTGAGTTAGCGTTTTTGACAAATAAGCGCCCATCTGATGAGCCTAAGCTATCCGCTATGACTTCTATTCCAACTCTAATATTATCACCTGCTGTATTGTTTTCGCCTGTAGCGTAGATCAAGCCATTTTGCCCATTAAACTGGCCGGCTTCTACACCTGGAAGAAAAATCTTTCCATTTTCACCATCAATGCTAACATTTGGAGTTCCGGCAACTTTAAACTCTAAAATATTGTTTGAAGCGCTGTATAGTAATTTATTTTCATCTATTGCATTCATGACCGCAATTCCACCATTTTCAGCATTTTGAAATAAGTTTACTGCTGATCCACCATCTGAAGGCCTATTGGAAGAAATGTTTCCACTACTTCCGTTTAATATTATAGTGTTAGCTCCCGTGCTGTCCTTTACTTCTATCCCACCGCCACCAGTAGCATTCAGATTTGATGTTAAAAGTAATCCATCGGTTGAAAGGCCCCCATTGTTAGTATTGGATAATATAATGTTACCGAAATTATCAGTTCCATCACCAAGACTAACATCCAAAGAAATATTACGCATCCAAAATTCACCACCATCGTCATTATTACCAAACATATTTAAAGTAGGGAAATCATTATTTTCCCATCTTTTGCCAGTTAATTCAACATTGAAACTATTGGTACCCCATAGTGATAAATAGCCTGATGACCCTGATGGATCAGAGCCACCTTCATCTCTAGTGTTTCCAATCGCTGCTAAAAGTCTTCCTTCATTATCTTTCCAATCGGTTCCGGATCTTAAGTAATCCCCACTCATTAATGGTCCTCCAGAAATTTCATTGGAAGTAATATAATTTTCAATCATCAATGATATTCCATCAAGTGTTGTGTTTGAAGCATACATTTGTAAATTACTTCTGTTTTGTAGAGCTCTGCCAAAAATTGCGCTTCTTAAGGATCCAGACTCACGTTTGGATAATTGTAATGATCCACCTTCATTATCTCCTCTCAATGCTACATGTGAATTTCGAAGGGAATCGTATAAAAACAAACCTCCTTCATATCCTCCTGCAACTGATCCTAAAATTACCTTTGTAGAATCATTTGCACCATTGATTACCAAACTACCCGAATTATTTGTTGGGAAGTAATTAAGCTCTGCTTTTATTTCTCCATTTGGTCCTTTAACTATTAATGGGTCTTCGTTCCCAAGTAAAGATTGCCCACTAACTAATGGTTTGTAAAGCGTTACAGTTCCAATATTTGTGCTGTCTACCGTAATACTTAACGGAGTTTCACTTAGGTTTGCAAAAATAGTATCAGGCAATAATGTGATTTCTCCTAAAACTACATTGTAGATTCCATTATCAATTGGGACATCTGCTATGGTCTCTGACCATCCATAATCAGTCAATTCAAAATTAAAAGTACGGGTGCCATTGACAGGTACACCAGATTCTTCCAAGTAGCCTTGGAATGGTAATTTTTGTGCTGTTAAAACAAATCCAAATAAAAAGAATGCGAGTGTTAAATAGATGTTTCTCATTACATATATAGTTATTACAAATAATTAGTATATGTAAGATAATGATTGCCAACCAACTATGGAAGTGCAATGGGGTGAAATACCCATAAATGAGTATTAATAAAGTGATGCTTTTCGATAAAAAGCTGCTTTTGTTAGATTAAATATTTGTGCTATGTGAACGGATATAGTATTGAAAATTTGATTTGTAAAATTTCAAGATATTTAATGTCATGTATTGTTAATTCAGGGTCAGAATGTAAATCTATTTTATACCTTCAACGAGAGATACATACGGAATTAGAGTTATTCCATTTTTTTTGGATGATAATTAGCGAAAAGTTATAAAATTTATTTTTCCCTGCTAATATGAATCTGTGGGGACTATCCTCTGGAGGGATTTAGGAGTGTATATGGAGCAGTGGAATCCTAATGAACTAACAGATAAATTGTGAAAATATCTCAATCCTCCATCATTAGATTTGAAAATACACAGGTAGTTGACTAGACAAGATTAAATCTGGCTATAAAGTATTTAGTAAGGAAATTAACCTGAAAACTAATTAATAATTACTCTTAAAATCGAAATCTTCCTTATCGGAATCTAAGAGTTTACCTTGCTGGCATTTTAATACTCGTGAAGGGTGGGTGTCTAAAAAGCTGTGGTCATGAGTTCCCATCAAAATGGCAGTCCCACTTTTATTGATATCAGTAAATAATTTGAAAATGCCTTCCGAAACTTCCGGGTCTAAATTTCCTGTAGGCTCATCTGCTATTAATAGTACGGGTTCATTAATTAGTGCTCTTGCAATTACTACTCTTTGTTGCTCACCACCAGATAGTTGATGTGGCATTTTATTATCAACTGCTCCCAATCCAACTCGCATCAAAACATCTGCCATACGGGTTTTCATCTTGGATTTTTCTTTCCATCCGGTAGCTTTCATTACGAAATAGAGGTTTTCAGCTACAGTTCGGTCTGCTAGTAATTGAAAATCCTGAAAAATAACACTGATTTTTCTTCTAAGTTGTGCTATTTGCTTTGATTTGATGCCATTGATTTTAAATCCTGCTACTTCTATTTGACCCAAACGCAAATCCAAATCGGCATAAAGTGTTTTCATTAAAGAACTTTTTCCACTTCCCGTTCTGCCAATGAGATAAACAAATTCACCTTTACCGATACTCAAATAAATATCACTTAGTATGGCTTTATCTTCTTGAAAGATAGTGGCGTTTTCAATACGGATTACGGGTTCGTTGGAAAATGATGACATCTTAATTTATCTATTATTAAATTAGCTACTCAAAAAATATTAATTTGATTCTTAGGTTCAGATTCCTACTTGATTAACTCAAGTATTTGCCTAATAGGCTCTATTTATATATCTAAAGCTTGAATTTTACCGAAAGGTAACTGATTTATAACTTCCTGCAAGGCCTCTTCCTTGCCTTCTAATCCATATTTATCTAAATTTTTCAATGGACGGTCGGCTCTAAAATAAGCGATTAACACAAAATTATCATCCCTAAGCTGGATATAATCCGGTATTTTTGCTTTGCCTTTTACTTTAATGATATACATATTTTTGAGAATCTAGTGTCTAGAATCAAGATTCAAGACGTCAGATAAAAGATTTAAGAATGATGTCCTACGATGAAAGATTAAGAAATTTTGTCAACTGTCTTTAGCCAAAGGCTAAAGATTGTCAATTGTCAACTTTCTATTTATTATCTTAAATCTGACTTATTTCTTAAATCTATTATTTGTTTCCTTTCTTATGATCTGCTAAGAACTGAGCTAAACCAGAATCAGTCAATGGATGTTTCAACAATCCTGTAATTACTTTCAATGGACAAGTTACCACATCAGCGCCCATGTTTGCACATTCAATTAAGTGCATAGTGTGGCGAACAGAAGCCGCTAGAACTTCAGTATCATAAGCATAATTGTCATAAATGCGGATGATGTCTTCAATTAAAGTCAATCCGTCTGTAGAAATATCGTCCAATCTTCCTATAAAAGGAGATACATAGGAAGCACCAGCTTTAGCAGCTAATAATGCCTGACCTGAAGAGAATACTAAAGTGCAATTGGTTCTGATGCCTTCTGAAGAAAATTGTTTGATGGCTTTCACACCATCTTTGATCATAGGTACTTTCACCACGATTTTATCATCGATTTTGGCTAATTCCCTGCCTTCTTTCATGATGTTTTCATAGTCGGTAGCAATTACCTCGGCACTTACGTTATTGTCCACTATATCGCAAATGGCTTTATAGTGCGCTTTGATTTTAGCATCTCCAGTGATGCCTTCTTTAGCCATAAGGCTAGGATTAGTGGTTACACCATCTAGAACACCCATGTCGTAGGCTTCTCTAATTTCGTCTAAATTGGCGGTATCGATAAAAAATTTCATATGTGTATTATTTTAAATTATTGTCATATGTAATTCGCGGTAAATCTAAAATCCCTTAAATAAAAATGGGGATTTTACTTTTATGCTCATTCCATTTGTAGAAAGGTTATTTTGAATTCAATTAATCTTGTGCAAAGGTATGATATTAATCTGAAAATGTCTTATCAAAACCTTCCAGCTTTGCTTTTAGTATAGGATGAAAATGTTTTTGATGTATTGAAAAATTTTGAATTGAAAAAGCTGGAAGGTTTATACTTAGGCTTACTATTTGATTCTTAAGAATTCAACTAATCCCTAATTGTCACTAACCACCAAAAAATCAGTGCTTATGTCAGACATTGAAAATGTCGGTACATTAATATTTCTTGAAGAACCTCGAATGTCTGACATTCAGAATTGACAGATAGTTTTAATATTTGAGAACAAATCTATACGAGCTTGGTTTACAGTTTTTAAAAACTAATGTCCGACATATTGAACTTCTAGACTACAAGCGAGAATGATTTAAAAAGAAATGGTATGTAGAAATAGAAAGGAAATAAAAATGGCAAATCAACATCGCACCGCTACGACCGCCTACCCTTGCTACCTTCCGGTCCTGGGGGAGTTCAGCAGGAGCTGGTCGTGCCGATTTGCCGATGCAAAGGTAAGAAGAAGGATTGGATTTGTAAATAGGGGATTGAGAAAAAGTTGTAAGTTTTTTATAAATGTTATTTTTATATGTTAAGCTTATTTTACAATCTAAATGTGATTATTAATATTAAGAGATTTATTCCGTTAGTTTCTCTATAATTGAATGCGTCCAACTAAATTTAAGTTCTTCATCTATGTAATTAATTTCTCCATTTAATACTTCAAGTGTTTTTTTAGAAATATCTATTTCAGAATTATCAAAAAAATGCACCTCGTTAAAACTGGCAATATTTTCAATTATTAAATTAAATGAATTTTGATACCTTTCAATCAACATTTCTTTTGGTACAATGTGACCAAGATGACGCTCTCTGCCCTGTGTCCTTTTCCGAAGTATACTAATGTCATCAGTGTAATGAAAATAGCAAATCGAATAGGCTCCGTAATATGTTATATAAGATTGAATAAACCGGTAAGCTTCGATATCATGTAAATTACTTTCAATAATAATCTCATCATCTTTTTCTAAAGAAACACGAATATCAATGTCCATTATGGAATGTAACTGTCTGAAATTAATTTCATCACCATGTAGAGATTTTTGTTGTCTTTTGATTTCTTCAGGATTTATAAAATTGATGTTTTTCATTTTTGCAAATTCTTCACCAAGAGTAGACTTACCTATTCCGTTAGGACCTGCAAATACATGAATTTTTTTATCGCTCAAAGAAATTTGATTTTTAGACTATTTCAATTATGATAATAAGGAATTGGAGTTGTTGAGCTATATTTTTTTTGATAGGTTATTCCGTCAAAAGAAGACGATACATACTGATGTCTAAAGTAAATGGAAGAGATATTTGTATTTGCAAGTATTTGATTACGCATAATTTTGACACGAGCACTTTTACTTGCACTAGCAAATTCCTCTTCGCAAAATCCCTGAGTAGGTTTCCTGCGTGAATTTATTTCTTTTATTTTATCCTTATCTATCATCTTAATTTGTCAAACACACGAAATAACTAAAAAGTTTATAATATTAGCAAGCCTATGTAATATAATTTATCAAATATATTTTAATAAATGACTTAGATTTTTATTCTTATTAGATCCATTTTGATATGAAAATAATACATATGATTAGGTCTGTATCTCCCAATGTAGTCCCCAATAAACCAAAAAAGCCCCTTAAAATTAATTAAGAGGCTTAAATTGTGGAGTTGGAGGGATTCGAACCCTCGTCCGGATAAGGAAACGATGCATCTTCTACATGCTTAGTTACTAATTAGGTTTTCGAGCCTGTTATGGAAAGTAACAGTCCTGTTGCAGGCCTTAGCTATTTGAGTTTCGCAATGGCTTAATAGCATCACCACGCTAGTTTCTCCTGTCGACACTCCTTGACCGCTCCCGGAAAAACGAAGGAACGAGGAATGTGGCTGGGGAATCCGTTATAGCAGACTCAACCCTTAAAGCTTTATCTTAATAAATTAAGATTATGCAGCCATGGCGTAATTAGATTCGCCAATTATAGTTCGAATGAATTACTTAAGGATGTACATTCTCCACCCTGCATGCTGATACATAATTCACACTTACCGTCAATACCGGTCAACCCCATATGTCAATTAATTGCTCCTTCCGTTTGAAGGGCTACAAATGTACAACAATACAACGGAATATCATGATGTACTTGCTAAATCTTTAACACGACTAATATCAATTTTAGTTTAATTAGTTATCAAATAAAAAACCACCCTAACTTTCATCAGGGTGGTTCAACCAATATAAACTATTAAAAATTAAACTTCCACTTCTTCCTCCATCTTCGGATAATCCGTATAGCCTTTATGGCTTGGCGTGTAGAAAGTTTCCTTGTCCCATTCTGATAATTCGGCATGAGCGGCAAAACGTTCTACTAAATCTGGATTTGAAACATAAGGTTTTCCATAAGCGACCATATCAGCATCTCCATCCTCAATCACTTTATTGCCTTTCTCTTGGTCAAAATGAGCGTTAATCATCAATTTACCTTTATAAACAGGACGGTATCTTTTTGCTATTTCTGTTTCGGCATGTTCTACATCAGATACATCATTAAATGGCTCTGAAAGATGTAAATAAGCCAAATCATAATTATTCAATTTTTCTATAATATGGTCGAAAGTTGGAATGGTATCTTCATTTAAAGTCATTCCGAAAATTCCATGCAATGAAGGATTCAATCTCAGGCCAATTCTATTTTCTGGCATCACAGTTTTGATTGCATCTATGATTTCAAAGAGAATTCTAGCTCTGTTTTGTTTGTAACCACCATAAATGTCAGTTCTTTCATTGGAAGTAGAGCTGAAGAATTGATGCAATAAGTAACCATTAGAAGAGTGGATTTCTACTCCATCAAAACCTGCTTCCCAAGCATTTTTCGCTGCATTTTTATAATCCTGAATGGTTTGTTTGATTTCCTCTAGTGTCATTTCTTTTGGAGTGACGGTATCTTTAAATCCATCAGGAGTATAAGATTTCGCCTCTGGATTTATGGCTGAAGGAGCATACGGTAAATCTCCATTATGAAAGTCAGGATGTGATATTCTGCCTACATGCCACAACTGAATGAATATTTTTCCGCCTTCATCATGCACCATTTTGACCACTTCTTTCCAGCCTTCTGTTTGTTCTTTGGTGTGAATTCCTGGAGTGTTTACATAACCCACAGCCTTTTCAGAAATTTGAGAGCCTTCAGTAATGATTAATCCCGCGGAAGCTCTTTGCTGATAATATTTTCCTTGCAACTCTGCAGTAGGTACTTTCCCAGGATTATCGGCACGACTTCTGGTCATGGGAGCCATGATGACTCTATTTTTTAATGTTAAATCTCCTATTTTGATTGGTTTTAATAATGCTTGATTATTATCCATGTCTTTATATTATCTATTTTAAGTTTGATCGATATTATAAAGACTAGTTGTTTAAACTTATAGTTACAGCAAATGGAGATTATAATTGTAAAGCAGGAGACATTCTATTCTTCTCGCCAACCCCAAGGAGCAGCAGGTGCTTCCACCTCTTCTGTTAAATCAAATTCAACCCTGATGGGTTGATCACTGCTTACTCTTCTTAAATTATAGGTGAAAGTAGAATCAGAAATACTAACCCACCATACATTTCCAGCCGCAAAAGGGATTAAGTCTGTGGTTTCTTGATCTGCAGGAAAATATTGTAATTCGGCAAATCCTGTATTTGGGCTAGTTCCACCATACATTGTAATATCATCAGGACTACCATCTTCATGGCGGTGATCATGTTTTAATTGAATGCTATTATCGTTTAATGTGAAAATCCATGTTCTGGAACGGTTTTCACCCACTACAAATGGAATTCTAATCTGTCCTTCACCACATGAAATAAAATGCATACGCAATTCTTGCTGCTGAAAATCCTTTGGGACAGGAGCGGTTACCACTTTTCCTGCATAAGCTTTTCCGCAATGTTGTTCTAATTTTTCCCAAAAAAGGAGGTGTTTGGCTTTTTCTTCTTGGGCGATAGAAAAAGAACTAAAAGAGAATAATAATATCGTTAGACTAAATAGAGTTTTCATAGTAAGGTTTTCAATGTAAAGTCCGAAAGATACTTCTTTACCCTATTTATTAACAGCTAAAGCTGTTTTTATTTAACCACAATAGTAACAAAAGAAAACAAAAGGACAGCTAAAGCTGTGAAAGTTTAACCACTGAGTTTCTCTAAGTTTTTCACTAAGGTCACTGAGATAAAATCAGCTAAAGTTGCTTTTTCTCCCTATTAGTATTCCTCAAGGGGGGAGACGCACAGAATTACAGTTAACTTTTTAATTTGATTTTGTATCACTTAATTAAATATTTTCAATGAGTATTAATTAATAAATAGTGATGAAGCTTATTGTTTTCTACTAAATCAAATCTGTGCCTTTTCCCCCATTGGGGTTAGGGGGCTAGGGGAGTTGTTAGAGGTGACAGCTGATAATTAATTATCTGATTATCAATTAAATAATTCATTAAAACCATATTTCTTAAAATAAATTTAAATTCTCTGTAACTTTCACATCAGTTGTGCATCTCCTATATGAAACGACCAATAATTAAAAATCATAAAATTACCTGAAAGGATTTGAATTTTTAATTTTGGTAAGTTCCATGTGGCCACTAAATAACAATTATATACACATGAAATGAGCGAAGAAAACTACTTTAAAAATATCTACCTGAGCCAGAAAAATAAGCTCTTCCGCTTTGGCTTCTTCTTTTTGAAAGATGAGGAGGAAGCTAAGGATGCGACTCAAGAGGCTTTGATCAAGATTTGGGATAAAAGAGGAGATTGGGATTCAGTTGAAAATCCTGAGGCTTGGGGCATGCAAATTGTAAAGAACATTTGCTTAGATAGATTAAGGAAGAAAAAGACAGTCCAAAAGCATCAGGATTCGCTCAAATTAGAGAAGACTTTTGGGCAAGATCCAGGCACAATTTCCCTTTGGCAAGACCAATGGAAAATTATGCAGGAAGTGATGGAGCAGTTGAGCGAAAAGCAAAAAACAGTCTTCATTTTAAGAGAGGTGGAAGGGAATAGCTATCAGGAAATAGCCGAAACTTTGGAAATATCCGAAGCGCAAGTGAAATCTGATCTTTTCCGCTCTAGAAAATTTTTGAAAGAAAGCATGCAAAAAATAAATGACCATGGCATTAGAAAAACTCGAACAATGGCTTGAAAAATACTGGTTGGGTGAACTCAGCCAGGTAGAGGAAATGCAGTTCAAAAGTGAACTGAAAGCCAATAAGGGCAGCCTCAAAGGGGAGCTGAAGCAAATGGCGGATTGGTTTGAAAGCCATGAAGAAGCTAAGCAAAACCTAAGGCTGGATGATAGCTTTGATGAAAATATCATGGCAAAAATTCAGAAGAAGTCTAAACCAGCAGACAGTTGGAATTGGATGAAGGTTGCGGCTTCTATTTTGGTAGTCTTCGCATTAGGATTCTTCGCCTGGTGGATGCCAGAACAGCAAGAACAAAAGCAGTTGGCACAGCAGGAAGAAAAAGCCTATAAAGAAGCAAAAGCAACTTTAGAATTGATGGCTTCTATGATGAATCACGGCAAAAAGCATTTAAGCTCTCTTGAAATGATTAATACAGCGCAGGAGAAGGTGAAAAATACTTTTCAGCCCGATAGAAAAGAGAAAAAAGGAGAAGAAGACAGTTGACAGTAAACAATAGACAATAGACAATAATCAAAAGACAATAAATAAAAACAGAATAAAATGAAAAAGATAGGATTAATAGTTGCGTTTGCTTTAGTAAGCATAGCAGCACAAGCACAGAATTCGGAATTCATGAAATTTTATAATAAATACTCTGGAGATGAGACATTTACTATAGTTTCAGTGAATCAGCGAATGATTGAATTATTCTCCAATTTTGAAGTAGAAGGAGAAGAAGAGGAGGCCATGAAAAAAGCAGTTTCAGGCTTGAAAGGGATTAAATTAATTGCAAATAGCAAAACTAGTAATGGACCTGCTTTATTTTCAGAAGCAAATGCAGCATTTTTAAAAGGCTACGATGAATTGATGACCGTAAGAGATGGCGATTCTGATATTAGATTTTTGATTCAAGAAAAAGGTGGATTGGTGAATGAGTTGGTAATGCTAGTAGGAAGTGACAGCAGTTTTGTTGCAGCCAGTATATTCGGTGAGATTGACCTAAAACAAATGTCTAAAATGTCTAAAGGGCTCAATATTTCAGGAATGGAAAATCTTGAGCAACTTGAAAACATGGAAGATGACCAAGAATAAATCCGAAAAATAAAACTAATTTTAGCAAGGGCAAGCATAGGCTTACCTTGCTTTTTTCATTTAAACTATCTAAATCATGAGACCAATAATCCTATCGATATTAACTTTATTTTTATTCTCTGCTTGCGAGCAAAAAATTGAAGACCCACTTAAAAGCCTTCAAGAAAAGAAAATCCATACTTTAAATCTTAATCTTTATCCTAGTAATTTGAAGATGGTCAATACCAATAATGATCCTGATTTTGCAGAGGCTACCAAGGACATCAAAAAGCTTCATGTATTACAAATCAAGTGGGGTGAGGAATCAAAAAAGACGGAATATGCCGAATGGAAAAGCAATCAGGATTTCACGGAGTGGGAATCGATTTTTACAGCCAGAATAGAAAATGCTGATATTGAAATAAAAGCTCCTGAAGGAAGGGATGATATTTTATATGCCTCTGCAGATACCAAGGATGGACTTTTTGTTGGTTTTCTGGAAGGGAAATTTGATATTTCGCAAGTTCCAGCGCTTATGCAAGCTGATTTGGATTTAGGTCCAATTGGTGACTTTATTCAGGATAAAGAAGAGAAAAAGAAGCAAAGAGAAAAATGGCAAAAAATGCACAAGGAAATGAATGAAGATTCCACTGAAGTAAAAACTGATAGCATTCAAGAATAATTTTTATGGCGGAAAATATATTAGAGATTTCAGGGCTGAATAAAAGATATGGAAATATTCAGGCGGTTAATAATCTCGAGTTAAAAGTTGAAAAAGGAACTGTTTTTGGATTGCTGGGTCCCAACGGAAGTGGAAAAAGTACCACCCTAGGAATTTTATTAGGGGTTGTTCAGAAAGATTCTGGCATGTTCAAATGGTTCGGAGAAGAACCCACTGCAGCCCAAAGAAGAAGATTGGGAGCTATTTTAGAAAGCCCTACTTTTTATCCCTATCTCTCAGGAATTCAAAATTTAAAGATAGTTTGCAAAATTAAAGAAGTATCCGAAAGCAGAATTATGGAAGTTTTGGAGCAGGTGGGATTGGCTCAAAGAGCTAAATCTCCTTTCAAAACCTATTCATTGGGGATGAAACAAAGATTAGCCATTGCTTCTGCATTGCTATCCGATCCAGAAATTCTGATTTTGGATGAACCTACCAATGGATTAGATCCTCAAGGAATTGCTGAAATTAGAGAGTTGATTATTAACATTGCTGGGCAAGGAAAAACCATTGTTTTGGCAAGCCATTTACTGGATGAAGTCCAAAAAGTATGTACTCATTTTGCAGTTTTAAAGCAGGGAGAGAAGATATTTCAAGGTAAAGTGGCAGAAAGCTTGATGGGCAATGAGGGGGTGGAGTTATTAGCGGAAGATTTGGAAAATTTAAAGTCTGTAGTCGCTGGTTTTTCATCTTTTATTGATATGAAAATCAATAATTTAGGAAGACTGGAAGTGCAATTGTCCAAAGAAACACCTATTCAGGAATTCCATCAATTTTTAATTGAAAAGGGGATAGTGCTAACACATTTAGCTTATATCAATAAATCTCTGGAGAAACAATTTTTACAACTTTTATCTGCGAAATCATGATATTAAGATACTTACAAATAGAATGGTTAAAGCTTAAGAATTACAAGACCTTCATTCGATTAGCTTCACTTTATTTTTTATTACTGCTTTTGATTTTGAGTAGTGTAAAATTACTTTTATCATGGATGACAAGTATGGGGGCAGAATTTCAAGGGATTAGTCCAGATATTATTCCTTTCTATAATTTTCCAGATGTCTGGCAGAATTTGACCTATCTGGCATCTTATTTGAAATTTTTCTTGGCATTTATAGTCATCATTTCGGTCACCAATGAATATTCTTACAGAACTATCCGCCAGAATATTATAGATGGAATGTCGCCAACAGAATTTCTGATAGCCAAACAAACAATGATCGTGGCTTTTAGCTTGTTTAATATGTTGGTGATTTGGCTTTCAGGTTCAATTATGGGGCTTTTTTACGGTTCAGGATTCAATTTTAGTTTGTATTTTACCGATATGGAATTTCTATTGGCCCATTTCCTTGAACTCCTCACTTTCTTAAATTTAGCAATGTTAATTTCAGTATTATTTAAAAAAGCTGGGTTTGCTATTATCGGACTTTGTTTTTATGCCATCTTTTTGGAGCCAGCATTAGTAGGAATTTTAAATTATAAATTTGATGATCATTGGTTAATCACTTTATTCCCAATCAATGCAGTAAATAATCTTATTGAAATTCCATTTCAGCGCTATGTATTTATGGAAGTTCAGGACTTTATAAAACTCAGTAGCGCATTAATAGCATTAGCTTGGTTAGCTATAAGCATCGGCTTAAATTATATATTGATTGCCAAAAGAGATATTAATTAGTATCCATTTTATAGCAATTTTGTTTTACACAAAAACCTGTCAGTTTACATAAATTATTAATCATGGTTTCCGGTCGGTGTGCCACCGACCGGGGTAGAATCCATGGTTGGTGGCACACCAACCATCTAAACCTCGATTAAGAACCTGACAGGTTTTATAATTGTAATTAATATTCTAAGCTTTATTAATTCATGGATGAGCTACTTTATAATATAAAGAATTGCACTGAATGTTTACCTGAGCTTCCACTCGGAGCTAATCCTGTAGTTCAAGCATCAACTCAAAGTAAGATCGCTATAATTGGACAAGCTCCTGGTATTGCAGTACATCAATCGGGCATTCCCTGGGATGATAAAAGCGGTGATAATTTGCGGAATTGGTTGGGAGTGGATAAAGAGGTTTTTTATGATCAAGATATCTTTGCTCTGATTCCCATGGGCTTTTGTTATCCCGGAACAGGGAAATCAGGTGATTTACCACCCATGAAGATTTGTGCCCCGCTTTGGCATGGGAAATTACTTCAAAGCATGATTGAAATAAAACTGACTTTGCTGGTAGGGAAATATGCACAAGCTTTTTATTTAGGAAAACAAGCTAAATCATCCCTTACAAATACGGTGCAATCTTATAGAGAATATATTCCTGAATTTTTACCTTTACCCCATCCATCACCAAGAAATAATATCTGGCAAAGTAAAAATCCGTGGTTCAAAGAAGAGGTCTTGCCTTTCTTAAAATCACGGATTTCAGAAATAATTTAATTCTTTTTAGGAATAGATTATGCTACCGCTGGAATGGGAGCAGTTTTCATTTCCTTCACCTTCTTGTCATAACTACCAGTTCCTAATTGATTCAACAATGTGAAATGGCTTTTCAATGCTACACCAAAAGATTTATGATGGTGGTAAGGTATGCCATATTCCTTGGCGGTCTGTTTTACGATAGGCGCAATTTTATCATAATGAATATGACAAATATTAGGGAATAAATGGTGTTCGATCTGGTGATTTAAACCACCAACAATCCAAGAAAACCATTTAGATGAATTAGCAAAATTGGAGGTAGTTCGCATTTGGTGAACTGCCCAGTTATTTTCTACGCTGCCATTTTCATCTACTTTATAAAAATCAGTTTCCGTTATAACGTGAGCAGGTTGAAAAACCAATGCTAATAAAAGCCCACTGATAAATTGCATTAATAAAAAGGCTAAAATAACTTGCCACCATACTATTCCAGTGATTAAAATCGGTGCTACTAAGGTAAGAGCAACATACCAGGATTTATTAAATAACATTAATCCTAAGCTTTTTTTGAAAGTCAAACCCTGGCCCTTTAAAAGCCCTCTTTTGTTATAACTAATGAGTTGATCAATGTCTTTGGCTATTAGCCAATAGAAGGTCATAAGCCCATATAAAAGAGGAGCATAAAATGCTTGAAATTTGAATATGCTTTTACGCTCTTGATGTGGAGAAAACCTGATAATTCCTTTTTTATCAATATCTTCATCATATTCATCAATATTGGTAAAGGAGTGATGTAATACATTATGCTGGATTTTCCAGTTTATATGATAAGCCCCAAGGAAATTAGCTGTAAAGCCTAAAGCTCTGTTTACTTTATTGTTTTTGGAATAAACACCATGATTGGCATCGTGCATCACGCATAATCCAATTCCAGCCATTCCAAATCCCATTATGATGTAAAGCGGAAATGCTACTGCAAAACTGCTAACTAAACCGCTAAGCAAAAATGCTAAAGGGATAAAGTACAATAAAAGCATAAATACCGTTTTAGCCCTCATGGCATTATTGGCATATTTGGACAGATTATTATCCTTAAAATACTGGCTAACTCTTTTTCTTAGTGTACTTACAAATTCCGGATTGTCGTTTGCGTTAAATTTTACTGTGTTGTTCATAATTAATCGTTAATACTACAAGGTAGCTGAAATCCAATCAAATCTCGCATCTAAAAGCTTATTTTAGACGAATGTATTTAGCTTGTATAATTTCAATTATTTCGAAAGGTGAAATGTTAGAATAGTACATTAAATGTATGTCAATTAATAAATGAAATTTAAAAGTGCATAAGACTAATTTAATATACCTATTAAGTGCTTTAAAATATTTGAAATTAAATAATGTCGATTTAATTGAAGTATAGCTATTTTAATTTTTGTTCCTTGATTTTGCTATTTTCATGATCTAACATAATTCAGTTATTGGAACTAGCCAAAAAAAGACGGTTAAATCTTTGATAAATGCATTTATGTTTAATTATTATGTTAATATAGTGAACATTTTTTAGACAAAATATTTTAGGAAAAATAAAAATACTTATGTAGTTAAATTAGATGAATAAATTAACTTTTTATAGAGTGAACGAAAAGCCATGCCTGATTTTCAGACATGGCATCATATTAAATCCATAATTTTCTAAACTACTATTCTTCGTCTTTATAGATAAATACTTTGGGGGAATCCTTTTCATTCATATAGCCTCTGTACATACCTGAAGTATTGAAAGGCATAGTGATATTTCCTGCTTTGTCAAGTGCTATTAATCCACCTGAACCACCAAAGTCCACTAATTCTTCGTAAACAATTTTATTAGCAGCTCCATCTAAGCTCATGTCTGCATATTTCATTTTTGCAGCCACATCATAAGCCACAACTGAACGAATAAAATATTCGCCATGTCCAGTTGCAGAAACTCCGCAAGTTTCATTATCAGCATAAGTGCCAGCTGCAATTATAGGCGCATCTCCAATTCTTCCATATCTTTTATTGGTCATTCCGCCAGTTGATGTACCAGCCGCTATGTTTCCGTCTTTATCCAATGCCACACATCCTACAGTTCCAAATTTACTATCTGGGAAATCTAATAAAGCAGATTTTCTGTCTTTTTCTTCTTCTCTTTCCTTGACTCTCTGCAAAGCATCATATCTGTTTTGAGTAAAGAAATATTCCGGATCAACTAATTCCAAGCCTTGTTCTCCTGCAAATTTTTCAGCTCCTTTTCCCGACATCATCACATGCGGACTATCATCCATAACCGATAGAGCAGCCTGAATTGGGCTTTTGATGGTAGCTACTCCAGCTACAGCTCCTGCATCTCGTGTTTTACCATCCATAACGGCTGCATCCAACTCGTTTTTACCTTCATTTGTGAAAACGGCTCCAACACCCGCATTAAAAAGTGGAGATTCTTCCATTACCTGAATAGTGGTAATTACGGCTTCCATTGCAGTTGCTCCTGATTCCAGTTTTGCATAACCAGTTTCTAAAGCTTCTGATAATTTAGCTCTGTATTCGGCATCTTGCTCTTCGGTCATGTTTTCACGCTTTATAGTGCCGGCACCTCCATGAATGACCAAACTGATGGGACCTTGTTTAATATTCTCCTTTTCCTCGGATTTAACTTCACGTTCTTCTGGAGCTTTTCTAGTGGTAGGGTCACAGGCAGCTAAAAAGAAAAAAATTATAATGGCGAAATAATAACGGTAAGTATTTTTCATAAGCTTTTATTTATTGAATGATTAAATTTGAACTCAATATACTCAACTGAATTTCTTTTAACAAGATGAATAACTAAAGCGGTTATTTTCTTCCATAAACGCCAAAAATTCAATAATTTTCGTCAATCTTTTTAAATCTTTGATTTATGCTGAAAATTTACAGAAATATATTTACCATCATTTTTTCAATGTGTTCGCTACTTGCCTATTCGCAAGTTGAGCAGAGTTTGTATTTTGTCCAGACTTATGATAATTCAGGTCAGCCTTTACAAAAAGGCACTGCCATTATTCTCGATGGTCAAGGGACAGGGGCTACGCATCAAAATTTATTTATAGGCGCCACTAGTGCCAAAGTCTTTACACAAGACAGCAGTGTCCATAATATTTCTACTTTTAATGCTCATGATCCCGCAACTGGTTTGGTGAAATTTGCTGTAGACAATAATTTGAGCACTAAATTTCAAAAAGCATCTGTTAAAGCAGGGGTGTTTGAAGAAGGAAGTGCTGTTAAAATTTTACAAGCTACTGATATTCAAAAAACAGATGAGAAAGAAGTTAAGATTTCTAAAGCAGCAGAAATTGAAGGTTATGGGGAATTTGCCGTAATTCCTGACAATCTAGATAAATCTTCCATTGGAGCTGTGGTTTTTTCAGGAAATGATATGATGGGTATGATGCTGAATACTGCAAAAGGAGTAAATGGAGCCGTTATAATTGATTTAGATCGATTAGATAAAGCCAACTCCATTACCAATGGATTCTCTAATTTTGCCCAAAAAATTAATGAAAATGCAAATCTATTTTCTGCTTTGAGTGCTTATGCAAATGAAGACTGGTCTGATGCTTTAAGCGCTTTTGAAGAGTTTGCCAATCAAAATCAAAAAGATGAATTTGCATGGAAAATGGCTGGTTTCTCTGCTTTTGAGGCTGAAAATTATGATAAAACCATCAGTAATTTAACGAATGCATTTAAAATAAATTCTAGCCCAAGAGCTTATTCTATTAGAGCATTTGCTTATTTCGAGCAGGAAAAATACTCTGAAGCCATTAATGATTTTGCGCAGGGGCAAGATGAAAAAGTAAATGAAGCTAAATGGCATGCCTACAAAGGAATAGCACATTACGAACAGGATCAGTTGGATCAGGCAATTCCTGATTTAGAAAAAGCTACTGAATTAAAATATGAAGATCCACAAGTCAGCTATTATTTGGGAAATGCTCAATTTAAAAAGGAAGATTATACTAATGCTATTTCTGCTTACGACCAAGCTGAAAAATTAGGCTATGAGTCGGAAGTACTTTTCAATAATAGAGGGAAAGCTAAATTCCTAACTGAAAAATATGCTGAAGCAATTGAAGATTATACAACTTCTTTAGGCTTAAAAGCTAATTATCAAACGGCTTTGGAAAATAGGGGAGCCGCTTACTATAAAACTGAGGATTGGGAAAATTCCATAAAGGATTATGAAAAAGCAATTCAAGCAGGAACAGATGATGCGGACATTTATCTGCAATTAGCCGAAGCTAATTATCAAACTGAAAACTATTCTTCTGCCATTTCTAATTTTGATAAAGCTATAAATGGTGGTAAAAATGAAGCTGAAGTTTATAGGAAAAGAGGAATTGCTCATTTGGAAGAAAAGAATAATGATAAAGCGATTGCAGATTTTAAAGAAGCTGTTGAAAGAGGTGCAAATGATGGGGAAATTTTCCAACTTTTGGGTACGGCTCAATTTGAAAAAGGAACTTATGAAGATGCTTTGCAAAACTTGGAAAGAGCTATATCATTTGAAGTGAGTGATAGTAGTCTTTTCATAAATGCAGCCATTGCAAGTCGGGAATTAAATAGAAATGAAGGTGCCATTACCTATTTCAAAAAAGCTATAGCAGCAGGAGCAAAATCACCAGATGTTTTTGAGCAATATGCTATTCTTTTATACGAGTCAGGAAATACACAAGAAGCCAAAATCAATATTGAAAGGGCAATGTCGGCAGGTGCTTCTGGAGAAAAATTATTTCTATATAAAGGATATTTGGCATTAGCTGATGAAAATTGGGAAGGAGCCATTTCATCTTTACAAAAAGCAAAAGATGGTGGAGTAAAAGAAGCAGAACTATATTCAGCTTTAGGAAAAGCCTATTACAATAAAAATGATTTTAATTCTGCCATAGAAAACTTTCAAGAAGCATTACAAGCTGGAGATAGATCTGGAGAAAATTATGAATTAATGGGTCAATCTTATTTTAAGGTAGAGAATTATGAGGAAGCCGCTAGAGCATTAAATTCAGCTATTCAAGGTGGAATCAGTAATCAATCAGTTTATTTTGCTTTGGGACAATCGCAATATGAACAAGGGAATTTTAAAAGTGCTGTAGATGCCTTAGCCAAAGCGGAAGAGCAAGGAGAAAGCAGTCTTATTTTGTATGAAAAAAGAGGACTAGCACATAATGAATTAAAATCTGCTGAACCAGCCATTGCAGATTTATCAAAAGCATCAGATAAGGGAAGTGAAACTATTGAGGTTTATGTGAATTTGGGAAATCTATATTTCCGAGAGCAAAATCTTTTAAAAGCTGTAGAATCTTATGATAAGGCAATCAATTTAGGTGCAAAAGATGCTATTATTTATAACAATAGAGGTAAGGCTAAATTTTTACAGGATAAAATCTCAGAAGCCATAGCCGATTATGATCTGGCATTAGCCGAAAAGCCTGATTATGACCAAGCTTTATTAAATAGAGGAACTGCTTATTATCAACAAGAAAATTATTCATCTTCCATCTCTGATTTAGAGAAAACAGAAAAGAAAAGTCCAGAAGTGGCGGAGATGTTGGGTTTGGCTTATTACAAAACCGAACAATATGATAAAGCTTTAACGAATATGGAGACTGCAATAAGTGGAGGAATCAAAAATGCGGAGCTTCATTATTTCAAAGGAAACATTTTATATGATAAAGAAGAATACCGTCAGGCGGTAAGTGATTTCCAAAAAGCAGAAGAAGGTGGAATAAGTGAAGCTGATTTATACGCTAAAATGGGAAATGCCTTTTTTGAATTAGAAAATTTCAAACAAGCAGCTGAACAATTGAGCAAAGCAGTTGATAAAGGAGTTAAGGATAAAGAAGTAATCGAGAATTTAGGTAATGCGCTTTATGAAGGAAAGAAATATGAAGAGGCTAGTAAATTTTTGCAAAGATCCATTGGTTTTGGAACAGAAAATCCAAAAACGCATTACCATTATGCTAACACCTTATTTCGTCAGGATAGATTTAAAGATGCCATAAAATCTTATGATAAAGCCATTGAATTAGGGCAAAAGGATGAGGTGATTTATAATAATAGAGGGAAAGCTAAAGCAAAATTAGAGCAGTTTGAACAAGCAATTCAAGATTATAATCAATCCCTTTCCATCAATGAAGATTATGGACAAGCCATATTAAATAGAGGGAATGCCTATTTCGAAATGGAAGCATATCAAGAATCTTTAAATGATTTTGAAAAGTCTGTTGAATTAAACCAAACCGATAATAGTACTTTCGAAAAAATGGGATTGTCTTATTACAATTTGGACAATTTTGAACAAACCATTGAAATGATGGATCAAGCCTATCAAAATGGAAATCAATCAGCTGATGTGTTTTATGGTAGAGGAAACGCCTATTATCAACTGGGAGAAATTGATAAGGCTTATAATGATTTGAATCAGGCAATTACAATTGGTGATAAGCATCCACAGACTTATTATCACAGAGGTGAAATTAACTTTCAGAAAGAAGAATATGAACTGGCTTTGTCTGATTTTAATAAAGCGGAGGAATATGGAAGTAATGCGGAGCAATTATACTTCTTAAGAGCTAAAACTCATTATGCCTTAGATAATTGGCAAAAAGCTTTAGATGATTTCAATTTGGCAATTGCGGCTGATAAGGAATTATTTGAAGCATACGCATTAAGGGGAAATACAAAATTCAGATTGGAGGATCTGAATGGTGCCATTAATGATTACAATATTGCGATTGCAGGTGGAGTAAAAGAAGCGATTTATTTTAATAATAGAGGAAAAGCAAAACAGCTAAATGATAATATTGAAGAAGCTATTGAAGATTATGATAAGGCAATTGCCACCGATAGCGAGTATGGCAGAGCTTATGAAAACAGGGCATCTGCGAGATATGAAATGGAAAACTATGCAGGCGTGATTGAAGATGTGGATAAGCTGGAAGATTTGGATGAAGGAAATCCTAATGCATTTTATATTAAAGCTGAATCATATTATGCTTTGGAAGATTGGGTAGGGGCTATTTCTTATTTCGAGAGAGCCATTCAGGGTGATGTTGTGAAAGCGGATTCCTATTTTAAAAGAGGCAGGTCTTATTTGGAAGTGGAAGATTACGAAGCCGCTTTGGATGATTTTGACCGTGCAGCAGAAAAAGACCCTTCAAATTCTAGTATCTATTTATATCGAGCGCAATGTTATCTTTATTTAGATCAAGTTCGCTATGCCTCAGAAGATTATTCAAAAGCTATCACACTTGATCCAGAAAATACAGATGCATATTATAACAGGGCGATTTTGCGTGAAGAAACTGAAGATTGGGAAGGAGCTTTACAAGATTATGATAAAGTTGTTCAATTAAACCCAGAAGATGCATCTGCTTATTATTATAGAGGAAATGTAAAGGCTGTCCTTGAAAATTATCAGCCAGCATTAAAGGATTTAAATAAAGCTATTGAATTGAATTCTGAAGATGCTTCCTTTTACAAGTTAAGAGGAAATATCCATTACCAACTTGAAAATGATCTGGAAGCTTGCGAAGATTGGGAAAGAGCTAAAAATATGGGGGACAGTAGTGTGAATTATTATTTGAGACAGTATTGTGAGTAGGAATTCTATATAGAAGTGCTAATCGGAAATTTACTTGTTTGAATTCAGTATTGCTCTTCAAGGCTAACTATATAAGGTCGTTCCTACGGAACTTACAGATATTTTATTGACTTATTGTTACTAAAAGTTCGTTCCTCTGGAACTTAGGATAAATTTTTCAATTCGACTTAGTTCATTCACTCGAAAAAGATATATTTAAGTTTAAGGAAACAAAACCTATAAATTTCTGGGCTCTATCGGAGCCAGTTTAGGGTAACAGAACTTTACCATAAGCTTGTTCTTCTGGAACTTTGAATGACTATTTTACTTTAACTAAGTACATTTACTTGAGAAAAGAAATGCTTAAGGTATTAAAACCTACAAGTTATTGGCTCCATCGGAGCCTGCTTATGGTAATAGCAATCCTGTTCACTTTCCCTAAGCTCTGTAAGAGCGACCTTAAACATCCATCACCCCACATCCTACTCTATAGCTCTTTAAGAATCTATAGCACAGACCTTATTTCCCCCTTGGGGATTCCAGCCGAGAGGCTGGTCAGCCTCTCGGCTGAAAGGGGCTTTCTAAACTATGCCTAACCTCATGCGTTTACTCTATGAATTTTACTAAATAAATAGAGCCAATGCTGAATTCTGCCCAATTTTCTGAAAACCCTAATCTTTATATATTCTTACCACTTTATTATACCCTTTGGGAGGATTTCAATCTTACCAAAAAAGATATAGAAATAATGAAGAAGCTGATTGATTCTCAATCTTGGTTGAAAAAGGAAGAAGTTGAGTTGCTGGAGAACTATTTAAATCCTGATCAAAAACCCTCAGCCCAAGAGCTCAAAGACTGGCGAAATCATATCCAATTCATCAAACCCAAGAATTTAAAAAACCTGACTTCCTTGGGTCTGGAATTGGTAAAGACTCATCAAAACGGACATGAATTAAAAATTACTGAAAAAGGTAAAGAAGCATTTCAAAAAGCTGAGGAAGAATTAGGCTTAATTTTTAATGAAGCAGCTAATAGATTTGAAGATAGCCATTCTACCATTACATCTGAGCAAAAATCAAAATCTTCATTTGATCCAAAACTCATGCAAGAGATTCTGGATGGCTCAAAAATTGAATTGATTCAAAAAGTAAAAGATACTTTAACTAAACCTGAATTTGCTTACCATCAATATGAAAAAATAGCTGATCAGAGAGCACAAGTTTTAGAATGGTGTAAATTATTAGCAAAAGAAGGCTATGGTTCATGGGCTTTTCCTAGAGAATATGGTGGAAGAGATGATATGGAAGGTTACTTCACCATTATGGAAACCTTGAGTTATCATGATTTGAGTATGGTTATAAAATTCGGTGTTCAATTTGGGCTTTGGGGAATGAGCATCTATTTCTTGGGAACTGAAAAGCATCATCAAAAATATTTGGAAGATATAGGTTCATTGGAATTGCCTGGTTGTTTTGCTATGACAGAAACCAACCATGGGTCAAACGTAAGAGGATTGGAAACTACCGCCACTTACAATCATAAAGATAAAACTTTCACCATTCATACACCACATCAAGATGCTCGGAAAGAATATATTGGAAATGCAGCTTTGCACGGTCAGAAAGCTACTGTATTTGCAAAATTGATTATTAATGGAGAGGATTATGGAGTCAATACTTTTGTGGTTCCATTAAGAAATAAATCTGGTGAATTGCATCCTGGAGTGGAGATTGAAGATTGCGGTCATAAAATGGGCTTAAATGGAGTAGATAATGGATTGATTGCTTTTAATAAAGTAGTAATCCCAAAAGAAGATATGCTCGATAAATTTGCATCAGTTGATGATGATGGAAAATTCCAGAGCTCCATTTCATCTGATAATAAGCGATTTTTTACCATGCTAGGAACTTTGGTTGGCGGAAGAATCGGAATTCCTCGTTCTGGCTTATCTGCAGCAAAATCAGGTTTAACTATAGCCATTCGGTACGCTAACCAACGCAAGCAATTTGGTCCTGAAGGTGGTGGTGAAGTTCCGATTATGAATTACAGAATGCACCAAAGAAGATTGATGCCACTGGTAGCAAAAAGTTACGCACTACATTTTGCTTTAAAATATTTGACTAACCGATTTTTAACTAAATCAGAGGAGGAAGGGCAGGAAATTGAAGCTTTGGCAGCTGGAATGAAAGCTTATGGAACCTGGTTTACGACAGAAGCACTTCAAGAATGCAGAGAAGCCTGTGGAGGCAAAGGATATTTATCGGAAAACAGAATTGATGCTTTGAAAAATGACACGGATGTTTATACCACATTTGAAGGGGATAATACCGTCTTAATGCAGCTAGTCGCCAAAAGTAGATTAACAGAATTCAAAAAGGAAATGGGTGATATGAATTTCACTACCATTTTTAATTATCTAAGTAAGCAAGCTAAAACCTCATTTACGGAAAAAAATCCAATTGCAGTTCGAAGCACTGATGAAAAGCATTTATTGGATTTTGATTTTCATATTAATGCTTTCAAATATAGAGAAAGAGCAATAGTAGCTTCTGCTGGTCAGCGAATTAAAAGATTGGTTGATGAAGGAATGGACTCTTTCGATGCAGTAAATGTTGCGCAACATCACTTAATTAGTGTTGGGCGATCTTATATCGAAAGAAAAGTACTAGAACGATTTCAATTGGCAGTGGAGACCACTCAAAATGAAGCCTGCAAAAAATCATTGCAGCAATTATGTCAATTATATGCCCTGCATACCATTGAGCAAAATAAAGGCTGGTATTTAGAGCAAGGCTATATGGAAGGAGTTAAAACTAAAGCCATCCGAAAAATGGTCAATCAATTATGCTGGGAAACTAGACAAGATGCCATTGGGTTTACAGATGCATTTGGCATTCCAGATAATTTACTTGCAGCTCCAATAGCTTTTTGACATTATTGGGTATTGACCTTGGATAAACTAATTTCTCTCGTTCTACTTCCTTTGGGTTAAGGATTCTATTTCCGGTCTGACCTCCGGTGCTGACCTAATTATCCTAGATCCTTCACCGAACTATTTATCTCAATTTTATTTCAATATATTTCTATTCGTAACAAGGTATTTTACTTAGAATATTTGGTAGAAAAAACTTCCTACTTCCAACTTCCCGCTCCCAACTTTTCAGTAATCCCCAAACTTCACACTCACCATGCTGTTATATTCCATTCCTAGCAATTCTGCAGCATTTCCTTGCTTAATCCCAATTTCCAAAACGCTCTGATCATTGAAAATAGCAAAAGCTTCACCGCCTTGACTTTCATTATAATGTTCTTGAACACCTGTTAAGGAGTAATTTCTGAATTTAATCTGTACACTTTTACCTTTGCTTAAGATATCATAATCATACTTTAGGATGTCTGTAATCAAATTTCCATAATCATCAATATGTACCACATGCCCTTGAATAATTTCCCTTGTAGCTTTTACTTTAGGAGTAATGAATCTCTTGAATTCTTCAACAGCTAAAGGTTCTTTAATTCCATCTAAAGTGCCAGATTTCAGTATTTTTATAGCTACTGAAGCTAAGATATCCTTAGCTGGAAAATTTCCTTTAATTTCTTCTTCGGAAGAGATTTTTATAATTTTGTCGGGCTCTTTTTCCCTTAATAAGCTTAGCAAACCATTATTACTGCCCAAGAAAAAATGATTTTTGATTTCGATGGCAATCATAGCTTCATTAGGCTCAGAACGGGAGTTTACGGCAACCAAATGAACACTTCCTTCAGGAAAATCTTTATAAACCGATTTTAAAACATAAGCCGCATGAATGATATCGTGCTTAGTGATGTTATGAGATATGTCAACCACTTGAAGACTAGCATCTTCACTCAGTATTTTGGCTTTTACCGCTGCCACATAATGGTCGCGCCAACCGAAATCTGATAGAAAAGTGATTAAAGGCATACAAAAAATTGAATTATTGTTAAATTTGTTAAAAACAAAATTACATAAATTTCAGTACTAACATATTGAGACATCATAAATAAGAAAATCATTTGGTAGAAAAAGTTATTACTTTAGAAAATGTATCCCTGGTGGATTTTTTAGGCGTAGAAAATCGTAATATCAACGAGCTTTCTTCGGCTTTTCCTAAATCTAAAATTATCTCACGAGGAAATGAAATAAGAATACAAGGAAGTACTCCGGAAATTATTCGCATCAATCAAATTGTGCATTCACTAGTAACTCATTATCACAAATTTGGAAAAATCACGGAGGAAAGTGTGAAAACCTATTTGAATGAGGAACATGAAGAGAGCCAGAAAAAGCTTGATATAAATGCAGACGAAACTTTGGTTTTTGGTACCAAGGGTTATGCCATAAAAGCTAAAACACCCAATCAAATAAAACTGGTTGAAGCGGTAAGAAGAAATGATTTGGTTTTTGCCATCGGACCAGCAGGTACGGGTAAAACCTATGTTTCCGTTGCCATGGCAGTGCAAGCCTTAAAAAATAAAGAAGTTCGAAAAATCATTATTACCCGTCCGGCAGTAGAAGCGGGAGAAAATTTAGGGTTTTTACCAGGCGATTTGAAAGAAAAAATAGACCCCTATTTACGTCCAATTTATGATGCCTTGGACGATATGGTGCCGGCAGAAAAATTAAAATATTATCAGGAAAATAGGGTGATAGAAATTGCTCCTTTGGCTTATATGCGTGGTAGAACTTTGCATAATGCTTTTATTCTATTGGATGAAGCTCAGAATACGACTCCAATGCAAATCAAGATGTTCTTGACTAGAATGGGGCCTCATTCCAAAGCCATTATTACAGGAGATATGAGTCAGGTAGATTTGCCTAAAAAGCAAAAATCAGGATTGATTGAATCAACTCAAATATTAAAAGATATTAAAGGAATTGGTATTGTACACCTGAAAGGAGAAGATGTGGTGAGACATAGGCTGGTAAAACATATTATAGAAGCTTATGATAAAAACGATGCCCTTATTGATAAAGAACACAAATGATTTCAGTAAAAGTAGTTGAAACCCAAGACGAACTAAAGCAAATTTTTGCCATCCGAGAGGAAGTCTTTGTAAAAGAACAACAAGTTGCTCCTGAGGAAGAATATGATGAATTCGAAGAAATTTCCACTCACTTCATAGCAATAGATGAAAACGGAAATCCCTGCGGAACTGCCAGATGGCGATTCACGGAAAATGGGATGAAATTGGAAAGGTTTGCGGTACTAAAATCCCACAGAGGAAAAGGGGTAGGGCAAGCTTTAGTAAAAGCTGTGATTGATAACATTAAAGAAAATCCCAAAGCTTCAGGCAAGAAAATGTATATGCATGCTCAGATTCCAGCTCTTTCACTCTATTCTAGATTTGGATTCGAAAAAGTTGGCGATCAATTTGAGGAATGTAATATTATGCATTATCAAATGGAGTTGATGAATGATTAATGGTAACTACTGTCAATGCTCGTTAAGTGATAAAGTTTCGAGTGGTACGAGCTAGGAAAGTTCGCACCAGTTAGTAAACTTTTAGTTATTGTAATTGGCTATTTCCAGCATGTTATTTACTTTAGTATATGCAACAAGCTTGGAACCGATACGCCTTTATCCGTTTTGTGCTATTCATGTCTCTTGGAATAGTCGCTGGGACTTTCCTTCCTGATATTTTTGAGGTTATCCTTCTTCTATTTTGTGCAATAGCAGTTTTGTATCTTTCCGCTCAATTTTTTAGAGGCTATAAATTTCCCGCCTTTCAATCCATTTCCTTTGCTGTTTTAGCTTTTTTAATCTGTTTTTCTTTTGGCTATCTCAATGCTTTCTGGAAATCTGAAAAACATGATGAGGTACATTTGCTTAATGTAAATACTGATGAAATTGAAGCTTTTGAAGCCATTTTGGTAAATGCAGGAAAAACCACAGAGAAAACGCATGGATTTAAAATAGATATCCAACAAGTTTTGATTAATGATAAATGGCAAAATTATAGTGGAAATGCAATGGTGTATTTTCAAAAGGACAGCCTTTCCGAAGACTTGAAATATGGAGATAAGTTATTAGTCAAATCAAAATTAAGTGAGTTGGAAGCTCCTAAAAATCCGCTGGAGTTTAATTACAAACGATTTTTAGGCTTTGATCAAATCTATCATCAGCAATATGTTACTTCTGGTAATTGGCTTAAGCTAGCTGAAGGCAAAGGAAATTTAATCATGGCTTATTCCATTAAAACAGGTCAATATCTGGAAGGAATTATGAATGAATACATTCAAAATGATCGTTCTTTAGCCATTGCCAAAGCTTTAACTTTAGGAATTAAAGATGAACTCGATAATGATCTGCGAAATGCTTATGCCGCTGCAGGCGCCATGCATGTTTTAGCTGTAAGTGGATTACATGTTGGGATTATTTTCTTGATTATATCCACAGTCCTCAAAAAATGGAAAAATCGTAAAAGAGGTAGAATCTTTTTTGCCGTTATTAATATATCCGTCTTATGGGCTTATGCTTTTATAACAGGACTTTCTCCATCCGTGCAAAGAGCAGCCATGATGTTTAGCTTTATCATTTTGGCTCAAGCCATGAAAAGGCAAACCAATATTTACAATACCTTGGCAGCGTCTGCTTTTGTGCTGTTGAGTTTTGATCCTTTTTTATTATTCTCGGTTGGTTTTCAATTGTCTTATTTGGCAGTTTTGGGGATAGTCTTTTTTCAGCCAAAATTATATGGTCTTTTACAGTTTAAATTTGTTTTATGGGATAAAATCTGGGCAATTACTTGTGTTTCGATTGCTGCACAATTGGCTACTGCACCATTAGGTTTACTGTATTTCCATCAATTTCCAACATATTTCTTTTTATCTAATTTAGTTGTAATTCCTGCAGCATTTGTCATTCTCAACAGCAGTCTGTTTTTGCTAATAGTTTCATTTTGGGAATGGGCAGCTGAATGGATTGGTTATTTAATTGACCATTTTATTCAAATCATTAATTATATGGTGTTTAGCCTGGATTATCTTCCAAATAGCACTATTGATGGTATATTCATTAATACTCCTGAAAGCTGGCTAATCTATATTGCTATCTTTTTTATTGCCCTTTTCATTTCAGAGAAGAAATTAAATTATTTGAAATTGACAGTTTTGAGCTTGTTTTTGATGAGTGCGAGCATCTGTTTACGTCAATATGAAAATTTTCAGGAGAAGAAATTGATAGTGTATGACACTGGAAAGCATCATGCCTTGGCTATCAGAAAGGGTTTTTCACAATATCTTAAAGTGGAAGAGGAATTGGCTCAAGATAAGAATAAACTCAGATTTCATGTTTACCCGAGTCAATTGCAAGCTGGCATAGCCGATTTCCATCCAGATCGATTTGAACCAGATAATCAAAAGGAGCTATTTAAAGATTTCAATGGATTGAAGATTGCCATTTGGGAGGATAAGCAAATTATCCATTGGGAACATGAATTGGATGATGATTTCACTTTTAAAGAACCGATTGATGCAGATTTATTGATTATCAGCAATAA
Organism: Bacteroidota bacterium; assembly: GCA_051747245.1. GTDB lineage: Bacteria > Bacteroidota > Bacteroidia > Cytophagales > Cyclobacteriaceae > Marivirga. The sequence continues at coordinate 105,399 of JBNJFX010000007.1, forward strand.
TGCTTTGAAAAAGTCTGAAAAGCTAATGGAATTTTTCAATCCCAAGAAGATTGTGGTGGATGCATCCAATTCTTATTATAACATTCAAAACTTTAAAGCTAAATTTGAGGAGGAAAATTTAGACTATTACATAGTGCCCGATGAAGGTGCTTTTGAATGGAAATTATAAACTATGGAATTAACTAAGATTGAAATTAAGGACAGAATTGGTTATATCACTTTAAACCGTCCAGAAAAGAGAAATGCCCTAAGTTATGAATTTGTTGGTGAGTTAAAACAAGCTTTTGCACAACTAAAGGAAGATGATAATGCAAAAGTAATAGTGCTTAGAGCAGAAGGAAAAGCTTTTTGTGCAGGTGCGGATTTAGCTTATATTCAAGGTTTACAAGGCAATACTTATGAAGAAAATTTGGAAGACTCCAATCATTTAAAAGAGCTTTTCTATGAGATTTACACTTTTCCGAAAGTAGTGATTGCAGAAATCCAGGGACATGCTTTAGCTGGAGGTTGTGGCTTAGCAACAGTTTGTGATTTCTCTTATACCGTTCCACATGCGAAATTTGGTTATACTGAAGTGAAAATCGGTTTTATTCCTGCCATTGTTAAAGTCTTTTTGCTTAGAAAAATTGGAGAAGGAAAATCCAAAGAGTTGTTGCTATCTGGAAAATTATATGAAGCAGTTGATGCCCAAAAAATGGGATTGGTCAATGAAGTGGTAGAAGCCGAAAAGCTTTCTGAAACCGTTTATGAATTTGCTCAGCAATTGATCCAAAATAATTCTGGTCAGTCGATGGCGTTTACCAAGCAAATGATAGCTGAAGTGCAGGAGAAAGGCTTGGAAGAAGGCTTGCAATATGCAGCTGAGCAAAATGCCAAAGCACGAGCTTCAGAAGATTGCAAAAAAGGAATAGCTGCTTTTTTGAATAAAGAGACGCCTAGTTGGTAATTATCTAACTTATAAATTGTACATAATGTATAATTTAATTATATTGTAATTTGATTTTTCAACCAAATGAATGTTAAAATACTTGAACATAAAAATGGTAAAGAAGTAGTTTCAAAAATTTCAAAAGTAGTTAAAAATAAGAATCGACTTCCCACTATAACTGACGGTTGGAGGTTTAATTTCAGAAAGAATTCTAAAAATAGTAAGTACGAAACTTATATTTTATCTACAGTTGAGAACGCAAACTCGGTCGAAGGATGTTTAATTATTGATACAAATAGTCCGTATGAAATATATATGGCATATATAGAAATAGCCCCTCATAATAAAGGTGAAAATAAGAAATATGCGAAAGTAGCGGGCTGTTTAATAGCTTTTGCGTGCAGAAGGAGTTTTATAGAAGGTAAGGAAGGGTATTTAGCTTTTGATGTGAAAGAGGAGGATATTGAGAGAAAGTTGATGGAGCTATACAGTAACAAATACAATGCTGTAAGACTTTCAAATTCTACTACAATGATAATTTTACCAGAAGCAAGTGAAAAGCTTATCGAATTATATTTAAAATGAATGTTATGGAAAAGCGTGAAATATTGCCAAATGATATATGGAATGAAGAGAAACTTAAGAAGGTAAAAAAGTTTGTAAATAAACATTCCAAAGAGCAAAGTGAGGAGCGGAAGCTAAGCAATAAACTCTTATCTATTCAATATAAATTAGAGGATTATTTAGAAAAAGAGGATGTAGAGGAAAATGAAATTCTTGAGATTCTTGACTTTGTTAAAATGTATTTGAAAGCCCTAGATATAACAAAGAAAGATTTGGCTAAATATTTTGATATGCAAGACAGTAATCTGCATAAATATTTGACAGGTCAAAGAAAACTTAATCCTGATATTGTATTGAAAATCAGTTCGTTTTCTCATACTAAACCAGAATATTGGTATGGTATTCAAGTTAAAAATGAGATGATTAAGCTTAAAAATGAGAATAAAGAAGATTACTCAAAATATGATTACAAAAATTTAGTTTCAGTTTAAATATTAAGTTTCAGAATCTATATTTCTCCATGCAAAACCAAAAAGCCATTGATGTTCTCCAAAAGTACTGGGGCTATGAAGCCTTCAGAAGTATGCAGGAGGATATTATCAATTCTATAACCTCTGGAAATGATACTTTGGCTTTGTTGCCTACGGGGGGAGGGAAATCGATTTGCTTTCAGGTGCCTGCTTTGATGAGCGAAGGCTTATGCTTGGTGATCTCTCCATTAATTGCTTTAATGAAAGATCAGGTGGAGCAATTGAAAAGGAGAAAGATTCCTGCAGCTGCGGTTTATTCGGGCATGACTTATCGAGAAATTGATATTTTGTTGGATAATGCTGCTCACGGTGCCTATAAATTTCTTTATGTTTCTCCAGAAAGATTAAAAACTGATTTATTTCTGGAGAGGGTGAAGAAAATGAAGCTAAATCTCTTAGCAATAGATGAAGCCCATTGTATTTCCCAATGGGGTTATGATTTCCGTCCGCCTTATTTGGAGATTGCCAACTTTCGAGAATTATTCCCTGATTTGCCTTGTATTGCTTTAACTGCTACCGCAACTGAAGATGTTAAAATTGATATTCAGGAGAAACTAAATTTTAAAAACGGAAAACTTTTTCAAAAGAGTTTTGCTCGTGATAACCTTTCTTATTCAGTTCGAAAAGTAGAAAATAAGGAAGCCAAGCTTTTTGAGATTTTACGAAAAATAGCTGGCACATCTGTTGTATATGCTAGAAATCGTAGGCGGACGAAAGAAATAGCTGAATTACTTAAGAAAAATGGATTTTCAGCAGATTTTTATCATGCCGGACTTTCTCAAGCCGATCGAAATGCTAAGCAAGATGCCTGGCTGAAAGATAAAACTAGAATTATTGTAGCCACCAATGCATTTGGGATGGGCATCGATAAGCCTGATGTGCGCACCGTAATTCACTGGGAATTACCCGATAATCTGGAATCCTATTACCAGGAAGCGGGCAGGGCAGGGCGTGATGAAAAACCTGCATTTGCTGTTGCACTTTATCATCCTCAGGATTTCAAGGAAATGGAAGAAAAGCATGAATTGGCTCATCCTGAATTTGATTTCCTGAAAAAACTCTATCAATCGCTGGCTAATTATTTTAAAATAGCCATTGGTTCTGGCGAAATGCAAAGCTATAATTTTGAAATTCAGGATTTTTGTCAGCATTATAACTATGAAGTTTTTCCAGTTTTCCATGCATTAAAAGTGTTGGAAGAAGAAGGTTTTATACAATTGAATGAGCAGTTTTATCGTCCTTCAGGCTTGCATATCAATTTAGATTTTAAGGATTTGTATGCCTATGAAATTGCCAATGCCAAATTTGAAAAGCTGATTAAAACGGTATTGCGAATTTATGGTGGGGATATTTATCAGCAAGTTATTTTTATAAATGAATTGCAAATAGCCAAAATGGCTGAAATGAGTCCGCAGGAGGTAGTGAAACAATTAAATTATTTGGATAAGGAAGGAGTGATGGATTATTCACCTAAATCTGACTCACCTCAATTAACTTTTTTGGAAGCACGACATGATGCTAACAAATTACCTTTGAATAAAAAGCGATTGGAGGAGCGGAAGAAAAGCAAATATGAGAAATTGATGGCGGTAAAAAATTATGTTGAAAATGATTTAGTCTGCCGAACTTTAAAATTGCTACAGTATTTTGGAGAATATAAAGATGAGAAATGCGGAGTATGCGATGTCTGCATCAATGAGAAAAAATCAGTGCATCAGGATAAAGATTTGGAGCAGAAAATACTACAAATTCTGAAGGATTCCCATTTGAATATTGAGCGACTTTCAGAAAATATTGAAGGTTATGCCAAGGAGAAAGTGATTACTGCGGTGCGTAAACTAGATGATGAAGGTAAATTGAAAATGGATAAAATGGGGATGTTGAGTTTGGTGGGGTAGTTTGATTTTATATTATAAAGGTTTAAGTAGGGAACTCATGAAAAATACCACAAAGCCCTTAATCCAAATAAAATTTTGATCTGTGAGTGTGGGTAGGAGGACAAACCTGCCTGCGCAGGCAGGAATGCGGGCCAGACGAGGATGTGGGTTGTCCGCCAGCTGGCGGATTGTCTTGATTTTTTCTTTCTTTTTGATCAAACAAAAAGGAAAAGTAGAAACTACAAAATATAATTTCGGGTATAAATCTATATTTAATATCTGAAACCTAAAATCTCCTCTAAAACAAAGCTTTTGAGGTTTTAGATATAATAAAATCTCATAATAAGAGATTTTATATTTGCTATAATGAAAATTAGAGTTTCTTTTTAATTTTCAAGAGAACCCTAAGTAGGGCTTGCTGAAAAAGTCTCAGGTGCGTCATGCCGATAATTCGGCACAAGGTATACAATCGGCCGAAGTGCTGATGTATGCTTATACCTCAATCTTCGACCGGGCAGTAGGTGGCGTACCTGAGGCTAGCTTAAAAAATTCGATTTCACATTTTTTGAAGTGCAAGGAAAAGTGGGGAAATCTAAAGAAAATCCATGCACTTGTTATCAACAGCGTAATAGTTTTTGATATATATATTTTTGCCACATGTCAGTTTTTATGGGATAAAGCGTTTTTCAGCACGCCCTAAGTAATTAAAAATTCTCCTTAACGATTGCGTTAAAATCATTATATTTGAATATGTATTTATATGATTTCATAAGGAATAATACTGATAAATTCAAAGAGATTTGTAAAGCACACAAAGTAGAGAAATTGTATGCTTTTGGTTCCTCAATTACTGATAAATTTGACTTAGAAAAAAGTGATATTGATTTATTGGTTCAATTAGATATTATTGATCCTTTGGACAGGGGTGAAGCTTTAATGTCCCTGTGGGACGAATTGGAGTCTTTTTTTTCTAAAAAGGTTGATTTATTAACTGCAGACTCACTTAAAAATCCATATCTTAAAAAAAGTATAGAAGAAACTAAGGTTGAAATTTATGACGGACAGGGAGAGAAAGTACTTGTCTAATATTTCATTTCTTAATCTACCTTTTATTTCAGCCTTGAGAATAAAAACCTTAAATTTGCAGGGAATTTAAATCAGAACTTCTTCATGATCACCATCGCCAAACCAGAAATTGCTCGTGCCATCTCTTTAGAATTATTAGATGTTGGAGCCATCCAAATTAGACCTGCTAAACCTTTTACCTGGGCTTCTGGATGGAAATCCCCTATTTATTGTGATAATAGATTAGCGCTTTCTTTCCCTGAAACTAGAAGCATTATAAAACATTATTTGGCGGATGTTATCCGAGCTAATTTCCCTGATGCAGAAGCAATTGCAGGTGTTGCTACTGCAGGTATTCCACAAGGCGTTTTAGTAGCTGAATCATTGGATTTACCTTTTATGTATGTGCGTTCCAAACCAAAAGGACATGGAATGGAGAATTTGGTAGAAGGAAAATTAGAGAAAGGTCAAAAAATTGTATTGGTAGAAGATTTGGTTTCAACTGGTGGTAGTTCTATCAAAGCGGCAGAAGCTCTAAAATCAGCTGGAGCGGAAGTATTGGGAATGGCAGCAATTTTCACCTATGGATTTGATGTATCAGTAGAAAACTTCGAAAAAGCCAATATCAAGTTGGTTTGCTTAAGCGATTACCCACATTTGCTAGAAGAGGCTTTAGTAAAGAAATTGATTCAAAATGATGAGTTAGCCACCTTAAAAGAATGGCGAGATAATCCTTCTGAGTGGGGTTGATAGTTTGATTCTTTTCACTTCCGCTAGCCTCCGGCTAGTGGAAAATACTTACGCCTCTGGCGAATTTTACTTGCTGATTAATAACAAAAAAATCATTATCCTTAGCTAGAGGCAAAAGTAATAATTGTTAGCGTGGCTAGCAATAGAATAAATTACTCTTTTTTAAATTTCTTTTTTAGCCTTCTTAACATTAGCCACTACTATAGCAAATAGTATTGTAGCAACACCTACCCATTGCAGACCTGTCACTTTTTCAGCTAAAAGCCAGCTAGAGAAGAAAACGGCTACGGGTAATTCAGCAGAACTTAGAATGCTGCTAAGTCCCACTCCAGTTTGCGGAATGCCATAAGCATAGAAAAGAGGAGGGATTACAGTTCCAAATAATGCAAAAGTCAATCCCCAAGTCCATAAGCCATTTGGAAGACTTCCATTCCATAGAAACTCTGGCGGGAAAATCATAAAGATAAATAGGCAAGCGCCCGTGATCATCATAGCACTTTTCTGCACTGGAATTAAGGCATTTCCAACCCTACCATTTGCCCAAATAAATACGGCATAGAAAAAGCCAGCTAGAAATCCATAACCTATTCCTTCTAAACTGAAAGGGATATTGTCTAAGCTGTAAACATTACCGGCTAAATAAGTCCCGAAAAGAATGAAGATAACAGAAACCCATTGCATTCGCGTTGGGAATTTACGGTGGATAATGATTTCCAGCAACAAACTAATCCAAGTAAATTGCATTAATAGAAGTATCCCAATTGAGGCAGGAAGTTCTTGGATGGATTTATAATAGCATAAACTGACTAAGCCGGTACTTATTCCGGTAAGCAATACTTTCCAGCTATTTTTCCAAGTGAAATGGAATTTGATATTTTGAAATAGGGCTCTTCCAGCTAAAATGAGCCATAAAATTACTGCCCCAAAAAACACCTGTGCTCCTGTTACTTCAGCTAAAGTAAATCCTTCCTCATAAGAAATTTTAACTAAGGTGGTTAAAACTCCAAAACTACAAGCACCTAAAAATACCAATATGGCTCCTCTTATCATTCCTTTTAATTTTTCGGTTTGCAAAAATGAGGAAATTTTAGAAATATGAGGTAAGAAAGTTGAAATATTAAAAGTTGGTGCGCTGGCGCTCGCGTGTCGCGAGTGCCCGTCTAGGTAGTCAATTAATTATCTTTCTCCATATCCGGCTGCCCATTCGCATCAAACCCAAAAACATCATTCCGAGCATAGTGTCCTATCACATCAAAATCCATTTTGGCTCTTATTATTTCATCATGATCGATTTCAGCGGTGAGTAATCCTTCTTCATTGTATAAAGGACCTGCCAATACTTTCCCTAATGGAGAAATAATGACACTACCGCCTCTAGATAATATTTCAGGTCGGTCAACAGCTAATTCTTTTTGCAGATGTTCAGGATAATCACTTTTGCGGATAAATTGATTGGAACCGATAACATAACATCTTCCCTCACAAGCAATATGAATCAAACCGCTATTCCAACTATCCCTTGAATCGGCAGTTGGAGCCACATAAATTTCCACTCCTTTTTGATACATAGACATTCTAGCTAAAGGCATATAGTTTTCCCAGCAAATTAAACCTCCGATTTTACCAATTTCTGTAACAAAGGTTGATAGCGTGGTGCCATCACCTTCTCCCCAAACCAATCTTTCCGCTGCAGTAGGTTTTAATTTTCTATGTTTTCCCATCAATTTCCCTTTAGGAGAAAAATAAAGCAAGGTGCAGTATAATGTTTTGCTAATGGAGGCTCTTTCCGTGACGCCAATAGTGATATACATTTCGTATTCTTTAGCCCATTTTGCAATTTGCTGGGTTTCATCTGCTCCAACTTCCACGCTATTCTCCCAATATTCCTTGAATAGCTCTCTTCCTGCTTCAGTCCGGCTGCCCACTACAGTGCCAAAGCCTAAGCCAGCAGGATAGGCCGGGATAAAACTTTCAGGAAACACCAATAATTTTACCTCCTGTTCAGAAGCCTTTTGAATCCATTTTAAAACAATATCCATGGTTTTGGATTTATTAAAAAGGGAGGGGGTGGCTTGCACGCAGCCAACTTTGAATTTTTTCATAAGGAATTAATTTCAAATAACAATTTATGTTTATTCGAAACTAATTCTATGAATTTCAAAGTAATTTTCTTTTAAGTTTTCATAAAGCGGGTGGGAAGACTGTATAAAAAGATCCCCTTGGTTGATAAACCAAGAATAAACTCCATAGGTATTTTCAGCTAATTCAATTTCTTTTAATAAACTCATATTATTATCAAATAGCTGTACAGTTAAAGGCTTTTCTAAAAATCCATTTTTACTACTTTCTGGTTCTATTCCACCCCATAAAATTCTAATGAATTTATTATTGTCCAATTTCATTAACTGATTATAATAAGTGCTTTTTATAGCATGATTTTGCCAATTGTTTAAATCTTGATTGGAATAAAAGTCATCCTTATTACTGTTTATGATAGTTTCCTTATCATTATTGACTAAGTTTATTTTAATAGTTTTAGGTGAATAAACTTGGTTTACTAGGATTTCCCCTTCCTTAAAATTGGAGAAAGTCGTATAGTTTAAGTGCCCGAATTCATCAACATAATCAAAATTTTCTGTATGTTTAAATGGTATTTCTTCTATCTTTTTCTCTTTTATGTTAAACTGACTGATTAAGTTTTTATCTGAGTAGTAACTTTTTTTATCACTGTAAAATATATTTTGTAAAGGAATAGATTTAGAGCCAGTATCGTAAATAAGTCTAAAATGTTGATTTATTGATGGTTCGAATTCTTGCTTTTGCTTTTTAGCTATATTAAACAAATCAAAATAATGAAAATGGGTATAATCTGTGTCAAATAAAGTGATTTTGCCTCTTGAAAAAGTAAAAATTGAATCTTTATTGTGATAATATAAACCAGCTATTTTACCAATTGATTTTGGTCCATCTGAATTTAACTTTATTCGATTGATAAATTTTTCATTTGTGATATTATAAATTTCTAAACAATGTAGAATATCATTATATCCAATAAAATATAGATTATCATGTTGAATGTAATGGCTAAATACATTATAATTTGACAATCCCAATGAATCAGTTTTTATTTTAATTTTATTAGTACTGAGATTGATTATTTGACTAGAATTCCATTTTTCATTATTACAGGAGAATAAAAATAGAATTATAGGAATTAAAATAAAGTTGATTTTTTTCATTGGATTCATAAATCGAGTAATATCAATTTTTTAAATCAAATATCTCCAACTGCCTTGGCAATAGCTGAAATGATTTCCGGTGGTGTTCCGTAATTCCGAATTTTTGAATTCCTGCTCTATGTTGCTTAGTAGGGTAACCTACATTTCTTTCCCATCCATAATGAGGATGGATCTCAGCTAAGTCTCGCATTAAGTTATCCCTGTATTCTTTAGCTAAAATGGAAGCAGCAGCTATACTGAAATATTTACTATCTCCTTTTATAACGCATTCATGGGAGATTTCTTGATAAGGAGTGAATCGGTTTCCATCAATTAATAAAAAATCAGGTTTTTGTTCTAATTGATCCAGTGCTTTATGCATTGCCCAAAAGGATGCCTTTAAAATATTGACTTTATCAATTTCCTCTGGGCTGCATTCTGCAATTGCCCAAGCGATACTTTCTTCTTTGATTAGACCGACTAATTCAGCCCTTTTTTTTGCATTTAACTTTTTGGAATCAGTAAGATAGGGGTGAACAAAATTTTGAGGTAAAATCACTGCTGATGCAACTACAGGCCCGGCTAAACAACCGCGACCCACCTCATCACATCCTGCTTCAAATTTATTTTTCTTATGAAAGTAAGCTTTTAAACTCATTCATGTATTTTTAATAAATGACCCAGACCTATTGCTATAAAGCTTTGCTGGTATTCCACCATATTATTTGTCTGTTCAACTAAGTCAAAACCAGCATGAATATCCAGTTGAAATTTGGGATTAATTAAATAGGTAATTCCACCATCAAAATAATTTAAAGGAGTAAGGGTCTCTGATCTGAAACCATAAATTTCAGCATAAACCGTTAATTTCTCATTTAAACTATAACCTGTGTTAACAGTATATCGTAGACGCATGAAATCTTTAATATTATCAACACCCAAGTTGGCCATAAGATACCATTCTGAGTTTAAATTATATTTGGAAGTTAATTGTAATCTGAAATAACTATTATCTAGTTGAGTGTCAATATCAAAAGTATTAAATCCATATTCTACTAATACAGCAGTTTGAGGTACTACTCCCGCCTCTTTCAATAAATCTATTTTAGTTCCTACTACCACTGGGCCAGAGAAAGTTTGCCAAATAATTACATCTCCTCCTCCGTCTTCCAATACCCTTTCGCTTTGATATGATTGTCCTAACCTTAATTCCCAACCGGGCGTCAATCCATATTTTAGAAGCAAATTATTCCAATTTATTTTTTGAATCCTGTCGTTTGGGTTTACAGTTTCACTTTCATAAGAAAACCCGGCTTCTAGTTGAAAATATCCTCTTGGGATGGTTTTAGGAAAGTCTGAGAAGCCGGGCCTATCAGTATTGATTTGAATGCTGTCCTCTTCTTGTGCATGCATGTAAAATGAACAACTCATTAATATTAAAATGAAGGTATATCTCATCTGTTGGTTTTTTCAAAATGCAAGTTAATAAAATTTCATTATTCGATATAGTACCGATTTTGGTAAACCTTTTTATTTAAATTTAGTAATCTAATTTAAAATACTATATTTGCAGTAAAATAAATTTAGATTAATCTAAAAATATAATTATGAGAACATTAATACTGGTGTTTTTACTGTTTTCTTCTTTTGTATTAGGTGTTTATACAGCCGAAGCCCAAGAGTTCAAGGCCATTATTAAAGATGAAAAAGCTGAGCCATTACCTTTTGCAAATGCTTTTGATTATGATTTGGGCTATGGTGCCACGGCTAATGAAGAGGGAGAAATATCTTTGAATATAAAAGCTGAATCCAAAGAAATCTGGATTTCCCATGTGGGTTATCAAAAAAAGAAAATTGAGCTTGATGAAATTGATTTATCTCAATCTCATGAAATTCAACTTATTCCTGACAAACTGGATTTGAATGAAGTAGTGGTTAGCGGACAAATGCAATCAAGAAGTTTGCTGAATTCCCCAGTTAAAGTAGAGGTGTTTAAAGCCGATTTTCTTAATGATTTTTCACAAGGCTCAGGAAATTTAATGGAGAATATTTCCATGGTAAATGGAATTCAGGAAAATGTGGCTTGCGGGGTGTGCTATACCAATGAAATCAGTATAAATGGTTTAGAGGGTGCTTATACTTCCCTTTTAATTAATGGGATTCCAATATATGGTAATTTAGCTACGGTTTACGGGCTCAATAGTATACCAACCGATATGATGGAAAAAGTGGAAGTTGTTCGAGGTCCTGGATCAACGCTTTATGGATCTGAGGCTATGGCAGGAGTTATTAATATCATTACACCGCATGCGGATAAAAATTCTGTAAACCTTAACTCAAGTGTTTCTCAATTTGGTGAATGGAAAGGGAATTTAATCACTCAATATGCTAGAAAGGATTGGAAGCATTTTTCAGGATTTCACTGGGATATGGCTAATCAATTTATCGATCAAAATAATGATTTATTCTCTGATATTGTATTAAGAGATCGATTTTCAGTATTCAATTTCTCTGAAAATGAAGAGAAACAATTATCGATTGGAGGTAAATACTACTATGAAGACAGAAGAAATGGTGTTTTAGAATATGTAAAGGACAGAAACTATAAACAATTAAGAGGTAGTGATGAAGTGTATGGCGAAAGTATTTATACTAGTAGATGGGAATTGTTCGGGAATAAAAAATTTGGGAATTCACCATTTAGATTACAGTTTTCAGCTAGCCAGCATTGGCAAGACAGCTATTATGGAGACACTTTTTATGAGGCAGAACAACATCAGGCTTTTGCAAATTTCATTTATGAAAGTCAGTGGGGAGATCACAGCTTTTTATCAGGGTTTAGCCAGCGCTTAAGTTATTATGATGATAACTCTCCGGCTACAGAAAGTGAGACTGGAAATCAACCTGATTTGCAAATCATACCAGGAATATTTGTTCAAGATGAATGGAAAATAAGTGAAAATTGGAAAGCACTTTCAGGAGCCAGAATAGATTATTACAATAGACACGGGTTTATTTTTTCTCCAAGATTAAATATTCAATATCAATTAAGCGAATGGACTAATTTCCGTTTTAATAGCGGTACAGGATTCAGGATAGTCAACCTTTTTACAGAAGATCATGCTTTTGTTTCCGGACAAAGAGAATTGCGCATTGAAGAGGACCTAGATCCTGAACGGTCTTTTAATGTTGGTTTAGGATTTCAGCATGTTTATACTTTTGGTAATCAGCAGGGAAGTATAGAGTTGGATGGTTTTTATACTTATTTCACCAACAAGATTATTCCCGATTATGATACTCCTGGTTTTATTATTTATGAGAACTCCGAAGCTTATGCTTATACCAGAGGTTTAAGCGCAAACATCAATCACCAAGTGGGCGCTAATCTGTATTTGAATTTGGGAGCTCAATGGCAAAATGCTAGACAAGCAGAAAGTAATGAGAATGGAATATTAGAGGAAAATCCCATCATTTATTCCAGAGATTGGTCTGCTGTAGGGTCAGCAGAATATAGTTTTCCACTGGGAATAAAATTGAATTATAGTTTCAATTGGAATGGAGCAACTGCCATGCCTGAGGTTTTTGAGGTGAATGCAATGGGTGAAATTATAAGCTCTAGGTCTGATATTTCTCCTGAATTTACGCTCCATAACCTTAAAGTCAGAAAAGAATTCAAAAGACTAGAAGTTTTTGCAGGTGTTAGGAATGTATTCGATAATGTTCAGCAGATATCACCACTTAGTGGAACCCAGGACGAAACCACACCATTAGGTTTCGGGGAATATTTTGATACCGCCTATAATTACGGCAGTCTTATGGGACGAAATTTCTTTGTGGGTTTTGACTGGAAGTTGGCTTCTGATTAGTAAAAGCAAGGCTAGGATAATTTATTTTCAACTATTCGCTCAAAGCATTTTATCCTGACAAAATCCCACTTAATTTTGCATCATGCTTTCTATTAATAATTTAGACTACTACATAGGCGATAGGGCCTTATTTGATAATGCTTCCCTTCACATTAAGCCAAAGGATAAAATTGGTTTGATCGGACTCAACGGTCAGGGGAAATCTACTTTACTGAAAATCATCAATGGAGATGTTACGCCCGATAAAGGCGAAGTACAGATGAGTAAAGATTGCACCATTGGTTTCTTAAATCAGGATTTACTTTCATTTCAGTCGGATGATAGCATTTTGCATGTTGCGATGCAGGCTTTTAAAGAGGCTTTGAAATTGCAGGATAAAATCGAATCCATTTTAAAGAAGATGGAAGAAGATTATTCCGATGATTTGGTAGATAAATTGACCAAAGCGCAAGAGCAGTATGAAATGATGGAAGGCTATAGTCTGCAAGCAAAAGCTGAAGAAATATTGGAAGGCATTGGTTTTAAAACAGAAGACCTAAGCCGTCCGCTCAGAACTTTTTCCGGGGGATGGAGAATGCGGGTGATGCTGGCAAAGCTCTTATTGGAAAAGCCGTCTCTGTTGATGCTGGATGAGCCTACCAACCACTTAGATTTACCTTCCATACAATGGATTGAAAATTACCTAAAGTCTTATGAAGGGGCTTATATTATCGTTTCTCACGATAGAGAGTTTTTGAATAGAACAATCGATATTACAGTTGAGGTAGATCAGCAGCAATTGAATGTATATCCTGGTAACTGGAGCTTTTATAATGAGGAGAAAGCACTTAGGGCAGAGTTGCAGCAAAATGCTTACGAAAACCAGCAACAAAAAATAAAGCAGACAGAACAATTCATCAACAGATTCCGCTCAAAAGCTACCAAAGCAAAGCAAGTGCAATCAAGAGTGAAAGCCTTGGACAGAATGGATAAAGTGGATGCAGTGGTGGATAATAATGCTACCATTAATTTTAGCTTTAATATCAATAATAAATCAGGAAGGCATATTGTGAGATTAAATGAAGTCTCTAAATCTTATGGTAACATTAAGATCTTAGAGGGTGCAGATGCTCATATTGAACGAGGTGATAAAATCGCATTAATTGGTGCAAACGGTAAAGGGAAGTCTACTTTACTCCGAATCATAGCTGGGGAAGAAAAGCATGAGGGTAAAAGAGAAGAAGGTTACAATGTAGAATTCGGCTTTTTTGCACAACACCAACTGGAATCACTGAATGTCCAAAATGAGATTTTGGATGAATTGAAACAAGCGGGAAGTGATCGAACTGAAATGGAGTTGAGAAACTTATTAGGTTGTTTCCTTTTCAGGGATGAGGAAGTTTTTAAGAAAATCAAGGTGCTTTCCGGAGGTGAAAAATCCCGTGTGGCTTTATCCAAAACCATGATTTCCAATGCGAATTTCCTTCTTCTCGATGAGCCGACCAACCACTTGGATATGCAATCGGAGAATATTCTGATTCAGGCTTTACAACAATATGAAGGTTCTTTCATAACGGTTTCCCACAATAGGTATTTTGTATCGAATGTAGCCAATAAAATCTGGTGGATAGAAGATTATCAAGTGAAGGAATATCCTGGTACCTATGATGAATTTCAAGATTGGTTTGCCAAAAGAGAAGTAGCAAAAGCGGAAGATAGAGCTTTTGAAGAGGAGTTGAAAAAAGAACAGAAAAAGCAAAAGCAAGCCAAGCCCAGACACCAGCCGGAAGATCCAGAACTAAAAGCCAAGCAAAAAGAACTTTCTAAGCTAGAGGCAAATATTGAAAAACTAGAAGCGGATAAAAAGGAATTGGAAGAAGAGTTGGCTAAACCGGATGTTTACGGAAATCCTGATAAGCTTTTTGAAGTCAATCAGGAATTTGAGAAAGTGAATAAGGAGCTGGAAGAATTAACAGAAGAGTGGGAGAGTTTGGCGATGGAGATGTAAGCCCAGCCCTCGACCCAGCCCCCTAACCCCCAAAGGGGGAACAGGCACAGATTTATTTTAGCAGTAAATAATAAATTTCATCAATCTTTTTTCCTGCTTTCCTCGCTGGGACACCATAGTTCTTCAAAGAATAAACTATTTTAGTCAAATAATTAAAAATCATCTAGAAACTAGATAAAAGGAGTTTAATTAAAGTTGAAATTAGCTTGATGGATTAATTAATGGCTAACTCCCCAACTTTCGCAAAGCGAAAAAGCGGACTGGAGGGTTCCCGAAAGCTTTCGGGAGGCGGGCCTGCTTGATCAGGCAAGCCTGCTTGTGCAGACAGGCAGGCGTTCGCACTAGCGTGTAGTAGCATCATTTCTTGTCCGACCACTGGCTGATTACCTAGTCCCGATGGCTATCGGGATTGCATACTTTTTCATCATTGGAAAAAGTATGAATGATTAAGT
>JBNJFX010000008.1:0-117141 GCA_051747245.1 Bacteroidota bacterium
GGAATATTAATTCCTGCTAATTATTTCAAACTTCCTAGCTCCTTGGAAAGGACCCTTCCCGATTTATCGGGATCAGATGCTCTAACCAGCTGAGCTAAAGAGGAATATTAATTCCTGCTAATTATTTCAAACTTCCTAGCTCCTTGGAAAGGACCCTTCCCGATTTATCGGGATCAGATGCTCTAACCAGCTGAGCTAAAAAAGGAATTTTCCCATTTGGGAATGCAAATATGCAAGCCTCTTTTATTATTTCCAAACACTTCTTTTAAAAAAATAAAAAATATTTTTTCTGGCTGTTTTTGTCAGCCGTATAAATCAAAACACTTACTAAAATCGCCATTTTGGCGCATTATATTAATATGATTTCTTGAAATAGTGACAATATGTCTTGTTTTGGACTTAAAATCCAATTGGTATAGATTTTTCTATAGTGTTGATAGAATTAAATGTTAAACCTTAAAAACAATAAAAACTATGACACTTATAAAGTATAATCCAAGTTTACCAAGTACTGAAAACAAGAGTTTTTCAAGCTTACTTGACAGATTCTTTAACGAATCCTTCAACGGAATCGGTAAAGAGATGCAACACTTTGCTCCTCAAGTTGATATTGCAGAAAGCAAAAAAGCCTTCGAGATATCAGTAGCTGCACCGGGCATGAAAAAATCAGATTTTAACATCGACATGAGCGATGGTTCAATCACTATTTCCGGTGAAAGAAAATTCGAGGAGAAAAAAGACGAAAAAAATTACCATTCTGTAGAAACACAATACGGTTCTTTCTCAAGAACATTCCATCTTCCTGATAACATCAAAGAAGATAAAATTGAAGCTTCTTATCAAGATGGAATATTGAATATTGTGATTCCAAAGGATGAGCAAAAAGAATTGAAAAGAACAATTCAAATTAAGTAATCTTTAAAGGTAGTATTAATGAAAGGGGCATTGCCGCCCCTTTTTCTGTTTTTAACAATAAGAGTCAGAACAGTAGCGTTAATTCTGCGTTTGCATAAAATAATTTAAAAGAATAAGAGAGATGGAAAAGAAGCAATTTTTTATAGGGATTATTTTCGCATCCATATTAAGTGCGTTAATTTCAGTTGGTGGCTATATTTACTTTAATCCAAACCCATCAGCATCGGACAATCAAAGCTTTGAAGAAATTCAGTCTAACAACACTCGCTTTTCAAGTTTTTTAGATGAAACCGAATACAATGTTCCTGAAGGCATCAATTTTATTTATGCTGCTGAGCAAGTAACAAAAGGGGTGGTTCATATTAAGGCGGAAGTTGAAAGGGATATGCCAAAAGGAAGATCTCCTTTTGAGGAATTTTTTAGAGAATTCCATGGAGACAGAAGCCCACAACCAAGAAAGGGGCAGTCCTCAGGATCAGGTGTCATTATTTCCCCGGATGGTTATATTGTAACCAATAACCATGTGGTTAAAAATGCTTCGGAATTAGAAGTAGTGCTTCATGATAACAGAAGCTACAATGCAAAAGTAATTGGGACTGATCCTAATACAGATATTGCCTTATTAAAAATAGATGAAAAGGATTTGAACTTTGTAGAGTTCGGCAATTCTGACAATGCCAAAATAGGCGAATGGGTTTTGGCGGTTGGTAATCCTTTTAATTTAACTTCAACTGTTACGGCTGGAATCGTAAGTGCCAAGGCAAGAAACATAAATATTTTAAATAGACAAAGTAGCTATGGTATTGAGTCCTTTATACAAACTGATGCGGCAGTAAATCCAGGAAATAGTGGTGGAGCCCTGGTAAATCTATCAGGAAAATTAATCGGGGTAAATACCGCTATTGCAACCCCAACAGGAAGCTATGCCGGATATTCATTTGCAGTGCCCTCAATTCTGGTTAAAAAAGTTGTAAATGACCTGAAAGAATACGGGGTAGTTCAAAGAGCAGTACTTGGAGTACAAATAGTAGACATTAATGACCCTAGGCTAGAGGGACAAGAATTTTCAGTAAACTCTGGAGTATATGTAGCTGGAACTACTCCAAAAAGTGCGGCCGAAGAAGCAGGAATTAAAGAGAAAGATATTATTATTAAAATTAGTGATAAGAATATTACGAATGTGGCCGAATTACAGGAACAAATTGCAAGATTTAATCCTGGGGAAAATGTTGAGGTCACTTTTTTAAGGGATGGAAAAGAGAAAACCGTTTCTGTAGAATTGAAAAGCTTGGCCAAAAGCATAGATATGGTCGATGCTAATACTTCTCAAATGTTAGGTGGAGCCACTTTTGAAGATGTAAGTAAGGAAGAAATGAAAGAGTTGAGTTTAAGTGGAGGATCCAAAATTGTGGAAATAGAAGATGGTAAGTGGAAAGATATTGGAATCAAAGAAGGCTTTATTATCACTGCCGTTGACAAAGTAGCTATCAGAAATACTGAGCAATTAATTTCTACATTACAAGGAACAAAAGGGGGTGTTTTAATCGAGGGTGTATATCCTGATGGAACAAAAGAGTATTACGGAATGGGTTTGCAATAAGCCTTGACTTTCGTAAATAATTTTGAAAGGCACTCAAATACGAGTGCCTTTTTCTTTTGTTATCCTTTAAAAAAAGCCAATTTTGTGCCATTAAAATTTGAAAGGCTTGCTAAAAACGTAGGCTTTTAGCTAAAAACATGTTTTAAACTATTTAAAACCTAATAACACGTACTTTTTTGTAATTAATTGAATACTATGGATATTAAGAAAACTTACGGCTTAGAAGACGCCTTAAAAAAATTAGGGGTAAAAGACCATAACGGGGGTACCTCAACAGGAAGTAACTGGATGGAAGGAAGTGGAAAAATCAGTTCTGTTTCACCAGTTGACGGAAAAGAAATTGCTTCTGTAGGAGTAACTACTGCTGATGACTACGAAAAAACCATTAACACAGCATCTGAAGCATTCAAAACTTGGAGTAATTTACCAGCACCTGAAAGAGGGGAAATTGTTCGTCAGTTCAGCAACAGATTAAGGGAATTAAAAGACCCATTAGGAAGATTAGTTTCTTATGAAATGGGTAAATCCCTTCAAGAAGGATGGGGAGAAGTTCAGGAGATGATTGACATCTGTGATTTTGGCGTAGGCTTGTCTCGTCAATTATATGGTTTAACTATCAAATCGGAACGTCCTGATCACGCCATGCAAGAACAGTGGCACCCATTAGGTATTACGGGCATCATATCTGCATTTAATTTCCCAGTTGCTGTATGGAGCTGGAATACTGCTTTAGCTTGGGTTTGTGGAAATGTTACAGTTTGGAAACCTTCTGAAAAAGCTCCATTAACTGGTGTGGCTTGTCAGAATATCATTGCAGAAGTACTGAAGGAAAATGATATGCCTGAAGGTATTTCTTGTTTAGTAAATGGAGACTACAAAGTAGGGGAAATGATGACGAAAGATTCCCGTGTTCCTTTGGTTTCTGCTACTGGATCAATCAGAATGGGGAAAATCGTTGGACAGGAAGTTGCTTCAAGATTAGGTAAGTCTATCTTGGAATTAGGCGGAAACAATGCCATGATCATTAGTAAAGAAGCAGATTTAAAAATGACCTTAATAGGCGCTGTATTTGGTGCTGTGGGTACTGCAGGTCAGCGTTGTACTTCTACTAGAAGATTAATCATCCATGAAGATATTTATGATGAATTAATCGATAAAATGAAAAATGCTTATGCGCAATTGAGCATAGGAAATCCATTAGATGAAAAAAATCATGTTGGTCCCGTTATCGATAAAGATTCTGTTAACAATTATTTAAAAGCCATTGAAAAAGCAAAAGCTGAAGGCGGAAAAGTTTTAGTTGAAGGCGGAGTTTTAGAAGGTGAAGGATATGAAAGTGGTTGTTATGTAAAACCAGTGATTATTGAGGCTGAAAATCATTATGAAATTGTACAGGAGGAGACATTTGCCCCAATTTTATACGTGATGAAATATAGCGGAGATGTTGAAAATGCTATTGCATTACAAAACGGAGTAAAACAAGGTTTATCTTCTGCTATAATGACCAATAATATGCAAGAGGCACATCGTTATCTTTCTTCAAGAGGGTCTGATTGCGGGATTGCCAATGTAAATATCGGTACTTCCGGTGCAGAAATTGGTGGAGCATTTGGAGGCGAAAAAGAAACAGGTGGAGGAAGAGAATCTGGCTCAGATGCTTGGAAAGCCTATATGAGAAGGCAAACTAACACCTTGAATTACGGTGATTCATTACCGCTAGCTCAAGGAATCAAATTCGATATTTAAATTTTTCGATGAAATGCACACGATTATTCGTGTGCATTTTCTATATTGAATTGTTTTTTAAAGAATATTGATTTTATTAACTTGTTCCCAAATTAAAAATTGTTCAATATGAGTAAATATCATTCCGTCATGTTAATCGATGATAATGAAATCGATAATTTGATAAACCAAAAGATGGTTGAGGCTGCAGGCTTGTCAAAGTATATATATACCCATACAGGTGCCAAAAGCGCAATAGAATTTCTAAAGAATATTGAGCAATTAGAAAACGAGATTGTTTCAAGTGTGCTTCCTGACGTTATTTTCTTAGACATTGATATGCCATTAATGGATGGATTCCAGTTTTTAGAGGAATTCAATAAATTGAAGGACAGCACAAAAGAAAAATGTAAAATTGTTATGCTAACTTCTTCCATTAACCCTCAAGATGTTAGTAAATCGAAAAAATACGATGCTGTTAAGAAGTATTTGAATAAGCCTCTCTCTCAAGAAAGCTTAACGGATTTATCTATTTAATTAAATCCATAAAAGATTTTTATAACAAAAAAGCCATTTGGAAAATATTCCAAATGGCTTTTTTGTTGTTTAATCTATAATTTAATTTTAAATGACCAGTTTTTTAATCAGCTCATCATTAAACTCAAGCAATAAAGTTGGGGCAAAGTGCTGAATAGGCTCAATCGATTTAAACTTTTTAACCAGCTCATTTATCTTTTCTTCCTTATTCCTCTTCGATTCGCTCAATGAGATTTTCATGATTTTATTTAATACTTGAATATTCATGCAGTTTTCCTTTCCTATTATTCGGATTTGCCTTTGAATACTATTAATTAGCTGATTAAACAACTCATAATCTTTCATTAAGCAATACTCCAATGCCAAAAGTGTTTTAATTTCTAATTGGGCATTTTGATATTTCTTTAAACTTACATCATTCAATAAATTATTGAGCCACTTGGCTGCATCTTCATATTTTTCGTCAAAATGACAGCTTAAAGATCGGTATGTGGCATAAGTTATATATTGAGGAATATCATCTCTATCAGGCTCAAAATCCTGAAATAAGGCAGTGTTTTCCTCAGAAAGCATGACTTTATCAGGCATTCTCTTCGCTCGTTGTAATTTAGTGATTAAGAATTGCGCAGGATATGTATATAAACCAAAGTTAGATAGAAATGCAGCACTAGACTCATTTACTTCTTCATAATAATTTTCTGCTTTTCTGTATAATCTATAATGATTGTAATATTCCAGTTTTAAGAACTCATAGACAAGTTTTAAATGGAAGTATATAGAATCTAAACTATATAATTGAAAAATCCCATCAGCTTTGGCTAAAATATCCTCAATAGGGTCTAAGTCTATATCCGTTTCGTCTTCCTCCACAAATAGCCTGTGAAAAATATTTAGACAATTTTTATAAATGAATAGACGGTGGGAATCATAAATCTGACAAGTATTTAACATCTCCTTATTAAGCAGTACCAATTCTAATTTATTGGTTTCGTCACCCGTTAAAGAGTAATTACCAAACTTAATAAAATAATTGCTTAATAAATCCTCCGCTTTGTCAACTGCCAGCATGTAGGCAACATGTCGGTTGTATAATTGGCTGTATCCAAAATACTCTTCTGTATTTTGATGTAGTTTTTTTAATGCTTTATAAACAATCGTCAATTCATTAGAAAGGTCATAATCTATCAATTCCTTTTCTAACTTCTTTAATGTTGCAATTGCAATCGCCTTCTTTTTAGTGAAAATTATCTCATTAATATTAGCTACTTTTTTAAGAATATCCGTTCTCGGATTTTCCATTTGCTGTAAGAGATACTCTTCAATTTTTTGATTAAGCCTAGACCTTAAAGTATAATATGCATTTGTGTTGACTTCAAGTTCTTCCATAATGGCATGGTCACTGGAGGAACTCTCACGCATTGATTTTAGCAAATATGCAGATTTCTCTGCCCCACCGGTTGATAAACTTTCATGAACTGCATGATAATCAGCGTCTGAAAGCTGCATGATAATATTCTTGAGTTTCGCCATAATCTTATTTATTCACCATATTTATACCAATTCAAATGAAAGTTAATTATTTAGATGAAAATCACATAAAAAAGTTAAACATTTATCAAAAAACCTTACATCTAAAGCTAATAATTGTGTTAAAAACCACTTTTTATCCTAAAATTTTACAATATTTTAAAGTTTTGAGCTCATAAAGGATTACTTTTAAATATAGCAGCATAAACGATCCCACATATTATGAAATCGACTTTATAAATTAAGATTCTAACATTACACTAATTGAATATGAATTTTTATTCCAAGATTCGATCTCGATAAATGCGGGGCAATTTGTGGCAATTTTAAAACAAATATATACACATGAAATACCTTTTCCTTAGTCTTTCCCTATTTCTGATTGGTTGCCAAAATGAAAGCAGCTTAGATTTTTTTACTCAGGTAAACACCTTAGAAAAAATTGAAGGTAAAGCTGAATATATGGATAGTCCTTTTTTGAGTGCTGGAGAAAGGCTTTATGTTGTCGGTCATCAAAACGGCTCTTTTCCTGATTTAGGTTGGCATGTTGAAGGAGAAATGGGAGGTGTTTGGCTTCACCCCATTAAATTATTGGATGGATACCATGCTGAAGTAAAAAAAGACAATGATCAAGCATGCTTAAACAATGCTGATCAATTTTTTAATTACCCAGTAGGAAGTAAACAAGTTTTTAATTTAAAAAATATTGGGCTTAACATTTCACAATTTCATTTTGTGCCAGAAAATCAAAATGGATTAATAGTAGCTTATGAAATAGAAAACAAACTGATGAAAGGAAATTCATTCCAGTTTGCCATTAATTCCAATATTGATTTAAGACCCGTTTGGCTTGCCGATTCGCTCAACATTGAAGATGGAGAAGATGAGGGTGAATGGAGTAAGCGATATAATAAATTTATTGCTCATGATAAGAAAAACAATTGGTTTACTGCTTTAGGAGGAAATGATTTTACTCCTTCTGATTCAGAAAACTTATGTAAAATAAAAAGTAAAGGGAAAGGTTTTGATCAAGCATTGAGCAGATCCATCAAATTAAAAGGGAAAGAAAAGAAAACTATCTTTTTCATTATCAGTGGCTCCTCAAAAAATGAGAAAGAAGCAGTTAGTACACATAGATATTTATCAAAAAATATAGAGCAATTATTAAAGGATAAAATTAATAGCTATCATGAAATTCAACAAAGCAATCATTTGACAACAAGGGACGAAGACTTTAATCAAATGTATCGCTGGATGAAATACAATTCAAAATGGTTGATGCAAGAAGTCCCTGCAATTGGAAGTGGCTTAACTGCTGGTAGCCCTGATTATCCGTGGTGGTTTGGAACAGATAATGGTTATGCCATACAAGGATTATTAGCCTCCGGAATGCATGATGAAGCCTTAAAAACCATCGATTTAATTGTGAAATTGTCTGAAAAAGCGAACGGTACAAATGGGAGAATTATGCATGAAGCCTCTACCAACGGGGTGGTATTCAATCCTGGCAACCTTAACACCACTCCAAAATTTATCAGTATGCTGTGGAAAGCTTTTGCTTGGACGGGAGAAAAAAGCTTATTGCAACATTATGATTTAGTGAAAAAATCAGTGAAGTGGATTGAAAATCAAGATAAGAACGGAAATGCCTTTCCGGACGGAGCTGGAATGATGGAAATTCATGGCTTGGACAGTGAAATGATTGATGTGGTAGCTTATCAATATGAAATGTATTTAGCAGCAGCTAACTTTGCCAAAGTACAAAATGACCTAGTGTTAGCTGAGGAATACAGGTTAAAAGCAGCCAAGCTTAAGACAATGATCAATACGGAATGGTGGGTGGATGAATTCAATTCTTATGCAGATTTTCGCTCAACAAAAGAGCAGGCTATACAATTGACTAAAGACGCCATAATTCGTGCAGATACTATTAACAAACCTTGGTCAGTTGAGGAACTAGAAAAGACTTTAGAAACTATTAAAGCTCAAGAAATAGAAGGCACGGCACCTTTTGTAGTACATCATAACTGGATTGTGAATACACCAATGGAAGTAGGGGCGGCTGATAAAGAAAAAGCTGATAAGGCTTTAACCACAGCAGAAAATTATCAAAACCGATTTGGAATGTTTGTTACTGGTATTGATAGGGATGAACAACAAGAAAAAGCTTCAAAGTGGAAATCCTTTAGTTATGTGGGTGCTGTAATGACCTTGCCAACAGGTGTTCAAGCCATAGCAGAAGCCAAATATGGAAATGCGGACAAAGCACTTGAATATTTAAAAATGCTTCAGAATTCATTTAGCTATGCTTTACCCGGCTCCATGTATGAAGTAAGCCCTGATTTTGGAATGATGGCTCAAGCATGGAATATTTATGCTGTTGCCGTGCCTGTGGTAGAGGAATTTTTTGGAATACAGCCTAAAGCATGGAAGAATGAGGTTATTATCAAACCCAATTTACCTACAGAATGGAGAAATGTAAGTTTCGAAAATATCAAAATCGGAAACAATTTGATAGATATTTCTGCTAAAAGAATAGATAATGTTTTGAAGTTCCGTATCTCTCAATTACATAATTGGAAAATTATTTTTGAATTTCAGGGAGCAAAACATATTATATATGATGGTAATAAAATTAAAGGCGGAAAAGTGGAGCTTTATGATAGGCTTCATAATCTTAAAGTTGAGTTTTAGTACTCTATACAACAACATTAAAACCAAATTTTGTAACTTCCGATATGGAAAACCAAAAACACCTTTTCAATCTTCCGGAAGAGACTCATTACCTTAATGGAGCTTATATGTCTCCTAATTTAAAAGCTGTAGAACAGGCTGGCATTACAGGAGTAATGAGTAAATCCGACCCAACTTCAATTAAGGAAAATGATTTTTTTGAGCCTGCTGAAGAAATAAAAAAGCTTTTCGGAAAACTCATCAATGCCCCTACAAAACAAATTGCCATTATTCCATCTGCTTCTTACGGTTTAATGAATGCCATAAGAAATGTACCAGTAAAGAAAGGGCAGCATGCCATTACAGTAAATGAAGAGTTTCCTAGTGATCATTTAACTTTAAGAAAATTTTGCCATGAAAATGAAGCTGAGTTAAAGGTGATCAGACCCCCTAAAATAATTGAGGAAAGAACGCAAAAATGGACTGACAAAATAATTAACAGCATTAATGAAGATACTGCCGTAGTGGTAATGTCTTCCATTCATTGGATGGAAGGCTTAAAGTTTGACTTAACCGCTATTGGTGAAAAGTGCAGAGCAACTAACACCTATTTTATAGTGGATGGAACACAATCAGTAGGTGCTTTACCTCTTGATGTTGAAGCTTTTAAGATTGATGCCTTAATTTGTGCTTCATATAAATGGCTTTTAGGGCCGTATTCTACCGGACTAGCTTACTATAGTGAAAAATATAATGATGGGGAGCCTATAGAATATTCCTGGATGACCCGAAAAGATGGTCATGATTTCAGCAAGCTAACTGAATATCCAGAAGATTTTGGAATAGGTGCTATGCGCTATAATGTGGGTGAGTTTAGTAATTTTATTGCATTACCTATGATAAAATCAGCCTTGGAACAAATCCTAAGTTGGAAGACGGAAAAGATTCAAAATTATTGTTTTGAATTGCTTCAACCATTAAGGGATTACCTAGAGGGCAAGAATGTTGAAAAAGATAATGATCAAATGGTAAGCGCTCATTTATACGGGATATTTCTTCCAGAAAATGTTGTTTTAAGCAATTTGATGCAAGATCTTCAAAACAAAAACATACACATATCCGCAAGAGGCAATTCCATAAGAGTATCGCCCCATGTTTATAATGATGCAAATGATATTAATGCATTGATTGAAGTTTTAGACAGGCATTTTTAATTTGACGTTGATTTCTTAAACAACTTCCCAAAATTTTAAACTTTGAGAAGCTAAGTAAGCATGTAAATCACATCTATGGCAAAACAATTAATCTACACCATTAAAGAGGGAAAATCCAGAGGAGCCAAATATTGCGCTTTACAAGAAAGAAGCCAACAGCAGGTGAGGGATAAGTTATATGATTGGGGCTTATATGGTGATGAGGTAGAGGAAGTCATTGCGTGGTTGATTTCAGAAGATTTTATTAATGAAGAGCGTTTTGCTCAAAGTTATGTCAGAGGTCATTTTAATCTCAAAAAATGGGGGCGGATAAAGATTAAACAGGGCTTAGAGCAAAAGAAAATTTCTGATTATTGCATCAAAAAAGGAATGAAGGAAATTGATGATGAGGATTATCAAACAACTATTAATTCCCTATTAGAAAAAAAGTGGAAAACACTTAAAGAGCCTAATCTTTATATTAAAAAACAAAAAACGGTTCGCTATTTATTGCAAAAGGGATATGAAGCTGATCTGGTTTGGGAGGCTATTAAAAAGTTGGCAGGTTAACATATTATCAAGCTTAAAGATTAAAAATATGAATTTAACAAGGTTATATTTTTTCAGAGGTCTTTATTAATCTCCGTGCTGAAATTATATCAAACAAAAAACCTTTTCCAAAGTGCTAGACTTTAGAAAAGGTTAGATTTAAATCAATTATTTGAATTCTATAATTTAAAAATATAGAGTTTTTTTCCAAAAATGGCTTTATCAAATAATCATTCCTGCACCCACCGTTTGTTGGGTAAATTCATCAATAATAATTAATGAACCGGTATTTCTATTTTTACGATAAGCATCATACAATAATGGCTTAGCTGTTTTTAAAGTAATTCTGGCTATATCATTCGCCCCCACTTCTTTATCCTCCTCATTCTTTTCTAGTGTATTGACATTTACCTTGTATTTTACCTCTTTAATGATGGCTCTTGCTTCATTAGTGGTGTGTTTTACCGTATATTTTCCACCTAACTTAAGCGGTTCAATATTTAACCAACATACCATTAACTCAATATCCTGTCCTTTGACCGGTTGATTATTGACTTTAGCTATCATATCTCCACGGCTAATATCAATATCATCCTCTAATGTCATAGCAACAGACATAGGCGGAAAGGCTTCTTGCAATTCTCCGCCCATGGTTTCAATGGATTTAATTTTTGTAGTAAAACCAGATGGCAATACCACTACATCTTCTCCTTTTCGGAAAATGCCTCCACTAACTAAACCTGCATAACCACGGAAATCATGATGTTCATTTGACTGAGGACGAATTACCCACTGAACCGGGAATCTACCATCAATTAAATCCCTATCAGAAGCTACTTGTACATTTTCTAATGTCCATAGCAAAGACGGTCCTTTATACCAGTCCATATTTTCTGATGTATCCACCACATTATCTCCATTCAAAGCAGAAATAGGAATAAATCGGATATCCGGAATTTCTAACTTGGCATCGAAGCTTAAATAGTCCTTTTTGATTTGCTCAAAAACTTCTTCTTTATAATCCACCAAGTCCATTTTATTGATACAAACGATCACATGTTTGATTTGTAAAAGAGAAGCAATGAAAGAATGTCTTTTAGTTTGCTCAATCACTCCTTTACGTGCATCAATTAAAATGATGGCAAGGTTTACATTAGATGCTCCCGTTACCATATTACGGGTGTATTGCACATGGCCCGGAGTATCGGCAATAATGAACTTTCTCTTTGGAGTAGCAAAATAACGATAAGCCACATCAATGGTAATACCTTGCTCTCGCTCAGCTTTCAAACCATCTGTTAATAAAGCAAGGTTGACGTGCTCATCGCCTCTATTTTTACTTGACTTCTCAACCGCCTCAATCTGATCTTCGAATATTGATTTGGTATCGTACATTAATCGGCCAATCAAAGTACTTTTTCCGTCATCTACACTACCCGCTGTGGAAAAGCGAAGTAAGTCCATGTCTAGGTAACCTGCAGTATCTGTTTTGTTATATTCTTCTGTATCTCTCATCTATAAATAATGTTATAATATCTTATGTCTTAAATTTTTCAGTCTAGATTCTAGAATCTTTCTAAAAATATCCTTGTCTTTTCCTGTCTTCCATTGCCGCTTCAGATCTTTTATCATCAGCTCTTCCACCTCTTTCAGTTTGTCTGGCAGCAGCAACCTCTTCAATGATTTTATCTAAATTATCTGCATCAGATTCTACAGCACCAGTAATGGTCATACAACCCAAAGTTCTATAGCGAATAATTTTTTCTTCATATTTCTCCCCATCCAAAAGAGTGTTGTAAGGAGATTTTGCAATTAATACTCCGTTTCTGTCCACAACTTCTCTTTTGTGAGAGAAATAAATACTAGGCAAAGCAATTTTTTCCTTTTTGATATATTGCCAAACATCCATTTCCGTCCAGTTACTGATAGGGAAAATTCTGAATGACTCGCCTGGGGCTTTCTTGCCATTATAAAGATTCCATAATTCTGGTCGCTGGTTTTTAGGATCCCATTGCCCGAAATCATCTCTATGGGAGAAAAATCTTTCTTTTGCCCTGGCTTTTTCCTCATCTCTTCTTCCTCCACCGAAAGCAGCATCATATTGACCTTCTTCCAGCTTTTCCAATAATGTGATGGATTGTAATGTGTTTCTGCTTGGATTTAGTCCTTTTTCCTCTACTGCTGTTCCTTTGTCAATAGAATCCTGAACCAAGCCAACATCCAAATTCACTTTATATCTTTCCGCCAAATTATCACGGAATTCAAGTGCTTCCGGGAAATTGTGACCAGTGTCGATGTGCAATAAAGGAAAAGGAATTTTAGCGGGCCAAAAGGCTTTTTGAGCTAAATGCACCATCGTAATGGAGTCTTTTCCACCGGAGAATAAAATAACCGGTTTTTCAAATTGAGCCGCTACTTCACGGAAAATGTAAATAGCTTCTGACTCTAATTGATCTAAGTGTGATAAATTGTAAGATGACATATTTTTGAATCTAAAATTTAATTTTTTGATAATTTTTCTTTTGAATATGGCTTTCACTATATGTTGAAAGCTTTCCATTAAAAGGCTTAAAGCTCTATTTAATATTTAATTCTTTCTATAATTGCTTTGACTAATTCCTGATGGCTTTCTTCCAAACTCTGATTAGCCGTATCTACAGCCACTTCTGGGGATTTTGGCACATCAAAAGGAGCACTGATTCCTGTAAAATCAGGGATTTCGCCTTTTCTTGCTTTTGCATAAAGCCCTTTTACATCTCTTTCTTCACAAACCTCCACAGGACAGTCCACATAAACCTCAACATATCCATCGCCAATGATTTCTTTTGCCATTTTACGGATATCTTCTGTAGGGCTTATAAAAGAACAGATGGTTACAAGACCGGCATTCATAAATAATTTTGCGGTTTCAGCTGCTCTTCTGATATTCTCAGTTCTGTCCTCTGGGCTAAACCCAAGATTGTTATTGATACCGGTGCGCATATTGTCCCCATCCAACAATTGCGTAAGATAACCTTCTTCGTGCAAGCTGTTTTCAAGTGCTCTTGCCAAGGTGCTTTTTCCTGAACCGGACAGGCCCACCATCCAAATAACAATGGACTTTTGCTTGAGCATTTTTTCCTTATCGGAACGGCTCAAAATAGTATCGAATATGGGATAAATGTTTTCCAAACTAATATAATTTTTTGCAAAGTTAATAGGATAAAATTATAGTTATAAGCATTTCTTGCGTAATTTTGCAGTTCTCCAAAAATATTTAAACTCTATTGGGTTTGTAGGCTAATAGAGGGCGATTTTGAAGAAAAAAAAATTTAAGAAATTCCGGTTCGGAATTGAAAATCAAGAAGTTTACCTTATGAAAATTGAAAATTTAGTAGAAGAAGTTAAAATTATTGCCAAAAATGCGGGGGCTGCCATCATGAAAATTTATACTGATGCAGACCTTAGCCAAGTGGTAGATTATAAAGCAGATGACAGTCCTTTGACATTGGCAGATGAAGCTGCAGACAAGGTCATCAAAAAGGGGCTGGAAGATCTTTCTGTTCAATATCCAATTCTATCGGAAGAAGGCAAAAAAATGTCCTTTGAAGAAAGAAAAGGGTGGGATACTTTCTGGCTTGTTGATCCATTGGATGGCACTAAAGAATTTATCAAAAAGAATGGTCAGTTTACAGTTAATATAGCTCTAATAAAAGATCATTATACTGTAATGGGTGTTATCTATGTTCCCGCAACTGATACATTTTATTACGGAAGTGAGTTAGGCGCATTTAAAGAAGAGGGCGGTAAAAAAACTGAATTAAAAGTAAACAACAAAAATTCAGATAGAATAGCCGTTAGAAGTGCATCACATGCATCTCCTGAAGAGGATGAACTATTAGCAAAATATGATGTGAAAGACAGCATCTCTAAAGGGAGCTCACTGAAATTTTGCATGGTAGCAGAAGGAAAAGCAGATATTTATTATCGACATGGCCCAACTATGGAGTGGGACACTGGTGCAGGACAAGCCATTTTAGAAGCAGCCGGTGGAAAGGTCTTTACAGGAAATGAAGAAAAAGAGCGCTTCCATTATAACAAAGAAGATTTATTGAACGGGAGCTTTTTGTGTTTGGGGTTTTGAAGAAGTTGGAAGTTGGAAGCTTGAAGTAGGAAGTTGACAAATGCTTAGGTCAGTACCATAGGTCAGACCGGGATAGTTGGAAGCGAAAAGTAAGGTGATTGGTGAAGGTTTGTACGGTTGGAAGTAAGGAGTTTGATAGAAAGGTAATTTATAAGACCCGATCTTGAAACTTCTAATCTTCTTCTTTATGCTCCAACAAATCACCTGGCTGGCAATCCAAAGCTTTGCAAATAGCCTCTAGAGTGGAAAAGCGTATGGCTTTAGCTTTGCCTGTTTTTAAAATTGAAAGGTTGGCAACTGTAACCCCAATTTTATCGGCTAGTTCTTTGGATTGCATTTTCCGCTTAGCCAGCATTACATCTACATTCACTATTATGGGCATAGCTTAAACGGTTAATTCATTTTCTTTTAACAACCGGTGTCCTTCTTTGAAAACTTGGGTTAAAATTATAGCCCCGAAAGCTAAAAACACATAATTGAATTCAATACCTAGGCTAATTTTTTCAGGGCTTAGTTTAATAAGTCTAACGATAACGAGTAGGACTGATAGCTGACTGATTTTCTCAAAAGCCTTAATATTATCTATTGCAAAGGTTTTGAGGCTGTGAATGTTTTTTACAATATCAATTCCAAATCCAAGGATATTAAAAAGTAATATAAGGATGATTAGGTTTTGAAGAATGATGAAAAAAGCTAACCAGGGACTATCTGCCATTAATTCATAAATTTGAAAACCTGATTGATTAAAAATTAATGATTCCGATTGATTGACTATTTCTTTTACTGGTAAGCTTTTTATAAGTGTAGCTACAAATAATAAAATTTGAAGTGATGCAATTAACGCAATTCCAACTCTAAAGACTTGCATAATAACTGCACTAATAGATAAAATGACATTCTTTTTCATAGTTCTAAGATTTAATAATCGCAAAACTATATAAAATTATTGTTAAACAATAATTATTTATCGTAAATATTCATGTCAATCTTAAATTCCACTTCTATATTTTCATTTACTTTCACCATTCCGAAGAATTTTTCAGGTGCTTCCAATCCAAAATCTGTAATGCATAATTCCATAGTGGCATTTGATATCAATTGGTTATTTTTAAGATTGTTTTTGAGGGTTACGGTATAAAATTGCTTTTCACCAGCCATTTCAATCATGATGTGGGCTGTCTTATTATTGGTAATTTTTTTCAGTTGAAAAATGATGTATGGATAGTTTTCATATTCTAGAAGATCATGCAAATCATCTGTCATTTGTGGGTTGGGGCATTCGAAGTTGAGCACCTTCAGGAAAAGAGCTTCATGCTGAATTTTAACAACATTTCCTTTCTTTATAAGTTTAACTTCAAACTCATTTTCTGGTAGGCTTGCATTATAACTGCAATTGAAACTATTAACATTTGTGGTTCCATGAATTTCCACAAAAGAATCTTGAGTATTAATTTTAACCAGTTTTTTTTCCTCCTGACCGTAAGTACTTGAAAAACTAATTAATGTAATGAGTAAGATATGTAAAATTGGAACCTTCATCTTTATTACTGTTTGATATTAAGTTACATAAAATTTAAGATTGTATGGATGCTAATATTTAATTATAAGTAAAGGTCTATTATTTTGAATTTGATTTTCGAATCAACTTTATCAAAGTTAGTATTCGCTAAAC
Organism: Bacteroidota bacterium; assembly: GCA_051747245.1. GTDB lineage: Bacteria > Bacteroidota > Bacteroidia > Cytophagales > Cyclobacteriaceae > Marivirga. Next base: position 16,515 of record JBNJFX010000008.1, read on the forward strand.
TGTATTAATTATCAAGGTCTCTAGTAACTTTTCTAGGGCAAACCTTTAAAAAGATATTAATTAAACTTAAAAAAAGCGATGAAGCATAGCCCCACCGCCTTTCACTAAACAAGCAGCTTTAAAATTAGAAACTTATTACCGCTTCAACCATTACGCCTTTGAAACCAGCTCCTGCAAATCTTGTGTTTCTTGGACCAGTCCAAGCTTCATCATTATTATATTGTTGGTTTACATATTCAACTTTAGTCATGATGTTATCAGTTAGGAACCAACCACCACCAAAATTCAATCGACTAATGTTCATCTCCTCAGTAGCACTTTCAGCCATTTTACCATTTACAGTATTATAACGTCCACCGATATAATATCTTTCATTAGGGCCAAATCTGTAAAGTGCTTCTGCTGCAATTTGAGTAAAAGAACCTTCATCAACTACTTCATTTAATCCATTGGCAACTTCATAGATACCGAAGAACTCAAAACCACCGGCTTTAATGAATGGGTTAATTTGAACTGCTGAGATTTTAGAAAACCTTGGGTTAAATCTTGGATCAGCAAAACCGCCTTGCGCATCTACTCCTAAGTCCTCATTACCTTGACTATACATAACATTGTAATATCTTGCACCTGCGCGGTCACCTCCATATAAATATCCACCAGTACTAGTTCCAGTATTTACATACCAGCTACCAGTTAAACGAGCTCTAAAATCATCACTGAATTGTTTGTCAAAGCCTAACTTGGTATAAAAAGAAGCCTTATTATTTGGATTAGCAGTTGCACTTTGATTCAATTTACCGTTAGTAACCCCAACCACTGCAAGCAGTCCATTATTTTGGATAGTTACCTCACCAAATGCTTCAGTAGAGAATGCATCCATGATGTAGTTTCCTACAAAAGGATTATAAATAGCTCTTGCGTTATCACTTCTTCTAAAGTGTGCATCACCGTAATTAAACTCATCCAAACCAACTGTAACGGAAGTATATTTCATTATACCTTCCATAAAGCCTTCTCTGATGAAGTCTAATTTATCTATTTGCAAGTGACCACCTTTTACCCATGCTTCAGCGTGGTGACGAGAAGATAGATAAGTACGTAAGTGTAATCTTACCCCATCATACATTTGAACATCAAGGTTCAAATTTGCTGTAGGTAAGTTGAAATCATTACCTAATTCTATCAATTCATGTCCAGAACCAGCTTCAGCATTATTACTTTGGCTTAATCCTTGAAATTGAAAAGCAAAATCACCACCTACTCTTACTTTTACCCCTTCATACTCAACTGTATCAGCTTTTGAAGGTTCAAATACATTTACTCCGGGCTGACCTACTGGTCTAAAAAACTGTAGGTTTCTACCGTCCTGTGCGAAAAGCACTTGTGCAAAGCCCATTAAGAGGGCTATCATTGTGAATCTAAAAAACGTTTTCATGGCTTTTTTATTTAAATTGTTGTCTTTGATTTATTTATATTGTGCATTAAATTTTATTGTAACTTGATCTCCTGTCTTGATGGTACCAAATACCGCAGTAGGAGGATCTATTTCGAAAACTGACATTTTGAAAGTGATATCGCCTTTAAAAGCTATTCCATTGTTTGCATCTGCAGTCACTTTCATATTGACTATTTTTCTTACCCCCCCTATTGTCAACACTCCTTTTGTATCCATGGTGGTAGTATTTCCATTCACTTTCACATTATCCATTGAGCGGAATTGATATTTAATAGTAGGATGATTTTTTGCTTTCAATGCTTCATAAGCATTGTCATCCATTCCAGATTTCCCGCTTTTTAGACTTTTAACAGGAACATTAAAACTTAAGCTGTTAATACTTTTTAAAGCACCGTTCTCTGTGGTTACATCTGCTTTGCCATCGAACTCCTCTGCATCCATAGTCCAATCATGAACTGATGAAGTTCCATCTATACTTAGCTTAGTATTGCTTTCGTTTACCGTTAATTGCTGGCCGTACACCAGGGGTGTAAAAAACAGCATTATTATGATCATTAAATTTCTCATAGCTTTTGACTTTTTAATTATGATGTAAAGGTGGCAGGTAAAAGTTAGGGAAACCATGACATAGGTCATGTAAAAGTATGATTTGTTGCCCTCAGGCTATTTTAAAGCAATTTTATGTTTTTCTTCTTATCTGCCTCCTATGTGCTACGGCTGATACTACTAAAAGGTGTACGGTAAGAAAAAACTCATTTATTTAATCTAATTGCTATTTAGGGCTTGTTTAATGAACTTAAACCTATTTTGCCATTGACATCTATTAATGGTTTTTTAGCATGTACAAGCCATTTTAAACAAGTCCTATTTATTTTGTTAATAATGAGAAATTGAGTTTTTTAATATATCTGTAATGGTAGTAATTTAGGACAATATCTTTTTATATTAAAAATCTTGTGGATTAGGTTTTTAAACTTAGGAAGTAGAATTATTAGGTTTGAAAATAAATGGTTGGTTATGCTAGTAAAAATTTGTTCAAGACTTTAATGGTATATTAAAAGAGGAACAAAAAACACTTTATCAGAAATTTGCATATTGTTTTAATAAAAACCGTCAATCCTTTGGGTTGCTTCCCAAAGCAGGCGAGTAGTAGTCAGTGCTAAATATTAGTGGTTGTTTTTTCAAGAAATTTCTTATGATTCCTAAATTAGGATGAATAATTCTCCTTTCAGGTTTTTAATACTGACCCTTAAAAGGCTTTATTAAATAGTTTCTATCATTCAAGTTAAAGTTGAGTAAAGTTTCAAATTCTTTAAATAAGGCTCTATAATTATTACTTAATCAAAATATTTACCCTATCTCTTTTTCAAAATAAAAAACATTGATATACAGTTCCCCTTCTTTGTTTTTATTAGAGAGCTCAATTACCAATTGCTCATCAGTTACAGATTTAACTTGGATAAAACAGCCATCTTCTCTATAAAAATACCCGTCTTTAATAGGCCCAACAAGCTCAAAGTTGCATATGGCTGGCCAGAATTGCTCTCCATCACCAGATCTCGAGATTAAATTTTCAGATATTAAAAGCGAAAATTCCAAACTCGTTTTTTCATCGGTAATTTTATTAGTTACTACCCTGCAGTGCCATTTACCTTGAATGGCTTCCAATAAATTTTGATTTTTTACTTCCATCATATTTTAGTTAGTATTTATCAAATGCTTCCTAAAATGAAAGCCGAAATGATCCATTTTCCTTTTTGTCATGGATTCTTTTATTACATTCAGAGTATTACTCTTTTCAATTTTTGGTTGTAATAATTCGGTTGGAAAGGGTAAGTTTTCAATACCAATATTGCCCGGTGAGTTCATAGGAACCCACCAGAAGGCAATAATTGATATAACTAAGAAAAACTTCATCCCCTAAATTTTAAATAAAATTGGACGTAATTTTTCTGAAAGGCAATACCTAATTATAGGTATTTAATTAAAATAGTGGGTTTAAATTAAATGAGGCGGGTTTTTTATTCAGTATAAAATACTCTTTTTACCCTTTCACTGATATTGGTGAGTATTTCGTACGGAATAGTATCTATTGCACTTGCCAAATCTGATATATTGGGTTTTTCTCCAAAAATAATTACTTCATCTCCAGCACTACAATTAATATTAGATACATCAACCATTGTCATATCCATGCAAACATTGCCAATTACTGGGGCTAGTTTTCCATTAATCATTACCTTGCCTATTCCCTGACTGAATTTTCTATTAAATCCATCGGCATAGCCAATTGAAATTGTAGCGGTTTTCATATCTTCAATAGCCACGCCTTTTCTTGCATAACCAATGGTTTCACCTTTTTTGATATGTTTCACCTGAGAAATAACCGTTTTTAATATAGAGACTGATTTCAGTTGTTCGGAATGAAGCCCTGTTGGATCCACTCCATATAAGCCTATTCCCAACCTTACCATATCAAATTGATAATCTGGAAACCGGCTAATGCCAGGGCTGTTTAAAAGATGTAAAATTGGTTTATACCCTAAAAATTCTATGATTTCATCAGCAGCTTTTTTAAAAGACAGCGCTTGCTGGGCTGAAAAACCATTGTGCATTGCTTCATCAGATGCAGCCAAATGACTAAAAATAGAAGCCACTTTAAGTTGTGGATTTGTCTTAAGAGTTCTTTCAGAAGCTCTATTTTATTGGGCTCAAAGCCAAGTCTATGCATGCCCGTATCCAGTTTTATATGGATTTTTAAAGGGTTGGTTTGATTAGTTGTATAGCTGGCATAATCTTTAAATATAGTTTCGCTATAAAGTTCTGGTTCCAGGTTATATTGATGTAAAAGTTCAAATGATCGGGGATCTGGATTCATTACCATAATAGGAAGTTGAATTCCGTGCTGACGCAAAACAACTCCTTCATCAGCATAAGCTACGGCTAAATAATCCACATTTTGAAACTCCAGCCAATTGGCAATTTCATGGCTGCTACTTCCATAAGCAAAAGCCTTTACCATCACCATTGTTTTTACATTTAATTTTAACCTAGATCGATAAAAGTTTAAATTATGAGTAATTTTATTAAGGTCAATTTCTAATACCGTTCCGTGTATTTTCTGCTCTAACCTTTGTACAATGGCTTCAAATCCAAATTTTCTAGCCCCCTTAATAAGAATCAGTGCTTCTCGAAATGGATGTTCTTTTTCATGCTCTAAAAATAATTTGGTATCCGTGAAAAACTGAACATCTCCTTCATACGTGTTCGCTAGTAATTTAATTTCTTTTCCAATTCCTATGACCAAGTCTATCTTTTCACTTGCTATTCTTTTTGCTAACTGATCGTATAAAATCTCCGACTTTAATCCGGTTTCAAGTAAATCTGATAAAATGAGTATCCTTTTTTGATACTGCTTTTGCTGAACAAAAAATTGAAGGGCAGTATCAAGTCCAACCAAATCATTATTGTAAGAATCATCCACCAAATAGGTATTGTTCTTGCCTTTTTTAGTTTCCAACCTCATATTTAGAGGCCGAATATCATTTAGTGAATTTTGAATACTCTTAATTGGAACGCCTTCATTTAGCAAAAGCAGAAGACAATGCGTGATGTTTTCTAAGGAAGCATAATCTTTAAAGGGTACATGAAATATGTGGAACTGCTCATTAAATGGGATTCTAATAGCTGTACCGTTATCTCTTTCCTCTGTTTCCACAAAATAATTGGAGGTGTTATCTTCAAAAGACCAACCTATAAACTCTTTTTCTTCCAGCTTTGGTAGGTTATGCAAGGCATTTGAAATTTCTGGAAAATCCTTGCAAAATATAATGGTAGATGAATCTTTAAATAACTGTGCTTTTTGATTTGCTTTTTCTTCCAAACTTGGAAAGCCTTCATCATGGGCAGTACCTAAATTAGTGAAAATCCCAACTTTAGGTTTTATGATAGATTCCAATCTTTCCATTTCACCCATTTTGGAAATTCCAGCTTCTATAATGGCATAATCATGATAATGATTCAAGTGCCATAACGACAAAGGTACGCCAACTTGAGAATTATAGCTTCTCGGACTTCTATATACAGAATAAATAGATTCTAACAGTTTGCCTAGCCATTCCTTAACAATGGTTTTACCATTGCTTCCTGTAATACTTATGAGTGTCCCCTCAAATATTTTCCTTTTGTGACCGGCCAATGCTTGAAGGGCGCTCACACTATCATTTGCTTTAAAAAAATTGGCTTCAGGAAAATTATTACTATTTATTTCTTGATCAATTATAAAGTTCCTAATTCCTTTTGTATAGAGTTCCTCTATAAAAGCATGACCATCATGTCGCTCTCCTTTAATAGCTACAAATAGATTTTTGGTATTGGCTATGGTATTTCTACTGTCTATGAAAATATTCTCAATATGATAATCATTTCGGAGCTGGTAGGTTTCTCCATTTAGAATATTGCTTAGCGATGAGAATTCAATTTTCAAGGATGGATAGGGGTAATTTGCTTATGTACTATAAAAAAAAGCTTGTTTAAAAGCCTATTGTTTCAACAATTTAAAACAAAATAAAGTGCCATTCTTTAATCTTAAATGGAACTCCGAACTTTTAAACAAGCCTGAAAATATTTATTCGCCTGCGTTTTCTGGCTTAGCAGAAAGGTTTTCTAAAACTTCTTTTAAAGGAACTCTATTGCCGTCTTTGTAAGGAACAATCCAAGCCTCTTTAACACCCATTTTTCTTAAGGTCTTTTTAAATCTGTCCGCTTCCCAGTAATCTCTGAATCTACCTAAGGTAATTCTTTGCAAACCGTCTTCTGTTTTTTCTCCACTGAAATTCGGGTTGTTTTTGAAATATTCTGACATATCAATATTTTCAAATGCCCCTACTTGAACTTTAAACCAAGTACCACTTTCGTCAAGAGCTTCAGGTTCTTCGTTTTGCGCTTTTTTAGCTTTCTTTGCCATTTCGTCAGCTCTTTGTTTTTGAGCTTCAGCCATCGCTTTAGCCTCTTGTGCCTCTTCTTTTGCCGCTGCAATTTCTGCATTCTTATTACTCAATTGGCCTTCCAAGTTTTCCACTTCAGAATTTAAACTGGAAACTGAACTTTTTAGGCTCTCATTTTCTTCAACCATTGCCTTCATCTGCTCAGGATTTCTCTTGAGTTCCCTAGCCATTTTTTTCATTTCTTTCTTTTCTTTTCTACTCATTTGAGCAGAAACTGAGAAAGCCATGCAAAAAATCATAAGGATGGCGATTATACTTATCTTGCTTTTCATATCTATGTAATTCGGTTTATTCAATTTTTATACAACTAAAGTAAGTAAATAACTATTATAAAGACAAATAATACTATTTATTGTTTTTTCAAACTGCCAATCATGTCTTCTGGTTTTACCCATTCATCAAACTCATCTGCAGTCAAAAATCCTAAATTAATCGCCTCCTCTTTAAGCCTAGTGCCATTTTCATGAGCGGTTTTAGCAATTTTAGCTGCTTTTTCATATCCAATTTTTGTATTTAACGCTGTTACCAACATCAAAGAATTATCTAAGTGTTCTTTAATTCTGTCATAATTAGGCTCAATTCCAACAGCACAATTATCATTAAAGGATACACAAGCATCACCAATCAATCGTGCAGATTGCAAAAAGTTGGCGGCCATAACAGGCTTAAAAACATTCAATTCATAATGACCTTGAGTACCCCCAACAGTTATGGCAACATCATTTCCCATAACTTGGGCACAAACCATGGTTAATGCTTCCGCCTGTGTTGGATTAACTTTTCCGGGCATAATTGAAGAACCTGGTTCATTAGCCGGAATAATTATTTCTCCAATGCCTGATCTTGGACCTGAAGCCAATAAACGGATATCATTTCCAATTTTATTTAGTGAAACCGCAATTTGTTTTAAAGCACCGTGCGATTCAACTATTGCATCATGTGCAGCTAAAGCTTCAAATTTGTTTTCTGCCGTTCTGAAGGGCAATCCAGAAAATTCAGCTATTTTCTTAGCCACTAATTCTGAGTATCCATCCGGGGTGTTGATACCTGTTCCAACGGCAGTTCCCCCTAAAGCTATTTCTGAAAGATGATCTAAAGTATTTTTCAAGGCTTTTAAACCATGGTCTAATTGAGAAACATAGCCCGAAAATTCTTGTCCAATCGTTAAGGGAGTAGCATCCATTAAGTGCGTTCTTCCAATTTTCACCACTTTTTCAAAAGCCTTCGATTTCTCTTTTAAGGTGTCTCTTAATTTTTCAATTCCTGGAATTGTAGTCTCGATTACCATTTTATAACAGGCTATATGCATACCTGTCGGGAATGTATCATTAGATGATTGAGATTTATTTACGTCATCATTAGGGTGCACAATTTTTTCATCATCATAAGTTTTACCTGCTAATATTTGAGACCTGTTCGATACTACTTCGTTAACGTTCATATTTGATTGAGTACCAGAACCCGTCTGCCATATTACTAAAGGAAACTGATCATTGTGCTGATTATCTAAAATCTCATCACACACTTTAGATATTAAATCTCTTTTTTCTTTGCTTAAAACACCTAATTCATGATTAGTGTGAGCAGCTGCTTTTTTAAGGTATGCAAAACCATGTACTATTTCCAAAGGCATGCTTGCTTCAGCGCCTATTTTAAAATTGTTTCTGCTTCTTTCCGTTTGGGCTCCCCAATACTTATCAGCGGGCACATTTACATCGCCCATGGTGTCTTTTTCAATCCTATATTCCATTTCCAAATGTGTTTTTCGATTAATAGCGTAAAATTACAACTAATCGCATGAATTGCTATGATAAACTGTTAAAATAGCTGCATCAACACATAGATATAATCAAACGAAATATTAATTTTTTTATAATTTATTGGGTTTTGATGTAGATTTCTAATATTTTTGTCAAACAACAACTCAAAGGCTTAAATGAATAACCTATACAGAAGGCTGATGATAAGTTTACTAATGATATTTGTATGCGTTTTATCGGTAAGCTATTGTCATCAATTAAAAAAAGGCGGTGAAAAGGTAATGTCATCACTAAAGGACATTACAAATGTTTCTGCAGCTTATGCCGTATTTCCTTAATACTAATATCCTCTCTTATCCAGCAATATTTTAATCTAAGTTTTAAATTACTTGGGTTCTGATTTTCTATTGGTTTAATACTCTGGTTTTTTTATGCCATTTAAGTTCAATTCTTATTTACTAAAAAGGCTTACTAATTGACAAACTGAGGATTAATAGTGCTTTAAAATTTAAAATTTTGATATCCTATCTAGCTTAAGCCTCTATTAAAATCCTTATTAACAGCATATATTCCAACTTTTTAAGCAGTATTTAAATCTAATCTAAATAAATTTGCTTTTTTATTTGTAACCAATCTAAATAAAATTAATTTTGCGTCATCATTAGAATCAATCTAAATACAAATATTAATTTTACACAAATGAAAAATTTAAGATTACTAGGATTAGCACTTTTAGCAGTATTTGCTTTTACAGCATGTGACGAAGAGGACACAGGAAAGGAAAATGAAGAAAATGAGGAAACATATGAAATTCCATCAACTTACGATTTCGAAAATGTAAGCTATACAGGTCAAACACAACGTTTGGACATGATGGAAGAATTAACTGCTTACATGAAAACAGCAAATGATGGTACTGTTTTAGAGGCTCAAACCATGTTGGATATGTATGCTAACGAAAACAATGCCTTCTCAAAAGCAGAATTGAATGAAGCAGATTCAAAAGAATTAGAAAACAAAACTGTAGAATCAGACATCATTAAATTCCAAGATTTTATAAGAGAGTTTGCAGCCGCAACAGTTGAAGCTGATGGACAGCCTGGAACACCTCCTGCTGCAGGTGAAACACAGGGTACACCAGGTTATGTCAAATCTAACGATGGTTCAAAACAATATTTCTTCGATGCCAAAGGATTCGAGCATATCCAATTAATTGAAAAAGGTTTAATGGGTTCTTGCTTCTATTTCCAAGGTGTTTCTATCTATTTAGCTTCTGGCAAAATGGATGTAGATAATGAAACCATTGAAGACGGTAAAGGAACTGCAATGGAGCATCACTGGGATGAAGCTTTCGGTTATTTTGGTGTTCCAAATGATTTCCCTGCTAATACAGACGGCATAAGATTTTGGGGTAAATATGCAAACGGAAGAGATGACCTATTAGGATCAAATGAAGCTATTATGAATGCCTTTATTAAAGGTAGAGCTGCCATTTCAAATAAAGATTTAGATACTCGAGATGAGCAAATCGAAATCATCAGAAATGAATGGGAAAAAGTATCAGCTGGAACTGCAGTTCATTATTTAAACGAAGCTATTGCTGGCTTTGCAGATGATGCTATCAGAAACCATACATTATCTGAAGCTTGGGCATTTATTCATGCTCTAAAATATAATCCAAACAAAAAATTAAGCAATGCTGAGGTTGATGAAGTTTTAGCAGAATTAGGTGAAAATTTCTACACTATTTCTACTGACAACATAAATACTGCAAAAGCAACTTTAGTGGAAGCTTACGGATTTGAAGATATTCAAGACCAATTATAAGACATAATGAGATATTTAAAATTTTCTTTCTTCATATTGTTTATCACTTTTTTCACTGCCTGCGATAAAAATACAGGCAGTGAAAAAGTGGATTTTGACAGAGAAGCATTTCTAGAAAATATGGCGGATAATGTTATCCAGCCATCCATTGAAGATTTTGCTTCAAATGCAGAAGGATTGAGTGGTGCCACCAACTCTTTTAACACAAATATTTCTATAGAAAGCCTAAATGTTTTAAGAACTGAGCTTAAAGAAACTTGGCTAAGTTACCAGCATTTAGCCTTTGTTCATGTAGGGCCTGTTTCCAGCGTAAACTTTAGAGACAGGGTAAATATCTTTCCTACTAATACCGATTTGATTGAAGAGAATATAAATTCTCAAAATTATGTTTTAGGCTCAGCGTCAAATGTGGCAGCTAAAGGCTTTCCGGCTTTGGATTATTTATTGTTCGGAACAGGAAGCACTGAAGAAGAAGTTTTAGCTTATTTCGGAGACCCTGATTTGGGAGAAAATAGATTGCAATATTTAACTGATTTAGTAGAGGATATTCAAACTACTTCCAATCAAATTTCAGAAGGTTGGCCTGATTACAGATCAACTTTTGTTGGAAATACAGGAACCGATGTTGGAAGTGGCACTAGCTTGCTAGTCAATGAATACAATTTTCAATTCGATATCAGAATAAAAAATGCGAAAATTGGCTTTCCTTCTGGTGCAAACCCTAGAACAGGAGGAGCACTTTCCCCTCAAAATGTTGAAGGATATTTCTCAGGCTGGTCAGGAGATTTAGCTGAAAAGGCTGTCAAGTCATCAATTGCCGTTTTTAAAGGAGAACATTTTAATTCTACTGAAGACGGTCTTGGATTGGATGATTATTTAGACGCTTTTGATGCCAAAGATCGAAATGAGCAAGATTTAAGTGTGGCTATTATAAATCAATCAATGGCAGCACTTGAAGAAATGGAAAAAATTGATGCTCCGTATAGTGAGGTAGCTAGTACAGAAGGAAGTCAATTAGTTGATGTTTATAATGAATTGCAAGCCGTAATTCCATTAATAAAAGTAGATATGACTTCTGCCTTATCTGTTTCAATTACTTTCCAAGATAATGACGGTGACTAATCGGTTGCCAACATATCGATTTAATCAAGCAAAACACATTGCACCATTAGCTACTTTCCGAGTAGCTTTTGGTGTTATGATGCTAGCTTCCATTCTCCGTTTCTGGTCTAATGGATGGATAGCTAAACAATACATTGAGCCTGAATTCTATTTCCCCTATTACGGCTTTGAATGGATACAATCATGGGGAAATCCCGGAATGTACATCCTTTTTGCTTTGATGGGAATTGCTGCTATAGGAATTGCTTTAGGAGCTTTTTATAGATTTAGTGCTACGCTATTTTTCTTAAGTTTTACTTATGTAGAGCTAATAGATAAAACCAATTACCTTAATCATTACTATTTTGTAAGCATCATTGCTTTTTTACTTATTTTAGTACCTGCCAATAAAGCTTATTCCATTGATGCTTGGCGAAAAAAGAAGCAAGAATTCTATGTTCCGGCATGGAGCATTCATATTATCATCTTACAATTAAGCTTAGTTTATTTCTTTGCTGGATTAGCCAAATTGCAGCCTGATTGGCTACTGGAAGCCCTTCCTTTAAAAATTTGGTTGCCTTCAAGGGCAGATACGCCACTTATCGGTGTGCTATTAGATTATAAGTGGACGGCTTATTTTTTCAGCTGGTTTGGTGCATTTTATGATTTAACAATTCCATTTTTTCTGTTGTGGAAAAGAACGAGGGTCTTTGCCTATTTAACTGTTATTGCTTTTCATTTTATGACTGCCGCACTTTTTCAAATTGGAATGTTCCCTTTCATCATGGTAGTCAGCACATTAATCTTTTTCTCAGAAGATTTTCATAAAAAATTATGGGCAAAATTGTTCCCAAATAAAAGTGAAGAATTGCCAAAGCCCGTTGGTTTTTCTAACCCTGTTATTTTAAAATATTTTCTAGCCCTCTATTTCAGTTTGCAAGTTTTATTGCCATTCCGCTATATGCTTTATCCCGGCAATTTATTCTGGACTGAAGAAGGCTATAGATTTTCTTGGAGAGTGATGTTGATGGAAAAAGTGGGATACACACAATTTTCAGTGAATATTCCAGATAAGAACAAATCGTTTGAGGTGTTTCCACACGAATATTTAACCCCGGTACAGGAAAAAATGATGAATACACAACCCGATATGGTTTTACAATTTGCTCATTTTTTAAGGGACAAATATCAAAGCGAGCATAATGCAACAACTGAGGTGTTTGTAGAAAGCTATGCCAGTATAAATGGTAAAGGAAGCCGACCATTTATTAATCCAGAAGTCAATTTGGCTTCAATTAAAAAAGGTTATCAACATAAAAATTGGGTTTTACCCTATAATCAATGAAGAAACAGTATATCCATATTATCATTTTATTGATTAGTATTTTTTCTAATTCACTGTTTGCTCAAGGCATAAAAGGCACCGTGATTGATTCAGAAAGCAAAAAAGGAATTGAGCTAGCTGAAGTTTTTGTGTTGGATAGTCAACACAAGGCTGTGACTAATTCTGAAGGTAATTATACATTAAACCTGCCCGAAGGTGAATACAAAGTCGCTGCTTTTTACTTAGGAAGGCAAAGCCAAATTAAAGAAATTCAGATCAATGGTAATAGAGAAATCATTAACTTTTCATTGACCCCATTATTAGAAACATTAGATGAAGTTAAAGCAATTGGTAAAAAATCAGAAGTTTTTAATATAACCAGGCTTAACCCTGTAGAAGGCACCTTAATTTACGAAGCTAAGAAAAACGAGGTTATTTCAATAGACCAGATAAATGGAAATCTTGCTACCAATAATGCTCGCCAAGTATTTGCCAAAGTGCCGGGCTTAAATATATGGGAAAGTGACGGAGGCGGACTTCAGTTGGGAATAGGAGGAAGAGGATTAAACCCAAACAGAACATCTAATTTCAACACCAGGCAAAATGGGTATGATATTTCTGCTGATCCATTGGGCTATCCAGAAAGTTACTATACTCCGCCTGTTGAGGCCTTGTCAAAAATTGAAGTTGTAAGAGGAGCTGCCTCCCTTCAATATGGTTCTCAATTTGGAGGTATGATCAACTTTCTTTTCAAAAAAGCCCCCGAGGGCAAACCATTTCAATTTCATACAAGAAATACCGTAGGCTCCTTTGGTTTGATGAGTTCGTACAACAGCCTTTCCGGAAATACTGAAAAAATGGATTATTTTGTCTATTACCAAAGAAAGCAAGGTGATGGATTTAGAGATAATGAATCCTTCGAATCCAATACACTATTTGCAGATGTTAACTTTAATATAGGCGAAAAACTTTACCTCTGCTTTGAGTTTACACACATGGATTATTTAGCACAACAAGCAGGTGGTTTAACAGATAGAATGTTTGAAGAAGATCCAAGGCAATCCGTAAGAGAGCGGAATTGGTTTGGTATAGAGTGGAATATTCCTGCATTGATTTTAGATTACAGAATCAATGACAAAACTAAACTTAACTGGAAAACATTTGGATTGGTTGGTTCAAGAAAAGCATTAGGAAATTTGGAAAGAGTTACCCAAGTTGATTTTCCTGAAGAAGAAAGAAATTTACTTTGGGATGATTACGAAAACTTTGGCTCTGAATTACGATTTTTACACCGCTATGATTTAATGGGTCAAATTCAAGCATTGGCAATAGGGGCTAGGTATTTTAAAGGCAATACTCAGCAACGTCAAGGATTAGGCCCAGCTGGATATAAGGCTGATTTTCAATACAACAATCCCAATAACTTAGAAGATTTATCATTCCGTTACCCTTCAGAAAATATAGCACTCTTTGCAGAAAACATTATTAATCTTAATAGTAACTTAAGTATTACTCCTGGTCTTAGGTGGGAATACATCAGCACCAACAGTTCGGGGTACTACCGAAATACGGTAGAAGATTTAGCTGGAAATATCATTTTTGATACCACCATCAATGAATCTAAAAACCTAGACCGGTCTTTTATGCTTGCTGGATTAGGCGTAAGTTACAAAACACCTTCTGATTTAGAGGTTTATGGTAATATCTCCATGAATTATAGAGGCATAAATTTTAATGATTTAAGAGTTAATAATACAAACCTATTGGTTGATCCAAACCTTCAAGATGAGAGCGGTTATAATGCTGACTTAGGTTTTAGAGGAAATTACAGTGATTTCTTGAATTTTGATTGGAGTTTATTTTATCTTGCTTATAATGACAGATTAGGTGCCTTATTGCGTTACGATGATGAAATTGATGGCTTTCCAAGAATCTACAGATACAGAACTAATGTAGGAAATGCAGCCATAGCAGGGGTTGAATCATATACTGAAATGAACTGGAGTAAATTTTTTAACCCACATCCTATTCATGAAATTTCCACCTTCTTAAATGCGGCTTTCATTAGAGGACGATATGGGGAAGACAATAAGGAAAGTTCTATTGCAGGAAATAAAGTGGAATTAGTGCCGGATGTGAATATTAAAACAGGAGTTAACCATAAATGGAGAAGTTTTTCCTCGACTTTACAATTTACTTATTTAAGCGAACAATTTACTGAAGCTACTAATGCGGAAAGAACTGCGACTGGTGTGGATGGAATTATCCCTTCATTTTATGTTTTAGATTTAAGCGCCAAATACAAATATAAATTTGCTCAACTTGAAGCTGGCATCAACAATTTAACCAATAACTATTACTTCACTAGAAGGGCTACTGGATATCCTGGTCCTGGGATCATTCCTTCAGCAGGAAGAAACTTCTATATTACACTTGATTTAAAATTCTAATTCTTATTCTAGCTTTTCAGCTTTTTTAGATTGGGCGTGAAAATCCAAAAGAAAAAGTGCCATTAGGTAAAATGGAATCATAACGATTCTGTAGCGAGATAGAGTGCCAAAATTATATGTTGAAATACCTACTCCAAAAGCAAAAATAATTGCAAACCCTAAGCAAAAGAGTATAATAGGAGACCTTAAGCTTTGACCAATATGAATTAATTTGTTCCTAATAATTACACGAATACTTAAGCCCAATAATAAAAGTGCTTCCAAAGCAGACAATAACATCAACGGGTTGTTCACTTCCCACAAATAAGGACGAAACAATGCTACATTAATAGCCTGAGGTGCTAATTTTATCATGCTAGCAAAAGTACCATCCAATTCACCTAATGAGTACCCTGAACCAGCATCTTTCCCTGTCCAATATCGAATATCGTAAGCCGTAACTTGAGCTGTTTCTGCTATCTGGTCTAAAGCATACCGTTTGTTATCTTCGCCTGCTTTAAGAGCAACAAAATAAGCTAAAAACCCACCTGCCACTAGCAAGACTGGGGCAATCATAACTCTTGCAACAACTGACTGTATCCTTCCTATTCTATAAAAGAAAAACCAGATAATTAATGCCGGCATCAAGCTTAAGAAAATATACAGCTTTACTGATAATATAACATAAATTGAAACACTTAAGAGCAGTAAATTCCAGACAATGTTTCTCCTCTCAAAAAATACTTGAACAAAAGCATAAACTAAAAAGCCTGTTGCTCCTAAAGTAACGGTATCTTTCAAAATTCCTGAGCCCCAGAAAAACACAGTTGGTATAAAAAAAATGGCAATAGCAAAACCATTTTTCAATTCAGGATAAATTTTATAAAAGGCTTGATACATCAACCATAGTCCCCAGAAAGAGAAAAAAGCAAAAAATAAAGCTACAGATGAGTAAGTATTGTAAGTTAAAACACCAAAAATAGCTGCTATTTTAACTATAAAATAGGACGCTTGGTCACGGTACATCCAAATTTTGGAAGAGTATTTATAAGTTTCTGCATCAAATTCCCCATTTGCGGTAAGTAATTTTACACCGGCTGAAAAGTTTTCATAAAAGGCATTTACGATATGTGAGGCTCCGTGCGTATAATAATTAAAAGTATCTCCGCCTCCGTAATAAAACTGATAAACCAAGCCCACCCCAATGGCTCCAATCATTTTCAACAAAAGAGCTGGGAAAAAATATTTCTTAGTTTCTTTGCTAGCCGAAACTTCTCTTAATAGATAGCCCAATAACAATAATATGCAAAATGTAAGGGGCGCTATAATTAAATCTATGGGTTTCACTTTCCAAAACTACAAATCTTTCAGCTTATCTCTGGCATTTTTATGTACACCCTGTTTTCTACTTGCCTTTTGCTTCGTTTTTTTGAAATATTTCTTGGCTAATTCCTTGTCATCTTGTTTTTCTGCAATTATTCCTAAATGATAGATACTGAATAAATAATAACCGGCTTCTTCCTCCTCCACACTTTCTGACGCCTCCATGGCTCTTTTATAATAATGCTTTGCTTTATCTAAATTTTGTTTTCTTTCGTAAATCTGTCCTAAAAAAAAGCCCGCATAGCGACCTGAAGTGCCTCCGTATCCAGTTTTAGCACTATCGATATGTTGAAAAATCTCCAAGCATTCTCTCTCTGCATCATTTATTTTTCCTGAGGTATAGAGTAACCTAGCATAAAACCGATGAAAATAGGCGTTTTGAGGATAGGTTTCATGTAGATATTCTGATAATTGTAACCCTTTTCGAAGCTCTCCTTCATCTAATGCCCAAATCCGCATTAAAAAATATTGGGCTTCAGTACGAGTATAAAAAGCATTTTGTGCTACTTTAGTTAATTGTTCAACACCTAGCTTTTTATCACCATCGTCAAAAAACCTTAATACTGGTCTTAGAATTGGGTAATGCTCAGGAACCCATTCCACATAATAATTATAAAGAGCATCCCCAAAAAGAAATTCTGGGCTCAAATCTTTATTGCCTTTGCTGATTTCCATATAATCCAAAGCTTTTTTAGCCGCAAAAGTTGCCTTCGTCCAGCTTTGGTTTTCAGCATAAAATCTCCCTTTAAAACCATGAATAGCTGCAAGGAAAAAAGCCGCCTCCATATCGTCTTCATCTCTTTCAAACATTGCATCTGCATAAAATTGAGCAGTATCCAAGTAAGCAATCATTTTTTCATTGTCCGGATGCAGATAAGGTTCGGGCAAAATTTTCCACCATTCATTAAGTCCATAAAGAAAATACGGCAAAGGGTGGTTAGGGAAGCGATATCTTAACCATTTAAAATCTTTTTCCACCTGGTCGTGCTCTGCATTATAAATAGCATTAACAGAAGCATTAACTTCCATTTGTATGTACATATTGTTCAGCAAGATAGTAGTGTCTTGCTCCATTACATATTGGGCTTTAGCCACAAATGTGAACGAAAAGAACAATAGAAAGAGGGGGAATATTTTATTCATGTTAAAATTTAATAACGCTTTACAAAACAACGTAATTTTTGGGGATTTGCTATAAGAATCAAATTAGCTTTCGATAAAATATGGTAAGAGGATAGAAATAAAATATTATATAGATTTAGGATACAATAAAAAGCCCGATCGAAATCGGGCTTAAGTTAATTGTCAATATGTGAAACGCTTTAATGCGCCATTTGTTTTTCCTTAAACTTTTTAAGTTGTCTTCTTAAAGCTTCAGAAGCGCTGTCCACACCTGCCTCAAAAGAATCGCTTTTTTCTTTTGCAAATAGCTGGTTACCAGGAATATTTAATTTTACTTCGACTATTTTATTTGCGTTATTGGAGTTTTTATCCAACCTTAAAAATACCTCTCCATCAATAAACCTATCATAGAAAGTTTCCAGTTTATCAATTCTTCTCTGGATGAAATCAAGTAATTTTGCGTCTGCGTCAAAGTGGATCGAATGCATTTGTAGCTTCATGATTTTTGTGTTTTACGGTTAAACTTACGCTTTAGGATGTGCCTGATCAAACACTTTTTTTAGTTTGTCAAGCGAATTATGGGTATAGACTTGTGTTGCGGCTAAGCTGCTGTGTCCCAACATATCTTTTACCGCATTTAAATCTGCCCCTTTATTTAATAAATGTGTTGCAAAAGAGTGCCTCAGAACATGAGGGCTTCTTTTATTGATCGTTGTGACCTGATCTAAATATTTTTTGGTTATCCTATTTATCAACATAGGGTAGGCTTTGCTTCCATTATTAGAAACGATTAACGGGCTCTGTCCGTTGTGCGAAAACAATTCTTTTTTATGAAAAATATAACTATCCAAACGACTGCTTATTTCTAGATGAAACGGAACAACTCTTTCTTTATTTCCTTTACCTAAAATTCTTATGGTTCCGGCTTGTCGATTGAAATCATCTTCCTTTAAACCAATCAATTCTGCTAGTCTCATCCCAGTTCCATAAAGCAATTCCAAGACCAATGCATCCCGGCTACCTTCAAATCCCTCAGGGAAATCTATAACAGATAATAAACTTTCCATTTCAGCTTCCTGCACGAATTGGGGCAGTTCCTTAGCTGATTTTAAAGCCTTTACTTTTTGGGTTGGATTTTGTTGAATGGCTTTTCTTGAAATGGCAAATTTGTAAAAACTGCGAAGTGCAATAATCTTCCGGTTAATGCTTCTTGGTTTTACGCCATCTTGCATCAAATTGACAATCCAAGAACGGATATGTCGGTGTTCTGCTTTTAGTAAATCTGTGGTTTGATATTGCTCTGATAAATACTGCGAAAATTGATCTAAATCGTTTTGGTAAGAAACTAAAGTATGAGAACTATAGCGTTTCTCAAACTGAAGATATTTGAAGAAAGTATCGAGCATAAAAAAAGTTAGTATTCAATTCCGCATTTCAGCGAGTGAATACTAACTTAGTAAAATTATTTGATAAAAGCTAAATAAAATTAGCTATCTAAATCCCTCATTTTTTGCCTATATGCTGCACGGATAACTTCCTTTCTTCTTGCAACAGATGGTTTTACGAAGTGTTGACGAGAACGTACTTCTTTTAAAGCACCAGTCTTTTCAAACTTCTTCTTAAAGCGTTTTAAAGCTTTATCAATCGATTCGTTTTCTTTTACGTTTACTACGATCATAATTTACACCTCCTCTCGTGAATTTTCTCCCAAAACAGTAGCTTTTTGTTTATCAATGAATTAGCTATTTGTTTTGAGGACTGCAAAGGTAGAATGATTGTTTTGAAAAACCTAATGTTTAGTTACTTCGAGTTTTTTGTATCAATAATTATTAATATAAAATGTGGTTAGAGCTGCTATGGATTGGGGGTTAAAATAAACTATATTTACAATCGTTCCTAAACCTCAATAAAAGTAAATGGTTTTTATATTTTTTGGTTTACTGATAACCACAGCGATAATAACTGCATATTATTATTTCAATCAGAATAAGCAGGTTAATATTGGGGGTAAAATATCAGCCGCCAAAGCATTTTGGCTAGGCTATGCTCTATTCAATTATTTTGTTTTTCCGGTTTTCCTTTATTTTTTTCTAGAGAAGGATTCATTAAAATTTGTAATAACCATAATCATTTGCCTTTTTTATTTTCGTATGCTGATACAGTCTTATTTAATGTTTATTAGTAAAAACTGGATTCCAACTTATGGGATTTTATATAATATTTTCAGCATAATCGTTATTCTTAGCTTACTTGTTAAACTCCTCACAAGCTTTAATGCCTTTGCTGAAAATAGTTTGCTGCTTCTATCATTATTTCTTTTTAAATTGATATTAATATTATCTACCGACACAATTTATGCGCATAAATTTAAAAGGCTTGTTGGAAACCAAACAAAAGGAAAAAAAGCAGTTTGGTATGCCTCAAATGATTTAAAATTCAAAAACATCAATAGAAAAACATATCGGAACAATATTTTTTTCAGCATTGTAAGTATTACATTAATCACTTTAATGTTTTTTTATGATCAATATTAATCCCTCTACTTGGACAGGAAGCTATCAATTGCCTTCACGATCTGATGTGCGTTGGCGTGCTTTCGGTTTACTTTTCCTTTATCTTGTTTTAGGGATGACTATACTAGGCTTTAGTCGTCAGCCATTGCATATTTTCGTTTTAATTGCCGCTGGTGCTTTGCTTGATGTAGTATTAAGCGGTTTATTAAGAGGACGAAAAATGTTCCCTCTTTCGGCCATGATTTCCTGTAGTTCACTGGCACTTATTCTAAATTGGTCATTTGGCATGCATAATCTATGGCTGCCGGTTTTTATTTGTATCGCTTCAAAATACCTGATAACGCTGAAAGGCAAGCATTTTTTTAACCCATCTCTATTTGCCATTTGCTTTTGCATTATACTGGGTTCAGAATATGTAACCTTAGCACCTGCTTACCAGTGGTATGGCAGTGCTGAAACGACTTGGCTGATGGGCTTTTTTATTGTAACAGGTGCGCTCTTCTTATTCTATTTTAAAATAAATAGAGGGTGGTTAATTGGTTCGTTTTTGTTTGCATTTTTCCTGCAAACAATTTTAAGAGCCTATGTTATGGAACATATAATTCCGTGGGAAACCTTATTTATCGGCTCCCTTACTTCTCCTGCATTTTATCTCTTTACTTTTTATATGATTACAGACCCTGCAACAAGTCCTTCCAAAAGGTCTGATCAGATAATTGTCGGTTTTTTTATTGCCTTTTTTGATTTGCTGTTCCATCTAAAATTTAGCTTGTACACATTCTTTTTCGCAGGCATTACAGTAGCCGGAATTCGTTATATATATTTTCTGGGCAAACAATTTTGGGCAGAAGGAGGGCTTTCTCCTTTGTGGGCATTAAAGGAAAAAATTCCTCATACCGTTTTGCTTTTCATTTTTTTCATCCCCGTTCTATTGGCTTTTAATATTAATAATAAAGAGTCGCTTATTCCCGAAGATGACAGCATGAGCTTAAACCGGATTTCCACTGATCACAGCGGCTTGGGATGGGCTAAAAGCAACTTACTTGAGCAAACTGATCCTCGCTTGGCGCATGTGGCTAAATGGATACTTTCGGTGGGTGATGCTTCAGCTGTTGCTGATATAAATAAAGATGGGCTTCTGGATATTTTTCTTACCCAACCACTCAAAGCGTCTGAATGGAAAGCCAAGCTATATATAAATAAAGGTGACTTTAGCTTTGAAAAAGTCAGTATTCCTGAGTTAGATCGGTATTTGGATAATCCGGAAAAGCATGGGGTGCCGGGCTTTGCATTCTTTATGGATTATGACAATGATGGTGACAAGGACTTATTTGTAGGCTTTGGTTTTGGAAAATCTCACCTTTTCGAAAATTTAAGCTCTGCTGAGGAGGGGATTATATTTAAAGAAGTTAAAGTTCCTTTTCTCGAAAACCAACATACTGTTTGCCTGGCAGCCAATGCATTTGATTATAATAATGACGGAAATCTCGATCTGCTAATTACCAACACTCTTCAAACTCATTTACCTGCTTATAAAGAAGAAGAGGAACTCAACATTTTTAAACTACCTGAACCTGCTTATGAAGGAGATGATAGGATGTTCCAATTTATGCATGAAAGCTGGCACAATGCCAATAATGGCGGAAGGAATTATCTGCTTAAAAATAGCGGAGATTCTTCTGTTTTTTCCCTTTTGAACAGTGACAGTATGGGGCTAGAAGCCACAAGATGGAGTCTTGCAGTAGGAACAGTGGATATTAACAAGGATGGCTTTACAGATTTATACATTGCCAATGATTTCGGACGTGATGATTGTTATCTGAATGTGGGAGGTAAATATTTTGAAAGACAAGAAGGAGATTTTTATGGTGATTTAGGGTTGGATACTTATAAAGGTATGAATGTGTCCGTGGGGGATTTGGATCAAAACGCAAAAGAAGATATCTACATTAGTAATGTACACCATGCCATGCAAGCTGAAGGGAGTTTACTATGGATGAATTATACTGAAAAAAATGCAAACAAAGCTGATTTTAATGAACAAGCCTCACAATTAAATGCACTTAATACAAATCGTTTCGGTTGGGGGGCAGCTATTGGTGATCTGAATTTAAATGGCTGGCAGGATATTGTACAAGCCAATGGAATGGTGGATGCTTCATGGGATCCAAAGTTTGAGGAGCCGGCAGACTATTGGTATTATCAGGCACAAATTGCAAGAACAGGTCCGGAAATCCACAGTTTTGCTGATAAATGGGCTGATATCCGAGGCTGCTATATTTACCCTAATGAACCTGACAGAATTTTAATTAATAATTATGGCAAAGGCTTCGTAGACCTGGCTGAACAATTGGATTTTAATCACCAAGAGAATACTCGAGGTGTTGCTTTAGCTGATTTCGACAATGATGGAGATCTGGATATACTAATTACTGATCAGTTTGGAGCCCCTATTCTTTATGAAAATGAATTGAAAGACCATCAATGGCTGGGGGTTACTCTTAAAGGAAATGGACATACAACCAATTCTGAAGCCGTGGGGTCTAAAGTGTGGATTTCCTACGAAGTGAATGGCGACCAACAGGAACAATACCGAGAAATGAGATTGGTAAATGGGTTTAGTGCTATGGGAGATAGCCGCTTACTTTTTGGTCTAGGACATAAAAAGCATCAAGTTGAAAACTTACAAGTTAAAGTTCAATGGCATAATGGTGAGCAGCAGGTTTATTCAATTGAAGATTTGAATAAATATATCGAGATTGAGCAAAAACTTAAAATGTAAAGAACTTTTTCATAAGGCATGAAAATTTAAAAGTGTAGAAATGAGTAAAATGTACGAATCATCAGGTGAATTAGTCAATCATTGGTATGCTGCGGGTCAATCAAAAACATTTAAAAAAGCTAAGCCTCAATTGGTCACTATTTTTGAAAAACCCTTGGTGATTTGGCGATTGAAAGATGGTTCTTTGGCAGTAATGCTAGACCGTTGCAACCATAGAAATGCTCCCTTAAGCAAAGGAAGAATAGTAAATGATTGTTTGATTTGTCCTTATCATGGGTGGACATATAATAAAGGAGGACAATGTGTTGAAATACCCTCCGAAGGACCTCATTCAGAAAGGATTCCTAATAAAAAGGTGGAATCATTTCCTGTAAAAGAAGCCTATGGGCTGGTTTGGGTTTGGATGGGTAAGGACAAATCCCCGAATTCAGAACCATTTGAAATGCCTGTTATGAAGGAGCATGGGTGGCATAGCTATTATATGGAAACAAAATTCAGCAATACGGTTACTGATTTGGTGGAGAATTTTATGGATGTACCTCATACTGTTTTTGTGCACAAAGGCTGGTTTAGGGACAGGAAGCAAATTTGCATAAAAGCTAAAGTAGAACGCACGGCTGACAGTGTACTGGTTAGCTATGATCAGCCTAATGACTCTATTGGCTTTTCTGGCTGGCTTGTTAATCCGAAAGGGCTTCCTATGAAACATACAGACAATTTTTATATGCCCAATATTACCCGGGTCGATTATGTTTTTGGAGAAAATGAAAGAGGTTTTATTATTACGAGTACCTGCACGCCCATAAGCCCGGAAGAAACCATGGTTTATACCTTAATCAGTTATAAGTTTGGCTGGCTCACACCAATTGCAAAAATGGGGCTATCTGCCTACACTCGAAAAGTAATTAACCAGGATGTGTGGATAATGGATATTCACGGCAAGAATATCAGAAAATTTGGCGAAACGGATTACCATTCTACACAGTGTGATTTTATGCATTTATACATAGAGTCCTTAAGAGAGCATGCAGCAAAAGATAGCGAGAAACCATTTCCTGAGCCAATTATAAAAGACATTGAGTTTTGGGTATGAAAAAAACCGAGCTACCAAAAGTTTTAATAGTGACTGGTGGGCTCTTGAGCGCAGGAGAAAAATCAATGTGGAATGCGCTAAAAAAACAAATTAAACAAGTACGAGCTGCTAAATCCCATTGGCTGGAAGTCAAAATAAAATTGGTAACAGCTGAATTGCTGGTTTATGACAAGCTTAAAAAGAAGAAGGGAAAGCTAAAGGAATATTTCCAAAAAGATGCCCAAGCCATTCCAGAATTAACAGAAGTTGTACTTGCTGATTTGTTAAGTAGAGAAGGTATTCCTTTTGAAAGCATGAACTATGACTTGCTATACTCCAACCCTAAAAAAGCGGATCAATTACTGAATGATACGGAAGTGGTCTTAGCTTCTTCCACCCTACTACATGATTTAAGTGAGTTGCTGCCCTTAATAAGCATGCTTAAAAGAGATCATAATAAAATCATTCTTGGAGGGGCTTTATGTGGTTGCCTCTACAACCACTGGAAAGGTGATCCTCTAATTGACATAATGGCTATAGGCTATGGTGAATTTCTAGTTCCAAAAATTGCAGACTGGATTAAATCATCATATAAAGAAATTCATCCTCCTGAGCAGGGAAGAATAATTGAGAATAAACACACCTTATTTTTATTCAGTGGTGTGCCGGAAAGTCGAGATTTGGACTTTCTACCTACTCCAGACTGGCGGGTGGCGGAAGCTTATCATCAGCAGAAATTTGAGCATATTTATTACGAAAGTGTACGAGGCTGTCCTTACCGCTGTAGTTTTTGTAATTATCCTTTTTTGTTTGATGATAAAAAATTCAGAACTAAAAGTGCTGAAAAAATAGCCGCTGACTGGAAGTTTTATTATGAGGAATTAGGAGTGAAATATATCACCTGCCTTGATTCACTATTTACCATGCCCAAAAAACGGCTGGTGGAATTGTGTAATTTACTTATTGCCCAGAAAACTGAAGTGAAATGGATTTGTTATGCCAGAGCAGATGACCTAGCAGACGAATCCGTGGTGGAGTTAATGAAAAAGGCAGGCGTTGCCCAAGTGCAGATTGGCTTAGAGTCAGGTAATCAGTATATGCTTGATCAAATGAATAAGCGATGTACCGTTGAACAAAACCTGCAAGCTATAAAAAACTGTCGTAAGCATGGAGTGACCACTCTGGTTTCTTTAATCGTAGGCTATCCTGGAGAAACAGAAGAAACGCTTAAAGACACTTTGGAATTTATGCGTGAAGCCCGTCCTGATTTTCATTTTTTGGCTACTTTTAGTGTTCGGATAGAAGATGTGCCCATGTTTAAAGAGCATAATAGAAAAAGATTTGGATTAGAAAAGATGGATAATCCTTATAGTTTTGCTCCCTATTGGCGACATGATACTATGAGTTGCTCGGAAGTTGGCAAGCATGTTCGGAAATTGGGAATACAACTTTGTAAAGAAAGAATCTCCCTTGAAGGTTCCTTGTTCTATCAAAATATTTTAAGCTATGATCCTTCACAAAAAGAGGCGTTTCTTGACTATCAACAATCACTGGTAGAAGAAAATGTTTACCTTAAAAAGGTGTTTAATTGGCTAAATCATAAAGTGGATGCAAAGTTGTTAAAGGATATAAAAAAAGTTTTCCCTGCAAAGGAAAAGCAACTACAATAATTTTAAGTAATAAATAATTAGAATGAATCTTGATCTTAGTTTTCAGTTAGTAGAAATAAAGGATATCAACTTCAGTAGCCGGAAACGGATGTTTGAATTGATGTTCTCCTGCTATAATAAAATTACTGAAGACACTTTTAATACTGACCTAAATAAAAAACAATATGTTGGTCTTATAAAAGATCAAGACAACATGGTACAGGGATTTACCACTTTCGCTATCAATCCTAATAGCACGAATGAAAGCAATTACAATGTCCTTTTTTCCGGAGACACTATCATTGCACCTGAATATTGGGGCACACAAGTAATGAAATATGGTTGGTGCAAAGCAGTTGGGAGTATTATTGCTTCAGATGCCACCAAGCCTTGGTATTGGTACCTTTTATCGAAAGGTCATAGAACCTATATGTTTTTGCCCTTATTCTTCAAGGATTATTTTCCTTCTATTGAGCCGAGTGAATCTGATGATCAACTCAAAAAAATTGCATCCGATATCTCTCTTAAACTTTATGGGGATTGCTGGAAAGAAGAAGAAGGGGTAATTAGGTTTAAAGAAAGCCAAGGAGAATTGAAAGAGGAATTAATTCAGGCTTCTTATCAGAAAAAGGGAAGCAAATTTGTGCAGTTTTTCCTGAAAAAAAACCCTGCCTTTTATAAAGGAGAAGAGCTGGTTTGCATAGCACATTTACATCCCGAAAATTTTCTTCGATCTGCAAAAGACCTGATTTTAGAAGGAATGAATCACCCTGTTCAATTGAATATTTAGCATAAATGAAGGCTTTGCTTATAAATAGCGCATGGTTATATAGCCAAAAAAAATTATCAAAGCATTTTCACCACCTGCTTGATGATTGTAAAAAAGTGCAAGAAGCTAAATTAAAAGAATACTTAAAGAAGAATGCTGACACAGAATTTGGAAAGAAGTATGACTTTAAGAACATACAATCTTATCAGGAATATGCTAAAACAGTCCCTATAATAGAAGATTATTCTGACATTGAGCCTTATATCGATAACATGAAAGAAGGCAAAGAGGATGTGTTATTTTCTGGCAAACCCTTGTTCTTTGAAACCACTTCTGGCTCTGGTTCTTCTCCTAAATTTATTCCTTATAGCAATGATTTGAAAAAGGAATTCAAAGCAGCTGTAGCAGTTTGGATGTGGGATTTATATCGCCTTGATCCAACAATATTCTCTGGAAAAGCCTATTGGTCATTATCGCCCGCAATGAAAGAGTTGGATAAAACTTCAGGCGGAATAGCTGTTGGAACAGCTGATGATTCAGATTATTTCGACCCCTTCACCGCTTTTTTATTGAAACAGGTATTTGCTGTTCCTTCTGAACTTCATAAGATCACCGACTCTCACTCATTTTATGTAAGAACATGGCATCATCTTTTAGCCAATTCAAATTTAACTTTTATTTCAGTTTGGAGCCCCCAATTTTTAATCCGGCTTTTGGATTTCTTAATAGAAAATTTGGATGAAATATTGTCTCAAAGTAAATGTGGTTTGTTAAAGGAAACGGAAATCAAAAAAGCTGCTTTAGATCGAACCCTCAATCTGGAGATGCTATTTCCTTCCCTAAGAATGATTAGCTGCTGGACAGCTGGACAATCGAAAATTTGGCTTAAAAAATTGAAGGAAAAATCGGGTACTGTTCCGGTTCAAGGAAAAGGATTATTATTGACTGAAGGTGTGGTCACCATTCCATTAGGAATGAATAAGCATGTCCTTTCTTATACTTCTCATTTTTACGAATTTAAATCAAAGAATGGGGAAATTTGTATGGCAGATAAACTTAGCACTGGGGAAACTTATGAAGTAATTATGACTACGGGAGGAGGACTTTATCGCTACAACACCCATGATTTAGTAAAGTGCAGTGGTTTCCATAAAAGTGTTCCCTGTCTGGAATTTCTTGGTCGCTCAGGAAATGTGAGCGATTTAGTAGGTGAAAAAATTTCAGAAAGCAGTTTGGTTGAAATATTTGCAGAGGCCTTAATGGTTTTTCCAAGTGTAGAGGCTATGTACTTATATCCTGAAATGCAAGAGAATACGGCTACTTACTTTCTAGTTATAGATGGTATTGAAGTGAAGGAGACTGAACCAATTTTAAATTTTGTAGAGAAGCGGCTATTTAACAATCCCTACTATAAACAGGCAGTGGATTCAGGACAGCTTAACAGACTTACTGCATTTAAAGTAGAAGAGAATTTCACCAGCAAACTGACCAGACATTATCAATCAGTTAAAAAAATTAAAGATGGGGATTTAAAACTTCCCCTACTTTTTCAACCTGGGTTCTTAGCTCCAATTCTTAAATGAATTCTTTATGTTAAAGATACTGCCATATAAGCCAGGATTTGAAGAAGGGATAAAAGCACTTTGTCGGATCCCTGTTTCAGGTAATATTTCTCTTGCTCTAGAAAGAGAGCCTAGTTATCTAAAAGGGGCACACATTCAATGCGAAAGTCCTAAAATTTATGTGGTTATTGACGGAGAAACATCAAAAGTTTGGGCGGTTTTTAATGTAGGCAGCAGGAGACTTTGGTATCAAAACCAAATCATGTCAGCACGTTATTTATGTGATTTAAGGATACATCCTAAAAAACAGCAAGGCTCAATACTTTATATGATTATAAAAAAGTTCCGAGAACTGACTGCAAAAGATTTACTACCCGCTCAAACAGTAGTTTTTGCGGATAACCATAAAATGCTAGCTATAATTGAGAAGCTAACTCAAAGAAAAAGGGCTTCTCAACTGCCATATTATCATTTTATTGGCGGACTTGTTACTTATATGTTCGGATTTAATCCACAAAAAGAGAAAAAGGGAAATCTGACCATAAGGCAAGCCAAAGATGGTGATATTGAAACCATACAGGCATTTTTTGATGAGGAAAGCCCCAAAACCAATTTCTATCCATATTATAATTTCAGGGAGCTAGACAAGTCCTACTATAGCGATTTAAATATAAATGATTTCTTTCTGGCTTTTGAAGAGACAGAATTAGTAGGGGTTTGCGGAATTTGGAACCAAAAAGAAATCAAGCAAACTCGAATATTAGGCTATAGTAATTTATATAAATTGCTAAAACCCATTTACAATTTATTAGCTCCTGTATTCGGTAATATTAAACTACCTGCAAAAGGCTCAACTTTAAATTATTTGAATTTACATAGTGTACTTATTAAGGAAAAGAATCCTGCTGTATTTCAGAAACTAGTTAATCGTATTGAGTATGTTTATAAAGATCAAGGATATGATTATATGCTTTGTAGCTTTAGTGAAGAAGACCCTTTAACGCAAGTTTTAACTGCTAAAAGGCATGCTAGAAAAATCAAAGGGAATTATTATTTAGTAAATGATGGAGTGACTATTGTTGATGATTTAAAAAGTAAAGATTTCTATTTGGAAGGAGCTAGGATTTAATTAGGGCTTGCTGAAAAAGTCTCAGGTGCGTCATGCCGATAATTCGGCACAAGGTATCCAATCGGTTGAAGTGCAGATGTATGCTGATATCTCAATCTTCGACCGGGCAGTAGGTGGCGTGCCTGAGGCTAGCTCAAAAAATTCGGTTTCGCATTTTTTGAAGTGCAAGGAAAAGTGGGGAAATCTAAAGAAAATCCATGCACTTGTTATCAACAGCTTAATAGTTTTTGACATATATTTTTGCCACAAGTCAGTTTTTATGGGATAATGTGTTTTTCAGCACGCCCTAATTAAAAATATTTTGAGTGCAACAGTAAGCAAATGAAGAGGGCATAATGAATAAATCTTTTATACTAATGGCTAATAGATTTTAAAATAATGATAGTGTTTTTCAAAGCTTGATCACCACTTTACCTGTATGCTTCCCTTCTCCAAAATATTGAATCAATCGGGGGATTTCATGGAAGGTATAAGGGCCATCAATGACGGCTTTGATTTTACCTTCGGCATACAATTGCTTAATATAGCTCAGTCCCCGATTCGGTTGAAGTGCCAAAAGCAGAAACTTCTTTCCTGTTAAAATAGTGATTAATCCTGCTGTTAAGGCAAACAGAATTAAATTACCGGCTGTGCCGCCAACAGTAACGTATTTCCCTTTAGGTTTCAAAGCTTTTAAATAGTTCCAAGTTGGCTGAGAAGTCTTGGCGTCTAAAATCAAATCATAGCGTTCACCCCTGTTGGTGAAATTCTCTTTTTTATAATCAATGACATCATCATAACCGATGGTCTTCATATTGTTGAGCTTTTTGCCCGTATCAACACCCGTTACTTCTGCATCATACATTTTAGCGAGTTGCAGGGCAAAAGTACCTACTCCACCACCGGCACCATTAATCAAAACCTTCTGTCCTTTCTGGATTTTTCCTTTTTCTACTAATCCTTGATGAGCTAATAATGCTGCATGCGGAATAGCAGTTGCTTCTTCAAAACTCATGGTGTCTGGTTTTAGTACCAGGGCCTTTTCATTGATGGCAATGTATTCTGCAAAGCTTCCGAAACCAAACTCCGATATATCTCCATAAACAGCATCACCTTTTTTGAACTGGGTAATGCCTTCCCCAATATCTTCAATTAACCCCGATAGTTCCATGCCGGCAATAGGGCGCTTAGGTTTTGTAATACCATATAGTAATCGATACAAATAGGGTTTTCCTCTTACCATGCTCCAGTCATAATCATTGATGGCTGTTGCATGTATTTTTACCAATACTTCATGCTTAGCTGGAATGGGGGTTGGCACCTCTTTGATTTCAAGCTTTTCAGGAGAGGTGTAATGAGAACAAAAAATCGCCTTCATGTGATAGGGGTTTATATCTTTTGAGCAAAAATAATTTACTCATTTAATGAATATAGCATTTTAGTTTGAATGATGGTAAAATTCAGGGAATTGTAATGTGGATAGAATGATAGATTATTTTAAAAAATTTGAATTTGAATGGATGATTAAAAATTCTTTTTACCAAATGTGCCTATTAAACACAAGTGGACGCTTGCGCTATTGTAGTGACAGGCTATTGCAGTTAATTTCAATATAGCACTGGATCCAAGCGTCCACTTGGATCCATATCAAACAATTATCCCATTTAGCTTAAAATCAATTAAATTGCATTCCTTTTACAACACAAAATAATAAGCTATGCCAGAAGGAAAAAACAGAAACGATATAAAAATTGGTCAAGAGGTAGAGATTGTCCAAAAACAGGATCAGCGAACTGGAGACCTAACCAATGGATTTGTTAAAAAGATTTTGACTAAATCAGGATTCCATCCGCATGGCATAAAAGTGATGTTGGAAACTGGTGAAGTGGGGAGGGTTAAGGAGGTTTTGGAGGAGGAATAGACTGAAGCACAAGCGGATGCTTGCGCTATTTCATCCATTTCCTATTTCATCTGTTTTAATTTAGCACTCACTGTTTCAAGTGTCCGCTTGGAACTATTTAGAAATGATACTATGGAGTTTTTCATTTAAATTAACCCTAATTCCCTCGCTATATACAACATCTGTGGAGTATTGGAGGCTTCCATTTTTCTAAGCATATTTTTTCTATGGGTGTTTACCGTATGCACTGAAATGTGAAGTGAATGACTTATTATTTCAGAACTAAAGCCTTTAGAAATAAGATTTAACACTTCGATTTCACGATTACTTAAGTCACATTTAAAGCTTTCTAACTCAGGAATATCATAATCGAAAAATTCAGTGCCTGGTCCATTTAATTTTCCTGCCCCAATATTGTTTGGCTTCATCCAAGTCACGTCATGAAATATACTGGCATTTGTTGCCATTATACCGTTTTTATCCAACCTGTTGATGATTGCATATCTATTCACATAATAGATTTTCCTATGCTTTCCTATCATTCTAAATACCAATTGGGAACTAATTCCGGCACTAGCTATTTTGTTATTACTAATAAATTTAACGGCTTTATCCGTCCAAGAGAATACTTTTTCGACATCGGCAGGGTGAATAAGGTCATAAACACAATTAATGTTGTGGATTTCTCCCATCGAAAAACCTGCTAGCTCGGCTCTTTTATTGACTTGGAAAAAATCTTTCCCTACATCATAATGTACTGAATTAATGTCCACATTCTCAACGATTTCTAAATCATCACGTGCGGGGTTTTTGTAGGATTCTTTTAGTAATTCATTAAACATTGCAAAAAATGAAGGTATAAGGATAAGTTAGCAAAAATTTGTTCTTAAAATTGAATGACCACTACTTTGATTTTAGAAAGCCAAAATAATTCAATAACAATTTATACTTAATACTGTTATTTTACAATTACCTTTTATTAGTTTTAGTATATAATCTTCTATTTAAATAAAATCAATATGTCTTCTAATGATGCTCATCTAGTTTTTGTTCATGGTAATTCCTCTTCGGATAAAGTCTTTGAAAGTCAAAAAGCTTTTTTTGATAATAGGACAATACTCAAACTTCCCGGGCATTCTGATTTACAACCATCAAGCGAACCACATATTGACTATACGAATGCCTCTTTAAAAAACTATATAAAAGAAAAATGTGAAGAATTGGGAGAATGTGTATTAGTAGCGAATTCATTAGGGGGGCATTTGGCCATAGAAGCTGCACCAGAAATTGCTAATTTAAAAGCATTAATAATTTTAGGAACACCTCCAGTTAAAAAACCGCTAAATATTGAGGAAGCTTTTTTGCCTACTGAGGCATTAGCTTCTTATTTTAAAGGAGAATATGAAGAGCCTGATTTAAGAAAAAATTTATCAGTAGCGGTTTATGACTCTGCCCACACTGAGATTTTAGTTCAGGATTTTATGAAAACTGATCCCCGCTTTCGAGATATCTGGACAAAAGATACAATGGAAAATAATGGTTTCAGTGATCAGGTGGACATAGTAGCTAATCTCTCTGTTCCTATTTATGTGATTCATGGAAAACAAGATCCATCGGTGAACATAGAGTATGTCCGTAGATTGAAAGGGATCACCAAAATTTATGAAATTGACGAATGTGGGCATTACCCAAGCTTGGAACAACCCGATAAATTTAATGCAATTATTGAAGATATCCTTAAGGAAGTATAATTGGAAAAGAATGTAAAATTATAGTCTTTTAACTGGGGAATGAAAGGGTGCTGGCAAGGGTTTAAAAGGGATAGTAGGAAAATAGAACAAGCGGATACTTGAACCCGTTAGCATCCGCTTAAACCATTTGGATGCTTAAGATCTTACAGTTTGCTTACGATAAAAGGAGGAGTTGTGCACAACTCCTCCTTTAAAATATCACTGAATTCCAAAAGTAAGACCTGCTTCAAGAATAAGTCCTCCAGGAGCAACTAATTGCAAAACCTGCTGGTCGATGCGCGACAAAGTTGAACCATCTTTTACTGCCCAAGGTTGGTTTTTCAAAGCCACAGCATAACCAATATTTATATTTAGGGTATTGTATTTACCAAACCACCAGTTATAGCCCGCTTTTAAATTAATTGTGCCAACACTTTCCATTCGCATGTTGACGGTATTCGGTGAACCGTTGCCGGAGTCAAATTCCATATCTATATCATCAATACCAGAAGATCTTGTCAAATTTATGCCATAAGTAAAACCGTTTCTATAAGACTGATCATACCTAAGACCAATTGAAGTCCTAATTCCCCAAGAACTTAAACCAAGTCCACCTTGCAGGAAGAGGGTTTCGTCAATAACATAATTGCCAGAAATTCCTGCAAGCCCGGTGTAAGTATTTATCCCTGTACCAAGCCCAAAATAAAATTTTGGACGGTCGTCAGGATCATAATATTCACTGTCCTGCGCTTTTAACTCTAAGGAAAAAAGGATAATACATGATAAAAGTAAGAATTTTTGCATAATTGTTCTGTTTGAGTTCTACTTTGGTTGTTTTCAAAACAAACTACAAAACTATTCGATTAGTATTAATAACCTATTAAGCTATATAATTTTTTCGACAGAAATTGAGCAAGCAAGCCCAAATTTTGAATTTTTAAAAAACAGATTGGAAAATGTGTCTTTTTATAAATGTCCCCGTCATAGGGTTGAATTTTAAATTAAAAAGAGATGAAAAGAATACACATTATGTTGAACGTAAGTAGCTTAGCAAAAGCTAAGAAGTTTTATTCGGCTTTATTGGGAACAACTCCTACTAAAGAAAAACCCGATTATTTACAATGGAAAATTGATAATCCGAGTTTAAATTTAAGCATTGAAAGTAATCCAGAAGAAGCTTTTGGAGTAAATCACATGGGCATTGAAGCCGGTTCAGAGGAGGAATTGCAATCCCTTTATCAACAAGCTAAAAATGCGAATGTGGCCATGGAGGAAGAAGGTTTAACTACATGCTGCTATGCAAAATCGCAAAAATCATGGGCAAAAGATGCAGATCAAAATGAATGGGAGTTGTTCACCACTTATCAGGACAATCCTAGTTATTATGAAAGTGCTGTTTTATCAAAATAAATTTCAGATATTTTAATATGAATCAAGAATGCAGAGCTGTTTTTCCGGTTTACTTGGAATTTAAGGATGAAATCCAGCACTATATTTTGAAGAAAGTCAAATCCAAAGAAGTGGCTGAGGATTTGACTTCTCAATTAGCCCTTAAGATGTATAGTAATTGTGAAAAACTAAAAGATGTTCAAAACCTGAGAGCCTGGCTTTATCGAATAGCATACAATGTGGTGATAGATTATTTTCGGGAGGAACAAAAGAAAAAAAGTCAGCCTCTAGATGAGATTTTTTCACAAGATGAGGACGAAGATTTTATCAATATTGCGGTGGAAAACTGTGTGTTGAGTTTATTGGAGCAATTGCCTGAAAAATACAGGGAAGCGGTAAGAATGTCTGATTTGCAAGGGGTAAACCAAAAAGAGATTGCTGAAAAATTGAATATTTCCTATTCAGCGGCAAAAATGCGGGTACAAAGAGGAAGAGAGTCTTTGAAGTCTAAGTTTTATGAGTGTTGTAGCTGTGTTATAAAGTAATTTTGAGAAAGTAAAAAAGCACGCATAATAAAACACGTGCTTAAGTTTCCTTTAGAGCGGTAGCAACTCATGAGACTAGGTTAGCTCCCGACTATTAAACTATGGAAACGGCTACTTTTTAGTGAATTTAAATCCGATTTTAAACAGCTTAGCTAAAAGGAAAATAAAGATTCCGTAAACTGTTGTGTAGGAAGAAATTTTTAATCCTCCTGCTAAAATTCCTTGTGAAATCTCTCCTGCTTCTTCTATAGCCTGAAAGCCTGCTATAAGCCCAACGAATTGACCTAATATTCCAAAAACCAAGGCAAATAGGGCAATATCCTGAGAAATTTTCAGCCATTTACTTGCTTTTTCATTATCCGCTTTATTTTTAAAAGTTAAAACAGATGTTACAATTACACCCAATAAAAGAAGGAAAAGAACTGACATAAATTCTATACCTCCCTCAATGTGAAATTCAATAATGTTCATAATTTTTGTTTTTTAGTGATCCACAATGCTATCACCTTTTCCGCTATTTATTTTAAAAACTCGATGGCTGACATTTTTCTAAAGATAGAAAACATAAATGCCGTATTGGAAGGTAAATTTTGCATTCTGACTACTTAAAATAGTAATTGGTCGATAAAAAATGCTTCTTATCTGAAGTTGCTTAAATTTACCTTTTCATGCAGCAAAAATATTTCTATCATATTGTTTTTTGGCTCCTTTCATTTGTGCTTTGTGCATTCTTGCTCAGTTACGATAATAATTGGATAGAAGCTTTACTTTTAGCTTTGACCTATATGCCTATTACTATCGCTTCAGCCTATTTGATTTCCAATTATTTAATTCCAAAATTCCTGTTGAATGGCAAAAAAGGCAGGTTTGTGCTTTATGTTATATATGTAATCATTTCCGCTATCTATTTGACCATTATGATAAACACCGTGGTATTTATGTTTATCGCTAATTATCAGTTTGACATGATGCCGCCCGGCATACGAGATATAGCTATTTTAAATACAATATTATTTTTAATCGTATTCCTTTTTGTGGCCATCAACAGCATTGATAAATGGAGAGAAGCGGAAAGTGAAAAGAATGAAGCTGTCAAAAATATGGCAGAGGCAGAACTGAGATTTTTAAAAAGTCAGCTTAACCCGCATTTTTTATTCAATACTATGAATAATTTATATGCGCTCGCTTTGAAGAAATCTGATAAGGCTCCTGAATTAATTTTACGACTCAGCGCCTTGCTTGAATACATATTGGAAAACAGCAAAAAGGAACTTATCAATTTGTCCGATGAAATTAGCACCTTGGAGGATTACATTTATGTGGAAAGTTTTCGCTTTGGAGATCGATTGGAAATTGAAAATGACTTTCAAGTTCAAAATGCTGAACTCATTAAAATTCCACCATTGATTTTGATTACTTTGATGGAAAACTGCTTTAAACATGCAGGCAAAAACAATACAGATAAATTAGTTATCCGCTGTTCATTGAATGAAACTAATGATAAATTACATTTTTCATTTTCCAATAATTTTATAGAAGCAGAGCCTAACCCAAAAGCCATTGGATTGAAAAATATTGAAAGCCAATTATCCTATATTTATAAAAATGATTACGAATTGGAAAAGACTGTAAATAACGGAACATTTAAAATCGAAATTTCTATTCCTAGAACATGAAAACTTGGAAATGTATCATAGCAGATGATGAGCCCTTAGCACGGGAATTAATTAGCGATTACGTAGCAAAAGTTCCCTTTCTGGAATTGAAAGGAGTTTTTACCAATGCTTGGGAAGTGAGAGATTTCCTACATAAAAACTCTGTTGATTTACTTTTTATAGATATTGAAATGCCTGGTTTAGATGGGTTGACATTTATAAAAAGCTACAATCTTCAACCCAAAATAATTTTTATAACGGCACATAGAAAATATGCGGTGGAGGCTTTTGAAGTAAAAGCTTTAGACTATCTGCTCAAGCCAATTTCTTTCGAACGTTTTCTGAAATCTGTAAATGAGTTGGATACCAAAACTAATGAAGTCACTCAAAATTCAAATCATATATTTATTTCCATTGATCGGCAACAGCAAAAGTTACTCCTAAATGAAATTTTATATATAGAAGCTAAAGGGGATTATTTAAGATTTGTACTGGAAAATGATAAACCCCTAATCAGCAAATTAACTTTGAAATCGATTCTAGACCAACTTCCTGAAAGCTTCACTCAAATCCATCGCTCTTTTATAATAAACCAAGATAAAATTAATGCTTATCAAAAAGATAAGGTGAAAGTTGGAGAAGAATGGCTGACAATTTCCAGATCATTTAGGAATGATATTGAATTTGGGGAGTAGTTAATTACTTTTTGTTTACTTTGAATTAAACCCAAGGAGAAGCCATTACTCTCATTTACCCCCAAAAATTCGCCTAAATTTATGCTACTTCAATTTACTCTTCAATTCATTCAACTTCAACAAAGCCTCCACTGGTGACATGGAATTAATATCCAGCTTATCCAATAAATCCTTTATTTCTGAAAGCACAGGGTCGGCTTCAAACATATTGAGCTGATAATTATTTTTAGGAACCTCATGCATTTTGCGATTGGCTTTGTCCTTAATTTTATCCTTCTCCAAATGATGCATAATTTCATTGGCTCTCAACACCACAGGATTTGGCATCCCAGCTAAATGTGCCACATGAATACCAAAACTATGCTCACTTCCTCCTTTTTTCAACTTCCGCAAAAAGATGATTTCTCCATCTATTTCTTTAACCGAAACATTGTAATTCTTAATTCTCGGAAAATCATGGGCTAATTGATTCAGTTCATGGTAATGTGTGGCAAAAAGCGTTTTGGCTTTTGATTTTGGATGATTGTGTAAAAATTCGGCTATACTCCAGGCAATGGAAACCCCATCATAAGTACTGGTTCCTCTTCCGATTTCGTCCATTAGCACCAAACTTCTGTCGGAAAGATTATTTAAAATGCTGGCGGTTTCCGTCATCTCCACCATAAAAGTAGATTCTCCCTTGGAAAGATTATCGGAAGCCCCAACTCTGGTAAAAACTTTATCTACCAATCCAATTTCAGCTGATTTAGCCGGAACATAACAGCCCATTTGCGCCATTAAAACTATCAAAGCGGTTTGCCGCAGCAAAGCCGATTTACCTGCCATGTTTGGTCCGGTAATAATCATGATTTGCTGGCTCTCATTATCCAAAAACACATCATTGGGAATATATTCTTCTCCATGGGGCAATTGCTGCTCGATTACCGGGTGGCGGCCTGATTTTATATCCAGAGCAGTACTTTCGGAAATCTGTGGTTTTACATAATCATTGGAACGGGCAATTTCTGCAAAGCTGAGCAAGCAATCTACTTGTGCCACAATTTTAGCGTCTTGCTGAATAGGGCTCACGAAATCCATTGCGTTTTGCAATAGCGATTGAAAAATTTTCTGCTCAATCACCACCATTTTGTCTTCCGCGCCTAAAATCTTTTCTTCATATTCTTTCAGCTCCTCGGTGATATATCTTTCCGCATTCACCAAAGTCTGTTTTCGAATCCATTCTTGAGGCACTTTATCTTTATGTGAATTGGTCACTTCCAAATAATAACCAAATACTTTATTATAGGCTACCTTCAGTGAAGTGATGCCTGTCTTCTCCATTTCCCGCTTTTGCAGTTGAAGCAAATAATCTTTTCCAGAAAATGCGATTTTCTTCAACTCATCCAGCTCGTTATCCACTCCTTCCTTAATCAAATTGCCTTGATTAGTGTGCAAAGGAGCATCTTCCATCAATTGTTCATCAATCAATTCATATAAATACTCACAAGGATTGATTTGATTGGAAAGTTTTTTCAAGGCAGACTCCCCTGATTCTTCCAATGCTTTTTTCAAAGGCGCCATTAAGCCCAAAGCCTTTTTCAATTGATTTAGCTCCCTTGGGTTCACTCTGCCGACCGCCACTTTTGAAATCAATCTTTCCACATCTCCCATGGATTTCAAAGATGTTCTCAAGCTTTCCGTCAAGTCATTATTTATATGGAAAGCCTCCACAATTTGCAAGCGTTCTTCGATTACGGCTTTATCCTTTACGGGCAAAACCATCCACTTTTTAATTTGACGGGAACCCATAGGCGTCAAGGTCTTATCCAGAATTTGAATAAGCGGAATTCCACCTTCTTGCTGAGGGTAAACCAATTCAAGATTTCGGATGGTGAATTTATCCATCCAAACATATTTTTCTTCTTCTATTCTGGAGATGGAAGCAATATGCTCAATTTTTTTATGCTCGGTTTCTTCCAGATAATGAAGGATAGCCCCAGCCGCAATAATTCCTTCTTCCAGATTTTCAATCCCAAAGCCTTTTAAAGAATTGGTTTTAAATTGCTTTGTGAGTTTTTCGTAGGCAAAGTCATAAGCGTAAATCCAATCTTCCAAATGATGGATATTATAATCATCAGAAAATTTTTGTGAGAAAACATCTCTGGCTGATTTAGAATATATGATTTCTGATGGCTGAAATCCCTGTAATAATTTATCGATATAGGATGCATTTCCTGAGGCAGTCATAAATTCGCCAGTGGAAATATCAAGAAATGCGATACCTAATGTATTTTTAGAAAAATGAATGGATGCCAAGTAATTATTTCTTCCCGTTTCCAGCACGTTATCATCAAAACTAACGCCTGGGGTGACTAATTCTGTAACCCCTCTTTTTACAATTCCCTTTACGGATTTTGGGTCTTCCAATTGATCACATATGGCAACCCGATGTCCAGCGCGAACTAGTTTTGGCAAGTAGTTATCCATCGCATGATGCGGAAAACCTGCCAATTCAATATGAGAAGCGGAGCCATTTGCCCTTTTGGTCAGGATAATATTCAGGACTTTGCTTGCCTTCACGGCATCTTCCCCAAAAGTTTCATAAAAATCGCCCACACGAAACAGTAAAAGCGCACCTGGATATTTGGCTTTTATCTGATTATATTGTTTCATTAAAGGAGTTTCCTTTGCTTCTTGAGTCTTCGCCATGCTTTTAGGGAAATGTTCTTAGTTTTGCACTTCAAAGATGATAAAATATGAGGAAATTAGCCAATGAAGAATTAAATCGATTGGAAATTGATGAATTCAAAAAGGTCAAGAAAAACCCAATCGTTTTGGTGCTGGATAACGTGAGAAGCATGAATAATGTAGGTTCTGCCTTTAGAACGGGTGATGCATTTTTAATTGAAAAAATTTATTTGTGCGGTATTACTGCCCAGCCTCCTCATAGAGAAATAAATAAAACGGCTTTAGGTGCTACCGATACAGTGGAATGGAAGCATTTTGAAAATACGCTTGATGCAGTTGAGGATTTAAAAAAGGAAGGCTATCAAGTTTTAAGTGTTGAACAAACTGAAAACAGTTTAAGCCTAGAAAAATTTACGCCTAAAGCTGATGAAAAATATGCTTTTATTTTCGGAAATGAAGTTTATGGCGTTGAGCAGGAAGTTGTGGATAAAAGTGATCATTGTTTGGAAATCCCGCAATTTGGCACCAAGCATTCTTTGAATATTTCGGTTAGTATTGGGGTGGTGCTTTGGCATTCGGTATTGACAGGTGGGATGGTAAAATAAATTCAAAGCATTTTTTCAATAGCAGTTAACACCCCTATAATCCCCTCAAGTAACACCCCTGTAGTCCCCTCAAGGGGACAATCTCACGGATTTACTTTAGAATTAAACAAGGAAACTTATCACCACCTAAAATAGAATGTGCCGGAGGCACCAGTATCAGTCACCAGCGGGACGCTGGCGACAGGGTCAGTTTTTCGTCTCTGCTCTTCCGCCTGCCTCCGGCTGGTGGAAACTACTGCCGTCTCTGGCGGATTTATTGCAAGCACTATAATTAAAAACGGGGATATTGATAACAAAAACTTATTTCTTCCTTTGCGAAAGCTTGGCGGCTTACCGATAATTCGGGACAAGTTAGCGGCTTTGCGAGATTTTAGCCGTATCTTTGCAGCTTTAAATAAATAGCTTAAACATTGGCATACCAGTACTTAACCAAAGAAAACATACAAAAATTTATTCAATCTGCCTTGGCGGAAGATATCAGGGAAGGAGATCATTCTTCGCAAGCATCTATTCCTCCTGAAACGCAAAATACTGCTCAATTAATTATTAAAGGAGATGGTGTTTTGGCAGGAATGGAAATGGCTGAACATATCTTTAAGGCTGTGGATGAAAATTTGAAAATCAATTTTTTTAAAAAAGATGGTGATAAAGTGCGTGCAGGAGAAATTGGCTTGAAGGTTCATGGTTCTGCAGTTTCTATTTTGAGTGCCGAGCGATTGGTTTTGAATTGCTTGCAACGCATGAGTGGAATTGCCACATATACGCATAATCTGAACGAATTAATTAAGCATACTTCAACTAAACTTTTGGATACTCGCAAAACCACTCCAAATTTCAGAATTGCAGAAAAATGGGCGGTGGCAATTGGTGGCGGACAAAATCACCGATTCGGTTTGTTTGATATGGTGATGCTGAAAGACAACCATAATGATTTTGCCGGTGGCATTACAAAAGCGGTTCAATCTACTCGAGAATATTTAAAGCAAAATAATTTATCCCTCAGAATAGAAGTGGAGACCCGCAATTTGGAAGAAGTAAAAGAAGCTTTAACAGTTGGCGGAGTCGATGTGATTATGTTGGATAATATGGATATCCCAGAAATGAAAGCTGCCGTTGAGTTAATCAACGGAAAATGTGAAACGGAAGCATCAGGAGGAATTACGGAAGAAACTATTAAAGCCATAGCCGAAACGGGTGTAGACTATATTTCGGTAGGTGCTTTAACGCATTCTTATAAAAGTTTAGACATGAGTTTGAAAGCTGTTTCCTGAAACCATAAAAATCGAATATATTTGCAATCCGTTTGGGGCAGCCCAAATTGAAAATCAGATTTTACACAATTAATATTTTGCAGCAATGCTTGTTAAAACAAAAAAATATAAGCTGGATAACGGCACTTACATCAAAACAGGATTGAAGAATATCATCAAAGAACAATGGTGGGTGTTTTTAATTGCCTTAGCTATTTGTTCAGGTTATGCCTGGATTCCTAACATTTGGTGGTTTATAGGTTCTTTTATCGCTTTACTTTTATATTTCCTTTTTTGGCTTATTCAATTTGCTGGTGTAACGCAGCTGGATCAATATAAAATTCTCTTTGAGCGACTATCCTATGAAATCAGTT
Organism: Bacteroidota bacterium; assembly: GCA_051747245.1. GTDB lineage: Bacteria > Bacteroidota > Bacteroidia > Cytophagales > Cyclobacteriaceae > Marivirga. Next base: position 58,188 of record JBNJFX010000008.1, read on the forward strand.
CACAGCAAATTTTGATTAAATTAAACGCCAAACAAGGCATGCCTATTAAATGGGATCAGATAAAATCTGCCAAAATTGGTAAAAAAGCTTTTACTCTAGTGCTTTCAAAAGCACAGTTTGTGTACCTTCCATATAAGGTGTTTAAAACAGAGAATGAAAAGAAATTTATGGAAACTATATTGAAAAGGAAGAATTTGGTTAAATAGAAGCTAATAGGCAATTACACGAGAAGAGTTCGTAATTACCTGATAATCAAAAAACCTTTTTGTGTAATTAAATTTTAGAATCTTATAATTATGACCGCAATAAAAAAACTTGCCATATTAGCTTCCGGATCAGGCAGCAATGCAGAAAAAATCATCCAATATTTCAAGAGTAATAAAGAAATTGAAATCGTTGGGATTTTAACCAATAATGAAAATGCAGGCGTGACCGCCAGAGCAGAAAAAGCAGGCATTGCTTATCATGTGTTTTCAAAATCAGAATTTGAAGATGGCGCACCGGTTTTGGATTTTCTAAAATCCCATGAAGTGGATGTGGTAGTTTTGGCAGGTTTTCTTTTGAAAATTTCTCCTAAAATAACAGCTCAATATCCTGATAGGATCATCAATATTCACCCAGCACTTTTACCAAAATATGGTGGAAAAGGAATGTACGGACATTATGTTCATGAAGCCGTGATCAACAATCAGGAAACTGAAAGTGGCATCACTATTCATTTAGTGAATGATGAATATGATGAGGGAGAAATTATCTTCCAAGCGAAATGCAGTATTCATCCGCAAATGGGTTCTAAGCAACTAAGTGCGAAAGTGCAGCAGTTGGAGCACCAACATTATCCTAAGGTTATTGAGGATTTTGTGGGGAAGCTTGATTAAAAATAAATCAAATCATTCAATAGCATTTTTCGTCCTTTCTTTTTGCTACTATATAACAAGATTGACCGCAGGCGTCTAAAGACGCTTAAAATGTCTCGCAAAGGCGCAAAGTTTTCGCAAAGGGAAATTATTGTTATTTTTTTTGAAGTTCAGTTTTCAGCCAAAGGCTGACCAACCTCTGGTTGGAAAGACTGCAAATATTTGAGAAGGAAGTATTTATCAAGAATTTCGATTTCAGTCATCTAAACATAGATTAAATGCACTTAATGGTTTAGATTTGGGGTGGATTTTACAATTGAACTTTCAAATTTCTTCCTAATCATCTTCAGCCCTTTCTCTCAATAGTTTATCTATTAATACGTCAATGTTCTCACTTGCTCTTCTACATTTATTCTCCACTACCTTTCCGTTCCAATCAATTAATGTGCTATGCGGGAGACCCTGAATTCCAAAATCTTTTTGAAGCTTTTCATTCCAGTTTCCGTTTGCATATAAATTAGTGGTTTTTAGATTGTATTTCTTTAAATAAGATTTCCATTTTTCCTCTTCCGAATCAATGCAGATATTGACAATTTCAACTGGCTGATCCTTGTATTTTTCAACTAATTTATTTTCCTCTGGAAATTCTTTAATGCAGGGTTTACACCAAGTTGCCCAGAAATTAATCAATAGAATCTTTCCTTTGAAATCACTTGATTTATATTCATTACCAGCACTATCCGCAAGGAAAAAGTACGGTGTTTTTGCGCCTTTTGGTAAGATAGGATTAGCCTTCATAAGGTCTTTAACATACTCTTGTAATTTTGGATCATTGATTTCTTCTATCCACTCATTTTGAAAGAGATATGCTCTTCTTTCCAATATATTTCCCATTGAAAAGGCTAAATATGTGTCCCTTACCTCTCCTGCTAATTCTTTCTTGGCAATGTCAAATCCATCTTCGTAAAACTTAATCCATTCAGGTATTGAAGAAGGTTTTGGTCTTTGATAGGATGGGTCGCCTAGAAAAGCTAAGTAGTCACTTAAAAAATTCATATAGCGATTGTTTCCTAGCATTTCAGTATCATTTATAGATAATGTCCCTACTGTGTTTTTTAAGAAATTAGGGGGTAAACTATCCGTCATATTCATCATTCGTGTTCTGTACAATAAGCTATTCAATTTCCAAAGCGCATTTAAATATTGTAGGCGCTTTTGTTCAAATTCTACATACCAATCTGACAACTCATTTTTATGTTCTGTTAAATATTGTTGATGCAAGGCTGTGATGGAATCATTTACCTTAATTAAATTAACAAAACTTATATCTCCGTGAGTATAACTTGCTCTTGGTTTCCAATCTGAACCAGTAGTATTAAATTTTTGCTTAAGAAATTGATTGACGCTTTTTAATGTCCCTTGAAATTGCAAAGTTCCATTCTCCGATATATTCAATTCAATTTGGGCATTTGGCTTGCTAAAAACTTTATGATTTTGTCCATCAACTTTTAAGTCAAAATAAATTTTGCCTTGAGTTATAATTTGAAAATCTAAGCTTTGCCCTGCTGAAATAGTAGTATCTATTTCTTGTACGTGCCATGGCAACAAATACCAGTTTTCAATAGCTATCTTAACTGCTTCAGAAGTCTTATTTTCTATTTGTAGGTTGCTGTTTCCATTGAGCTTAAATCCGTCAACTTTTTTTGTTTGACTGTTGCAAGCAATAAGAAGTGTTAAACTAAGAATTAATAAATATTTTAAGTGGCTGTGGTTCATATCAGCTATTTTTGTGAAGGATAAATATAACTAATATTATAGTGGAAATTAAAAATAGTCTCTATAAAACGGTAAACAATCTTGAGTTTTCATCACCCAAAATTCTTGCAACTATTTGCTCATGTCTTGGAACAAGGTTTACCACTTTGCAAATAAGTCCGTTTATTAACCAGACTGTGGCTATTAAAAGGGTTAGGGGTTTATGGAGGTTTTGAAGTTTAATTACAGGTGTGTTTAGTTTAAGATTTACGTATCGTTTTAAACCTTTCTTGATAAGAATAAAACTCTTTCTCTTCTGAACAGATATTGTCCATTATTAAGCACTATCATGCTTTTAGTTTTATTTTATCCTCCTTATGTCTTTGTAGAATTTTATTCAATAGTTTGATCGAATAATATCTGTTATTATCAAGAAAGGTTAAAAATAATGGTCTTAATTCTTTTATTAAGCCTTTATCTTTTGCAACTGACAATATTCCTAAAGTCCCAATACAATTTATATCAAAGTTTTCAGCAATATTTCTAGCCTTTTTATCATCAATTAGCAAGAATTCAGCATTAAGTTCTTTATATAGAATTACAGATTCAGATTCTCCATAATCCATAACAAATGTCAGTTCATTAAACCCTTTAATATTGCTGACTTTATCTTTAAAAAAGAGTGATATTTTATTATAGAACTCTGTGCTTTTGTCAAGAGCTATTTCATCCCAGACCGCTTTTGATATTTTTATCTCATTAAAGAGTTGATTCAAAAGTTCTAATTCATTAACAATTGCTAATGAAAAAATAGGTCCTGCATCGGCAATGACAAGTCCGTTATTCATTATTTTAATTTTTCAATATCGCCTAAAACATCTTCTTCGGTCAAATTTGAAATTGATATTTTATTTTTAGAAAGCTCCTTTTCAAAATCTAGGCGTGTCATTCCGGAAAGCTGAGCTGCTTTTCCAATAGTCAACTTTTGTGATTTATATAATTCTACAGCCAAGGTTAATTTAATCCTATTTTTCAAATCAGTTTCTGACTCGTTTAAAGCCAAAAAAATATCATTGGGGAAATCTATGGAAATTGTTTGAGTACTCATTTTATCTGCCTTTATTCAAATTTAACGTTTTCCTGTAAAGTTTAATTCAATTATGGGGATTTTTGCTTCAAAATAAAAAGCCTTAGTAAACCAACACCTTTTCGAAAGGTATTAAAACGGTAAACAATCTTGGATTTTCATCACCAAAATTCTTGCAACTATTTGTTCCTGCCTAGGAACAAGATTTAGCACTTTGCAAACAAGTCAATTTAATGGTACTTTAGTTGTATAATTACTTACATTATATCCTATTTTAATTACTTTATCATGCTTTCTATCCGCTATTTCCTCTACTCCCTTTCCTCTATACTGTTATTAAGTATAGCAACAGGATGTTCCGATTCAACCCAAGATTCTAATGTTTTAGATACCTCTTCATATACCTCCATATTTGGTAAGAATGTTCTCGTGTTTGACGATTCTATGGATTTGGATAGTATTATGATGACGCTTGAAGCCTTACACGAGCAACAAAAATATAATGAGTTTGGCTCAGAGCGATATGCACTATTATTCAAAGCGGGAAGCTATGGTTTAGATGTGACGGTCGATTATTATGTTCAGGCACTTGGTATAGGAAGGTATCCTGAAGATGTTACCATCAATGGGGCGGTACAATCCACCTCATCTACAAATGACAATAAGGTGACTACTATGTTTTGGCGCGGTGCCGAGAATTTCAAGGTAGTCCCGAAAGATGGCGAAATGATTTATTGGGCGGTTTCACAAGCTGCTCCTTACCGAAGAATGCATGTTGCAGGAGATATCAATTTTGATAAAGGAAGCTGGGCAAGTGGTGGTGTTCTTGCAAATTCTTTAGTAGAAGGCAGGGCTGGTTTAACAACCGGACAACAATGGATGACAAGAAATTCAAGTATTGGTTCCTGGGAAGGCGGAAACTGGAACAGGGTATTTGTTGGCGTGGAAGGCGCCCCGAATGATACTTGGCCTGCTCAACCCACAACCGTAATCGACAAAACACCAATAATTCGTGAAAAGCCGTTTTTGACTTATACTGAATCGGGCCAATATGCGGTATTTGTTCCTGAAATCCTTCGAGAAACTTCTGGTCCTTCTTGGATAAATCGTGATGAGAAAGGTGAACTAATCCCGATTGATTCATTCCATATTGCTTTTCCCAATAAAGACAATTCCACTTCCATTAATCAAGCGCTAGCTGATGGTAAGAATATTTTGTTTACACCCGGAATCTACGAACTGGATGAAACACTTACCATCACAAATCCTAATACTGTGATCCTGGGGCTTGGATTACCCACACTCATTCCTCAATATGGCGAGATTGCTGTGGCTACCCATGATGTACCCGGAATAAAATTAGCTGGCTTTATGGTAGATGCGGGCCCTGAGCTATCTCCAAGCCTGATTCAAATTGGAACAGAGGATTCTAATGAGGATTATTCTGATAATCCCATTTCTCTTCACGATATCTATTGCCGCGTTGGCGGTGCGGTAGTTGGTCAAGCCGAAACCACTGTAACTATCAATAGCAATTATGTAATTGGCGATCATTTTTGGTTATGGCGAGCCGATCATGGTACGGGAACTGAATGGATGGACGGACAAAACAAACACGGACTTGTTGTAAATGGGGATCATGTAACAATCTATGGCTTGTTTAATGAGCACTTCCAAGGATATCAAACGCTCTGGAATGGAGAATATGGAAGAACTTATTTTTACCAATCTGAAATCCCTTATTCACCACCAAGTTTAGAGGTTTGGAATGATAATGGAAAGCCGGGCTATGCTTCTTATAAAGTTGCGGATAGCGTTGAAAATCACAATGCCTATGGCTTGGGTATTTATAGTTTTTTCCGTGGTGAGCCCACGGTCTCCAATAATGTCAGGTTAGAAAATGCCATGGAAGTCCCTGATAATTCAGGCATAGTAATAACACATATCTCAACATTTGCTGGGCTCAATGGCGGCATCAATCATTTCATTAATGGATTGGGCGAAACCACCGAAGTGGGCGAACTAAAGCATTATGATGGGTTTAAAGGGGAAGAATAGGATGGGCTTTTCTTGAAAAATATAAAGACCTTTATATTTAGCTATAATGAAAATTAAACGGTCTTTTTTTGAATCTTGGTTTTTATAACAATCACTTACCTTTAGCCAATTTTTTTCTTAATACGATTATTTCATTCTTCAATATTTTTAATGCTTGTTTTTGAATTTCAAGATTACGTTGTTCGTGATCAATCAGTTTATCCGCATCATCTTGAATATTAGGATGTGGTGGAACTGGAATACCATGATTTTTAGAAAAGAAATATGGTCTTTTAAAATTTCTCGATAAGCCACAGTCATAAATTTCTATTGTTCCATCCTCATTTTTATTGACATAGACCAACCATATTTCGTGCATTTTAGGATGTAATGAACAACTTGATTTGGTTATTCCAGAAATAACTGAATCTTCAAGAGTTCCTTTAAGCAATTCTATTAACCTTAGTTGGTAAGTCCCATCTTCATTACTCTCTATTGCTTCACCTATAAAAATCAATTCATTTTCTTGATAACTTAATTCTTGAATTTCTTCTAGATTTTCGATTGATTTACAATCACAAGCTTTAGAGTTCTGGTGAAATAGTACTAAAAAAGTTAATATAAGTGTCGTATTTTTCATGTTAATTGAGCAATGCCATTGTATAAAGTATGGCTGATTAAAAGTATAAAATTTTCAGCTAACTACTGAGGCAATCCTCAAGGAGCAAAACTTTCGTTATGCACTAAATAGCCATTATTTATTCAGAATGCTGATGGTTTTATTTTCGTTTATAATTTTAACTTGAATTTCTTGTTTTGATAGTTATTAAAAGTTAGCGTGAGGTCGGGGTTGGTAAATGATTTAGGTAGAAGGGCTTTTGCTTTAACAAGTGAGCTCCCCGTCTCCTGATGTTGAACCTGTTTGTAAAGCTTGATTTCAATTGGTCTGTTAGGGGGTAAACTTGCCAATTCAACAATTTCAGGATTATCTTGATTTTCGAAACTAACCCTATCTGCTATATTGAATGTCATTGGTAAGCTAAGATCATAAATCGATTCCTTATCAATGTTATTTATAATTAAAGTGCCCTCAAAATTATATAGCCTTGGACTGCCTCCTTGAGTTCCTCTATGTCTATAGCTATAGGTAAATGTAATTTTTGGTCTATCTCCTTTAAAAAACTTGCTTTTTAACCAGTTGTAAGCATCTCTTAGAAAGAACCCAATTACAGCGATCAGTAGTGTGTATAATAATTTTTCAAAATCTATATTCATTATAATCTAATTACCACCAACGCTTGGACTAAAAAACTTTCGAGGATTAAAAGCCCTCACTGTCAATCGCAGATAAAGGTAGCAAAAAGCTAGAATATTTCAATTAAATGCAATTCCGCCATTGTTTTTAGCCTCGTGTTGTATGCCGCTCATTGTAGTCTCAATTTTAAAGCATTATTCTATTATTTACTTCCATATTGCTTATGTTGGTAAAAATTTAACCCTTCATCAAAAATATATTGCGCTTGTCCCTTTTCAATATCAGTAAGAAGTTGCTCTCTATTTGGAATTGTCTCTGGCATAATATCTCCAATGTATAACCTCATAAGTTTAAACAATGAAATTTTTTCTTGTGCTCCCTTGTACAGCTCAAGCTTTTTTGGGCGTCTCACACAAATTCTATGACCACTGTGTTTAAATTGCGTATAGAATCTTGGTCTATATTTTAGATTATCATTTATGTAACGAATACGTGCAAATAATTCTCTGATTTGAACTGTAGTTAGAGGTCCTGTAATTCTGCTTAAGAAGGTCTTATAAAAACTAATGCCAGCCCGACAGTCATTTAGTACAACAAAAATCACTATTTTCCCAACTTGAATCATGACTGTTTGACTGTTTAAATTATCCAAATAATCAAATGTTTCTGTTTCTTGTTCTAGTAAACTTTCAAATACTAATACAGTTCCATACGCATAGTCGGATATTTTAGCTCCTGTATGATGATGTCTTATAAAATTGTGAACTCCAAATAAACATTGCCAACAAAAGTCATCCCCTATAGTTCCCGAACACTTCCTAGTGTCCCTCTCTTTCAATAATGCAGTGTCTTTTAAATGAGTTTTAAAGAATATCAATGCTACCCAATGATAAATTTTTAAGTAAAGTTTTTCATCTCTTTCCAATTCCTCGCAAACCTCATCATAGTCTTTCTGCAAAAGTGAACTCATTGGATTTTCAAGAATCCTTCCTAATCCAGAATTACAATCTTTACAACAAGGGATCAAATATTTGCTGTTCTTAATTTCGGTATGATTTGGTAAAACCATAAAAGAATCCGATGTTCCATAATTTTTTAAAATCCACTTTGGAATAATATGCTCACTGTTAAATTCCTTCGAGTTTGGCTCGGCACCACAAATAAAACAACATTTCCCCTTTACAATTTTGTTAATAAAATCGTTGAAAGAAAACAATAAAATTTTTTCGTCAACAGCGCTGTGAATGGATTTTGTCTTTCGATTTTGTAAATATTTTATCATTTTGACGAGCTCTAATTAAGCACAACGCCACTGTATAAATTCGTGGCTGATTAAAAGTATAAAAATTTCAGTTAACTACCGAGGCAATCCTGCGGATTGACGGGCTATCTACAAAGAGCTGAAGGAACAATAACCTACCAACAGCCATGATTTATGACAGAAAGTTACCAGTTGTTTTGTCCCCTAAATAGAAAAATTTCAATGCCTAATTTGAATTTTGAGACTTCGATGCTTGGGGCTTCTGATATTTGGCTGTCATTTCCAATCCAAATAGATTTCATAGGAATTTGATATTCAAAACTGAGGCTTGGGAATAGGGTTCCGTAGTCATCATGAAAGAGAATCTTGACTCCCAAACTAGCTGCCAATACCTCAGAATGTAATTGTAATAAATTGAAATTCTGTAGCTGATTAGTGAACGATTGATTCTGTCCAGAAAGGTCTTCTATTTGAAACAGCAGGGCTTCTCTTGATACTCCAATCGTAGGTATTAAATTAAAAATCGGTAATCCTATTTTGTAACCGTAATTAATTCCAATTCCCCAGCCACTTGTAGTTGTTGTAAAGCCATCAAGCTCATTTTCTTCGTCATTAAAAGCTGCATTTCCATTAAAATGCAAAAAATGATTTCCATAAATAAAATTCATACCGCCACCTAAGTAAGGTAAATTTGAATCTCCTTTTGGTAAGCTAGCTGCCTCTAATTGTTTGTTGAGTTCGTCAATTTTAGAGTATTTGAAACCTACAGCTATATTTATTCCAAAATCAAAACTATTCACAGAAGGATGTTCAAAAGAAATCTCTTGGGCAAATATTTTTAGGGGTAGAATTGTCAGCAATATTATTACTAGGTGCTTCATAACTGGTAACAATTAGCTATCAACATTGCTGATACATATTATTATCAAATAAAAATATCAACCTAATGTCAATTTAAGTTATACCAAATATAAAAACTTCAAAATTAAAACCTTAGTAATCCAACACCTTTTCGATAAGCCTTAAAATTCCACACAAAAAAAGCGCCCCAGAAAATTCCCGAAACGCTTTAGTTAAATTAACTTGATTAAAAGGATTTATTTCAATCCAGCCCTTTCCAGCAATGCCTCAATTTTAGGTTCTCTGCCTCTGAATCTTTTGTATAATTCCATCGGATGTTCGCTTCCTCCTTTTGAAAGGATGTTATCTTTAAAGGATTGTGCGACTTCTTTGTTGAAAATGCCTTTTTCTTTGAATAGGGAGAAGGCATCTGCATCCAAAACCTCTGCCCATTTGTAGCTGTAATAACCAGAGGCATAGCCTCCAGAAAAAATATGTCCGAATTGGGTGCTCATTAAAGTGCCTTCCACTTTCGGGAATAATTTTGTGGGTGCCATGGCTTTTTCTTCAAAGTCGGCTACGTCTTCAATATTTTGAGCTTCTTTTCTATCTAAACTGAAATACCCCATATCCAAAAGTGCTAAGCTTACCTGCCTTACGGTGGCGTAGGCTTCATGGTAAGTACTGCTAGCTTTTATTTTTTCAACATATTCTTGCGGAATCTTTTCGCCAGTTTCATAATGCTTAGCAAATAAATCGAGGCATTCTTTTTCATAGCACCAGTTTTCGAAAATCTGTGACGGCAATTCAACGAAATCCCAATACACATTAGCTCCGGACAAACTTCCGTAACGGCTGTTTCCTAACATGGCATGCAAGGCATGACCAAATTCATGAAACAAGGTGGTCACTTCATTGAAAGTCAATAAACTTGGATTGCCCGGTGAAGATGGCGTGAAATTGCAGACGTTGGAAACCAAGGGTCTGAATTCTTCTCCGCTTTTTCGGTATTGATCCCGATAAGTCGTCATCCATGCGCCTCCTCTTTTTCCTTCTCTCGGATGGAAATCAGCATAGAAAATGGCAACATGTTCGCCCGAAGTGGTGCTTACTTCATAAGTAGTCACATCTTCATGATAAACTGGAATATTATTGACTTCTTTAAATCGAATATCATATAATTTTTCAGCCGATTGAAATACGCCATCCAACACATTTTCCAATTTGAAATAAGGTCTTAGCAACTCATCATCAATGGCATATTTCTTCTTTTTCAGCTTTTCAGAATAATACCCCCAATCCCAACGCTGTAAATCAACGTCATCGCCTAGTTCTTTTACAAATGCTTTTATTTCGGCCACCTCTTCTTTTGCTTTTGGTAAGGCTTGTTGTAAAAGATCATCCAAAAAAGCTTGCACTTTATCCTTACTTTCCGCCATTCTCTCTTCCAAAACATAATCGGCATAAGAGTCATAGCCTAAAAGACTGACTTTCTCACTTCTAAGATTAACGATTTCTTGAATGATGGCTTTATTATCACGCTCATCATTTTTATTGGCTTTGGACATATAAGCTTTATAAAGCTCTTCCCTCAATGAACGATTATCTGCATTTTCCATAAAAGGAACAAAACTTGGGGCTTGCAAGGTGAAAACCCATTTTCCTTCTTTGCCTTTTGCCTTGGCTGTATTGGCGGCTTGCCTAATAGCAGAATCGGGCAATCCGCTTAAATCTTTTTCATCTGAAATGACCAATTCGTAATCATTGGTTTCAGCCAATACATTTTCACCAAAAGTGAGGCTGAGTTGAGACAGCTTTTTCGTGATTTCCTTAAAGCGGGCTTTATCTTTTTCATTTAGGTCCGCACCGTTTCTAATAAAAGCTTTATAGGTTTTGGTCAACAACATTTTTTGCTCATTGTCGAGATCCAACTGATCCTTTTGATTGTAAACGGCTTTTACTCGCTCAAATAAATCAGCATTTTGCCAGATGTCATTGCCAAATTCTGATAAGATGGGAGAAGCTTCTCTTGCTACTTCTTGAATTTTTTTATTGGTTTCCGCACTATTCAAATTGAATAAAATGGAAGTCACCGAGCTTAATTTTTCACCCGCAAATTCCATTGCTTCCAAAGTGTTTTCGAAAGTAGGCTTTTCACTTTGTGAAGTGATGTCCTCAATTTCTTGTTTAGCTTCTTTAATGGCTTCTTCTATAGCCGGCATAAAATGCTCAGACTTTATTTTATCAAATGGCGGTGTTTGAAAAGGGGTATCAAAGTTTTTTAATAATGGGTTATCCATGGAAAATTTTTCTTTTTAAAATATCGAATGCAAACTTAAGTTGTTTATTACGGAAATGTGGTAGGATATGCTTATAAAAATTGTGAAGATAATGGGTTAATTCTGAGCCATATCGATTCAGAAAAGTTTCAGCTATTAGTTATTATTATGTCTATTATGATATAGTCCAGTTTTCAATGTTGATATTATCAATACGTTCAAAGTGCTTTTCATTATTTGTAACTAATACCATTTTTTTCTGAGCTGCAGTAGAACCTATTAATAAATCAAAATCATCAAGAGTTTTTCCTTCTTTTTTAAGTCTGGCTTTTTCCTTTGCAAAAATATCTAAGGCGCTAAAAATTGTAAGTATTTAAAATTTATCAATCAGTTCTTTGATTATTGGTCTATTCTTTTCTGGCTTATCACTTTTCTCAACCCCGTACTTTAATTCTGCAACAGTTATTTCATGTGTATATAATTGTTTAAAGTTGCCACATGGAATTCAATAAATTTTATTCATCCTCGGTGGGTACGTTGAGGATTCTAAAATTTATGCTCATTTCAGAGATATATAAATTTTCAAATCCAATTTTATCCATTTTTTCAACCAAACCATATCTCCCCTTCAAAAAATAGATGCAAATGTTCGTATCTAACAAATATTCCATTACAATTCTTCAATTTGTCGATTTGTAAATCTATCTGCTCTAATTTCTTCGATTATTTCCTCTGCACTTTTATCGGATTCCCACGCACCAAATAATTTTTTCCAAGAGTTATCTTGTGGTAAATCTTTTGTTGTGTCAATAGATTTTGAGATTTTATTAATTAGCTCAAGTTTTACATCTGAACTTAAGTTTTTAACTATTTGAAAAATATTTTCGGCTATATCTATCCCTTTAGATTCCATATTATATGATTTTATATTTACCAATTTAACAAAAAATATAAGGATATAATTTCGATAACAATTATTTGAGTAAAAAGAGGGCTTATAAAATTACTCACCAATCTGAAATTCTATTTCACTTGCATCAGTTTCTAGTCCTCCAAACCTTAATACTGCCCATGCGCCTTGGGTAAAATCTGTTTCCTCCAGTATTGGTTTTATTGTTTTAAAAAGTTCTTCTGCATTGGGGCCATGCATAAATAAAGTGCCATCGCTCATGTCCATATTAATCTCATGCCAATCGTATTGTCCAACTCCATTTTCGTTTATGACTTTATCCAGTTTGTCATCCAGTTCATGCAACTCATCTAGTTCTTCTTTGTAATACATAAAATGGACAAGGACAGAATGTTGATTGGAAAAGTCAGTGCTCATGGGTGATTTGGTTTTGATTCTACTTTGCTAATTTCTTTTTTATGCTTCGGATAATTCCTCCCATAAGAGGAATGTTTTCATAGAACAGCTCTCCTGCATCAAAATAGTCTCTTTGGCTGATTATTTTATCTTCAATTATAAGCACCGAAATGCCTGAAGCTTTTACATTCTTTTTCGGTCTTTTTAATTTCAGACCCATTTCCCAACTTAGATAAGCTTTATCACCAATAATTGATTCATCTGTAAAATGAAATGAGCCTTCTATTAGATTATCATTTAGTTTATTGAAGTATTCTTTGAGATTTTCAATTCCCTGTATTTCGTGGATTGGGTCTTTGAAAACTATATGATCTGAATAGATTTCATCCAAAGTAGAGTTATTAGAGAAATCTATTTGTGAGAAGTATTTCTTAAACTTTTCAAGGATTATAGTTTTCATGATTAATTGGTTTTCAGGTAGTCAGCAAATGAAATGATAAACTATAAATCTAACGATTTTAAGTTAAATTCTAGTTCAAGCAATTTTAATGCTGTTCCAATATCCACCCTATCAAATCTTCATTTTCCACTATACTCCAAGAATGTGGGTGCCTTGAGTTATTGGGTTTTCTATAACCTTTGTTTTCTGTAAGTATGAGTTCCGCTTTATCGTTTCCAAGTCTATTGAGTTCATTAATAAAGGCTGAACATTCGGTAATATTCATACTAGTTAAATCTGCGTCTCTTTCTTTTAACCACCATTTAACATCAGGTTCGGAATAAATTCTCAAAGGAATATTCCCAAATTTTTTAACTGCCGATTGGTTGGTGTCAGAAAATGAGTAAGGTGAAATTTTATGGAAATTGGATAATGCTGTTTCAGGTGTTCCATTGAATACTTCTTCTATTCTCTTCACCATATAAACATTTTCTTGGCTGGGTTCCTTATCTATGGAAAGCCTAATATCTCTTTTGCTAGAGTTATAAAATCGTTCAAAATCTAAAGGCGGATCAATTCCAAAAACAGCCTTAGGTTTTACGTTTGCATTTTGTGCATACTTAATGGCTGCGCTTCCACCAATTGAAAAACCTCCGATATAAAAATTCTGTCCATCAATTTGATGTTTGCTCTTTACATCCTGAATTATATTCTTCAATGATTTTTGGCTTGGATTATCAATTCCAAAAGAAAGCACACCATCTTGCAAAGTTGGGATAATTGTAAGCAATCCATTTCGGGCAGTTAATTTTGGCAAATTGGTTTGTTCTAAAACTCTTTCGGCATTTTGTCCAAAGCCTGGGAGTATTACAATATATCCTTTCCAGTCTAGTTCTGGTGGGTAAATTATGGTATAGAAATTTTTTGTGCTGTCAGTTTTGTCGAGATATACCTTTTCTATTTTTTGTCCATATAAGTTGGTGAAAACGAAAATGGTTAGGATGGATAGTTTTAGTTTTAGCATTGGTCAGTTTGTGATTTTGCTGGTAATAGTTTGATTTTAAAAATAAATCATTTGAATTTACCCAAAACATTTTTTTTAAGTATAGACTGTAATACTCTAGTATCTAATTCTTTTTTTACGAATACATTTTTAGTTTTAATTTATGGTAACAGAAGTATTTTCTTCTCTAAATTCACTATTAAATACCTCTGATTTCTTTCATAAAATTTACCAAATCCAGCAACCATAATTTTATCAAAGCATTCAAAATAACGCTTGCCTTTTCCTTTTCTCCTGGCAAGAATAACCTTTGCAGATTCCTCACCATCTAGATTCTTATACCCCAAATATTGCCTATCAAATTTCTTTAAATAGGATTTTATACTATTTTTGTTTTTATAATCATCCGAAACCCTGGAGTCATTATTGTAAACCTGACTATATTGGCTTTCGAGAATTTCTTCAATTAAGTATATCTGTTCTAATGTTAGTCTGAAACTCTTTGTTTCATCTTCAAGCATATAACCAATATAATTCTCTGGAAAAATATAACCGACATAGTTTTTAAAATTAACTTTATAAGTAGTATCCGCTATAACTTTGGGATTCGTATATTCTTCATCACATTGTGAAAATACAGAAATGTAAGTACATAAAAATAAACCAACGGAAAGCAGTAGGATTCTTATCCTCATTTTAGTTGCAATTTTTGGAAATTTTAATTTTGTGTTGATCATTCAAATTTTCGTCAAAATCTGTATTGAAAGTTAATTCAATACCCTGTTCTTTCAACTCAATATTTATTGTTTCAAAGTTGATTGGTCCTTCTGTATCAAAAGTCCCATAGTTATTTTCAAAAATGAAAAATATTTTTTCATCTAATTGATATGTACAACATGGAGCCAGAAATCCTTGAAATGGAGTTGAAATAATAAAATCATTATTTTCATATTTTCTGTCTTTCGGAATTATAGGAAATAGAATTATAGAGATAATTATGGCTCCTAAAATTCCACGAAAAACTAGTCCAACTAGCAGAAAGAAACTAAGGATGGCATAAATTGAAAAATATATACTTATTCTCCTAAAAGGCTTCAAATACCAGAAGAATAGAATTAGAGCACTTATTAAAGTTAAGAGTTCAATTCCTAACTTAATATTCCTTTCGAAACTGAATGATGTAAAATTTTCGAATATTAAATTTAATATCGTTATTGTCAAAGCGACAAAATGAACTTTTATTAATATTCTACTCAGATTTTTTTTCAAATGATTACAAATTATTCTATTGTCAATCTAATCAAAAAACCACTTACTTTAAAATCCAAAAAAATAGCGTCAGTTTCCCAACGCTATTTTCATTATTTATTAAGGATAGCGCGAGCTTCTTAGCTCGTGCTTGTGCTAATATCTATTTTCTACTATAATTCGGTGCTTCCCGTGTAATATGCACATCATGCGGATGACTTTCGGCAACTCCGGCAGCAGTGATTTTTACAAATTTAGCTTCTTTCAATTGCTCTAAGTTTGCAGCTCCGCAATATCCCATTCCCGCTTTTAGTCCGCCTAACATTTGGTGCAATACTTCCGAAACCAATCCTTTGAATGGAACTCTTCCTGAAATTCCTTCCGGCACTAATTTTTTGATATCATCTTCAGCATCTTGGAAGTAACGGTCTTTACTTCCCTGACCCATAGCTTCAACAGATCCCATGCCTCGGTATGATTTGAATTTTCTTCCTTCAAATAAAATCATTTCGCCAGGTGCTTCTTCCGTTCCGGCTAAAAGCGAACCAATCATTACGCTATCTGCACCACCGGCTAATGCTTTTACTACATCTCCTGAAAAACGAATACCACCATCTGCAATAATTGGGACTCCGGTATCTTTTATGGCTTTATAGGTTTCATACACTGCAGATAATTGTGGTGCACCTACTCCGGCTACGACTCTGGTTGTACAAATACTTCCAGGACCAACGCCAACTTTTACGGCATCTGCTCCAGCTGCTACCAAAGCTTTGGCTGCTTCTGGTGTGGCAATATTTCCCACGATCAATTCCAAATCAGGATAAGCCTTTTTAATACGAGCTGCGGTGTCAATTACTCCTTTGCTATGTCCGTGAGCAGTATCAATGGTTACCACGTCCACTCCGGCCTTCACCAGGGCATCAATTCGCTCATCAATATCTCCCGTAACTCCAACTGCCGCACCTGCTCTCAGCCTTCCGAATTCATCTTTGCAGGCATTGGGTTTATCTCTTTTCTTCAGAATATCTTTATAAGTGATCAATCCCATCAAAATTCCCGATTTATTAATGATCGGTAATTTTTCGATTTTATGCTCTTGCAGTACTTCCTCTGCTCCTTCCAAATTAATTCCTTCTTCTGCTGTAATTAATTTTTCACTGGTCATTACATTTTCAACTGATACTTTTCCGTCTTTTTGGAATCTTAAATCTCGATTGGTTACAATGCCCAATAATTTTTTGTTGGAATCCACAACGGGAATTCCTCCGATTTTATTTTCCCTCATGATTTTAAGGGCATCCCCTACTGTGCTTTCAATGTGCAAAGTGATAGGATCTAAAATCATCCCACTTTGGGAACGCTTCACTTTTCTGACCTCCATCGCTTGTTGATCAATGGTCATGTTTTTATGAATAAATCCAAGACCACCTTCTAATGCAATGGCAATAGCTAAATGATGTTCCGTTACGGTATCCATTGCAGAGGAAACCAAAGGAATGTTAAGCGTTATATTTCTTGTTAATTTTGTGGAAGTGTCAGTTTCTCGCGGTAATACTTCTGAATATCCAGGAAGCAATAATACGTCATCGTATGTTAATGCTTCGTAAATGAATTTGGATGTGTCTAAGCTCATAATGCAAATAATTTGCTGTTATTATTTGCAGGGCAAAAGTACGAAGATAGTTCCATTATTGGAAATTTATTGTTAATATTATTTTGTTAAGAAGCCATAAAAAACATCTATATGAGTTTACCATTACTACTGCTTTTATCAGCTATTATATTAATCAGTGCTTATTTCACTTATGGTCGGTTTATCAGTAAAAAATTCGCAATTAAAAATGATAAGCCCACACCTGCTCATGCTCATTCGGACGGAGTTGATTATGTACCATCGAATAAATTGGTAGTTTTGGGTCACCATTTTGCTTCTATTGCGGGTGCCGGTCCGATAGTTGGTCCAATTATAGCGGTTACTTTTGGTTGGATTCCTGCCGTGATTTGGATTTTAGTTGGCGGAATTTTTATAGGCGCGGTACATGATGTTGGCAGCATGGTGGCTTCCTTGCGTCATAAAGGCAAATCAATAGGTGTAATTATACATCAATATATCGGTACGAGCGGTAAAAGGCTTTTTTTGATTTTTAGTTTTTCCACCTTAATTCTCATTATAGCTGTATTTGCGGATATCATAGCTAAAACTTTTGTGAAAAATCCCGGAGTTGCTTCTACTTCGGCTCTATTTATTTTCCTTGCTGTTGTTTTTGGATTTTTCAACCGGAAATTAGCTCATAAAAAATCTGCTTTCTTATGGCTATCCATCATTGGCGTTTTTCTGATGTATTATTTTGTGCTTTTAGGAAACAGCATTCCTTTTGAATTAAACTATGTTTTTTGGGTAGGTCTTTTATTGGCTTATGCATTTGTGGCATCGGTTACGCCTATGTCAGTTTTATTGCAACCGAGAGATTACCTGAGTAGCTTTTTATTGTATGGTCTAATTTTATTGGCAATTGTCGGGGTTTTTGTAGCCAATCCGGAAGTAAAAATGGATAATAATATCATTTTCAAAAGTGAAGATATTGGGTATTTATTTCCGGTGCTTTTTATAACTGTTGCATGTGGGGCAATTAGCGGTTTTCATTCTTTAGTTGCATCGGGCACTACTTCCAAACAGTTAAATAAAGAAACCGATGCAAAAGTAGTGGGCTATGGCGGCATGTTAATTGAATCTTTTTTGGCCATAATTTCGGTTTGTGCTGTGATGGTGATCAGTAGAACAGATTATGTTGGAAGTTTATCTGCAGATGGGCCAGTGAATATGTTTGCTGATGGAATGGGTTTTGTGATTTCTTCTTTAGGAATTGAAGAAGGTTTGGCCGTAAATTTTGTGGCACTCACAATTTCAGCTTTTGCTTTAACTACTTTAGATACTTGCACTCGCTTGGCGAGATTCACCTTTCAAGAATTTTTTGAGGAAACTGAAAATCAAAAAGTTCGAATTATTACTCAAAATAGATTTTTATCCACTTCAGTGGTAGTGATATTATCAGCATTGTTTTTATTATCCGGTGAATTTACTACACTTTGGCCTGTTTTTGGATCTGCCAATCAATTGCTTGCCGCATTGGCATTATTGGCAGTTGCTGTTTGGATGATTAAATCAGGTAAGAAAGCGGGCTTTCTATTAATTCCCATGTTTTTCATGTTTGTGGTAACGCTTAGCTCTTTATTTCTTCTGGCTTTTCAAAATTTTGAAAAAGGAATTTATAGC
Organism: Bacteroidota bacterium; assembly: GCA_051747245.1. Lineage (GTDB taxonomy): Bacteria > Bacteroidota > Bacteroidia > Cytophagales > Cyclobacteriaceae > Marivirga. Next base: position 76,832 of record JBNJFX010000008.1, read on the forward strand.
ATTTCCATTATTGCAGCATTACTTTTTGCTTTGGCAATTGTATTATTAATTTTAGCTAAGAAATGTTTGAAGAAAGAAGAAGTAAAATTAGAAGTATAGAGAGAATTATTGTGCCACGAAATCACCTCTTAATTTTCTGAATCTTTTACGGGCATCAGCTACGAAAATACTTCCTGGATAATTACTTAATAATTGTTGATAATATTCCTGAGCTTTTGCAGAATCTTCAATTAGCTCTTCATAAATTATTGCCATTTCATAGAGTGCATCATCCGTCAATATATCATAAGGCATGTCAAAAACTATCTGACTTAATAACTCAACAGCATTTTCATAGTTTCCTTCTTTTTTATTCAATTTTGCCTTTAACCATAAAAATTCATCGAGGATTGGGTGTTCCTCATATTCATCAATTAATGAATCTAATGTATGATTTGCTTTCTGCTGTTTGTTTTGAAATAACATTAAATCCACATCAGCATAGGCGCGAAGCGCCTTTTGCGTACTATCAAGAATGGTATTGTTTTTTATCAAAATACTGAGATTCATTGCATCATTTGCAATTTCACGTCTAGTTGCTTTTTTCAAAATATCGAGATGTTCCTGAGCTAATTCGAATTCCCCACGGTAAAAAGAAAGCTTAGCATTTTTCAATTTTGCCTCTTCTCCCAAATTTTCTCTTTTGTGGCTCTTCTCTACTTGATAATAAAGTAGTTCGGATTCCCAAGGTTTTTCGGTTATTATATATATATCTCCAAGGTTCAGTTTTGCTTCTGCTATTGTTTTTTCTTCAGCATTGGGATATTCAATTATTTCATTAAGCATTTCAATGGCTTGATCTGCTTCATCCAAATAAAGAGCGTGTAATAAAGCTTTTTGTCTATAAGCTTCCAGTGTATAATTGGATAAGCCTATTTTGTCTATCAAATTTTGATACGAAACTGTTAAATTTCTTATAGCAGAGGTATCGATAGGGAAATGATTTTTAATTTTCATTTCCTGTGATTTTATTAATAGTTGTTTTGCCTTGATATAATTTTGAGAATCTGGAAAATTGTCCACAATATAAGAAAAGATCATTTCCGCTATATCATACTCTTTATTTTCATAAGCCAGCTCACCAATTTCCATACTATTTTTTCCTTCTAATTTATTTCTTTTATCAATTGCGCGAGCTTGGATAAAAGCAGCATTAAAATTTTCAAGCTGGAGATGTGCCCAAATTAACAAGTCTCCATATAAATCTTTATCGTCATTTTTTTGCATATTTTCCATCACAAGGGCTACAAAAGATTCGAGTTCTTCTTTCTCTTTCAAAGACATTTGCAGCATATTTTTGACATACCTCAAATTACCTGATCGTTCTTGGGCATAAGTCAAATATTCCCTCACCATTTTATCTTTTTGATTATTATATCGATAGAGGGTAGCCAGCTGAATAGCAAATGCATTTGGATCACGCATTATTTTCCTAGCGGATAAATATAATCTTTCAGCATATCCCCTATGTTGCTTATTTATAAAAAATTGAGCTGCAGATCTAAGGTTGCCTAAATTTTGTAAAACTTTCTCTTCAACATCTTGATAATGTTTTTCCGCTGTGGAACTGTCATTTACAGTTATATAATAATCTATTAAATCCACATCGTATTTAATATTTGTGGGAGACCACCTCCTTATTTTCTTCAGATATTTTTCTGTCTCTTTATGAAGTTGTTTGGTGTATAATATCTCTAAATAATTATTGTGAATAAATGAGATGTTTTGCGACTCGTCAGCTAATTCTCTATAGATTGTTATTGCCTTATCCAATTCACCTTCTTGATAATAGGCATTAGCCAAAGAAATTTTTTTATTGCTTTGAGTAAAAGCAGTAAAAGTCATAAAGAAAAAACATGTAAAAAATATAAATCTCATTTCAATTCATTTAGATATCCACTTTCTCCACACACATAATATTATATTATTTATTTATATATAAACTATTATATATTATTAAAGCTGTGGATATGTTGATAAGGTACTAGTTTCTATAGGTAATTCTATTATCATCAATTTTATGTTAATTACTTTATCTTTTATTAACTTCTAATTTATTGAAATTTAATCAATTAACATTTTTAAGCTTTTTTGTGAATAACTTAATCCATTATTTATGACTTAATATTTGTGTGGATTAAGTTGTCTATATTTTTAAGTTTTACTCACTTATCCTCAGCTTTGTCTTACTTAGCTAGGAAACTGCCTTTCTTCTGTTAGTAAATGTTTATAAATCCTCAGTTTCTTCACCTTCATTCACATCCTTATCCACATCAAATTCAAAGTTTTTGTCGATAATTTCCCAATTAGCTTTTACAGTAATTACTTCATCTAGATAGTAAATGTTTTCAGCAGCTTTTAATATTAAGGGATTTCCTGCATCCCATTTGTGGTTTCCATTTTTATCTTCAATTATCCTTATTCTATATTCGCCCGGTTCCACATAATTAAATTGATATTCATTTTTGTTAATAAGTGTATCTTTAACTTCGTAATTTTTTGATAATAACTCTATAACAAATTCAGATTCCATATTATTCACTTTACCTTTTATGGTACCATAATCTTCAACTTTCTTGAAAGATATTTTGGTACTACTTTTATCTGAAGAATCTGATTCAATTCCCATAAACGCTCCTTGTCCAACATAAATTTCTAATGGTATATCTCCACTATTTTGGTTGTTATCTCCACGTGAAACATTCCCTTCTTTAGAAATAGAATTTGCCTTTCTTTCAATACCCTTTTGTTGAACTACTGAATCTTTAGTATTAATATTAGTACTGTCAATATTTGTTTCTGTACTATCATTACTTAATTCTGTACTATCTAAATTGACATTTGAACTATCATTTATATTATTAATGGAATCATTATAATGTTGGATACTATCCGATCTGGATTTTAAACTATCATATATAGTACTTATCTGATCTTTATTTATAACAGTCTTTAATTGAATTTCTTTTTTATTAAAGTTTGTTTCTATTTCCTCTTGTGTAAAAGTTTTAATTTGAATCGTATCTATTCTTAACTGAATGGAATCATAATTGAATTCGTGTACAGGCTTAGTCAATTTAAATATAAATTCTTGTTCACCGGAAATTATTTTTCCATTAGGCTTGCTGGCAATTTTAATTTTGTCATTGGTGATCCTACTTTCTCTTAATTTAAAATTCACAGTATCCAATCTTGTTTGATTAATGGAATCTGTTATGGAAATAAATAATTCAACGGAATCTGTTTCATATTCTAAATCTGGAAAGTTCTCTTTATATATTTTTAAGTATTTAGATTCTTCAACATCATTAGTATAAATATGCTGATTACTATCTTTCGGATTTGTAACTTGATACTGGGTTAAGCCTTTATTGTATTGAATTATGAAATCTTTCCCAACTGGACTAAATTTTTTCAATTTAAGAGTATCTTCATTTCTTTTATATGTTAATATTGATAATGGCGGTATACTATCATTAAGATTAAGGGTATCAGCATAGAAACCATAAGATTCTAAATGTGAATCATTGATAAGATTATCATTACTATCTTTAAATGCATAAAGTAAATATCTACCAGATTTAATGTTTTGCATTTTAAAATCGCCTTCATCATTGGTAGTAGTAAAGTAAACGGGCTTACCTTCTCTTAAATTTGCTGTATCAATATTTGCATCATAGAGTCCAACAATATATGATTTGGCAGGTTCTTGACTCATTAAATCTTCTACATTTCCTTCTACTTTTAAGGAATCTAAATAGTCACCTGTACTAAATGCTATTATAGGATTTTCCCATAAGTTTCCTTCTGTTATATCAGATAAAGCTTTTCTAAAATTAAAAGTGTAGGTGGTAGAATCTTTTAATGGTTCTTCTAATTCAATAATTAATTCTTGTTTCTTAAGCGTTGCCTCATATTCAAAATCTTCTCTGGGTGTGATTATCAATTCTTTATTAATTTGCTCTAGTTTCATCCATTCATTGAAGAATAACTTTATTTCTTTTCCTTTGAAGTTTGTGGATTGATTTTTAGGGTTTGATTCATATAGGATGGGTGCTTTCTCATCCTTTTCACCTCCTGTAGGACTTTGGACAGTTGCACAAGCATAAATAACAATAAGGACCACTAATAAGCTTAGATACTTTTTAATCATTTCTTGATGATATAAATTAAACTTGAGTAATTATTTTTGTTTTTATTAGCATAACTGTTTGATTTATAGCCAGTTATGAATGATTTTATGAATTTATTTTTGTTATGTTTATACTTATTGCTTAGAAGGCTGATATAGTAGGCATCCAACTTCATAGGATATACCTTTTTAATTTTAAGGCCATGCTTTAGCATAAGCGTATTCATAGTATCCTGGCTGAAATGATAAAGATGCCGAGGTACATCATAAGCCGCCCAGTCTTCTTCGAATATATTCTGTTCGTAACTTTCAATATTAGGGACTGCAATTATAATCTTACCTTTTTCTTTTAAGATTGTTTTAAGAATCTTAATCGTATCATTGATATTATGAATATGTTCTAGAACATGCCATAATGTTATAATATCAAATTTTTTATTCTTAAGATTTAATTCTTCTAAACTTTCTTTAACCTTGCTTTTAGTCTTGGCTATTTCCCTTGCTTTTTCATTAGGTTCTAAACCATAAGTTTTCCATCCATTTTCTTTCATGGTTTCAAGGAAATAACCAGTACCACAACCATAATCTAATAATCTACCCTTTTTGTCTTTAGCAACAGAATTAATTAATCTTCTTTTAGTGGCTAGGGCATATTTTCGCGCCAATTTATATATATAATCGATAGGCGAATTTGCTTTATCAGAATGAGATATATATTCCTCTGATTGATAATACTTTCCTATTTCTTCTTCACTTGGTCTTGGGTTCGTGAACTGAAAATTACAATTATCACAGATCATAATGTTAAAGCTTTCCTGACTTACGGAATGATCTTTAACCACTTTATGATTATGTAAATTTGAAGCACTACAAACAGGGCATTCGCTAAGCTTTTCGTACATATTTATCTACCTAAATAAACCATTAAAATTGATATATCTGCTGGAGTTACTCCACTTATTCTGGAGGCTTGTCCTAAAGTTTGAGGTCTAACTTTTCTAAGTTTTTCTTTTGCCTCAGATGATAATGCAGGTATTTGATTAAAATCTAAAGAATCCTTTATTTTTAGATCTTCAAGATTCTTCATTTTTTCAATCATTTGATTTTCCTTTTCGATATAGCTTTCATATTTAATGTGAATTTCTGAAGCTTCAATTACTTCTTTGCTATATCCATTGATCATCTGATTTAATTCATTCTCTATTTGTTGTAATTCCTTAAAACTAATTTCAGGTCTTTTTAATATGCTGTATGCATTAGTCTTTTCTTTAATAGGAGAAGAATTTATTTTAGATAAGTTTTCATTAACCGTATTTGGTTTAACTTTATGCGACTTCAAGTTTTCAATAAAAGCATCAATATGCGATTGTTTTTCTTCAACATATTTCATTCTTTCATCTGATGCCAATCCAATTTGATGACCTAATGGAGTTAAACGCACATCAGCATTATCTTGTCTTAAAAGAATTCTATGTTCAGCTCTTGAAGTAAACATACGATAAGGCTCCTCAGTACCTTTATTTATTAAGTCATCAATCAATACACCGATATATGCTTCGGACCTAGTAAGAATAAATGGTTCCTTCTCATTTATTTTTAAATGTGCATTTATTCCTGCCATTAGTCCTTGGCAAGCAGCTTCTTCATATCCAGTGGTTCCATTAATCTGTCCAGCGAAATAAAGATTTTCTACAAGCTTTGTTTCTAATGTTGTTTTTAATTGAGTCGGAGGAAAGAAATCATATTCAATTGCGTAGCCAGGTCTAAACATTTTAACGTTTTTGAAACCTTCTATTTCCTTAATTGCTTTATGTTGGATGTCTTCAGGTAATGAGGTAGAGAAACCATTTACATAAACTTCTACAGTATCCCATCCTTCAGGTTCAACAAAAATTTGATGTCTGTTTCTTTCCGCAAACCTATTTATCTTATCTTCAATAGATGGACAATATCTTGGTCCCAAGCCTTGAATTCTGCCATTAAACATAGGTGATTTCTCAAAGCCTTCTTCTAATATCTCATGTACTAGGGGGTTTGTATAAGTAATATGACAACTTCTTTGTTTTTCTAAGACTTTGGTTTCTTTAGAAAAAGAGAACTTTTCAGGATGTTCATCCCCTTTTTGTTCTTCAATTCTACTATAATCTATAGTCCTGCCATCTACTCTTGGCGGAGTACCTGTTTTCATTCTACCAGACTCAAAGCCTAACTCTTCCAGTTGTTCGGTAATTCCTTTAGAGGCTCTTTCTGCTGATCGTCCACCGCCAAATTGTTTTTCCCCTATATGTATTAGTCCATTTAGGAAAGTTCCATTAGTTAAAACCACTGCCTTAGCTTTTATCTTTAAGCCCATACTGGTTTCAATTCCTACAACTTTATTGTTTTCTACCAATATTCCAGAAACCATTTCCTGCCAAAAATCAAGGTTTGGAATTCTTTCTAATTGAAGTCTCCACTCTTCGGCAAAGCGCATTCTGTCATTTTGTGTCCTAGGACTCCACATTGCAGGGCCTTTTGACTTATTCAGCATCCTAAACTGAATCATTGACTTATCAGCTATAATACCAGAATAGCCACCTAAAGCATCAATTTCTCTTACAATTTGTCCTTTAGCTACTCCGCCAACTGCAGGATTACAAGACATTTGTGCTATAGTATTCATGTTCATGGTAGCCAACAAAACTTTAGAGCCCATATTTGCTGCTGCCGCTGCTGCCTCACATCCTGCGTGACCCCCTCCTACTACTATTAAATCGTAATCTTGAAACATATTTAATTCTATATTAAGTGTTCCACGTGGAACACATATTATTCACTATTTATTTTTTGTTAACTGTTCCACGTGGAACAGTAGTTTTTTCAACTTCTTAATCTTTCTAATGTTCCACGTGGAACATCTTAATCTCTATAATAATTCAATTGCCTTATCTTCTTCTTCTCTCATCTCTCTCCTTTCAGCATCGGTTTTATCTTTAAAACCAATTAGGTGTAGCAATCCATGTGCCATTACCCTGGAGAGCTCTTTCATGTAATTAGAGTTTAAATCATTGGCATTTTCCTTTACTCTGTCGATACTAATAAAAATATCGGACTCTATATTATTGCTTTTGTCTGTCTCTTCTTGTAAATCAAAAGTTATTATATCAGTATAAGTATCGTGATTTAAATATTCTAAATTGATTTTATGCAAGTATTCATCAGAACAAAAAATGAAATTCAGCTCTAGAATTTCATAATCATAATGTTTTGCTAGCTTTTTAAGCCAAGCCCTGTGTTTTTTTAGCTTTCTTAAATCAAACTGGCAATCCTCTTTAAAAAAGTAAATATTGTCCATTAACTGATATAGAAGCTTAATTTTACTTTTTTGCCTTCCTCTTCAAAGCTTAATTCATCACTAAGAGCTTTCATTAAGAATATTCCCCTGCCTCCTGGCTTATCTATATTTTCAGGCGCAGTAGGGTCTGGAAGCGAATTGTAATCAAAGCCCTTGCCTTCGTCCAAGACATTAAAGACAATGGAGTTATTTTCCATATTCAATGAAAGGAAAACATTTTTGTCTTTGTTGCTTTCATTGCCATGTATAATAGCATTGTTAACAGATTCTGTAACAGCAATCATGATGTTGCCATAAATATCATCATTCAAATCAAACTTCTCTTTGGCATTATCAATGAAGCTTTCTACAATTCTGATGTTCTCGCTAAGAGATGGAATACTTATACTGATTTCACTCATCGTATTAGGTTTTCTTTAGATTTTAATCGATTATAATATTTATTAATTTCATTCTTATAATATGGTGTGAAATTGGGCGGAACATTTCTTAGTTGCTCAATTTCTTTTTCTTTCTCTTTTATATATTCTTCGAAAGCATTTGGCATACGTTCTCTTTCGTACTCAGTAGCCGTTTCGCCTTTTCTTTCATCCTTTTCTTCTTGTTCCTCCCTCGCTTTTTCAGATTCTAGTAAGCGAGTAACAATTTTTTGTTGTCTTTCAATCAGTTTTCGGTCTAGTCTTTTGTTTACTAGATCTTCTTCTATTTTTTCCATTTCTTCCGAAATATTGCCTGAATTCCCTCCATTCTCTTTTCCGCCTTCTTCCCCGTCTTTTCCCAATTGCTTTTCAAGCTCTTCCATCATTTTTCTAATTCTAGCTTGTTCTCCAGCTAAATCACCTAATTGTTCAGAAAATTGTCTTCCTTCTCTTTGTCCTTCACTTAATTCTTTTGTTTTTTGATTTAAGGACTTTTGCATTTCGGAAAGACTTGGTGTTTGTTCGTTTCCTTGTGATTCCTGTCCCATTCCCATAGAGGATTGCATTTGCATCTGCATTTGTTCCAATACATCGTCCAACATCAGGGCTAGATTGTTCATGGAAGTCATAGCGAATTGTTGCTCACCGATTGCCTTCCCATTTTCTCGTTCTTTTAATGCTTCTATGCTATTGTCCATGGATTCGTTCATTTTGTCCATTTCTTTAGTAATAAAAGACTCTAATTGAAATACCCTTTGTGCTAAGGCAGTAAGGCTGTCATCAATAATTTTAGCATCATCTTTCATGGCTAATTGCTTTTCGGACAAACTAATAAATCTTGGGTCACTAGGATTTACTTGCCTAAAATCCTTCATTAATTTCTCTTGACGGAAAGAGAGCTTTAATAGGTTGTCAACTATATCCTTTAAATCATCTATATTTTCCTGCAGCATTTCCATTTCCATCCCCATTTCCATGGAAGAGAGCATTTCAGACATTTTCTTCATTTCCTCTGAAGACTTCTTTTGTTGTTCGCTAGCCCCGTCTTTATTATTCTCCTGAATTTCTTGAAGGCTGTTTTGCTGTTTTAAATCAATTTCTGATTCTTGTTCTTTTGTGTCTTTTAAGGGGTTTGGTTGTTTTAGGGACTGATTTCGTTTTTCTATATCCCTAAGCTCCTGTTGTAACTTATCAAATTCATCATTTACTTTTTTCTGTTCTTCTAATGCTTTTTGTCTTTCTTCCTCAGAAGAAAAGGATTCCTCTTCTTTTTTATCACTATTAGCGTCTTTATCTTCTTCATTATCAGAATCGGTATTTTCTGGATCAGCTTGGTTTTTCTCAGCTAATTCCTTTTGTTCTTTTTCTAGTTCCTTAACATTCTCCCCTACTTGCTTCATGTCGTATTGAATCTCCATTCTTTTAAAGAGCTCCATCATACGTTCCATTTCCTTAAGCTTGTTTTTCTCTTTTTTCTTTAAGTCTTCTACGGATTCTCTAAAATCATCTGATTGGTTTTGCTCTTCCAAGAGAGATTTGATTTTTTCCATTAACTCCTCATTTTCATCTTCCATCATCTCTTCCATCAAACTTTCGAGTTGTTCTGACTTTTCCTTTAAATCAGGGTCATTTTTATTGAAACGATCTCTTTTAGCTTGATTCTTCTCAAGCTCCTTTCTAATGTTCTCAACTTCTTTTTTCCTTTTCTCTTGCTCTTTGAGAATTTCTTCTAAAAGCTTTTTGTCTTCCCAGTTTAAATTTCTCTTGCTTTTTAGAATTTGTTCTAATTCCTCTAACTTCTGATTAGTTCTTTCCGAAGCTTTAATGCTTTTATCTATCTGATTTTCAGTGTTTTGACTTGTATTTTTAATTTCTTCATCGAGTTTATCTTCATTAGGCAATTTGAATTGATAAGTGGAACTTTTAGAAGTTTTAGCCCCATTGATTCCATCATTATCGGCAACTTCTACATAATATTCTAAAACGGTTCCTTCTTCGTTTAGCAGTGAATCAACTTCCCAAACTTTGAAATATTTCTGGTTCCTGGCTTCTGAATTAAAGGAAAGTGGAATCCTTCCCGTTTTTTGAATTTCATTGCCTTTTCTTTTTGTATAAATTAATTGTAAACGGGAAAACCCATAATCATCACTGATTTCACCTGCAATTGCCACCTGACTAAAATATATACTGTCATTTATAGGATTTAACTTAATTTCAGGATGTTTATCTTTAATTACTTCAATAGAATAGTCAATATTTTGAATATAGTTAGCTTTATCATTAAATAAGTGCAATTTGTAATAATTAGATTGTGTTAAAGCTTTTTGAAGTCTAAAGGTGTTTTTGCTCGACTTTTCAAATGAAAGACTGTCATCTGATAATTTAATACTCATTCTATCGCTTGAAGCACTTTGGATAAGCCATTCTGCTTTAGTACCTTCGGGAACAATCAAATTTCCTGAATTATTAATCCTTTCTGAAGGGGTGCCTATATAATCAGGGTAGTCCAAGCTAATATTCATATTCTGAATTCTAGGCTTTTCAAAAACCTTTAATTCATATTTACCGGACTTGAATCCTGCAGCTTCTAGCTGAAATTTCATATCATTTTGAAGGTTCTTCAAATTAAATTGAAAGCGGTTATTACTAAGCTTTTCGAACTTTTGTTTTACTCCATCTTTTTGTATAAATAATTCATTTGGTAATTCGTCACCTCTTAATTCTGCTGTAATCGTATAATTTTCTCCTTTAAAAGCTTTTAATTCATTGTTTTCAACAGAAAAGCTAAACGGGGCTTTTGGAACAAACTCTTCATTGAATTTAAGGATTCGGTAACTTCCTTCTGTAATCATGTATGGGGCAAACATGAGTATTAAGCCCACAATAATTGCTGGAATTACTACATAAGGCAAATAATTAGCGTTGGTTGACCTAATGCTAATGCTATCTTTAAAATTCAGTAAGGAAATCTTTTCGGATTTTTGAATAATGCTAGCAGTTATCAAACTGTTTTGTTGGCTGCTTAATTCATTTAGCTGAATGATATTCAGAAGCTTATCATCTATTTCAGGAAAATACTTGCCAATTTCACGGGCAGCTTTAGCATCGCTTAAAGCTTTGCCATTGGTAAGCAAATGATAAATAGGAATGAAAATATACCGTATGAGAAAATATAAAAAAGCAACTCCAATTATACTGAAAATAACTGTCCTTGAAACACTGCTCATTTGCAATTTATATTCAAGCCAACTAGCAGTTAAGAAAACAAAAAGAAAAATAGCCAGGCTTATCAACAAACCTTTTATCAGCTTATTGACATAGTATTTCCTTTTATACTCTTTGAGTTTTTTAAGGATTTCGGCTATATGGTAATTTTCGTTCACTTTTCTTGTAACGTGAATTTGAAAACAATGATTTCCAATATATTATGGATTTTAGGATACATCTAATTCCACTTTAATCGGACAATGATCTGAATGTTTCACATCTTGTAAAATATCGGCTGAATTTAAATGATTTTCAAGGTTTTGTGTAATCATATGATAATCAATTCTCCAACCTTTGTTCCTTTCCCGCGCTGCTGAACGATAACTCCACCAGCTGTATTGATCAGGCTCTTTATTTAAATGCCTAAAAGTATCAATAAATCCATCACTTAAAAATTCGGTCATCCATTCACGCTCTTCAGGCAGAAAGCCAGAGCTGTTTTTATTTCTTACCGGATCATGAATATCGATAGCTTGATGACAAATGTTATAATCTCCACAAATTAAGAGTTTTGGAATTTCTTGCTTTAGATCTTGAATATAGTTTCTGAAATCAGCTAGCCATTTCATTTTGAAATCTTGGCGAGGATCTCCACTTGAACCACTTGGCATATAAGTACTCATGACGGAGAAATCCTCAAAATCTGCCCTTATCACTCGGCCTTCTCTATCGTAAATCTCCATATTGCAGCCTACCTCAACATGCTTGGGCTTTATTTTCGTAAATATGCCGACACCGCTATATCCTTTTTTCTCTGCCGAATGCAGGTAAATGTGATATCCAAGCTCTTCAAATACAGATAGATCAATTTGATCTTGATTAGCTTTTAGTTCTTGCAAACAAAGCACATCAGGATTTTCCTCTTTTAGCCATTGGCTTAGCCCTTTTCTTTCTGCTGCCCTAATTCCATTTACGTTATAAGAAATAATTTTCATAATCTATAAAGATAAAACAATTTTTATAAGCCGATTTCTTCTTCAAAATATTCAATTACATGCATTTTAAGCAATTTTTCTTGTTCTAACAGATCAAAATGAGGAAGTGGTTTCACTAATTTCCAATGGGGCCAACCAGCTTCATCAATACCTTCTAATTCATAAAAACCGGAAAGACTTAATACTTTGCAAATTGCAATATGCATTAAATCCTGTTTTTCCTCTTTGCTAAAAGTATGCGGGCCTTTGCCCAGTTCCTGAACTCCTATCAAAAACAGCACAGCATTCATATCTTTGGGCTTTTTGCCTAAAGCATCTTTAAGCTGAAGCCGCAATGCTTGCCATTTTCTTTCGAGTTCAAGATCTTTTTTAATCATTACCGTTTTCTTTCAAGTATTCCCAATATTCAACTGCTCTTCTCAAATGAGGAATGACAATAGTTCCTCCAATTAAATTGGCAATTGAAAATATTTCAAAAACTTGTTCATCGTTTACGCCCATTTCATAGCATTTGCCCAAATGGTAACGTACACAATCATCACATCTCAATACCATGGATGAAGACAAGCCTATCATTTCCTTGGTTTTTTTATCTACACTACCTTCTGCAAAAGCATTGGTATCGAGATTAAATATGCGCTTGAGAATTTTATTATTGCTTCCAACAATTTTATCATTCATTTTTGCGCGATACTCGTTGAACTCTTCTACTTTATTCATATATTAAACTATCAATCAATAAATATTGAATTAACCTGCAAAGTTAGCCGTTGTGAAGCTACGAACCCAAAACTTTTCGGTAATAGTGTCAGATTTTCTGTCATTATTTTTCCCTAACTACTGCGCTGCCTGTAATTTAACCCTCAGCAAGTCTGAAAATCTAGTTTGCAGCCATTGTTTGTCTTCCATTCAGGAAACTTTTATGCATAAGGATCAGCCCAATCAGTTGCATAGACGCTTTTTTGATATTCCAAATTTGCAATATGCCATGGCTTATGCCTGGTTCCAAAAAGGAAGTGTTATTCAAAAACTTTTACATCAACTTAAATATGAGGGAAACGAAGCAATAGGTGTTTTGTTGGGCGAAATTTACGGAGAACGACTTGCCGAATTTTATGATGGAAAATGGGATATGATTACTGCAGTTCCCATCCATATTAAAAAACATAGAAAAAGAGGATTTAATCAAAGCCATAGAATTGCTGAAGGATTAAGCCAAAGCTTGGAGGTTCCTTTTGAACCCTTGCTGGAAAAAACAGTCCATAAAAATAGCCAAACCCGTAAACATAGAATTGAGCGGTTCGACAATGTTGATTCTACTTTTCATTTGAAAAACTCCTCAAAAGATTTAAGAGGAAAAAGAATTTTATTGGTGGATGATGTATTAACAACAGGCGCAACAGTTCAGGCATGTAGCCAGCCTCTTCAAAAGGCTGGAGCCAAAACATCAATAGTAACTATTGCAGCTACAAGAATTTGAAAAGGCTTTAAACCCGAATTATTCTCTAAAAGGTGATCCTAAAGTATAATAATCAATTTTAATTAACTGATTATTAGACGATTAATTTAGGGATAAGCCCGATATCCCGACATTTTTTGTCGGGATTCAATGTCCTTCAGATCCAAAATTTATAAAAATATTATTCATTAATAGAATTCAACATTGACACTACGTGGTTTCCTAATGAACTTGCAATAATTTTTTTATATTCTGTTGAATTTGTAAACCCACCATTTTTGTTAAAAAACTCTGTCATTACAGGTCCCCAATCACTATTTTTAGGCATTATAAAACCAAACTCTTCACCTGTTTTATCTCCAGCCGGATGCCTCTTGATATTTTCTGCATCTTCAATAGCTGTTAAATAGGAAGAAAAATCTAAATAGGTAAAGTAATTATCATTTTGATTTACTTTTTCATAACATTCTTTAAATGAATTAACGGATTCAATTTTCAAAGAAGGAAATGAGCTGGCTTTTAATTCTTTAGCTCTTTTCTCATGTGTTGTTCCTTTTTGTACAATTAATGTCATCCCATTAAATTCAGAATTGATGTTGTTAAAATTGCTTAAATCAGGCACGGACTTATTAGTTAATAAAATGGATACATTAGCAAAGAATGAGGGACTAAATTGAACTTCACTTTTTCTGGATTGGGTAATGGTGACATCAGCTAATCCAAAAACACCGCCCTTTGCATTTTGAACACTACTATAGAATTCTGAAAAATCAACGGCATCTTGTGGCTGATGGACATTAACCTTTAAATCTACATTATGTGTGCTTTCTACGTACTCCACAAACTTATCCCATATTTTGATACACAGTCCATCTAATTCACCATTGTTTTGATAGATAAATTTACCTGAGTAATTGTATGTAATAGTGACTTTCCCGCTTCCGTTAGCTTTAGTCTCTTTCCAACTATCGCCCGATAATTGAGCGTTAACCGTGAAACTTAAAAATATTGCCGAGAGTAGTAATATTAAATTTTTCATATCTGTCAGGTTTTAAAGATGATTATGAATATACATTATATCCAATTTATACATTTCTATTATTAATTAAAACAGATGTTGAGTTGTTTTTGTTCTATCTATAAGCAAAGAAGGTTTATTATAGCCTTAGAAAAATCTAATTTTATGTAAGTTATGAAGAGCTAATTAGATTTCAGGATGGCAGCTTTTGTAATTTAAAGATGTATTAATGACTTTGATCTGTCATAATGTAATGGTAGTCGAAATCACGCTTATTTAGCCGGCTAGTAATTTTAATGTGAAGTTAAAAGAAAAGAATTGTTTATATAAATGCAGATTTTTGACTAAACTTGATCTTAAAGTACCGAAAATATTAATTTACTTTAGCTTATCCATTATTAAGTCCTGATGATGAAGATAAAGCACCATATTTTCAAGCATAATATCAGAGCTTTCTTTTTGTTTAATCTGATCTAGCACTTTTTCACAAACTTTATAAAGCACTTGTCTTTCACTAATTTGGTGAGCATTTGCTACTTTTTTAATAAAACCTGCAATTTCATTTTCAAACAAGGATCCTTCCGGAAGATCATTCAGTTTTTGAACTTCAGATTTTAAGGATTCCACTTCAGCTAAAGTCGTTGGTTTTTTGCTGATATAATCTTTATTATCGCCCTCTTCCTTAGGTGATTGACTTTTCATAAATTCATTTAAGTCTTTTAAGGTATCTTTTTTCTTAGCCATGTTAATCAGTTTTATAAGGATTCTAAAATTAGATAATATTAAATATGAGCAAGAATAGCTTTTGCAATAGGCAAAAATTCTTTTTCAGCTAAAATCGTACTGAAATTAGCAAATATATTTTTTGCCGGTACTTTAACTTCTAAAATCTTAGCATCCAATTCGGATAAAGCTTCTTTTACAGTATCAATTTTGGTAGCAGAATGCACTCTATTAGGTAGAACCAAAATTTTCAACTTTTTATTTTCATTCAAAGCTGGCTTAATGTCTTCAACAGTTTGATAAGTTACCAACAAATCATTTGGCGTTAAACTTGTAGGCACAATAACCAAATCACTTTGAATACTTAATCTTTTGATATGCTCATCAGTAGTTTTGCCAGCACTATCTACTACAATAAAGTCAGGCTTTTTAGATTTTATTTGCTCAATATCTTCCAGAACCCGATGATCTTCAGATCCAATTATTGGAAAAACAGCTGATTCTTTTGCCCCTGTTTTATACAATTCCATTTTTCTCAGAGTATTGAGCGTATAATTAGTATCCGTTTCCAGCATAAATAAAGAATGCCCTAAACTGTGTAACATGGTGGCAAAATGAATAGCACTGGTAGTTTTTCCAGTCCCGCCTTTTCTTGAGATAAATGAAATAATTTTCGTCATAGCAAAAAATGAATATCAATAAAAATACATAGCTGTAACCCTTTTTCCAAATGTAGGTTAAATTTGCAAAAAAGATAATCATAAAAATGTATAATACGGCAGAGCTTAATAAGCTTATTCAAACTAGAAGATCAATTTATCCAGCGCAATATTCAGGAGAGAAAGTGGATGATGAAATAATTCAACAAATGTTGGAAAATGCAAATTGGGCACCTAACCATAAACATACAGAACCTTGGCGGTTTATAGTTTTTACTGATAAAGGACTTGATCAACTTGGTAAATTTCAAGCGGATATTTACCAGCAAGTTTCAGAAAAGAACGGGAATTTTGATGAATCCACTATGGAGAAATTAAGAAACAAACCACTTTCAGCCTCCCATGTAATTGCTATTGGCATGAAAAGGGATGAAAAACAAAGTATTCCTGAAGTAGAGGAAGTTTCAGCCGTAGCTGCTGCAGTACAAAATATGCAATTAACCGCTAGTGCTTATGGAGTAGGTTGTTACTGGGGATCTGGTGGAATAACTTATATGGAAGAAGCCAAAAAAGCATTAGCACTTGAAAAGGAAGATAAATTATTAGGGTTTTTATATGTAGGCATGCCTAAAGAAGGCTTTTGGCCAGAAGGAAAACGCAAACCGATAAATGATAAAATTAATTGGGTTAGGGATTAAAACCACAAAGTTTCTCTAAGTTTTTCACAAAGACCACAAAGTAACAGCTAAAGCTGATTTTTTTACCACAATAGAGACAAAAGAGAACAAAAGGACAGCTAAAGCTGTCAAAGTTTTACCACAAAGTTACTCTAAGTTGTTCACTAAGATCACAAAGTGACGGCTTAAAAGGGTTTTATTTTGGTGAAACTTAGTGTAGTCCTCTGTGTAACTTAGTGGTTAAAGCAATAGTAGCCTTTGGCTACCTTTTGTTTCTGATGTTATGTAGCTTTATTTAAAATTCCGCCAATTTCGTTTAACTTTGTTTTTTTAGAATAAAAACTGATTCGAAATTCAATGTCTGAAAAGATAAAAGCATTAAAAGCTGAAATATCATCGGCAAAGGCCAAAACTCAAGAAGAGTTAGAGGCTTATAGATTAAAATTTATTAGTCGGAAAAGTGTATTAGGAGATCTTTTTGCCGACATCAAAAATATCGCTCCGGAAGACCGAAAAGCTTTTGGCCAGGAAGTAAATGAAGTAAAGCAATTAGCAGAAGAAAAATTCAAAGAGCTGATTGCCGGCTTGGAAAGTGCTGATACAGGAAGTAAATCTTCTGCTCCAGTTGATTTGACTCTTCCGCCCAATATTAATTTGGGAACGGTTCATCCGCTGACCTACGTACATAATCGCATAGTGGAGATTTTCCAAAAAATTGGCTTTAATGTAGCGGATGGTCCAGAGATAGAAGATGATTTTCACAATTTCACGGCTTTGAATTTCCCTGAAAACCACCCGGCTCGTGAAATGCAGGACACTTTCTTTATTGAAAGTAATCCTGATATTGCCCTGAGGACGCATACTTCTTCTGTGCAAATAAGAGTAATGGAAAACCAGAAACCTCCATTTAGAACTTTAGCGCCAGGAAGGGTTTACAGAAATGAGGCCATTTCAGCTCGTGCTCATTGTTTCTTCCATCAGGTAGAAGGCTTTTTTGTAGATAAAAATGTAGGCTTGGTGGATTTAAAACAGACTTTATATTATTTCGCCAAAGAGCTTTTTGGACAAGACACTAAAGTTCGATTCCGTCCTTCTTATTTTCCTTTTACTGAGCCAAGTGCAGAAATGGATATTTCCTGCAATATCTGTAAAGGTGAAGGCTGTAATATTTGTAAATATTCAGGTTGGGTAGAAATTTTAGGATCAGGAATGGTTGACCCAAACGTATTGGAAAATTGCGGAATTGATTCAGAAGAATATACCGGCTTTGCATTCGGTATGGGAATTGAAAGAATCGCTATGTTGAAATTTCAGGTAAATGATTTAAGACTCTATTCAGAAAATGATGTTAGGTTCTTGAATCAATTTAAGCATTTGAGTTAAAAACAATTATTTATGATGAACTTAGAAGACATCAAAAGCATAGGCATAGTAGGAGCAGGAACCATGGGTTCGGGCATTGCACAAATGAGTGCTATGGCTGGATACCAAACCATTATTTTCGATATTCAAGAAGCTGCTTTAGATAAAGCCAAAAATGCCGTTACCAAAAACCTTGAAAAAGGAATTGAAAAAGGTAAAGTAACGCAAGAACAGAAAGATGCTTGTCTTCAAAACATCAGTTTTTTATCTAATTTGGATGAGCTAAAAGCGGATGTCATCATTGAAGCGGTAGTGGAAAAATTGAAGGTAAAAATTGACATTTTCAGTCAGCTTGAAAAAATCAATTCCGAAAATACCATTTTAGCAACCAATACTTCTTCCATTCCCATCACTCAAATTGGTGCAGGACTTCAAAACCCTGAAAGATTAGTGGGTATGCATTTTTTCAATCCTGCCCATATTATGAAATTAGTGGAAGTTATTTCTGGAGCAGCTACAAATCCTGAAATAGCGGAAACGACTAAGGCTTTAGCAGAGAAAATGGGCAAAAAAGCAGTGATGGCAAAAGATTCTCCTGGTTTCATCGTTAATCGAGTGGCTCGCCATTTTTATGTGGAAGCCTTAAAAATTGCTGAAGAAAATGTGGCTGATTTCCAACAAGTTGACAGATTAGTGGAAAGTTCGGGATTTAAAATGGGCCCTTTTCGGTTAATGGATTTGATAGGTGTGGATACTAACTTTTCAGTAACCAAGTCTATGTTTGAATCATTTTATTATGACAGCAAATTCAGACCAAGCAGAATTCAACAACAAAAGGTGGATGCCGGTCACCACGGAAGAAAAAGCGGCAAAGGTTTTTATGACTACAATTAAGAAATTATTTTTTCTATTATTTTTTCCATTAGTAATTCTTATAAGCTGTGGTGAAGAAAACCCAGAGGTATATGTGGATGAATTGCCTTATCCAGATCCTTTTCAATTATCCCTAAATCTGGATTTAGTAAGCTATCAAGATTTGGAGTTTGAAAAAAATGTGATTTTAGATGATGTCGGCTTAAAAGGGGTTATTGTTGTCAAAAGAGCCGAAAATGATTATGCTGCTTTTGAAAGAACCTGCCCTTATGAGCCTGAAAAAGATTGTTCTATTATTTCAATGAATGCTGGACAGCAATATTTGGAATGCGAATGTGGAAATTCATTCTATAATTTAAGTGGTTATCCAACCAATAGTCCTTCTCCTAGAAAATTGAGGGAATATTACACTAGCCTTTCCGGCAGGAATTTATATATCGATAATACTATTGTGAATAGTGAGAACAGGTAGATAAATAGGCACAAGCGACACTCCTGGGCCAGCCCGAGGCAATCCTTACTAAATTGATTCTTCTAGATCAATTATAATATTAAAGGGTTTCCTGTTTATGGCTCCATAGGAGCCTACTTGAACTATCGTATAAAAGCATAAGCTCCGTAGGAGCGACCATACCGCCTACATGCTTTCAAGAAGTTCGAGTTTCCTAGCTTGTACCTTACTCTATTATCCATTTTTTAAAATCAATTAATGGCAACTAATAGTCTTTTATCCAAAATCATATTTCTTTCAATTCTTTCCATTAATTTTAAGCTATGGAAAAAATGAACTGGCTAAAATTACTGAACCCGAATAGACTAGGACAAAGCAGCAATACCAATCAATCTTCTGCGCGCTCATTTTTCGAGCAAGATTACGATAGAATTATTTTTTCTCATCCTTTCCGAAGATTGCAGGATAAAACCCAAGTTGTTCCTTTACCCGAGGAAGATTTCGTACATACAAGGCTGACACACAGCTTGGAAGTCAGTAGTGTGGGGCGGTCATTGGGCAAAAAAGTGGGTGAATCCATAATCCAAAAATATCCTGAATTAGAGAAATCTGGCTTTTCATCTTTCGATTTTGGAGCTATCGTAGCCGCAGCTTCTTTAGCCCATGATATTGGAAATCCCCCATTTGGTCATTCAGGAGAAGATGCCATTTCAGCATTTTTTAAAAACAGCTCTATAGGAAAATGGATTCAATCCCAAGTTTCTGTGGAAGAATGGGAAGACTTAATAAACTTTGAAGGCAATGCACAGGGTTTTCGGTTGTTTAACAGACCCGATAATCAGGGAATAAAATTAACTTACAGCACTTTAGCTGCATTTAGCAAATACCCCCGAACTGCCCACCTTTTTGAAAAAGATAGCAACCGAAAAAGCCAAAAGAAATACGGTTTCTTCCAAACGGAAAAACAATATTTTGAGGAGTTGGCTAATGAATTGGGCTTAATTCGATTATCAAGCGAAATGAGCTGGGTGCGCCACCCACTTACCTTTTTAGTGGAGGCGGCAGATGATATTTGTTATCATGTAATCGATTTAGAAGATGGTTGCCGTTTGGGCTGGGTTCCTTATGAGCAAGCCCGTGATTTACTGGCCAATGTTTTAGGGGATTCCTATTTGCCAGAAAAACTGGAAAAAACAAAAGGCAAAAATGAAAAGATAGCTTATTTACGAGCATTATGTATCAATAAACTCATTAATGAATGCGCAGATGTATTCATGGAAAATGAAGGTGATATTCTAAGCGGTAAATTTGATTCTGCCTTAATGAGCCAAGTTCCTTCAAAAAGAGTTTTAAGAGATATCATTGAAGTTTCTGTTCAGAAAATATATCGTTCTCATTTGGTGTTGGAAACTGAAGTAGTGGGCCATAGGGTTTTAGAAGGATTATTAGAAGAATTTTTAGGTGCAGCCATTGCTCAAAAGGGCATAGAGGAGTCTAGCAAAAAAGATCTTACGGTTTTCAGATTATTACCTGAAACCTATCAGGAATTAATTACCGATACAGCAAGTCTTTATGAAATCAGTTTGTTGTGCATTGATTATATCAGCGGAATGACCGATCGATATGCGATAAACCTCTATAGAAAATTAAAAGGGATTAGTTTACCGGGCATGAAATAAATTTATCACTACTCTATTTCTTGTATCAAAAAACTTTTTCCATTCCAAGTGATTTCATCTCCTGGCATTTTATTAATCATTTGTTGGGCCAGAGGCGTAATAGCGGAAATCATAAAAACTTCATCTTTTCCATCAGACACTTTTCCATAGGAGATGGAAATAAAATAATTAGCTGTAGATGTTTTCACTATTGAGCCTAAGCCTACTTTTTCGTGCTTAACATTAGCATTTATTTTGCTTAATGTTTCTAATTGCTGATTTAGAACAGACTTTTGAGATTGCAACTTGCCTTTTTCCTGATTCATCATTTCACGGCTAGTTTCATATTTGTCGCCAGCGGAACTTTTTGTTTCAGCGCCCAATGAGGTTTTTAAATTCTCCATCTCTTGATCAATTGCAGCTTTTTTGGCAATGATTTCAGTTTTACATTTTTCGATTAGGTGCTTTTTTATTATCATTTATTAATGCGATCAATCATTGATTCTAGTTTATGACGGTTTTTTCTTAAATCAGCTAAGCGGCATTCATAGCTTTTTAAGGAAAAAATGTTAGGGAAGCTTAATTTACCCATAGCTATGGAATAGCTTATGGTAATAGGCAAATAATTTAAAAGCATAATAATTTTTTGGAAGTTTTTTGTTCGCACTTTCTCAAACCCTAAGCGCAAGGCAGTATGAGGATTAATAAAATAAGCATTAGCCTTAATTTTTAAATCATCTTTATTTTTATCAAAACTATTTAACAAATTCAATAACCCTTCCATATAGCTATACAAAATGGTTTTTTTATTTCGGGACTCGCTTTTTTCAATACTTAAGGTGTAGTAATAATCGAAAAGCGTGCCCCCATGTAAATGAATGCTATTGTTTTTTTCTGCCGATGACAATAATAATGGAGAATAATAGACAATCTGCCCCTTGTTTCTACCTGTTGGGACGTCAATAAAAGAGGAAAAGATCGAGATTACAGGCTGAATTAAGATTAAAAGTAACCAGACATTGGTGCTCCACGCCATAAACACAATCACCGCAATAATGATCAACATATTGAAAATGAAAGAGCCTAACTTTCTTTTCTGGTCTCTTTTTGGGAGGATATAATAGCGGTGGACAACTCTCATGAATCATTAAAAATAATGGGTGAATGCGTTAAATCAAAAAGGCAAGTTTTTTAAATCGATATTTCCACCGCAAAGGATTACCCCAACTTTTTTACCTTTATATTTTTCGGCTGTTTTTATCATAGAGGCAAATGGTACGGCCCCGGAAGGTTCCACAACTAATTTTAAATAATTAAATATTAAACGCATTGCTTCAATAATTTCCGCATCGCTTACTGTAACTATATCTTTTATAAATTTTTGAATTATGGGGAAATTTCTTTTTCCTAAGGAAGTTCTTAGCCCGTCTGCTATGGTATCTGGATTTTCCATCGGAATTAATTTTCCACTTTTCCAAGATCTGTAGGCGTCATCAGCTCCCTGAGGTTCAGCTCCAATTATTGGAATTTTATGTCCAAAATACTGAGAAGATAACAATGTGCCAGCCATTAACCCGCCACCACCAATTGGGGCAAAAATGGCTTTTAAATGATCGGTATCCTCTATCATTTCTTTGGCGCAAGTTGCTTGTCCGGCAATCACATCATAATTATCGTAAGGGTGAATAAAAGTTGCGCCAGTTTTTTCGACTACATCATGCAAAGCATCTTCCCTAGCTTTTAAATTAGATTCACAAAATATTATTTCTGCCCCATATTTTTTTACCGCTTCAACTTTCACTTCGGGGGCATTTTGTGGCATTACAATATAAGCCGGTATTTTAGCTAGCTTTGCAGTTAATGCCACTGCTTGTGCATGATTCCCTGAGGAGTGAGTAGCTACTCCTTTTTTCAATTGCGATTTACTTAAAGATAAAACCGCATTAGATGCACCACGCATTTTAAAGGCTCCAACTTTCTGTAAATTTTCACATTTAAAATAAACATTTACGCCCAACATTTCATTCAATTGATTAGATGTAAATACAGGCGTACGGTGTACGTAATCATGTATCCTTTTCTCGGCAGCTTGTATATCCTCTTTTTTGGGTATTTCTTGAAGGAGCATAATGTTAAATTTATATTATTTCGATATATTGCTTGATAATTTTAATAGCCTGATTTTTTTCCTGCTTTTATTTTTAAAAACAACACACAGTTATGCAATCTAATAAGTTTCTACGATTATTTTTCTTCTTTTCTCTGCCTCTTTTCTTTTGGGCTTGTGATAATAATGAATTGGAAGATGAAATGGAAGAGGATTTTGAATTCCAACATGTGGTCAATTACGAGTTTTTAGACTCCATTTCATCTGATGAAATCAATGATCGATTTGGGGAAAGCAATCCCGCTGGTGGATTTATTAATTTCGATATAACGGCTCATAGAATTACCTATATGACGGAAAACTATGATGGAACAGAGGTAGAGGCATCAGGCTTAATTTTAATTCCAGTAGTTAGTGGTTCCTCAAAATTAACAAGTTTTCAGCACAGTACTTTAGCGAAAGACCCAAACCCACAAAATGATCAAGAAAGCAGGGCACCATCCTATTTGCCAGAAGATAATGCAGAAATTCATTTATCTGCTGCACTTTTTGCATCAAATGGATATTTGATTTCAGCCCCAGATTACATTGGCTATGGAAGTACTGGAGACATGTTTCATCCTTATGAACATGCACAAACTACTGCTACCACTAGCTACGACATGCTAGTAGCGGCAAGGGAATATGCCGAATTTTTAGAGGTGAAAATTAAATCAAATATAGATACGGAAGAAGAAGAATTATACCTTTTAGGCTATTCTCAAGGCGGGAATTCTACCATGGCTTTACATAAATACATTGAAGAAAACCATAGTGATGTATTTACAATTACAAGAAGTGCAATGGGAGCAGGTGCTTATCATAAAACGGCAGTTGGAGACTATATTTTCAACTTTGAAGGAGAGTTGGGCTTTTCTATTAGCCTTTACTTATGGGTGATGGATACTTATGATAGGGTTTATTTACAAAGAGGTATGGATTATTATCTAAAAGAGCCGCATGCAACGGAAGTGATGGACAATGGGTATTTTGCTTTAAGCAATACTAATCCACAGGAAATATTTACGGATGAATTTATAGCTGAAATTAATGATCCAAATAGTGAGTTTTCAGCTGCATTAGCAGATAATGATGTTCATGATTGGCAAGCAGAAGGCCCAATAAAGTTATATCATAGTGAAAATGATCAACTGGTTCCCTATTTTAATTCGGTAAATGCGCATAATAAAATGAACGAAAATGGAAGTACCGAGGTATTATTAGAAACCTATACATTTGGGTCCGATGTTAATCCTGAAGATATTCATGGTGCTGCTGGTGCACGCTTTTTTGGAGATGTTATATCCATGTATTTTAGATCGGGTATTTAAGTAAAAGAGGGTTATAGCTTCATCTAACAGTTAAAATAATATAAAATGTCTTTACCTAAAAATAATTTTGAAGTCTTAATAGTAGATGATGATGATATGACCGTCTTTCTTCATCAGGTTTATGTAAAAGAAAATGAGTTTCATTTAGATCCGAGAAACTTTTACAATGGTAAAGATGCAGTTGATTATTTTGAAACCTATTTTAATGCTAACAAACACTATTGTGTTTTATTAGATATTAATATGCCGATATTAAATGGCTGGGAATTTATGGATCATATTATTCAAAAAGGGATGAGCAACAATGTTTCTGTAATAATTTTAACCTCATCTATAAATTCTGCTGATCGGGAAAAGGCTAAAGGTTATGACATAGTGATTGACTATATAGAAAAACCTCTTTCAGCAGAATATTTAAGTCAATTAAAATCAGCAGATAAAATGAAAGAGTTTTTTTAGTTTGATTTTCTGCTTTGCTCGTCAAAATATAGTTTAAGTGTAGCATTTTGACTAATAGCTTCTTTAGCGTAAATAACAAAATAATAGATTCCTGTCTTTTTACAGCTTATTTTCAAAAGCGGCTTTTCACCTTTCAAAGGAATTAACTTTTGTTCTTCACGATTTACATTTGTTACTTTGAGCTTTAGGTTTTTGTTTTTTTCCCAATGGAAATAATAATCCCCACCTTTAGTTAAGACATAAGAATATTCTTTAATTACAGGGAGATCATCCATTTTTATATCAAGATTGTACTCTTTCAATAATGTTAAGTATTCTATTTTAGATTGCTGATCCAATTTACTTGAGGGAATTTTGATGTTTCCAGCTAGCTTTCTTTTCAGTTTTGACAAACTAATACAGCTTCCATCAGGATTTTTTGAATACAATACCAGTTTATAATTTCCGCTTTGGTGCTTTTTTAATGAAATAAGTAATTCTCCTTTTGTATCTAGCTCAACAGTTTCTGTTTTGATTTCTGTATTGTCCCAGTCAAAAACCTTATAACCTAATGAAGCACCTTGATTAATTTTCTTTATCAAAAAATATTGAGGGTTTTTAGGGGAAGAATTGAATTGGATTTCCTCATAAAATGGAATATCTTCATAAGCTTTAATTGATAAAATAAGGTTGAAATCAACATTTAATGAATCGGCATCGAGAGAGGATGTATAATCCAATAACTTATCCGAACATTTTGATTGAGATAAGGCAACAACAGAAAAAGTGTTTAATAATAATAGAAGGCTTATTAGTTTGATAGTTTTCATCATCTTAAATTTTAAAGGGTCATATAGTTTTCAAAAATCAACACATTCCTTTTTGATTTTTGGTGGTTGTTCATCAATATTGTTTTGCCATCATTTTTGAAGAGTAGCTTTTCTCCTCCTGCAAATGAAAATTCCTCTGTTGTAACAGATGGGTTTAACCATCTTATATTTCCTTTCTCTACAAAAACTTCCATTTCTTTCTGCCGCATGGTTTGAATTTGTAAAGACGAGTTTCCTTCCAGCATCAAATATCCATTTTGAGTTTCAATTAATAAATGCTCATCTGCTGCAGTACTTATTTCGGCAGTCCCATTTATCTTAATCCATTTGGTAGACTCAAAACTTAAGGAATCATATTCAAAATTTGAATTCTTACTTATGGTCACTTCACTCCCATCTGATAACACAA
This sequence comes from Bacteroidota bacterium, assembly GCA_051747245.1. GTDB lineage: Bacteria > Bacteroidota > Bacteroidia > Cytophagales > Cyclobacteriaceae > Marivirga. The sequence continues at coordinate 102,992 of JBNJFX010000008.1, forward strand.
AATTTTGAGCTGGAGTCTCAGAATTATATGAATGGAAAACCCATATTGATAAGGAAATAATTAATACAATACTTGCAGCAGCCCAGTACCAATTTGTGTAACGGGCAGAAGAAGGAGTGTTAACTTCATTGAAATCATGGATAACCTGATTGAAAAAAGCTGTGTTTCGTTCAGATTCTCCTATCCAATCCATCAACTCTTCCTCCTCCTCAGTTGATAGTTTACCCTCTAAATAGTTCCATATTGTTGAATATGATTTTTCCATTTTATTAATTCTATTTGATAGAGTAAGAATTCTTCCTCTACCCCTAATTTTTGTTTAAATAATTTCTAATTTTTTTGATGGCAATAGTCACTTGGTTTTCCACTGTCTTTCCACTAACCTTTAAATAGTCAGAAATTTCTTGATGAGTTAAACCATCATCCACTTTTAGCAACATGATTTCTTTGCACTTTGGTGGAAGAGTATGGATCGCTTTTCGCAACTGCACTAATTTATCCTCATTATTTTCCGATGGAGTTTTCTCTTCAGCTTCTGTTTTGAGAAAACGAAGATTGACTTCCTTTTCCTTTTTTTCTTTAGCAAGAATGGCGTAGGATTCATACTTCGTACATTGAATGAGATATGGATAAGGGTTCTTTATTTCTGATAATTTGTCAGAGTCCCAGAGTTTGCGAAAAACATTGTGCACGGCTTCTTCGGCATTTTCCTGAGAGCGCATTAATGCAAAGGCAAACTTGATTAGCTTATCTTGGTAATCCTGATAAAATTGATGAATGAGTTTCTGCTTCAATTCAATTTTTATAATAGGAGTAAAAAATTCTTTCACCCCCCTAAAAAGCGGATAGAAATATTAGAATTATAATCCTTGAACTATTTCTTTTTTCAGAAATTTGAGACTCCACATTCCTCTTAAGTCTCCTACTTTATAACCCGTAGCTTTATCATTTGGGTATTCCTCTTTTAAAACAGCTTGAACCTCATCAGAAATTTGACTTGGGCTTCCATGGCAGTTTAAGCAAAGCTCAGAAGGAATTCGGATAGGTTTATTGTAAAGAATGGTGTCTCCAGGACGGATGAATTGAACATTTGCCCCTAATTTATCCCCCTGTTCAACCGAATATTCATAAGCTTCTAAAACCTGCTTTTCTAAATCAGATGGAGTATTTTCAGGATTTCTATTTTTATTGCTCACCCTTTTTAAAAACACTTTGTATTCATTTGCCAAACTATCAGTAAGTGGATAAGCGTTCATACTGCAAAATTTAGCAGCTGCTTCATAACCACCTTCAGCATATTTTTCGGATATTTTACCCATGAAAACCCCAGTGGCATGTTTTGTAATGGAATCTCCAAGCTTTTTTGTTTTATTAATGATGTCAGCTTCAGAAACTCTTTTTACTTCTCTGTTTTCATGTGTGTCCTCAATCTGTTTGGGTCTTCTTTTTTCGGTTGAAAAACCACAAGCCCAAACTATCATAAAAAACACAGCAAATGATAATTTGGTAGAGAACGACATATTATATTAATTCTTCATTTGAAACTACCGCTCCTATCATTAAGAAACTGCTTCCGCCAGAATCTTGGCTGCTTAATGGGCCGCATGAGAATTGCGTATTTACTATTTCACCTTCTTTGTTTTTCAATTTGATAACGCCAGACCAAGTTTTACCTGCTTCTAATGATGCCTTCATTGACTTAAATGTATCTTTAGATTCAATAATTTTTGAAATCTCCGACCCATTCAATTCAGAAGATGAATATCCTAATTTATCAGAAGTAATATTATTAATGCTATTGATAAAGAAAGAACCATCTAATTCTATCATCATATTGGTGTAATTGATGATTTTCTCTTTATCCTCCCGTTCTCGTTGTCCGCGTTCCATTTCCTCTTGGGTGGCTTGCAGTTCCTCCATATTTTGGCGCATCTCTTCTTCTTGTGATCGCATCTGTTCGGTCATTTCACGAGATTCTTCCAATAATTTAGAAGTTCTTTCATTGATTTTAACAGAGGAAATGGTTGAAGCAATGTTCTCAGCAATCTTCTCAACGAATTCTCTTTCGTGCTCATCAAACTCATTGAAAGAAGCCAATTCTATAATACCATAGATTTCTTCATTTACTTTCAATGGCACAATTAAAATACTGTTAGGATTAGCTTCACCTAGACCTGAGGTAATCATTACATAATCCTGTGGAACTTCGGTCATGTAAATAGTCTCCCCTTCTAACCAGGCCTGACCTGTTAAACCTTCTCCTTCATAAATCTTTTGCTCCAAGTATTTTTTCTTATCCCAGGCATAACATGCAGTTAGTTCTAAGAATGGATCGTCTTCTTCCTCCTTATTAATAACAAAAATTCCACCTTGGTTAGACTTGGTATATTTAACTAGACTAGAAATAATATCATCCGAAAGGAGGGAAATATTGTCGTTATTCTTTCTTAAGATATCTCCAAACATGGCCAATCCTTCTGTTGTCCAGTTTCTTTTCTTATCTTCCTCCGCTACTTTTCTTAGGTTGCCTCTCATGTTTATCAAGGCATTTCCTAATACATCTTCTTCACTTAATGGCTCATAATCTGAATCATATTTACCATTACCAATGTTTTCAGCAAAATAGGAGGTTTCCTTTAGTCCATCAACTAGTTGACTCACAGCTACGGCCATTTCACCAATTTCATCGTTGCCAAATTTCCTGTTATTATTTTCAGGTAAAATTCCTTTTCCTAATTTAACAATAATGTCTTTAATATAATTAACAGGCCTTGTAATAGAGGAAGCCAACCAGAAGGCCCCGATCAATCCTAAAAGCACAAAAATTACACCCAAAATGATAGAAGTGTTTTTTAAACTATTTGAGGATTCTAAAACTTCTGCTTCATACTGTTCAGATTCATTTTGTTTTTCAACCAATATTTCATTTAGGTGAATAATAACAGAATCTGTTCTAGGAATAATTTCCCTTTCAATGGATTCCGATGCCATAAATTTTACAATTGGATCCTCGTAATCCTCAAAAGTCACCAAACTTTCCATGATTTCTTTTTGAACATCCAGCAAGCCTTCAAACTCTGTAAAAACCGTATCCATTTCAAGTCTTTGCTCTTCATCTTCCCAGTTTTCCATCAGAGTACTTATCTTGTCTTTCATAGCAGGATATTCCTCTTCGTGAATAGCTTCCAAGCTTTCTTTATCAGTATCATTGCTTTGAAGATAAACCCAATTGGTTACCAGCATTTTTGATTTTATAATCAAGAGGTTAAAATCTTTAATACTGGTTAACGAAGGCTTAATTACATTGGAATTAGTGGAGGTTAAATTACTATTTTGGGATACAGTAAAAATAGTAATACCTGCATACACAATAAAAATTAGAATTAAGGTGATAAACCCACCTAGTATTTTATTACCAATCGTAAATCGAAAGTTTTTCATCTTTTGGCCTTTAAAAATTATTCTTTAATAAACTTAATGAAAATTATTGAAATATAAATTTAATCCAATAATTCTACATCTGGCTTTATGTAATGTTTAATTTATTTCTTCTCCAAAACGCATAAGTTCTTGGGACATTTTTAAGCCAGAACCCTGTAATGTTTTTGAATTTACTTCAAATCTTAATTTTCCATTTACATCTTTAAAATTTATCATAGAACCGTTTCTAGCCATGCCTTCGGACTCTGTTACCAATAAACAAGGCTGATTATTTAAAGTATTTTTGACGGAAGAAAAATTTTGGTTTTGTGCTGAGGGCACAAATAATATATGATAAAACTCCCCCTTTACCTTTTCAAGTTGAACGACTTTAATGTTTCTATCCCCAACCTTTTTAATCTCAGCCATTTCTTTTAATAAGGGAGTAATCTCGGAATCTCCCAACACGGCTATTATAAAATCGCCTTTCTTTTTTTCCTCAGGCCATTCAATATATTTAGTAAAACTATAAAAAAACACCTTGTGGAACCGATAGTTCTGTTCTTGGGCGATGCTATCCTTTGTTACAAAAAGGAAAACAAATAATATGACAATGAATTTTAACTGATGCATCGGTAAATAAAGATCTATATTTTTTAATTTTTTATGCAAGTTATATTATCAAGTATAAATTAACCTACTACTATTTTATTTTTAAAGTGAAAAAGTAGTCATTTTTCAGTGAAAAAAGAAGTATTAATCGCTGAACCATAGTGAAAAATCTTTGAATCAGCTAGACAACTCTTCTCTCAAATAAAATATGATAGTTTTCAAGCTTTAATCTATTGATTAATATTTAGTAGTTTTGCACATATAAATTGATTGCTTGATGTTAGATAGATTAGAACATATGAAAGAACGCTTTCAGGAAGTGGGCCAACTAATGGTTCAACCTGATGCAATGGCGGACATGAAAAAATTTACTGAACTTAGTAAGGAATATGCTGATTTGGAAAAAGTTGTGGAGGTTTATGACGCATACACCAAAGTGCTAGATGACATTAAGCAAGCAAAAAACATTCTTGAAAACGAAAAGGAACCTGAGTTCAGGGAAATGGCCAAAATGGAATGGGAAGAGTTGAAGCCTGAAAAAGAAAAGCTGGAAGATGAGCTGAAAAAAATGTTGATCCCTAAAGACCCCAATGATTCTAAAAATGCCGTTTTGGAAATCCGTGCTGGAACGGGTGGAGATGAAGCCGCCATTTTTGCGGGTGATCTTTTCAAAATGTACCAACGTTTTTGCGATAAAAATGGATTAAACTTGACGGTACTAGATTTGACTTTTGGTACAGCAGGAGGATATAAAGAAATAATAAGTACCGTAACAGGTAAAAATGCTTATGGAACAATGAAATATGAATCCGGTGTTCATCGGGTTCAAAGAGTACCGGCAACTGAAACCCAAGGAAGGGTGCATACCTCAGCCGCAACAGTAGCAGTTTTGCCTGAAATTGATGATGTGGAAGTTGAAGTGGATATGAATGATGTTCGAAAAGACACTTATTGTTCTTCGGGGCCCGGAGGTCAATCCGTAAATACTACTTATTCAGCTGTTCGCTTAACCCACGAACCAACTGGAATTGTGGTAACTTGTCAGGATCAAAAATCTCAAATTAAAAACTTTGATAAAGCACTAAGGGTTTTGCGCTCTCGTTTGTATGAAATAGAATTAGCTAAACAAAATGAAGAAGTAGGCGCACAAAGAAGAAGTATAGTGCGCAGTGGTGACCGATCAGATAAAATAAGAACATACAATTATCCGCAAGGAAGGGTTACAGACCACAGGATTAACTATACAGTTCATAATTTACCAAATATCATGAATGGTGAAATTGAAGACCTTATCGAAAATTTACAAATTGCAGAAAATGCCAGCAAATTGGATGAAGCAGGTCAATAAGGGCTTTTTATTTGCTTTTTGTGGTATACTAATTTTAGGATTTGCTTCTTGCTCCTATGAGCCAGAACCAACTTCTGAGCCTGTAAATTTCACTTTTTCTACAGACACCTTGCAATTTGACACGCTATTTGCAGAAAGGCTTAGTATTACCAAAAGATTGAAAATTATAAACCCTAGCAATAAGGCAGTAAACATTTCATCCATTGAATTAAAAAACCAAAATAAAGCTTTTCAATTAACCTTAAATGGAAGGACTCAATCAAGTTTTTCAGACCAGCTTTTATTAGCTGAGGACAGTTTGCTTTTGTTGGTCTCAGCCAATATAGATCAAGGCGATGAAAACAATCCCTTTGTGATAAGGGATTATATGGAAATCATAAATAACAATAATGCTCAATCAGTAGTGTTTGAAGCTTGGGGTCAAAATGCAAATTATCTTTCGGATTCAGTTTTGGATTGTAACACGAGATGGGATGCTGATAAACCTTATGTATTGTCAGGCATTATTCAAGTGGATTCTTCATGTGTGCTTAGCATTGAACCCGGAACAAAAATTTATAGTGCAAAGGAAACCTTTATATTAGTAAATGGAAGCTTGCAAGTAGAGGGAAATCTTGAAAACCCAATAGTATTCACAAATGAAAGATTGGACGAGCCTTTTGCTAGTTCGCCTGGTCAATGGGGAGGCATTGTGTTTCTTGAGGATAGTAAAAACAATTACTTTAAACATGCCACTATTAAAAATGCTCTGTTCGGAGTTAATTTAAACATCTTCAATCCTGATAATGAGCCAGACATATTTATGGAAAATTGCTTTGTGGGAAATATGGCAATTTCATCGGTAATTTCCTTAAACAGTGATTTTGCGGCTGTAAATTCGGTTTTTTACAATACTGCTTCTAGCACTGTTTCCCATACAGGGGGCGGGAGTGCTTTTTATACACATTGCACGATTGCCAATTACTTAAATACAACTAGGGAAGATCCCGCGGCTTTCTTTTCCGACTTTGCGCTAGATAACAGTGAAAATGAAATTTTAGCCCCACTGGAAGTTCAATTATTGAATAACATCATTTATGGTAGAATTACGGATGAGATTCAATTTTTTGAGCAGCAAGAAGGGAATTTAAACTTTTCTTTTTCTCATAATTTATTCCGCAGCAGCATTGAAATACTTAGTGAGAACAATTCAATTAGAAACCAAGAACCTTCTTTTGTAGAAATTGGAAATGAAGATTTTCGCTTAGGAGAAGATTCACCTGCAATAGATGCAGCCTTATCAACTGAAATATCCACTGATATTCAAGGGGAATCTCGTGGAGATGCTCCTGATATTGGAGCTTATGAGTTTGTGGAAATTGAAGAATAATTTTTTTATTGGCCATTTAAATCTTGCCACTTTTTTATGAGTACATCTAAATCTTCTGCTTTTAAATCAAATAATTTCCTGTTTTCATAATTATGATATAATTGCCAATTGCCTTCTAATTTAAGCGCAGATGCATGATTTTTTGAAAGACTAATGAATTTGAAATCGTCAAAAATGGCTTCTTGCACTAAATTGCCATCATTATTGTAAAATCCTACCTTTCCCTCTTTCCAAACTTCATAAACTATTTCGTGTTGATGTATAAGAATACTATCATATTCTGGTGGAACCACTTCAAAATAATTGTCTTCCTTAAAGTAAAGGCCCCATTTTTTTGATCTTTTATGTCTTCCCTTCAGGTAATTATTTCTATGTGGCAAGGGTTTAATTAAATCTAATCTTTCTTTTTTCCTTAATTCTACTATTTCCTCTAATTGATCAACTTTCCAATTTGTTTTAGGGACATTTTCAGCTTCATTAAAAATAAAGGGCTCTGAAATAAATATTTCATCGCCAGCTATACTTAATCTGCCCCATTTCTTTCGCTTTTTAGCTAGTAGTATAGGTTCTGGAACATAGGCAAATTTAGAATCATTATTTAAAATGCTGTCGAGAGCTTGCTCTTCATTAACATATATAATCTTTTTGTATTTAAATTTTACTTTATCCGAACCATTTAGCATTAAAACAGCCTCTTTGCCTTTTTTTCTTGCCAAAGTAAATCCAAAGTATTTGTTTGCTGCCGAGGGTAGTTTTATAAAATCGTAGGCTTTTTGATTTACAGCGATATGATTCTGGTTAAACAATGTCCATCGCCCGTTTTTAGCTTGGATTTTATAATAAGGATTCACCGCATCATAATTATCAAACTCAATGGCTAATGCATTTGTTGATCGCAAATAATTTTGTATACTAACACTATCAGAATTAGCATTTATATTATTTTCCTCTTCATTATCATTTTGATAAAATAAATCCTGCGAAACCAAAATTGATAGTTGCAGAAAAAAGAAGAACAATAATATAAGCCGCCTCATATTTTAATCCGTTTGATGTAAAACGTGAAATATTGATGATAGAACAAAGCTGAGCATAAGATTAGAGATTGTAAATACCCAAAATTAGGTAAATCAAGCTTTAAGCAAATAACTAATAGAGGCTATTCCGCAGGTTTATTTTTACAACCTTTTTTGCCTAACTAATGTTAGTTGGGTAAATAATGCAAACTTGATTATCTTTGAAATTATTTCAGGAAACGACTAATTAAATATTTATGGATTTTGGATTGAATGAGAACCAAGAAATGATTGCACAAATGGTGCGTGATTTTGGAGCAAAAGAAATTACCCCACATCGTGATCAATGGGATGAAGAACAACACTTCCCTGTGGATGTGATGAAAAAACTAGGTGGTTTAGGCTTAATGGGGGTATTAGTTCCTCAGGAATATGGCGGTTCAGGTTTTGGTTATGAGGAATATGTGACTGCCATTATGGAACTTTCAAAAGTAGATCCTTCCATTGGTTTATCCATGGCTGCACATAATTCATTATGTACGGGTCATATTCTACAGTTTGCCAATGACGAACAGAAAAAAAGATGGTTGCCAAAATTAGCCACTGCAGAATGGATTGGGGCTTGGGGATTAACTGAGCCAAACACAGGTTCCGATGCTGGAAATATGAAAACCACAGCTGTTCAAGACGGTGATTATTGGGTAATCAATGGTGCTAAAAACTGGATTACGCACGGTATTTCAAGAGATATTGCCGTAGTGATTGTTAGAACCGGAGAAAAAGGCGATTCACATGGAATGACTGCTTTTGTTGTGGAAAATGGAACCGAAGGTTTTAAAGGCGGCAGAAAAGAGAATAAATTAGGAATGCGTTTATCCGAAACGGCAGAAATGATTTTCGAAGACTGCCGAGTTCATAAGGATAATATGCTAGGAAATGTTGGTGAGGGCTTCATTCAAGCGATGAAAGTTTTAGACGGAGGAAGAATTTCTATTGCAGCCTTATCATTAGGAATTGCTGAAGGGTCTTATGAAGCTGCATTGGCATATAGTAAAGAAAGACATCAATTCAACCAACCGATATCAAGTTTTCAAGGCATTGCTTTTAAACTGGCAGACATGGCAACTGAATTGGAAGGAGCTAAATTATTGACATTCCAAGCAGCAGATTTAAAGAACAAAGGAAAAAGTGTTACTAAAGAATCTGCAATGGCAAAATATTATGCTTCTGAAGTAGCAGTAAGAAACTCAGTGGAGGCAGTACAGATTTTTGGTGGATACGGATATACCAAAGACTATCCAGTAGAAAAGTATTATAGAGATTCTAAACTATGTACAATTGGTGAGGGAACTTCTGAAATACAGAAACTGGTAATCAGTAGGTCTATTTTGAAGTAATTTATTCTTTAGACAGTATTTCATTTTAAAAGCCCATAAAAAGTAATCTTTTTGTGGGCTTTTTTTACTGAGGGTTAATAATACTTGCTAATCCATATCCCCCCTACTGGCGCAAGCGCAATATCGTTAAGTGAGTGAATTCCTCATCCTTTATCTGCCCGCATTTGTGTCCTAGGTACCTGCTATTTTATATGGTTGTGAAGACCTGTCTGCACAGGCAGGCACAACCATAGGCGAAGAAATAAGAATCAAGTAAAGAAAATTTCTTATTTATAGATAAATATAGATTTATAACCAGTAAACTGGCTTAACTTAATAAAATTGGGCGTAATCGTGTCGCTTGTGCCCATTGAGCTGTTAAATATTTCATTAGAGGATTATATTAACCTCACACTAGCGCGGGTTGCGCAGCAAAACGCATGTTGCTATTTAAATACTAAACTATGACCGATTTAAGTAATTTTGAGATAAATGGAATTAAAATTTGACACTACATTCCAGATAAGAACATACAATTTGTGATATATTAGGAATAACTGCAATCACACTATCAATTATTGGCTTAGTTTTAAATCACTATTTCACAGTATTAGAATTAATTAACCTCATCGGGTTATAAAATATGGTGTTAAGAACGCAATGTTGTTAGTTTGAATCTTCTGAAATAACCTTAGTCAACCTTAAGGCAATTTCATCTAATGCATGGTCAAGATTATAAGACTTAACCGAAGACTCAAAAATTGACCGTTCATCTTTAAATATCTTGTAAACGATCTCATACTTTTTCTCATTTTCGTGATGATAATGGCCATAGACTGAATAAGCGTTGTTAAAATGATTTTCGTCAAGAAAAATATAGGATTGGCTACTATCATTACGCAGTTCTCTTATCTTCTCATCCAACTGCTCAGATATATGTAAATCATCGTAGAGCGTTTGCTTTTTGTGGAAATGACTTCGAACCACAACAGATTTAGTTGATTCAAGTGAAATTTCCTGTCTTTTTTTGTTAGATAGGCGTCCAAACTGAAAAGAAGTCTGTCCTGGTGGCATCTTAATAACTGGCTGCTGAGACTGGCCAATGTCTTCCGCTAGAGAAGGTACTTTGCGCGAAGCATAATTAATAAGGTTTTTTGCATCAACGAGTTCACCGTCATAAAGACCGGCACCCTTCAAGCCGAAAAGTAAACTATATGTCAATACACCCTGATTTAAAATGGTCGATTCATAGCTCACCTCTTTTCCTTCCGAACTTGCAAGAACAAAGGTGCCCGTACGGTCTTTTAAGAACTCCAGAGCCTTAATGCTTTCTGCATTCAACTCCCCCTTTTCGTTAAAAGAAGAATTCAGCAAACTACCAGAGTGGCAAGCATCAACGATGAGTAACTGCTTAATTGCAGGCACTCGTTTGATCATCTTAACTAATTCCGTTGTGGAGATAGACACTTTTCTGATGCTATCAGGCCTCCCGACATCAGTCTTCTCTGCTTCCTTGGTAATAAAATAAAACTCATCATCTTCTTCAAGATCCATCCCATGTCCGGCCATATATACGAGCAAAATATCATTAGGCTTAGCCACCTTTGCTATTTTTTCAAAGGTATATTTGATGTTTTCCTTAGTAGGCTGCTCAGCCCCTGCTGTTGTGTTTAGCGGATAAATATGCACTTTATCTTTGCCTAAGAAATCTTCAGCGCCCAGTCTCAGGGCATTGGTAAAATCGAGCGCATCCTTAGCTGCAAATTTCAAGTCAAGTTCATCACCACCATAATCAGAAACACCTATAACCAAAGCAAAAAGACTAGAAGTATTGGCAACTGACTGCTGTCGTTTGTCTATAAAATAAACCTTTCGTTTATTACTGATGCTATAGCCTATCTCATTATAGGCCTCAATAGTAATCTGGTTTAACTCGCCTACCTTCAGAAAAGGATGATCCTCGATAATATAAGTGAATTCTCTTTTGACCTTATCGTAAGAGGCAAGCTGACGGGCATCTTCCACAGTTTCTTTATTGTTTATACTTACTGAGATAGCACCAATACCACCTCCCTGATCCTTCATCCCGATTTTTAAAACACCTTCTTTATTTGGATTGTTAAGAAATTCAATTTTCGGATAAAGTGTATATTTCTTATGGCTTAGATCGGTAAGGAAGGGCTTCTCGAGATAGCCAAGGATTTTCTCCGCAAGCTTTGGCTCATAAAAGTTCTTCTTCATCTGATCGAGTGGTAATCTTTCGTTCTCAAACATGAAATGAATCTCCGACATGGCATTGGGAGAGGCATCAAATCGACCATCTGGGGTAAGACTCACCCACTCACCGTCATCTAAGGGAATTAATAACAGCTTTTCAGAAAGGTCTTTCATCGACCAAAACCTAATGGTTCCGTCCATTCCTGATGAAACCAACCATTGATTTGAAGGATTAAACGTCACATGGTTGATGAAGCCGTTATGGCCACTCAGTCTTTTCTTAAGCCTGCCATTTTGCAAGTCCCAAACCGACAAACTATAATCTTCTTGCTGATTGAATTTACCTACACTCCTGGCGTAAGTAAATAGTAGTTGACCATCCGGTGAAAATAGCATCTCGTCTATAGTGGTGGTGTCACTCAATGGGATGGAAAATTTCTTTTGCCCGCTTGCGATATCAAAACCTAAAAGAGACTTTCCATCTGGTTTTTCGCACAGGTAAGCCAGCTGTTTTCCATCATTGCTTAAAGCAAAGGTCCTAATTCGTTGGTCATTAAAAGTTCGTATTAAATTCGGCTTTAATTCAGCCGAATAAATCTCAAGATCATTATTTAAAGTCAGAAAGGCTATTATGCTGCCATCCTCTGTTTTTCTAATCTGACGTACTTTTTTGACTCTAAGGTTCTTGTCCTTGCCTGTAACATAATTTTCGACAATCACTTTTTTATCGTTCTTTTTATAAACCAAAAGTCCTGCTCGCGGTAAAATTTCTACTTCATTTGAACTCAGAGAACTGTTTAGCATTTTTTTAGTGCTTATATCCATTTCCTTTGGATCGATATCAAGAAGCTCTCCAGAGTTAGCATAACCGAAAAAGTCGTTATTACTAATGCGGAATAGTTTCTGGACGGACTGTTCTACCGCCTTCCTTTCCATGGGGGCAAAACCCAAAAGGTCATGCTTTCCCAAATTTCGCCCGGTGCTGAAAAGCAGTTTGTCATCATAAAAACTAGTGGCAAGAACAGGGGACGCTAGGCCTGCCAGAGTTTTCGATATTTTCTTTTCCAGAAGGTCGTAAATAACAATCTCGTTTTTGGCATTAGAAACCGCCAACATGCTGCCTGCTCGTGAATGAGTATATATTCCATACTGAAAATTATCGCTCTTTGGCTCTTGTTTAATAAAGTCGTGAGGATGAGGGATGAGGGAATCCAGCTTATTGAAATCATATAAACGGATATTACTGATCTTATCACGGCCGGTGCTTACTACAATATCTTTTGTTGCCGAAATGCTGAAGGCTGCATTATCGAAGGATGATATGGTTCGTTCGATCTCTACTGGGGCCAGGCTGACCTGATAAATATTCCCACCAGCTCCCGCTAGTAGTAGCAAGTTTTTATCCGGATCTAGCGAAATATCTCGAACAGCAACTTTTAAGATCTGATTGTAATATTCCTCCTCCTTCGTTTTAAAATTATAGATCAATAAATTACCAAAAGAATCTCCTGCATATATCAATGATCTTTCTGAGTCGATTGCTATTTTCTGGAAAGGATTATAATCACCAGTAATTTTGAACTTTAATGATCTTTCATTCAAATCCCAAACCTTAACTGTAGAGTCAGCCCCACAACTGACTAATAATGAATCATTATGAGAAAGATCGAAATCATTAACAGCAGAACTATGCGCAACAATTTGGAAGTTTTTTTCTTCCCCTCGGAATTTCCGACTGTAGATAGAGCCAGTGGTAGTTCCGGCTAATAAGTGATGATTATCGTTTGTAAAAGCAAGAGCTGTAACTCGACCATCATGTCGGTAAGTATTTAAGATCTTTTCTCTGTCTATTTCCCATAAGTGTATTGACTGGGACCCATACGCATTGGCCAAGTACTTTTTGTCGGTGGTAATATCCATCAAATTTACTCTACCTGTGTTGCCAGCCTGTAGGATCAGTTTCGGCTGTTGTGCAACTGTCTGATGGCCAATAATTAATAGAATAATTACAATTATTTTGCCTTTCCAGTTCATATAGTCCATAAGTCCACTATTCGCATAATTGGCAGCCGGATCCCTCAGCAGCTTCACAATCTGCCTCCGTTGCATAACAAGAAGATGCATTTGGTGTTGACCACGGACTAGACGATGAACAACCATTACAATCAGGTTGGGCTGAATCCTCTTCAATCGCACAACTGCCTACTAGCACTATAGAAACGAAAAGGATAAGCAAACGAAATTTTCTGGTAAATAACTTCATAAGTAAATTATTTTTTTCAATTTATTATTCCATGAGGATAGAAACAAATACCAATAATAACGAATTAAGTATTTTTTGTAATTTGCGAAATTTAAACTCCTTTAATTACACAGACAACTCCTAGTGTTTAAGGCTTCTCTCAAAAAGCCACTTTTGCAGAATTTATAGAAGCTGCTCCTCTTAAACAATAGCAATATATTTAAATCGGTGTTTAAAACAAATGCTTGAAGTCCAATGTTATCATTAATCTGATATAATTATGAATAAGGAAACATCATAACATTTTTACATCTATGGGGTGGTTTTTATCGATACAAATCTTAAAAAATTAATGAGGTTTTGTAGAAAATGCTGTTAGACCACAAATGGTAAACTAGCATTCGAATAGCGAACTTTGATGTCTAGTAAAGCACTCAATAGCGCAAGTGTCCGTGGCTGTTGCACAACTACCTTTTATAAAAGTTAAAACTAGGACTCATTTCAAGGTAATTTTTGTTTTGGAGTCCTGTTAAATTCAGGAACTTCCCAT